>NZ_JCAFVK010000001.1:0-995276 GCF_059372275.1 Stenotrophomonas sp. YJH_SMC_14-1
GAAATGGTGATGCCGGGTGACAACGTCAAGATGGTCGTCACCCTGATCAACCCGGTGGCGATGGACGAAGGCCTGCGCTTCGCCATCCGCGAAGGCGGCCGCACCGTCGGCGCCGGCGTGGTCTCGAAGATCATCGAGTAATCTGGTAGTATCTGCGCCCCGATGTTGCCTGGGTAGGGCATCGGGGCGTATCAAATGGGAAAGCAGGCACAGGATGTGCCTTGTGTTCCCCGGACCAGGAAGGGTCAATGCCATTCAGGCGGCGTCAACAGGCGACTGTTGACAGCTGCCTTGTGTGCCATTATGCTTCTACGTCTGGGCAGGCCGGGAAACTGGTCTGCCTACGTTTTTGAGGTCTATGGAGTGACCTTGTCGGCCTGCAGGAGTGTGGGCCGTCCGTATTCAGGAATTTCATGGGGCAAAGCAACCCAGAGGCTTTGTCTGTCGCTCTTTTAACGAAGGAACCTACCGCCATGGCGGACCAAAAGATCCGGATCCGGCTGAAAGCGTTCGATCATCGTCTGATCGACCGTTCGGCCAGCGAGATCGTTGAAACGGCAAAGCGGACCGGCGCGCAAGTGCGTGGCCCGATCCCGCTGCCGACCAAGATCGAGCGCTACACCGTTCTCGTCTCCCCGCACGTCGACAAGGACGCGCGTGACCAGTACGAGACCCGCACGCACAAGCGCGTGCTCGATATCGTTGACCCGAATGACAAGACCGTGGACGCGCTGATGAAGCTCGAACTGGCTGCCGGCGTCGACGTTCAGATCAAGTTGACCTGAGGACTACGACCATGACGAAGAAGTATTCGTTGGGCTTCGTGGGCCGCAAGGCCGGCATGAGCCGCGTGTTCACTGAAGATGGCCGCTCCATCCCGGTGACCCTGATCGAAGCAACCCCGAACCGCATCGCGCAGATCAAGACCGTCGAAACCGACGGCTACAGCGCCGTGCAGGTGACCGTCGGCGCGCGTCGCGCTGCCCTGGTCAACAAGCCGGAAGCCGGCCACTTCGCCAAGGCGAAGGTGGAAGCGGGTCGTGGCCTGTGGGAATTCCGCGTTGAAGACGCGCAGCTCGGCGATTTCGCCGTTGGCGGCGAAGTCAAGGCGGACATCTTCGAAGTCGGCCAGATCGTCGACGTCCAGGGTGTCACCAAGGGTAAGGGCTTCCAGGGCACCATCAAGCGCCACAACTTCCGTATGGGCGATGCAACCCACGGTAACTCGCTGTCGCATCGCGCGCCGGGTTCGCTGGGTCAGCGCCAGACCCCGGGTCGCGTTTTCCCGGGCAAGAAGATGTCGGGCCACATGGGCGCGGTGCAGCAGAGCACCCAGAACCTGGAAGTGGTCAAGGTCGACGTCGAGCGCGGTCTGATCGCCGTTCGCGGCGCCGTTCCGGGCGCGGCGGGTGGCGATGTGATCGTCCGTCCGGCGAGCAAGGCATAAGGAGAGATGACGATGGAACTCGTTATCACGGGTAGCAACAACAAGGTCTCGGTCTCCGAAGCCGTGTTCGGTCGCGATTTCAGCGAAGATCTGGTCCACCAGGTCGTCGTTGCTTACCGCAACGCCGGTCGCGCCGGCACCAAGGCACAGAAGACTCGCTCCGAAGTGGCTGGTACCACCAAGAAGTCGAAGAAGCAGAAGGGCGGCGGCGCGCGTCATGGCGCACTGACGGCGCCGATCTTCGTCGGCGGCGGTGTCACCTTCGCGGCCAAGCCGCGCAGCTTCGAGCAGAAGGTCAATCGTAAGCAGTACCGTGCCGCCATGTGCGCGATCCTGTCCGAGCTGAACCGTCAGGGCCGTCTGACCATCGTGGAGTCCTTCGACGTCGAAGTGACCAACACGAAGGGTCTGGTCGCCAAGCTGGCCGGCCTGGAGGTGGGCAAGCGCCCGCTGATCGTCACCGAAGAAGCGTCCGAGCACCTGTACCTGTCCGCCCGCAATCTGCCGTACGTGCAGGTGCGTGACGTCCAGGGCCTGGATCCGGTCTCGCTGGTGGGTGCCGACACGGTCGTCATCACCGCTGACGCGGTCAAGAAGGTCGAGGAGTGGCTGGCATGAACAGCAACGAAAAAATCTTCAGCGTGCTGCGTGCCCCGCGTGTCTCCGAAAAGACCGCGCGCCTGCAGGAACTCTCCAACCAGTATGTCTTCGAAGTTTCGAACGAAGCCACCAAGGCCGATGTAAAGGCCGCGGTTGAGCAGCTGTTCGACGTCAAGGTCGAAGCTGTCAACGTGGTCAACGTCAAGGGCAAGAACAAGTCCTTCCGTAACCGTGCTGGCCGCCGCGGCGATTGGCGCAAGGCGTACGTTCGCCTGGCCGATGGCCAGTCGATCGATGTAACGGCCAAGGCCTGAGGTACATCCCATGCCATTGATGAAATTCAAGCCCACTTCCCCCGGCCGCCGTTCGGCCGTGCGCGTGGTCACTCCCGACCTGCACAAGGGTGCTCCGCACGCTGCCCTGGTCGAGTCGCAGAGCCGCTCGGGTGGTCGTAACCACCATGGCCGCATCACCGTGCGTCACGTCGGTGGTGGTGCCAAGCAGCACTACCGCATCATCGACTTCAAGCGCAACAAGCTGGGCATCCCGGCGCGCGTGGAACGCATCGAATACGATCCGAACCGCACCGCCCACATCGCCCTGCTGTGCTACGTCGACGGTGAGCGTCGCTACATCATCGCCCCGAAGGGCCTGAAGGCCGGTGATCAGGTGATCGCTGGTTCGGATGCCCCGATCAAGGCCGGCAACACCCTGCCGCTGCGCAACATCCCGGTCGGCACCACCATCCACTGCATCGAACTGAAGCCGGGCAAGGGCGCTCAGATCGCTCGCGCCGCTGGTGCGGCCGTGCAGCTGGTGGCTCGCGAAGGCATCTACGCCACCCTGCGCCTGCGCTCGGGTGAAATGCGTAAGGTTCCGGTCGAGTGCTGCGCCACCATCGGTGAAGTCGGCAACGACGAGCACAGCCTGGAAAAGCTGGGCAAGGCCGGTGCCAAGCGTTGGCGCGGCGTCCGCCCGACCGTTCGTGGTGCTGCCATGAACCCGGTTGACCACCCGCACGGTGGTGGTGAGGCCAAGGCCGGCCAGGGTAACCCGCATCCGGTCACCCCGTGGGGTGTCCCGACCAAGGGTTACAAGACGCGCCATAACAAGCGCACTCAGCAGTTCATCGTCCGCGATCGTAGGGGCTAATCGACCATGGCACGTTCACTCAAGAAGGGCCCGTTCGTCGATCACCACCTCGTCAAGAAGGTGGAGGCCGCTGCGGGCAGCAAGAAGCCGATCAAGACCTGGTCGCGCCGTTCGATGATCCTGCCTGACATGGTAGGCATCACCATTGCCGTGCATAACGGCAAGAACCACATCCCGGTTCTCGTCAACGAGAACATGGTCGGCCACAAGCTCGGCGAATTTGCCATCACCCGGACCTTCAAGGGTCACGGTGGTGACAAGAAGTCGGGCAAGTAAGGAGAGATGACAATGGAAGCGAAAGCCATCCTGCGCACTGCGCGCATCTCCCCGCAGAAGGCTCGTCTGGTCGCTGACCAGGTGCGCGGTCTGCCGGCCGAACGTGCGGTCAACCTGCTGAAGTTCTCGGACAAGAAGGCTGCCCACCTGATCAAGAAGGTGGTGGAGTCGGCTATTGCCAATGCCGAGAACAACCAGGGCGCCGACGTCGACGAGCTGAAGGTTCAGACCATCATGGTTGATGAAGGTCCGACCCTGAAGCGTTTCATGGCGCGGGCGAAAGGCCGCGGTACCCGCATCCTCAAGCGCACCAGCCACATCACTGTGGTTGTGGGCGCCGCCAAGTAAGCGGATAAGGAAAAGACCATGGGTCATAAAGTTCATCCGATTGGTATCCGCCTCGGCATTTCCAAGGACTGGAACTCCAAGTGGTACGCCAACAAGGCCGAGTTCGCCGGTTACCTGGCAGCCGACCTGAAAGTGCGCGACATGCTGCGCAAGAAGCTGGCCCAGGCCGGCATCAGCAAGATCCTGATCGAGCGTCCGGCCAAGACCGCTCGCGTGACGATCCACACCGCCCGTCCGGGCGTGGTGATCGGCAAGCGCGGTGAGGACATCGAGAAGCTGCGCAAGGAAGTGAGCGAGATGATGGGCGTCCCGGCGCACATCAACGTCACCGAAGTGCGCAAGCCGGAACTGGACGCGCAGCTCGTTGCCGAGTCGATCGCCCAGCAGCTGGAGCGTCGCATCATGTTCCGCCGTGCAATGAAGCGCTCGGTCGGCAACGCGATGCGCCTGGGTGCCCTGGGCATCAAGGTCAACGTCGGTGGCCGCCTCAACGGTGCAGAAATCGCCCGTTCGGAGTGGTACCGCGAAGGCCGCGTGCCGCTGCACACCCTGCGTGCCGACATCGACTATGGCTTCGCTGAAGCCAAGACGACCTACGGCATCATCGGCATCAAGGTCTGGATCTACAAGGGCGAGGTCTTCGATTTCTCCCAGGTTGGCCAGGAAAAGCAGGACGACACCCCGTCGCGCAACGATCGTCACGATCGCGGCGACCGTGGTGACCGTCAGCGCCCGGCCCGTGAAGCGAGGTAACGACAATGTTGCAACCCAAGCGAACCAAGTACCGCAAGGTACACAAGGGCCGTAACGATGGCCTGAGCTGGAGCGCCAACGCTGTCAGCTTCGGCGAATACGGCCTGAAGGCAACCGCACACGGTCAGCTGACCGCGCGCCAGATCGAAGCGGCCCGCCGCTCGATCAGCCGCTACGTCAAGCGCGGCGGCAAGATGTGGATCCGCGTGTTCCCCGACAAGCCCATCACCAAGAAGCCCATCGAAGTCCGAATGGGTTCGGGTAAGGGTAACGTGGAATACTGGGTGGCCCAGATCCAGCCCGGCCGCATGATCTATGAAATCGAGGGTGTTTCCGAGGAAGTGGCTCGCGAGGCGTTCCGCCTGGCCGCCGCCAAGCTCTCGGTCACCACCACTTTCGTGACCCGTACGGTGCGCTGATGGATATCAAAACTCTCCGTGAAAAGTCGGCTGACGAACTCAAGGCCCACCTGATCGACCTGCGTAAGGAACAGTTCTCTGTCCGTATGCAGCAGGTCACCGGCCAGCTGCCGAAGACCCACGACATTCGCCGGGTCCGTCGCGAGATTGCTCGCGTCAAGACCCTGCTCGGCAGCACGAAGTAAGGATGGCCGCTATGAGCGACAATACTGAAAAGAAGACGCTGCGCACGGTCGAAGGCCGTGTCGTCAGCAACAAGATGGACAAGACGGTTACCGTCCTGGTTGAGCGTCAGGTCAAGCACGCGCTGTACGGCAAGTACATCAAGCGCTCGACCAAGCTGCACGCCCACGATGCCGACAACGCCTGCAAGGAAGGCGATGTCGTCCGCGTGACCGAGATTGCTCCGATGTCCAAGACCAAGAACTGGCGCGTGGTGGAAGTCATCACGCGTGCGGCTGAATAAGGAGTCTGAATCATGATCCAGATGCAGAGCTACCTTGACGTCGCGGACAATTCGGGTGCCAAGCAGGTGATGTGCTTCAAGGTGCTGGGTGGTTCCAAGCGCCGTTACGCCGGCATCGGCGACATCATCAAGGTCACCGTGAAGGATGCGATTCCGCGCGGCAAGGTCAAGAAGGGTGAAGTGTATGACGCCGTCGTGGTGCGTACCCGCAAGGGTGTGCGTCGCGCCGACGGTTCGCTGATCCGCTTCGACGGCAACGCGGCCGTCCTGCTGAACAACAAGCAGGAGCCGATCGGTACCCGTATCTTCGGGCCGGTGACCCGTGAACTTCGTTCGGAGAAGTTCATGAAGATCGTCTCGCTCGCTCCCGAAGTGCTGTGAGCGACAGGAGATAATCATGGCTAACCGTATCAAGAAGGGCGACCAGGTTGTCGTCAACGCTGGCAAGGACAAGGGCAAGCAGGGCGAAGTCGTCCGCGTCGACGGCGACCGTGTGGTCGTCGCCAACGTGAACATCGTCAAGCGCCACACCAAGCCGAACCCGCAGGCAGGTGTTGCCGGCGGCGTGGTCGAGCGCGAAGCTTCGATCCATATCTCCAACGTGAACGTGCTGAACCCGGCTTCGGGCAAGGGCGAACGCGTTGGCTTCAAGGTGCTGGAGGATGGACGCAAACTGCGTGTGTTCCGCTCCAGCGGTGAGGCGCTCGACGCCTGAGGAATGTGAAGATGACTTCCCGTCTCGAAAAGATCTACAAGGAAGAAGTGGTGCCGGCGCTGATGAAGCAGTTCGGCTACACCAATCCGATGGAAGTACCGAAGCTCGTCAAGGTCACCCTGAACATGGGTGTCGGCGAGGCTGCCACCAACAAGAAGATCCTGGAAAACGCCGTCGCGGACATGACCAAGATTTCCGGCCAGAAGCCGGTTGTCACCAAGTCGCGTATCTCGGTCGCGTCGTTCAAGATCCGTGATGGTTGGCCGATCGGCTGCAAGACCACGCTGCGTCGCCACAAGATGTACGAGTTCCTGGACCGCCTGATCAACATCTCGCTGCCGCGCGTGCGCGACTTCCGTGGTGTTTCCGGCCGTTCCTTCGACGGCCGCGGCAACTTCAACATGGGTGTGAAGGAACAGATCATCTTCCCGGAAATCGACTTCGACGCCGTCGATGCGATCCGCGGCATGGATATCGCCATCACCACCACTGCGAAGACCGATGCGGAAGCGAAGGCGCTGCTGGCAGCGTTCAAGTTCCCGTTCCGTAACTGATCTGTCGAGGAAACCGAAATGGCAAAGACCTCCATGGTCAACCGCGACATCAAGCGGGAAAAGCTGGCCAAGAAGTACGCTGAAAAGCGTGCGGCTCTGAAGAAGATCGTGTCCTCCGTGGACGCGACCTACGAAGAGAAGATCGAGGCCGCAACCAAGCTGGCCAAGCTGCCGCGCGATTCGTCGCCGAGCCGCCAGCGTAATCGTTGCGAGCTGTCGGGTCGTCCGCGTGGCGTCTACAGCAAGTTCGGCCTGGGCCGTAACAAGCTGCGTGAAGCCACCATGCGTGGCGACGTGCCGGGTCTGCGCAAGGCCAGCTGGTAACCCCAGCCGGCCCTGCGATCAGGAGCCCCTTCGGGGGTTCCTGAACCGGGCAGGGGAGGCATTCAGCTTTCCCGACGCAAAAAAACCGAGGAGCCCGGCGCAAGCCGGGCTCTTTTGGCGTATACTCCCGCGTCTTGCCCTGCGCAAACGGGGTCGTAGGAGTGGGCTTCCGGCCCGCTGCATCAAGGGACCTGGCCCGTTTCCAGGAGACAACAGATTTTCGCGAAAGCGGATATCGGTGCACTCAAAGGTACTCATATGAGCATGACTGATCCCATCGCCGACCTGCTGGTCCGCATCAAGAATGCGGCCGCGGTGGGCAAGCAGACGGTGAAAGCCCCGTCGTCCAAGATCAAGGTTGCGATCGCCCAGGTCCTGAAGGACGAGGGTTACATCGCCGACCTGCGCGTGACCCAGCTGGAAAACAACAAGTCCGAGCTGGAAATCGTGCTGAAGTATTTCGAAGGCAAGCCGGTCATCGCGACCCTGAAGCGCTTCTCGCGTTCGGGCCTGCGCCAGTACCGCGGCAAGAGCGAGCTGCCGAAGGTCATGAACGGCCTGGGTATCTCCATCATTTCCACCTCCAAGGGCATCATGACTGATGCGCAGGCGCGCCAGCTGGGCGTCGGCGGCGAAGTCCTGTGCTTCGTGGCCTAAGGCGAAAGGAGTAGAACTATGTCCCGCGTAGCCAAGAAGCCGATTACCCTGGGTAAGGTTGAACTGAACGTCCAGTCGGACAGCGTCACCGCCAAGGGCCCGAAGGGCACCCTGTCGCTGGCCAAGCCGGCCGGTATTGCCATCAACGTCGACAACGGCGTTGCCACCCTGAGCACCGAAAGCGCCGACCTGGTCGCACTGACCGGTACCGTGCGTGCGATCCTGTCCAACATGGTCAAGGGCGTGTCCGAAGGCTTCGAGCGCAAGCTGGAGCTGGTGGGCGTGGGTTACCGCGCTGCCATGCAGGGCAAGGACCTGAACCTGTCGCTGGGCTTCTCGCACCCGGTCGTGTTCGTGGCGCCGGAAGGCATCACGCTGTCGACCCCGACCCAGACCGAGATCCTGGTCCAGGGCGCTGACAAGCAGGTCGTCGGTGAAGTTGCCGCCAAGATCCGTGCGTTCCGCAAGCCGGAACCGTACAAGGGCAAGGGCGTGAAGTACTCCGACGAAGTCATCATCCGTAAGGAAGCCAAGAAGGCATAAGCGCGAGTCCCTCGCAAGAGCCCGCACATCCCTGTGCGGACTTCTCAGGGAAAAGCTCTTCCTTCAGCTTTCAAGGAATAATCAAAATGAACAAGAACATCGCCCGCCTGCGTCGCGCCAAGTCGACCCGTGCCCACATCCGTGAGCTCGGCGTCGCCCGCCTGTCGGTGCTGCGCACCGGCCAGCACCTGTACGCCCAGGTCTTCACCGCCGACGGCTCCAAGGTGCTGGCTGCTGCCAACACCACCCAGGCCGACGTCATCGAAGGCCTGAAGAACGGCAAGAACGCCGATGCTGCTGCCAAGGTTGGCCGCATCGTTGCCGAGCGCGCCAAGGCCGCCGGCATCGAGAAGGTTGCCTTCGATCGTTCGGGCTACCGCTACCACGGCCGCATCAAGGCCCTGGCAGAAGCCGCCCGCGAAGCCGGCCTGCAGTTCTAAGGGACAAAGGCAGGGGGCCATTGGCCTCCTGCCCACCTGCTCGCCAGCCTGAGTGAGGCTGGACGGCGCCGCTCTTCTGCAGCGGCCCACCGGAACGCCGCGTCACGCCACAACCATAAGCGGCTTCGAGCCGTACATACCCAAACAACCAAGGAATCAACATGGCAGAAGAGCGTCAGCAGCGGGGTCGCGATCGCGACCGTAACCGCGAAGAGAAGATCGACGACGGCATGATCGAAAAGCTGGTCGCGGTCAACCGCGTCAGCAAGACCGTCAAGGGTGGCCGCCAGTTCACCTTCACCGCCCTGACCGTCGTCGGCGACGGCGAAGGCAAGGTCGGTTTCGGCTATGGCAAGGCCCGCGAGGTGCCGGTTGCCATCCAGAAGTCGATGGAACAGGCCCGCAAGAACCTGGTCAGCGTTGACCTGAACAACGGCACCCTGTGGCACACCATCAAGGATGGTCACGGCGCAGCCCGCGTGTTCATGCAGCCGGCTTCGGAAGGTACCGGCGTGATCGCCGGCGGTGCCATGCGCGCCGTGCTGGAAGCCGTTGGCGTGAAGAACGTGCTGGCCAAGGCCACCGGTTCGCGCAACCCGATCAACCTGGTGCGTGCCACCGTGAAGGGCCTGGCTGCTGCACAGTCGCCGGCTCGCATCGCGGCCAAGCGCGGCAAGAAGGTGGAGGAACTCAACCATGGCTAATGAGTCCAACAAGACTGTCAAGGTCCGCCTGGTGCGTGGCCTGCGTGGTACCCAGTCGCGTCACCGCCTGTCGGTGCGTGCGCTGGGCCTGAACAAGCTCAACGATGTGCGTGAACTGAAGGACAGCCCGCAGGTGCGCGGCCTGATCAACAAGGTTCAGTACCTCGTCCAGGTTGAGGAGTAATCGACCATGACTCTGCGTCTCAATGAACTGAGCCCGGCACCGGGCGCCCGCACCGAGCGTACCCGCGTCGGTCGCGGTATCGGCTCGGGCCTGGGCAAGACTGCCGGCCGCGGCCACAAGGGTTCGTTCGCCCGCAAGGGTGGCGGCAAGATCAAGGCTGGCTTCGAAGGCGGCCAGACCCCCATGCAGCGTCGTCTGCCGAAGATCGGCTTCCGTTCGCCGATCGCCAAGGACACCGCTGAAGTGCTGCTGTACGCGCTGGACAAGCTGCCGGCCGGTGAGATCGACTTCGCCGCCCTGCGTGCTGCCAAGCTGGTCCCGAGCACTGCCAAGAAGGCCAAGGTCGTCGTCAAGGGCGAAGTGACCAAGGCGTTCACCCTGAAGGGTATTGCTGCCACGGCGGGTGCCAAGGCCGCGATCGAAGCTGCCGGCGGCAGCGTAACGGAGTAAGAAAATCATGGCGCAAGCTGGCATCGGTAACCTCGCGGGCGGAATGGGCAAGTTCACTGAACTTCGCCAACGTTTGCTGTTCGTCGTCGGGGCTTTGATCGTCTATCGCATCGGCTGCTACGTGCCGGTGCCGGGCGTCAATCCCGATGCCATGCTTGCCATGATGCAACAGCAGGGCGGCGGCATCGTGGACATGTTCAACATGTTCTCGGGCGGCGCCCTGCACCGTTTCAGCATCTTCGCGCTGAACGTGATGCCGTACATCTCGGCATCGATCGTGATGCAGCTGGCCGTGCACATCTTCCCCGCCCTGAAGGCGATGCAGAAGGAAGGTGAGTCCGGCCGCCGCAAGATCACCCAGTATTCGCGCATCGGCGCCGTGCTGCTGGCAGTGGTGCAGGGCGGCTCGATCGCGCTGGCCCTGCAGGGCCAGGTCTCGCCGTCGGGCGCTCCGGTCGTGTACGCGCCGGGCATGGGCTTCGTGCTCACCGCCGTGGTCGCGCTGACCGCCGGCACCATGTTCCTGATGTGGGTCGGTGAGCAGGTCACCGAACGCGGCATCGGCAACGGTGTGTCGCTGATCATCTTCGCCGGTATCGTCGCAGGCCTGCCGGGTGCGATCATCCACACCTTCGACGCCTACCGCGACGGCAACATCCAGTTCATCCAGCTGCTGCTGATCGCCATCGTCGTGCTCGCCTTCACCTTCTTCGTGGTGTTCGTCGAACGTGGCCAGCGCCGGATCACGGTCAACTACGCGCGCCGCCAGGGCGGTCGCAACGCGTACATGAACCAGACCTCGTTCCTGCCGCTGAAGCTCAACATGGCCGGCGTCATCCCGGCGATCTTCGCCTCGAGCCTGCTGGCGTTCCCGGCCACCCTGGCCATGTGGTCCGGCCAGGCTGCCAATCAGAGCAGCTTCGGCCAGGTCCTGCAGAAGGTCGCCAATGCCCTCGGCCCGGGCGAGCCGCTGCACATGATCGTGTTCGCTGCGCTGATCACCGGTTTCGCGTTCTTCTATACCGCGCTGGTGTTCAACTCGCAGGAAACCGCCGACAACCTGAAGAAGTCGGGCGCGCTGATTCCGGGCATCCGCCCGGGCAAGGCCACCGCCGATTACATCGACGGCGTGCTGACCCGCCTGACCGCAGCCGGCTCGGCCTACCTGGTGATCGTCTGCCTGCTGCCGGAACTGATGCGCACGCAGCTGAACGCCTCGTTCTACTTCGGTGGTACTTCGCTGCTGATCGTGGTGGTGGTGGTGATGGACTTCATCGCCCAGGTGCAGGCGCACCTGATGTCCCACCAGTACGAGAGCCTGCTGAAGAAGGCCAACCTGAAGGGCGGCAACCGCGGCGGTTTTGCCCGCGGCTGATTGGCCTGTTATACTTTCGTCTTCCTGACGTGATGGTCCCTCCGCTTCGCGGACTCCGGCCACACAAACGAAGGGCGGCCCCCGCAGCGGTTCCGGGTGGGGGTGTGATGAGGTGGTCCCGCGCTGGAGTAGCGCGGGCGGCCCCGGGGGGAACCCCAGGTCCAACCCCATCCGGCGCCGGAGCCTGGGCACACTCCCCAGGCCGGGTTCATGAAACCAATGGTTTCACGGGCTTCCATGTAAACCGGAACCTTGTTAGTATCGCTAGTTCACTTTTTTGATCCATCCCGCCGGATTGGCGTGCCCGAGGCGCGCTGTCGGCCATCACTCAGCTGGAGAACCGCGTCATGGCGCGTATTGCAGGCGTCAACCTGCCAGCCCAGAAGCATGTCTGGGTCGGGTTGCAAAGCATTTACGGCATCGGCCGTACCCGTTCGAAGAAGGTCTGCGAAGTCGCAGGCGTTGCTTCGACCACCAAGATCCGCGATCTGTCGGAGCCGGAAATCGAGCGCCTGCGCGCCGAAGTCGGCAAGTACATCGTGGAAGGCGATCTGCGCCGTGAGATCGGCATCGCGATCAAGCGCCTGATGGACCTGGGCTGCTACCGCGGCCTGCGTCACCGTCGTGGCCTCCCGCTGCGTGGCCAGCGCACCCGTACCAACGCCCGCACCCGCAAGGGTCCGCGCAAGGCGATCAAGAAGTAAGGGACTGAGAAATGGCTAAGCCCGCTGCTAAGACCAAGAAGAAGATCAAGCGCGTCGTCACCGACGGCGTTGCCCACGTCCACGCTTCGTTCAACAACACCATCGTCACCATCACCGACCGCCAGGGCAACGCTCTGTCGTGGGCGACCTCCGGTGGCGCTGGCTTCCGCGGTTCGCGCAAGTCGACCCCGTTCGCTGCCCAGGTGGCCGCTGAAAAGGCCGGTCGTGCTGCGCTGGACTACGGCGTGAAGTCGCTGGAAGTCCGCATCAAGGGCCCGGGTCCGGGCCGTGAGTCGGCCGTGCGTTCGTTGAACAACGTCGGCTACAAGATCACCAACATCATCGACGTGACGCCTATCCCGCACAACGGGTGCCGTCCGCCGAAGAAGCGTCGCGTCTAAAGGGAGCGATAAGAAATGGCTCGTTATATCGGTCCTACCTGTAAGCTCGCCCGCCGCGAAGGCGCCGACCTGTCCCTGAAGAGCCCGGCGCGTGCGCTGGACTCGAAGTGCAAGCTGGAGCAGAAGCCCGGCCAGCACGGCGCCACTGCCCGCAAGGGCAAGCTGTCCGACTACGCCACCCAGCTGCGTGAAAAGCAGAAGGTCAAGCGTATCTACGGCCTGCTGGAGCGTCAGTTCCGCAACTACTACAAGAAGGCCTCGACCAAGAAGGGCAACACCGGCGAGAACCTGCTGCAGCTGCTGGAAACCCGCCTGGACAACGTCGTCTACCGCATGGGCTTCGCCGTGACCCGTCCGGCTGCCCGTCAGCTGGTGTCGCACCGCGGCGTCACCGTGAATGGCAAGTCGGTCAACCTGGCTTCGTACCAGGTCAAGGCTGGCGACGCCATCGCTCTGTCTGAAAAGGCTGCCAAGCAGCTGCGCGTCCAGGAAGCCCTGACCGTCGCCGCCCAGCATGACCTGAGCCCGTCGTGGGTTGAAGTGGATTCCGGCAAGTTCACCGGCATCTTCAAGGCTGTTCCGGATCGTTCGGATCTGCCTGCGGACATCAACGAAGCGCTGATCGTCGAGCTGTATTCGAAGTAATTCACATTGGAGAGCCCCCGGCGACGGCCGGGGGTTCACTAGGAGAACCCGCAACATGACGGTTACCGCCAACCAGGTTCTGCGTCCTCGCGGTCCGCAGATCGAACGCCTTACCGACACCCGTGCAAAGGTCGTTATCGAACCTTTGGAGCGGGGTTACGGGCATACGCTGGGTAATGCCCTGCGTCGCGTGCTGCTGTCGTCCATCCCGGGCTTCGCCATCACGGAAGTCGAAATCGACGGCGTGTTGCATGAGTACACCACGGTCGAAGGTCTGCAGGAGGACGTGCTCGAAGTCCTGCTGAACCTCAAGGACGTGGCCATCCGTATGCACTCCGGCGACAGCGCCACCCTGTCCCTGTCCAAGCAGGGCCCGGGCGTTGTCACCGCTGCCGACATCAAGGTCGACCACAATGTGGAGATCCTGAACGGCGACCATGTGATCTGCCACCTGACCAAGGACACGGCAATCAACATGCGTCTGAAGATCGAACGTGGTTTCGGCTACCAGCCGGCTGCCGCGCGTCGTCGTCCGGACGAAGAAACCCGTGCCATCGGCCGCCTGGTCCTGGATGCCTCGTTCTCGCCGGTCCGCCGCGTCGCCTATGCCGTGGAAGCGGCCCGCGTCGAACAGCGTACCGACCTGGACAAGCTGGTCATCGATATCGAGACCAACGGCACCATCGACGCCGAGGAAGCCGTGCGCACCGCCGCCGACATCCTCAGTGACCAGCTGTCGGTGTTCGGTGACTTCACCCACCGCGACCGCGGTGCGGCCAAGCCGGCAAACAACGGCGTGGATCCGGTGCTGCTGCGCCCGATCGACGATCTGGAGCTGACCGTGCGTTCGGCCAACTGCCTGAAGGCTGAAAGCATCTACTACATCGGCGATCTGATCCAGAAGACCGAAGTGGAGCTGCTGAAGACCCCGAACCTGGGCAAGAAGTCGCTCACCGAGATCAAGGAAGTGCTGGCTCAGCGCGGCCTGTCGCTCGGCATGAAGCTGGAGAACTGGCCGCCGGCCGGTGTCGCCAGCCACGGCATGCTGGGCTGATATCGGTAATGCCTGAAGGCTCCACCGTTCGCGGTGGGGCCTTCAATGCAACACACCATGCCATGACGAACCGCAGGTTCGCGCGGCAGGTCGTCCAGGACGGGCGGCCAGGACCATCCGCAGTCCGCGCAGCAACGCCAGGATGGCGACAACGATCTACACAGCCACATCATTAACCAAGGAATATCACCATGCGTCACCAGAAGTCTGGCCGTAAGTTCAGCCGCACCAGCGCCCACCGCGAAGCGATGTTCAAGAACATGGCCGCCTCGCTGTTCAAGCACGAGCTGATCAAGACCACCCTGCCGAAGGCCAAGGAACTGCGCCGCGTTGCCGAGCCGCTGATCACCCTGGCCAAGGTCGACTCCGTCGCCAACCGCCGTCTGGCCTTCGCCCGCCTGCGCGACAACGAAGCCGTGGGCAACCTGTTCACCATCCTGGGCCCGCGCTACGCGAACCGTCCGGGCGGCTACCTGCGCCTGCTGAAGTGCGGCTTCCGCGCCGGCGACAACGCGCCGATGGCCTACGTTGAGCTGGTTGACCGTCCGGTCGTGGCCGAGGAAGTGGCCGAGTAATCGGACCGCTCCAACGCGACACAGCGAAAGCCCGGCCTCTGCCGGGCTTTTGCGTTTCCAGGGCTCGGATCCCTTTCCGCAGGAAAGGGCCCTGACCCCGGGCAGGCAGCACCGCAGGCCAGAGCCCTTTGCATTCGCACTGGGATCTGACCCGCACCGTTCCGACAGGCGTCACCTGTGGCGGTTCGAATGGCACGCACTCTCGGTTACGCTTGGCGCCTGATCCATTTGAGCGTTGACGATGAATCCACTGCGCTGGCCCTTCCGCGCCCAGTTCTTGCTGGGCTTCCTGATCTGCGCGGGCCTGCTTGGCTACGCGATCTTCCTGCAGTTGAAGATGGGCCTGGAGCCGTGTCCGCTGTGCATCTTCCAGCGCCTGGCCTTTGCCGCGCTCGGCCTGCTGTTCCTGATCGGTGCGCTGCACGGGCCCTCCAACCGCCCGGGACGCGCGACCTATGGCGTGCTGGCGTTCATTGCCGCCGCAGTGGGTGCCGGCATCGCCGCGCGCCACGTCTACGTGCAGATGCTGCCGCCGGAAATGGGCTCCACCTGTGGCCCGCCGCTGGCGTTCCTGAGCGAGACCATGGGACCGCTGGAAGTATTCCGCACGGTACTGACCGGTACCGGCAACTGCGGCAACATCGACTGGACCTTCCTGGGCCTGACCATGCCGATGTGGTCGGGCGTGTGGTTCGTGCTGCTGGCGTTGTGGGCGCTCGTGGTGTCGCTGGGCAAGGTCAAGCGCTGAAAGCGAAACGGGGTCGGGTCCCTTGGCATCGCAAAGGGCTCTGACCCCAATCGTTGACGAAGGGTAGTGCCGGCCGCTGGCCGGCACACCGTGAGGATGCCGGCCAGCGGCCGGCACTACCTCAGAAGTCCTGCTGCAGGCTCAGGTAAGCACCTCGGCGCGGTCCCCACTGCGGGGCGAAGACGCCGACACCGCCACCGTCGCGCAGCTGGTAGCTGCGATCCAGTGCGTTGATCACGGCCAGTTGGACGTGCAACGGATGGCCGCTGTCGGCATTGAAGTCGTGCCCGGCGCTGAGGTTCACCTGCAGGTACGACGGCAGCTCGCCGCCGTTGGGTACGCCCTCGATGTCCGAACGCAGGCCGCTGCCGAACACGTAGTTGGCACCGATCCGGTTGTGTCCGGCAAAGGCGTAGCTGAAGCCACCCGATGAGGTCAGTTTCTGGTCGTGGTCGAGGTGGATCCAGTGGTCGGCCACATAGGCCAGCGCGTCCGGATCGAGGTTGTACTGGCTGGTGATCACCTGGGTGCCGATGGCCTTGTTGTACGCCGCGTTGAAGTAGGCGCTGAACGGGCCGTTGCTGTAGTCGGCACTGAACTCCAGTCCACGGATGTGGCCACGGCGATAGTTGAACGTCGAGTAGATGTAGGCGGCGCCGAACTGGCCTTCGTCCTGCAGGCGTGCGACGCGTCGGTCATACGCGTCCAGGCCCAGGGTCAGGTGCTCGCCCAGTTGCTGCGAGACGCCGATGTCGTAGTAGTCGCTGCGCTCGGCCAGCGGCGTGTTGTTGCCGCCGCTGGGCTGCTGGTTGGTGGTGCCGTCGTACAGCGCGATGTCGCTGCTGGCAATCAACTCGCTGGCCGGTGGCGTGAAGTAGCGCGAATAGCCGGCGTGCACGGTGGTGCTGTCGCTGGCATTCCAGACCACGCCCACGCGCGGGCTGAGCTGGCCTTCGGTGCGGCCGAAGGCCTTGTAGCGGTCGCCACGCAGGCCGTAGTTCACGGTCCAGTCGTCGCCGATCTTCCACTCGTCCTGTACGTACAGTGCCAGCGTACTGGCGTGGAACGCGCTGCGGTCGGGGATCAACAGCGGTGTCGTGCCGGACTGCTGGCCGCCGTCATCAACCGGGAACACCCAGCTGTTGCTGCTGGCCCGCGCGTTCTCGTAATTGCCGTACAGGCCATAGCGCAGCGTGTGGTCGTTGCCCAACGGCGTTGAGAAGTCGGCCTGCAGGGTGTTGGCGCGGTTGCTGCGCTGGACCTGCGAGGCGACGCCACTGAACACCAGGTCGCCCACCACGTCCGGGTTGAACGCCACGTCGCTGTAGCGCTGTCCGGCCGATAGCTGGTACGCGGTGCCGCCCAGCGTGCCCTGCAGCACCAGCATGCCGAAGCGGGTGGTCTCGCGCTGGGTCTCATCCAGCTGGCTGGAGTCGAAGGTGGTGGTGTCCAGATAACCGAACTGTGGGGTCTGCCCGGGGTTGACCGGGATCTGGAAGCGGTTGTTGGCGAAACCGGCGAACACGCTCAGGCGGGTGTTGTCATTGACCAGGTAGGTCAGGTCGGCGAAGGCCTTGCCCTGGTGGGTGTCGTCGTGCAGCGGCTTGCGTGAGTTGGTGGGGTTCTCCAGGCCGACCTCGTTCTGGTCGTAATTGCCGGTCAGGAACCAGCTCCAGCGCCCCTGGCTGCCCCACCACGAGGCGTTCGGATTGATCTTGCCGAACGAGCCGGTGGTCAGCCCCGCGCTGCCGCCATTGCCCAGCCCGGCACCGTTGCGGGTGGTGATGTCGACCACCGCTGCGGTGCGCTCGCCGAACTGCGCCGGCAGTGCGCCGTCCATCAGGCGGATGCTCTTGATGGTGCGCGCGTCCAGGGTCTGGCCGAAGCCGGAGATCGATTCGGGCAGCAGCACGCCGTTGATGCGGTACTGCAGGTTGGCGTGGTCGCCACGCACATGCACGCCGCCATAGGAGTCCTGGACCATGCCAGGGGCCTGCAGCAGTACCTGGCTGAGTGGCGCGGAGGCACCCAGCGGCTGCTTCTGGATGTCCTCGGCGGTGATCTGGTACTGGCTGCTGCCGATGTCCGGCGACAGCGTGTTGCGGGCCTGGTCGAGCTGGGCGTGGACGGTGACCGCATCCAGATCCTTGACGGACGAAGCGGGGGCGTCGGCTGCCGAGGCGAAGGCGGGCAGGCTGGCCAGAGCCAGGGCGAAGGTGATGCCGGTAGCGAGGGGCGAGGGCTTCATGGTGGGAGAGGTGGCGGCTGGATGTGGAAGGGGCCGGTCCATGACATTGAAGTGTTACTCCGTAACAAATCATGCGCCTGTCCCGGGCGGCTGACCATGCAGGATCTGGCCGCTGGCGTCGGCCTTTCTCTGCCGTTCAGGCGAGCCGGTAGGCCGGACCGGCCCTTTGCGTCAGCGGCCGGCTCTGCGACCATGACCGCCCCCCATCCCGGAAGTCTGCAATGAGCCTGTCCGCCGTTCCGCCTGTGCCCGATCCCGCCGCGACCGCCGCTGCCTGGTCGCCGGAGAGCTGGCGGGGCAAGACCGCGCTGCAGATGCCGACCTATCCCGACCCGGTAGCCCTGGAGGCGGCCCTGCACGAGCTTAAGCGGCTGCCACCGCTGGTCACCTCATGGGAGATCCTGGCGCTGAAGCAGCAGCTGGCCGAGGCCCAGGAAGGCAAGCGCTTCCTGCTGCAGGGCGGCGACTGCGCCGAGAACTTCAGCGACTGCGAATCGGGCACCATCTCCAACCGGCTGAAGGTCCTGCTGCAGATGAGCCTGGTGCTGGTGCACGGCCTGCGCCAGCCGGTGATCCGCGTTGGCCGCTTTGCCGGCCAGTACGCCAAGCCGCGTTCGGCCGATACCGAGACCCGCGACGGCGTGACCCTGCCGAGCTACCGCGGCGATGTGATCAACGCCCCCGCTTTCACTGAAGCAGCGCGTCTGCCGGACCCGAAGCGGATGCTGCAGGCCCACGCGCATTCGGCGATGACGATGAACTTCGTGCGTGCGCTGATCGACGGTGGTTTCGCTGACCTGCACCACCCCGAATACTGGAACCTGGAGTGGGTAAGCCACTCGCCGCTGGCGGCCGAGTACCAGAAGATGGTGGCCTCGATCGGCGATGCGGTGCACTTCATGGAGACCCTGGCCGGGGCCCGCGTGCACAACCTCAACCGCATCGACTTCTACACCTCGCATGAAGCGCTGCTGCTGCCCTACGAGCAGGCGCTGACCCGCCAGGTGCCGCGCCAGCAGGGCTGGTTGAACCTGAGCACGCATTACCCGTGGATCGGCATGCGCACGGCTGCGCTCGATGGCGCGCACGTGGAATACCTGCGTGGCGTGCGCAATCCGATTGCGATCAAGGTCGGCCCGTCGGTGACGCCGGACCAGCTGCTGCGCCTGATCGATGTGCTCAACCCGCACGACGAACCGGGTCGACTGAGCTTCATCCATCGCATGGGTGCGGCGCAGATCGCCGAGAAGCTGCCGCCGCTGCTGGATGCCGTCAAGCGTGATGGCCGCCGCGTGCTGTGGGTGTGCGATGCGATGCATGGCAACACCGAAAGCACTGCCAATGGCTTCAAGACGCGTCGCTTCGACAACGTGCGTGGCGAAGTGGAGATGTCGTTTGATCTGCATGCGGCCGCGGGCACGCGCCTGGGTGGCGTGCACCTGGAGCTGACCGGCGAGGACGTGACCGAATGCACCGGTGGTGCGCGCGAACTGACCGAGCGTGACCTGGAGCGTGCGTATCGCTCAACGGTGGACCCGCGGTTGAATTATGAGCAGTCGCTGGAGATCGCGATGGCGATCGTGCGCAAGCAGGAGCAGGTGCGGTAAGGGGTTTTCGGCAGGGCTTGCAGCCCTGCACCTGCTGCAATCAACGTCAACGGCAAAAGCCGAAGCCGAAGCAGCGGCAACAGCATGCATTCCATGGGCTGGCGGGGCGGGGTCGGAGTGCGGGGTCGCTGGACGTACCTCCCTGTAAGCTTGGCAGCCCCATCCATGCGGCTGACACCCCGCACTCCGACACCGCCCTACCTTCGACAGGTTCGGGTCGCTATTGGTGGGTGCCGACCGTTGGTCGGCACATCTGTCAGATGTCGAATGAATCATCCACGCATGGCGTGGATCTACTGGTAACTGCGGCGATTGGCATGCGCGCCTGTTGGTAGGTGTCGACCGTTGGTCGACACGATTTTTCTGTCAGATAGCAGTATTCAAAATGGGCTCCGACCCCGTGCCGACCAACGCTCGGCACCCACCATCAGCAGCAGGTTCCGACAGATCGCAGAAAACTGTCGAAGGCGGGGTGGGTCCGGTTGCGGGGGCGTGAGCCGCATTGGCCCGAGGCATGCCTCGGGCGGGTTGGGCAGGACGCCCAACCCCGGTCTTGCCGTGTGCGCAGGACTGCGCACACGAGCAAGCGGCGACCGAGCTTACATGGGTGAGGGCGCTTTGCTTGCGAAGCACCGCTTCGCAAGCGCCCGAACGCACAGCCGCCGGCGGCTGGGCCGAGCCCCGGAGGGGACTTGCAGCGCCCCCCGCAACCGGACCCACCCCGCCATCCCACAGGAAACCCGCTTCTGCTTCGGCTGTTGCTGTTGCCGCAGCACGCAGCAGGTGCAGGGCTGCAAGCCCTCCCGACCAACACCCTGCTTACGAACGGCTGACGTGACGCTCATGCGCCATGCGCGAGGCTGTCCACCTGGTTGTTCGACTGGAGGTGGCAACGGTGCACTGGCAGAGCGCACAGGCCTACGCATGGCCGTTGGGATTGGCCGTAGTGGTGGGCGGCATAGGCGCGTGGCTGATCCTGTGGATCTATCACCGGCTGAAAGGGCGTGATCGCCGACGTGCGCGTATCGGTCGAGTACTCGGGTTGCCGCTGGCTACCGCGTGGCCGCTGCTGCTGCTGATTCCCGCCTTGCAGGCGACGCCGCTGCAGGATCCGTTGCTGGGCCATCTGCAGCACGGACTCCACATTGCATTGATGGCCTGCTTCGTCTGGCTGCTGGTACGCGCGGTGGCGGCGGGCGAGCGTGCGATCCTGCGCAGCCATCCCATCGATGTCTCCGACAACCTGGAGGCACGCCGCATCCAGACCCAGACGCGCGTGCTCAGCAGGGTGTTGATGGGCGGCATCATCGTGCTCGGTGCGTCGCTGGTGCTGTTGACCTTCCCGATGGTGCAGAAGATCGGCACGGCGCTGCTGGCGTCGGCAGGCCTGATCGGGCTGGTGGCGGGCATCGCCGCCAAACCGGTGTTCGGCAACCTCATCGCCGGCCTGCAGATCGCACTGACGCAGCCGATCCGCCTGGACGACGTGGTGATCGTCGAAGGCGAGTGGGGACGCATCGAGGAGATCGGCAGCAGCTACGTGGTGGTGCGGATCTGGGATGAGCGGCGGATGGTGGTGCCCTTGACCTGGTTCATCGAGAACCCGTTCCAGAACTGGACGCGGCGCAGTGCCGATCTGCTCGGCACTGCGTTTCTGTGGCTGGACTATCGGGCACCGATCGCGGCGATCCGGGCCGAGCTGGAGCGCATCTGCCATGGCCAGGCGCTATGGGATGGGCGCGTCTGCGTAACCCAGGTGACCGAAACCAACGAGCGCGCGATCCAGGTGCGCCTGCTGGTCAGCGCGCGCAGTTCCGGTGATGCCTTTGATCTTCGCTGCCTGGTGCGCGAACGCATGCTCGATTTCCTCGCACGTGAGCATCCGCAGTCGTTGCCGCAGGTGCGTGCGCGGCTGCAACACGAAGACGAGCTGGATATGCCGCGTGGTCCACGTGCACGCACCTCGGATGTGCGTTCGCCAGGTGCTGAAGATGGTGAGGCCGCGATCGTGCCGGTGGAGCCACAGGATCGGTAGTGCCGGCCGCTGGCCGGCAACGCCGGAGCGATCGAGCTGCCGGCCAGCGGCCGGCACTACCGGAAGCAAGATGTCGCGGCGTCACCGGAGCTCAGGGCTCGCCGGCGTCGATCAGCGCATCGGTATCAAAGTGTGGCGGCCGCCGCGCACGGGTGCGCTGCTCGTAGGCGTAGGCCATTTCGATCAGCTTCGGCTCGCTCCAGGCGGTACCCATGAACAGCAGGCCGACGGGAAGGCCGTTGATCTGGCCCATCGGCACGGTCAGGCTGGGGTAACCGGCCACGGCAGCGGCGCTGTAGCTCTCGCCGGGGAAGTCGTCGCCATCGCTGCGGATCGGCCACGCCACACCGGTGGTCGGCGCCACCAGCGCATCGAGCTGATGGGCGGCGAGGGCTGCATCGATGCCTTCCGGACCGGCCAACCGGCGCGCATCACTGCGCGCGCGGATGTAGGCAGGGTCTGCCAGGCCGGTGGTGGCATCGGCCTCCACCAGCAGCTCCTGGCCGAACAGGCCCAGTTCCTGCTTGCTGTGCGCCTGGTTGAAGGCGATCAGTTCGGCCAGGCTGCGCAGTGGCGCGCGGTGGGTGCTGAAGTAGCGCTCCAGCCCGGCCTTGAATTCGTACAGCAGCAGCGTGCGCTCAGCCTCGGCCCACGCGCCCTGGTTGGGCAGCTCCACCGGCACCACCACGGCGCCGGCGCGACGCAGCTCGGTCGCTGCCTGATCGATCAGCGGCGGCATGCCGCGGTACTTCAGCAGCGGCGTCTGCAGCAGACCGATGCGTTTGCCGCGCAGACCCTGCGGGTCCAGGCGCGCGGTGTAGTCGTAGACCGCACGGCCGGGCATGGTCGCGGTGGCGGGATCGGCGTCATCGCGGCCGGCGATCGCAGTCAGCACGGCGGCAGCATCGGCGACGCTGCGGGTCATCGGGCCGGCGGTGTCCTGGCTGAAGGAGATCGGCACGATGCCATCGCGACTGACCAGCCCGACCGTCGGCTTCAGACCGACCACGCCGTTGATCGCGGCCGGGCAGACGATGCTGCCGTCGGTTTCGGTGCCGATCGCCACGCTGGCCAGGTTGGCGGCCACGGCCACCGCGCTGCCGCTGCTGGAACCGCACGGTGAATGGCTGATGCGGTAGGGGTTGCGGGTCTGGCCGCCGCGAGCGCTCCAGCCGGAGATGGAGTCATTGCCGCGGAAGTTGGCCCACTCGCTGAGGTTGGTCTTGCCCAGCACTACGGCGCCAGCCTCGCGCAGCCGGCGTACCAGGTAGGCATCGTCCGGACGGAAGCCCTGCAGGGCCAGCGAGCCGGCACTGGTGACCATCGGTGCGGCGTTGATGTTGTCCTTCAGCAGCAGGGGGATGCCATGCAGCGGCCCACGCAGGCGTCCTTCGCGGCGCTCGCGGTCGCGTGCGGCGGCTTCCTTCAGCGCGTCGGGGTTGAGCTCGATCACCGCGCGCAGGCGGGGCCCGGTGCGGTCCAGGGCGGCGATACGCTGCAGGTAGGCCTGGGTCAGGGTGGTGCTGTCCAGATCTCCGGCAGTCATCCGCGCCTGCAGGTCGGCGACATCGGTTTCGGCGTACGGGAACGGCACGTTGCGGCTCGCAGGTTCGGCCGCATGCGCGCTGGGCGTGGCCGGGCTGCAGCCAGCCGAAAGCAGCGCCGGCAGCGCGGCGAGCAGGCAGGTCAGCAGAGGCGGCAAGGACGGGCGCATGGGGCGGCTTGGTCGGCTCCAATCCCCAGTGTAGCCGGTGCTCAGCGGTGGCGCTTGCGCAGGTCGCGGGCGAGGACGTAGACCACGATCAGGTTGATCGCCAGGATCGTCCATGACGGCCAGCCGGGATGGCGGATGATCGCGAAGATGTCGAAAGGCAGGTACAGGGCGGCGGTCAGGCAGCCCAGCCAGGACGCCCAGGCCTTGGCCCGCCACAGGCCCCAGGCTTCGACCAGGTGCAGCAGGCCGTAGCCGATCATCCCCGCCGCGGCCAGGTGGACCGCGTCGGGACTGATCATGTGCAGCAGCGAGGGCAGGGTGCCATGGTCCGGATCGAGGCTGAAACGCCGGATCAGGGCCATGATGCCGTGCCGCAGCGGCTGCGGTCCGAGCACTTCCAGCCCGGTGGCGGCCAACAGCGCCAGCATCGCCTTGCTCGCTTCGAGCAGGGCGATGACGTGCAGACCCGGATGCCGGTGTGGATCCGGGTTGTAGCCGCTCTGGTTCACGGGGTGCTGGCTCAGCCGCCGCGCGAAGCCTTCTTGCGATCGCTCTCGGTCAGGAACTTCTTGCGCAGGCGGATCTCCTTCGGAGTGATCTCGACCAGCTCGTCGTCTTCGATGAAGTCCAGGGCCTGTTCCAGCGAGTACTTGATCGCCGGGGTCAGCTGGATCGCATCGTCCTTGCCCGAAGCGCGCATGTTGGTCAGCGGCTTGGTCTTGATCGCGTTGACGGTCAGGTCGTTGTCCTTGGAGTGGATGCCGACCAGCTGACCTTCATACACGTTGTCGCCTTCAGCAGCGAACAGCTTGCCGCGCTCCTGCAGCGGGCCCAGCGAGTAGGCCGGCGTGGTGCCCGGTGCATTGGCGATCATCACGCCGTTGATGCGCTTGGCAATCGCGCCCTGTTCCTTCGGACCGTAGTGGTCGAACACGTGGAACAGCAGGCCCGAACCCTGGGTCAGGGTCTTGAACTCGTTCTGGAAGCCGATCAGGCCACGGGCCGGGATCTGGTACTCCAGGCGCACGCGGCCCTTGCCGTCCGATTCCATGTTCTTCAGCTGGCCCTTGCGGGTGCCCAGCTTTTCCATCACGCCGCCCTGGTGGATTTCTTCGATGTCCACCACCAGCTGCTCGATCGGCTCCATCAGCTGGCCGTCGATTTCCTTGATGATCACTTCCGGGCGCGACACGGCCAGCTCGTAGCCTTCGCGGCGCATGTTCTCGATCAGCACCGACAGGTGCAGTTCGCCACGGCCGGAGACCAGGAACTTGTCGGCGTCTTCCAGCTGCTCGACCTTCAGGGCCACGTTGTGGACCTTTTCACGGTCCAGGCGGTCCTTGATCTGGCGGCTGGTCAGGAACTTGCCACCGGACAGGTCCTTGTTGCCGGCGAACGGCGAGTTGTTGACCTGGAAGGTCATCGAGATGGTCGGCTCGTCGACGGTCAGCGCCGGCAGCGCTTCCGGGAAGTCCGGTGCGCAGATGGTGTCGGAGATGGTCAGCTCCTGGATGCCGGAGATGGCCACGATGTCGCCGGCCTCGGCCGAATCCTGCTCGATGCGCTCCAGGCCCATGAAGCCCAGCACCTGCAGCACCTTGCCGTTGCGCTTCTTGCCTTCACGGTCGATGACCGCGACCTGCATGTTCTTCTTCAGGGTGCCGCGCTGGATGCGGCCGATGCCGATCACGCCCACGAAGTTGTTGTAGTCCAGCTGGCTGATGCGCATCTGGAACGGGCCTTCCGGATCCACTTCCGGCTTCGGCGCGTGCTGCATGATCGCTTCGTACAGCGGGGTCATGTCGCCGTCGCGCACGGTGTCTTCCAGGCCGGCATAGCCGTTCAGGCCCGAGGCGTAGACGATCGGGAAGTCCAGCTGCTCGTTGGTGGCGCCGAGCTTGTCGAACAGGTCGAAGACCTGGTCGATCACCCATTCCGGACGGGCGCCCGGACGGTCGACCTTGTTGACCACGACGATCGGCTTGAAGCCCATCGCGAAGGCCTTCTGGGTCACGAAGCGGGTCTGCGGCATCGGGCCGTCCATCGCGTCGACCAGGATCAGCACGGTATCGACCATCGACAGCACGCGCTCGACCTCACCACCGAAGTCGGCGTGGCCGGGGGTGTCGACGATGTTGATCCGGTTCTTGATGCCGGTCTTCTTGTCTTCCCAGGTGATGGCGGTGTTCTTGGCCAGGATGGTGATGCCGCGTTCCTTTTCCTGGTCGTTGCTGTCCATCACGCGCTCGGCGAGGACGGTGCGCTCGGACAGGGTGCCGGACTGCTTCAGCAGCTGGTCGACCAGGGTGGTCTTGCCATGGTCGACGTGGGCGACGATGGCGATGTTGCGAAGATTTTCGATGGACATACGAAAGGGGGCCAGTCGGCGCCGGATTTGGAAAAAGAAGTCCAACATTATACGTCGAACTTGACGATTCGCGAAAAGGTGGATTTCACATCCGTCGCGGGGCCCATTCAGCTGGCTGTCCGCCGCGTCGGCCGGGGCCGCCAGCGCCCGGAGACGCGGCTTCCCGTCCATGGGCTGAAGCCGGGTTCTTCACCGATGGTCGAAGCCGCCGCCGCCACGAGGCAGGTGTAAACTAGGTGGCTAGACGCGTTCCCCTCTGCATCAAGGATCTTCATGTCCCTCATCGCCACTTTCGACACCACCCAGGGCCCGATCAAGGTCGAGCTGTTCGCCGACAAGGCGCCGCTGACCGTGGCCAACTTCGTGAACCTGGTCAAGCACGGCTTCTATGACGGCCTGATCTTCCACCGCGTGATCGCCGACTTCATGATCCAGGGCGGCTGCCCGCAGGGTCGTGGCACCGGCGGCCCGGGCTACAAGTTCGAAGACGAGAAGAACGGCGTGAAGCACGAGGTCGGCTCGCTGTCGATGGCCAACGCCGGCCCGAACACCAACGGCAGCCAGTTCTTCATCACCCACATCAAGACCGACTGGCTGGACGGCCGCCACACCGTCTTCGGCAAGGTCCTGGAAGGCCAGGCCATCGTTGATTCGGTCAAGCAGGGCGACGTGATCCATTCGATCACCCTGGAAGGCGACGTCGACGCCGTGCTGGCCGCCCAGGCCGACCGCGTCGCGGAGTGGAACAAGCACCTCGCCGCCTGATCCCCCTTCGAAACGGCCACCCATGGGTGGCCGTTTCCCTGTTCCCCGCCGCCCGCCTGGCCTGCGTGGCTCTGCCCGCGGCGTCCCATCAAACGCTTGCAAGCAAGAGGAAACCCCCATGAAAGCACCCGTTCGTGTTGCCGTGACCGGCGCCGCCGGCCAGATCGGTTATGCCCTGCTGTTCCGCATCGCCTCCGGCGAAATGCTGGGCAAGGACCAGCCGGTCATCCTGCAGCTGCTGGAACTGCCGGTGGACAAGGCCCAGGCCGCCCTGAAGGGCGTGATGATGGAGCTGGAAGACTGTGCCTTCCCGCTGCTGGCCGGCATGGTCGGCACCGATGACGCCGAAGTCGCGTTCAAGGACGCCGACATCGCCCTGCTGGTCGGCGCACGTCCGCGCGGCCCGGGCATGGAGCGCAAGGACCTGCTGCTGGAGAACGCCAAGATCTTCACCGCCCAGGGTGCAGCGCTGAACAAGGTCGCCAGCCGTGACGTGAAGGTGCTGGTGGTCGGCAACCCGGCCAACACCAACGCCTACATCGCGATGAAGTCGGCCCCGGACCTGAAGCCGGAAAACTTCACCGCCATGCTGCGCCTGGACCACAACCGCGCGCTGAGCCAGCTGTCGACCAAGCTCGGCAAGCCGGTCGGTGGCATGGAGAAGCTGGTGGTGTGGGGCAACCACAGCCCGACCATGTACCCGGACTACCGTTTCGCCACCGCCGATGGTGCGTCGATCGCCGATGCGATCAACGACCAGGAGTGGAACGCCAACACCTTCATCCCGACCGTCGGCAAGCGCGGCGCGGCGATCATCGAAGCCCGTGGCTCGTCCTCGGCTGCTTCGGCCGCCAACGCAGCGATCGACCACGTGCGTGACTGGGTGCTGGGCAGCAACGGCAAGTGGGTCACCATGGGCGTGCCGTCCGACGGTTCCTACGGCATTCCGGAAGGCGTGATCTTCGGCTTCGCGGTGACCACCGAGAACGGCAAGTACACCCTGGTCAAGGATCTGCCGATCGACGACTTCAGCCAGAAGTACATCGACAAGACCCTGGCCGAGCTGGAAGAAGAGCGCGCCGGCGTCGCCCACCTGCTGGGCTGATGCAGGCGGTACCGGCTCCGGCCGGTACGTCTTCCATCAAGGTAGGTACCGACCGTTGGTTGGTACGCAGAAAACGGGGAGGCTTCGGCTTCCCCGTTTTCATTTGGAGCTCCTGGAACCGCATGATCCACCTGCACTACATCGATGACGCACTGCTGGTGGCCGAGAAGCCGGCTGGCCTGTTGTCCGTACCCGGCCGCAGCGCCGAGAACCAGGACTGCGTGGTCGCGCGCCTGCAGGCGCTGTATCCGGATGCGTTGACCGTGCACCGGCTGGACCAGGTGACCTCCGGCCTGCTGCTGCATGCGCGTGGCAAGGACATGCAGGCGACGTTGTCGATGCAGTTCGAGCAGCGCCAGGTTGGCAAGCGGTATGAAGCGGTGGTGCAGGGGCTGCTCGAGGGTGATTCCGGTGAAGTGGACCTGCCGTTGATCGTTGACTGGCCGAACCGGCCGAAGCAGATGGTCGATCACGAATGCGGCAAGCCGGCGTTGACCCGCTGGCGCGTGCTGGTGCGCGATGTTGAAGCGCGGCGCACGCGCGTGGCGTTGGAACCGATCACTGGCCGCAGCCATCAGCTGCGGTTGCACATGGCCACTATTGGCCATCCGATTGTTGGCGACGTGCTGTATGACGCGGCACCGGCGCACCGCGTGCATCTGCATGCGTGCAGCCTGCGGTTCACGCATCCGCTGACGGGCGAGGCGCTCGCGTTCGAGTCCGCGGCTCCGTTCTAGGGGGTCGGCAGGGCTTGCAGCCCTGCACCTGCAGAATCAACGTCAACATCAACGTCAAAAGCGGGCTGTCCGTGGGTTGGCGGGGAGGTATGGGTGGGCAGGACACGCCGTAAACCCATCCATGGGGGCTCGATGGCGCCATCCATGGCGCCAACGGTCCTGCCCACCCACACCGCCCCGCCTCTGACAGATTCCCGCGGCTGTTGGTAACTGCGGCCGTTGTTCCGCACGGCTGTTGGTAGATGTCGACCTTGGTCGACACGATTTTTCTTTCAGATATCGAATGAGTCATCCACGCATTGCGTGGATCTACCGTGTCGACCAAGGTCGACACCTACCAGCGCAATCCGCCGTTCCGACAGATGGCAGGAAACTGTCGAAGGCGGGGTGGGTCCGGTGGCGGGAGTGTCCGCGGCATGGATGCCGTGGCCAAGCCCCCATGGACGGGTTTACGGCGTCTCCCGCCACCGGATCCACCCCGCCATCCCCCAGTAAGCCAGCTTCTGCTGTTGCTTTGGCTTTGGCTTCGGCTTCTGCAGGTGCAGGGCTGCAAGCCCTGCATAACAAACCCCACCCCCTACCAAGGTAGGGCGGCCCGCGCGGCAGCACCGGACTATCCTCGAACCCATGACTTTGTCTGGGAGGGCTGCGTCATGAACTACGAGGAAACCTACCGTCGCTCGATCGACGAGCCGGAGGCCTTCTGGGGCGAGGAAGCCAAGCGCATCCATTGGCATAAACCGCCGCAGCAGGTGCTCGACTACAGCAACCCGCCGTTCCGGCGCTGGTTCGTCGGCGGCGAAACCAATCTCTGCTACAACGCCGTCGACCGCCACCTGGCCGAGCGCGCCGACCAGCTCGCGCTGGTCGCCATCTCCACCGAAACCAACAGCACACGCGAGATCACCTATCGCCAGCTGTACCGCGAAGTGAACGACTTCGCCGCGGTACTCAAGCACCTCGGTGTCGGCCACGGTGACCGCGTGGTGATCTACATGCCGAACATGGCCGAGGCGGTGTTTGCGATGCTGGCCTGCGCGCGCATCGGTGCGGTGCACTCGGTGGTGTTCGGTGGCTTCGCCGCGCACAACCTGGCGCTGCGCATCGACGATGCCAAGCCCAAGCTGCTGATCGCGGCCGACGCCGGTATGCGCGGTGGCAAGCTGATTCCGTACAAGCCGATGGTCGACGCCGCCTGCGCCGAAGCGGCGTCGCCGCCACCGCATGTGCTGATCGTGTCGCGCGGGCTGGATGCCGCCGAACCCCGCGTGCCGGGCCGTGATGTGGACTACGCCACGCTGCATGCACAGATCGGGGAAGTGGATGTGCCGGTGCAGTGGCTGGAAGCGAGCGAACCGAGCTACCTGCTGTACACCTCCGGCACCACCGGCAAGCCGAAGGGCGTGCAGCGCGATGTGGGCGGCTATGCAGTGGCGATGGCGCAGTCGATGGAGACCGTGTTCGACTGCAAGCCGGGCCAGGTGATGTTCTCCACCTCCGATGTCGGCTGGGCGGTGGGCCACTCCTACAATGTGTACGGCCCGCTGATCGGTGGCTGCACCTCGCTGCTGTACGAAGGCCTGCCGACCAATCCGGATCCCGGCATCTGGTGGGCGCTGTGCGAGCAGTACAACGTGCGCACGATGTTCTCCTCGCCCACCGCCATCCGCGTGCTGAAGAAGCACGACGCGGACTTCATCCATCGCCACGACCTGCGTGCGCTGAAGTACCTGTTCCTGGCCGGCGAGCCGCTCGACGAGCCGACCGCGCACTGGATCAGCGAAGCGCTCGGCAAGCCGATCATCGACAACTACTGGCAGACCGAAACCGGCTGGCCGGCACTGACCCTGCTGCCGGGCCTGGAGATGAAGCCGGTGCGTTTCGGCTCGCCCGGGTTCCCCAATCTCGGCTATCGGATGAAGGTGATCGACGAGAACACTGGCGAGGAAGTCGCACCGGGGCAGAAGGGCGTGCTGGTGGTGTCGCCACCGCTGCCGCCGGGTTGCATGAGCACCGTGTGGAATGATGACAGCCGCTTCCTGCAGAGCTACTTCAGCCACTTCAAGGAACTGCTGTACAGCTCGCTGGACTGGGCGATCCGCGACGACGATGGCTACACCTTCATCCTCGGTCGCACCGATGATGTCATCAATGTAGCCGGGCACCGTCTGGGCACGCGCGAGATCGAGGAGGCCATTTCCAGCCATCCGCGGGTGGCCGAGGCCGCCGTGATCGGGGTCAAGGATGAACTGAAGGGGCAGGTGCCGCTGGTGTTCGTCACCCTCAAGCAGGGCCTGGATGGCGAGGATCCGGCGCCGGTGGTGGCCGAGATGATGGCGACGGTGACCACCTCGCTCGGCGCGGTCGCACGCCCGGCGCACGTACACGTGGTCAATGCACTGCCCAAGACCCGCTCCGGCAAGCTGCTGCGGCGCTCGCTGCAGGCGCTGGCCGAACAGCGCGACCCGGGTGACCTGTCGACGCTGGACGACCCCAGCGCGCTGGAGGAGATCCGCCGCGCGCTGGGCCGTTGATCCGGTAGTGCCGGCTACTGGCCGGCCCCCCCCCTCAATCCCGAGGTTGCCGGCCAGCGGCCGGCACTACCCGCGGCACTTGCGCTAAGCTCGGCCTGTCATCGACCTGCAATACGCGGCGCGCGCCGGGGAAGGCGCGTGCCGTCCGGGGATGGCACACAGGGGGGCGTGCCCGTCAGGGCGCGCCGGCATTGTGCATCGAGGGAGGGGGAGGCAATGGTATTGCTGCACGCCAAGACGGCTGCTGGCCGTCAGGAAATCGAAGACCGTGGCCGGCGCCTGCCGGCGGCACTGCGTTCGATCCTGCTGATGGTCGACGGCCATCGCGATGACACCGAACTGCGTGGCCTGTTCGAAGGCCTGCGCGCGCCGGCCGATGCACTGGAGCAGCTGGAAGCGCAGGGCCTGATCGAAGTGATCGGTGGCAATGCCGAGCTGGCACCGGTACGTGGCATCAGCACCGGCCGCGAACAGGATCCGGCGTTGTACCAGCAGCTGTACGACGCGATGAGCGAGGCGGTGCGGCGCCACCTGGGCCTGAAGGGCTACTTCATGCAGTTGAAGATTGAACGCTGCACCGATGCACTTGCACTGGAACGCCTGTGCCCGGAACTGCTGGCGGCGGTGGGCAAGGCGCGCAGCCCGGCGCTGGCGCAGCGCTGGTGGCAGGAAACCCAGGCCGCCGTGGTCAATGGTGGCGGCGAGGTCGTGCAGGCATGAGCCACCGCGTAAAGTGATCGGTTCACTTCCCCACAAGGAGTCCCGCGTGCAGGACGACCACGACGACAGCGACACCCCAGGCTGGGACGCGATCAATGCGGCGCTGGCGCCGCTGTATGCCGGCCAGGAACCCCGTCACTACGGTACGGCGTTGCCGTACACGCTGGGTGGCCAGGATCCACTGGATGGCATCAGCGTGTACTGGGTGGATGCACCGGTACCGCATTGGCACTACATCACCTACGGCTTCTCCGAGCTGTACACCAAGGAGAGCAGCGATGCCGCCGCCAGCGGCTATGGTTTCGAGCTGACCTTCCGCCTGGCTGCTGAAGCCGGTGAGCACGCCGGCAGCAACCCGCCGGTGTGGCCGATGAACCTGCTGCAGAACCTGGCGCGCTACGTGTTTGGCAGCGGCAACGTGTTCGAGGATGGTCACCATCTGAACGCCAACGGCCCGATCGCGCTGGAGACCGGCACGCGCCTGTGCCACCTGGCCTTCATCGCCGATCCGCAGTTGCCTGCGCGCGACACCGCCAATGGCCACCTGCAGTTCCTGCAGCTGGTCGGGCTGACCGATGAGGAGATGGAAGCGGTCAAGCGTTGGTCGACGCGCGGCGTGCTGCAGGCGCTGCAACCGGCGATGCCGCTGTGGATCAGCGACCTGCATCGCGGCAACCTGTTGGAGGATCCGACACTCGCCGCACAGGTGCGGGCCGGCAGCGAGCGCGAGGGCTCCAGCACCGGCATGTTGTTCATCGAGACACTGGATTGGCGGCAGGAGGCGGGGGTCACCACCCTGGTGCTCGGCGCCGGGCAGGTGGCCAGTGTGTGCGAGCTGCTGCCATTGCGCCTGCGCCACGGCAGATCGCTGGAACTGGCCAGCCGCGAGCGGCAGTGGGAGTTCATTCCGGCAGCGCGCGGTGAAACCGGCGAGGTATCGGCCGACAGCGCGCGCTGGGCGCTGGACGAGACGGGGCTGCAGGCCCTGGCGGGCGTGCGTGCCGAACGTGGCATCTACCCGGTGGCGGGAGCGCTGCGCATCGAAGTGGTTCCGACCTACCTGCGCGATGCCAACGGTGAAGTGATCCGCCAGATCGGCTGAGTGTGGTGATGGCGCCGGTGGGGTCAGAGCCGCCTGCTGTGCAGACGGATCCGACCCCGGGTCAGGCTCAGGCCAGGCCTTCGGCCTTCAGTGCGGCCTGCACGCCGGCATCGGCGTCCATGCGTGCCTTGTAGGCGGCCAGGTTGTCCAGGCCCGACAGGTCGACCTTGGTGCCGGCGGCCCAACGCAGGGTGATGTAGAAGTACGGGTCGGCGAAACTGCGGAAGCCGGCCAGCCAGGGCTTGTCGGCCAGCTGCCTGTCAGCGGTCTCGAACAGGCCACGCAGGCGCTTGTGTGCGGCGGCGCGGATCGCATCGAACTGGCTTTCGTCGGCGATGAACTTGCCCGGTGCGAACAGCGGCGAGAAGGCCGGATGCACGTCGGAATTGACGAAGGCCAGCCAGCGGGTAGCTTCGGCACGCTGGCGCGCGCTGCCATCGCCGCCGAGGCCGGCCTGCGGGTAGGTGTCGGCGATATAGCCCATGATCGCGGCGTTCTGCAGCAGCACGAAGTCGCCATCGACCAGCGCGGGAACGGCGCCGGCCGGATTGATCTTGAGGAATTCCGGACCCTTGAGGGTGTCCTTGTTCAGCAGTTCGACCTCGAACGGCTGGCCGGTCCACTGCAGGGCGATGTGGTCGGCGGTGGAACAGGCACCGGGCTTGCTGTACAGCTTCATGGGAACTCCAGGTGATGCGGGCGGGAAACGCCCACTATCCCAGAGCCTGCCAGCGGGCGGCAACGCTGCCGCCAGCACGGATCGTTACGACTGCCGCGGCTTGAGGTTCTGCACCTTATAGAAGGTGTGATCGCCGATGGTGGCCACCTGGTAGGCGTTGCGCCAGTTCGGGCTGGCGATGGACAACGCGGCGAAGTGGCTGGCACCGGGCACGATCTCGCGGCGCTCGCCGGCCGGCAGCGCCCAGTTGCGCTCGGCGTCGAAGGCCACGTTCATTGCCTCGCTCCAGGCCGCGTCATTGCCCAGCTGGGTGCCGGGGGAGACGATGGTCGGCGCGAACTGCTTGCGCGCGGTGACCACCTGGCACATCGAGTCGCCCCACAGGCCACTGTCGAGGCGGCGCAGGGCGACCTCGGCAACGGCTTGCTGGCCGCGCAGGGTCTGGTCGCGGGCTTCCAGATAAACGGTGGTGCTCAGACACAGTGAATCAGCGGCCGGCTGCGGCAACAACTGCGACAGCCAGAGAATCCAGGCCAGTTTCATATAACTCCTTGCTCCGTATGGGCCGCACTCTCCGCTTCCAGTCGCGGGGGCGACAGGATGCGGGGTACGACTTGGCGTCATGGGGAGGCGGCCATCGGGGCCGCCCCGTGGGCAGCCCCAAAAGAAACGACCAGTACCGATCGTGGGGGCTGCGCCGGCTCACCGGAAACTGGCTGGTGAGCGGAAAGATGGCGCAAGGTAGGGGGGCGTAGCCGAACGCATCGTGAACCGGCCGGCTTGACATTCAGGTTCCGGAGGGGTGACGGAAATCACATTCCGTCCCCCATTCATGCGCTCATCAGAGCGCGGCGGCCACCCGGCTGCCCTGGTCGATGGCCCGCTTGGCGTCCAGTTCGGCCGCTACATCGGCACCGCCGATCAGCTGCGCGTTGATGCCGGCGGCCTGCAGCTCGGCCTGCAATGCGCGGTTCGGTTCCTGCCCGGCGCAGATCACCACATGATCGACCGGCAGCAGCTGTTCGCTGCCTTCCACGCGGATGCGCAGGCCTTCGTCGTCCACGCCCAGGTACTCGACGCCGCCGAGCATGCGCACGCCCTTGGCCTTCAGCGTGGCGCGGTGGATCCAGCCGGTGGTCTTGCCCAGCCGCGCGCCGGGCTTGCCCGGGCTGCGCTGCAGCAGCCACAGCCGCCGCGGCGATGCCTCGGGCTGCGGCCTGGCCAGCGAGCCGCGGGCCTCGAACGTGCTGTCCACGCCCCATTCGGCCATCCAGCGCTGTGGGTCCAGCGAGGGGGACTCACCAGCGTGGCTGAGGAACTCGCCGACATCGAAGCCGATGCCGCCGGCGCCGATGATCGCCGCACTGGCGCCCACTTCGACCCGGCCCAGCAGCACGTCCAGGTAGCTGACCACCTTGGCGTGGTTGGCGCCGGGGAAGTCGACCTTGCGCGGCGTGATGCCGGTGGCCAGCACCACCTCGTCGAAGCCGGCCAGGCTGGCCGCGTCTGCTCGCGTGCCCAGGCGTAGCTGCACGCCGGTTTCAGCCAGCTTGTGGCGGAAATAGCGCAGGGTCTCGTGGAACTCTTCCTTGCCGGGGATGCGCTTGGCCACGTTGAACTGGCCACCGATCTCGTCGTTGGCATCGAACAGGGTGACCTGGTGGCCGCGCTCGGCGGCCACCGTGGCGCAAGCCAGGCCGGCCGGACCGGCGCCGACCACCGCCACCTTTTTCGGCGTGGCAGCCGGGCGGTAGACCAGCTCGGTCTCGTGTGCGGCACGCGGATTGACCAGGCAGCTGGCCAGCTTGTTCTCGAACACGTGGTCCAGGCAGGCCTGGTTGCAGGCGATGCAGGTGTTGATCGCCTCGGCGCGGCCGGCGCGGGCCTTGTTGGGCCATCGCGGGTCGGCCAGCAGCGGGCGCGCCAGCGACACCATGTCGGCGCCGCCGCTGGCGAGGATGTGCTCGGCGACGTCGGGCATGTTGATGCGGTTGGTCGCCACCAGCGGCACCGTTACATGCGGCTTGAGCTTGGCGGTGACACCGGCGAAGGCGGCGCGCGGCACCGAGGTGGCAATGGTCGGGATGCGCGCTTCGTGCCAGCCGATGCCGGAATTGATGATCGTCGCGCCAGCCGCCTCGATGGCCTGGGCCTGCTGCACGATCTCTTCCCAGTTGCTGCCGTCGTCAACCAGATCCACCAGCGACAGGCGGTAGATGATGATGAAGTCCGGGCCGCAGGCCTCGCGGATGCGGCGCACGATCTCCACTGCAAAACGCATGCGTTGGTTGGCGTCGCCACCCCAGCGGTCGGAGCGCTTGTTGGTGCGCGGGGCGATGAACTCGTTGATGAGGTAGCCCTCCGAGCCCATCACTTCGACGCCATCGTAGCCGGCTTCACGGGCCAGCTTTGCGCTGCGTGCGTAGTCGGCGATATGCCGCTCGACGCCGCTGGCCGACAGCGCACGGGGGGTGAACGGGTTGATCGGCGCCTTCAGCTTCGACGGTGCCACCGACAGGGGATGGTAGGCATAGCGGCCGGCATGCAGCAGCTGCAGGCAGATCTTCGCGCCGTGCTGGTGCGCGGCGGCGGTGAGCTGCCGGTGCGGGCGTACTTCCCAGGGCCAGGACAGCTTTCCGCCAAAGGGCTTCAGCCAGCCGACCACGTTCGGCGCGAAGCCACCGGTGACGATCAGGCCGACGCCACCTTCGGCGCGTTCGGCGAAGTAGGCGGCCAGGCGCGGGAAGTCGCGGGCGCGATCTTCCAGGCCGGTGTGCATCGAACCCATCAGCACGCGGTTGCGCAGCTGGGTGAAGCCCAGGTCCAGCGGGGCGAACAGGTGGGGATAGGCGCTTTCGTTGGCTGGCGACATGATCGATACGCTTGCGTACGGAAGCGCGAAGCGTGCCGGGAAACGGCGGCTGGGGCAAGGGGCGCGGGCGGTAGTGCCGGCCGCTGGCCGGGTACGCTCGGCACATGCGTGCTGTCGCTCCCGCATTTCGCTGCGCGAACCGCGGGCCCCACTTATCGGCCTCTACCCCCCGCGCCTGCGGCGCTGCCCCCGAACTCCGGGCGCGGTAGTGCCGGCCGCTGGCCGGCATCCCGATCAGCTCAGGGTGATTGCGGTTGCCGGCCAGCGGCCGGCACTACCGGGGGACGCCCAATCCCAAACCAGCCCAGCGTTACCCCGCACAGTGGGCCGATCAGCAGGGCGAAGGCGAGGGTGCCGACACCGACATTGCCGCCGAGCCACCAGCCCAGCAGTAGCACGCTGCCCTCGATCAGGCTGCGCACCTTCCAGATCGGCCAGCCGGTGCGGGCATGCAGGCCGGTCATCAGGCCGTCGCGCGGGCCGGGCCCGAGCTTGGCGCCGATGTACAGGCCGGTGGCCAGGGCGACCAGCAGCATGCCGGCGCAGAACATCGCCAGCTGCCAGCCAAGGCCGACCGCCGGGGGAAGCAACCACAGCCCGAACTGCGCGGATGGACCGATCAACATCACGTTGAGCACGGTGCCGACGCCCGGCTTCTGTCGCAATGGCCACCACAGCAGCAGCACCAGCGCACCGATCACATTGGTGGCCAGGCCGAACGATAGCGGCGTCTGTGCGGCGATGCCCTGCGACAACACGTCCCAGGGGGCCACGCCGATCGCTGCACGGATCATCAGCGAGGCGCCGAAGCCGTACAGGAACAGGCCGATGATCAGTTGCAGCAGACGCAGGGGCAGGGCGGTGGGCATGGCGGCGCTCGGGGAGAGGGGAGGGATCTGTTTCCACCGTAATCCCGATTCAGTCACTCCCATAGATACAGATGACGGCCGATCCGCCGCTACAGGAGTCGTCGATCCTGCGTATGGGACGTTCTGTGGAGCTGGGCCATGCTCGGCTGCTTTGCCTGGCACCGCCAGCCGAACATGGCCCGGCACTGCACCGGCGTTCCAGCCTGGCTCAGTCGCTCCAGCCGGCCAGCGCCAGCTTGCCCACCGTGCGCCCGCTGGCCAAGCGCTGATGCGCGATGTCCAGATTCGCCGCATTGATCGCGCCCAGCGTCTCGCTGAGGGTGCCGCGCAGCTGGCCAGCGTCGATCATGCTGGCCGCGCGGCTGAGGATGCGGTGCTGTTCGATGCGGTCCGCCGTGGCGAAGCGCGAACGCGCGAACATGAACTCCCAGTGGATGCCGATGCACTTGGCCTTGTAGGGATCACCGATGCGCAGCGCGCCGCGCGGTTCGACGATGAGGCCGACATGGCCCTGTGGCGCCAGCAGTTGACCCAACGCATCCCAGTAATGGTCGGTGTCGGCCAGGTTGAGCGCGACCTGTACTGCGTCGATGCCCGATGCCTGCAGCTGGGGCAGCAGCGGCTGCCGGTGGTCGATTACATGCTGGGCACCCATCTGCCGGCACCAGTCGATCGACGACTCACGCGAGGCGGTGGCGATCACCTCGAATCCGGCGTGCCGGCCCAGCTGGATCGCCATCGATCCAACACCGCCTGCTCCGCCGATCACCAGCAGGTGCTGGCCGGCATGGCGGCGATCATCCAGCTGCAATGGCATGCGCTGGAACAGCAGTTCCCATGCGGTGAGCGTGGTCAGTGGCAGTGCGGCCGCTTCGGCGAAGTCGAGCGTGGTCGGCTTGCGCGCTACCAGCCGTTCGTCCACAAGATGGAACTGCGCATTGCAGCCCGGCCGGGTGACATCACCGGCGTAGTAGACCTCGTCGCCGGACGCGAACAGGCTGGCGTCCTCGCCGATCGCTTCGACCACCCCGGCGGCGTCCCAGCCGAGTACGCGGGGTGCTTCGAGCGTGGCCGGATCGGTGGCCGCCCGCTGCTTGCCGTCGACCGGGTTCACCGAGACGGCCTCGACCCGGATCAGCAGGTCGCGGCCACCCGGAGGCAGCGGCGGGGGGAGGTGGATATCGCAGAGGGCGGGGGCGGATTCACGACTCAGGGCGACGGCTTTCATCTCGGCTCCGGCTGGGTACGTGGCTCCATCATAGAGTTCCTCACGTTTCAGCAGATACGCTGAATCGGGTGGAGCAAGCTGTTGCGCAATATGTGGTATTCCGCACTTAAACCCCGTCAAACCCTTGCAGCGTGAGGGTCTTGCGGATTTTCATCATCCTGTATAGGGTTTCAACGTCGGACCGGTGGAGGGTCGGGCGCGATACTTCACATGTTACGGGACTGTTAACATGACCTTCACCCGCCTGAGCATAATGTTCGCGGCGGTGGCGTGCTGAATCGGCTGTCGAACATCGACGCACTAGTGCTGGCCCATGCCTCTACCGGTTTCATACCCCCGAAATAGGAGCTGTACTCAATGAACAAGAAGATCCTTACTGCCGCGCTGCTGGGTGGTCTGGCTTTCGCCCAGGCTGCGTCCGCGCAGGAGTTCGATGACCGCTGGTACCTGACCGGTTCGGCCGGCTTCAACTTCCAGGACAGCGACCGCCTGACCAATGACGCTCCGTTCGTCACCCTGGGCCTGGGCAAGTTCATCAGCCCGAACTGGTCGCTGGACGGTGAGCTGAACTACCAGAACCCGAACTTCGACGCCAACAAGGACATGAACTGGTCGCAGTACGGCGTCTCGCTGGACCTGCGTCGCCACTTCATCAAGGAAGGCCGCGGCTGGAACCCGTACCTGCTGGCCGGCCTGGGCTACCAGAAGTCGGAAGAAGAGTACAACCCGATCAGCGGTGGCCTGGCTGACCGCAAGGACGGCAACTTTGCCGCCAAGGTCGGCGTCGGTCTGCAGACCACCTTCGAGAAGCGCGTCGCTGTCCGTGCCGAGGTCGCCTACCGCGCTGATTTCGACGACCAGAGCGTGAACCCGAAGCGTGCCGGCAACGATGAAAGCTGGTTCGGCGACGTGCTGGCTTCGGTCGGCGTCGTGATCCCGCTGGGCCCGGCTCCGGTCGCGGCTGCTCCGGCTCCGGCTCCGGTTGCCCCGAGCTGCGCCGACCTGGATGACGACGGTGACGGCGTCAACAACTGCGACGACAAGTGCCCGAACTCGCAGCCGGGTCAGACCATCGGTCCGGACGGTTGCCCGGTGCCGGTCTCCATCGACCTGAAGGGCGTCAACTTCGACTTCGACAAGTCGAACCTGCGTCCGGACGCCGTGGCGATCCTGAGCGAAGCCACCGAGATCCTGAAGCGTTACCCGGATCTGCGCGTTGAAGTCGCCGGTCACACCGACTCGAAGGGTACCGACGCTTACAACCAGAAGCTGTCGGAGCGTCGTGCTACCGCCGTGTACAACTACCTGACCAAGAACGGCGTTGACGCCGGTCGCCTGGTCGGCCCGATCGGCTACGGCGAGAGCCGTCCGATTGCTCCGAACACCAACCCGGATGGTTCGGACAACCCGGAAGGTCGCGCCAAGAACCGTCGTACCGAGCTGAACGTCCAGAACTAAGTTCTGACGCTCTGCCAGTAGGACACAGCAGGACCCGGCTTCGGCCGGGTCTTGTTGTTTCTGCGGCCCGGAATCCGTTGCCTGCCGGTCCGGGGGTAACCGTTCATCGGATTTTTGTCCGTAAAACCAATGGGTTGCCGTATTCATTGAAAGTGGCGCTTGAAAGCTGTCGCGGCATTGCTAAACTCGCCGCGTCACTTCCTTTCCTGGATGCCCTTCATGCTGCGCTCTGCATCGGCCGCCGTCCTGGCGCTGGCCCTGGTTCCCGCCGCCCACGCTGCGGTCGATTGCTCGGTCAACACCAGCGCCTCGCCGCTGCCGTTGCCGGCCACGACCATCGCGCCGGTGGCCGACGAGCTCTACATCCGTGGCAACCAGCTGGGCATGCCGGCCGGCGTGCTGAGCAGCAACTACGATCCGTCGCAGTCGCTGGACCAGGTGCTGCAGCGCCTGCGCATCGATGGCTGCCAGAACATCGCCAAGGCCATTCCGAGCGCACCGGCGGTGAAGCCGAACGATCCGGCGGCCTACAAGCCGCAGACCGAATTCGACAACACGCCCTGGCGCTTCGACATGAGCCAGAACGGCAAGCGCATGACCGCCGAAGAGTTCGACGCCTGGATGAAGGCGCGTGGCGTGCGTGTGGTCAAGGCGCGTCCGGCTCCGGCCGCCACTCCGGCCCCGGCCGAAGCACCGGCTGAGACCAAGCCGGTCGACAAGAAGTAAGCGCCGCGGGGAGCAGAGGCTTGCGCACGCGCCGCCCACCTGCCGCCCCCGCCGCCCGCTCCCACGCATCGCGTGGGCGTGCGACTCCCGCTGCCACAGCCGCCGGTGTCCGTCATGGCCTGGCGCGCGTGCTGTCCAAGGCCGGCGTCTGCTCGCGCAGCGAGGCCGCGCGCTGGATTGCCGAGGGCCGCGTACGCGTCTCCGGCCGCATCGTGCGGGATCCCGAGTTCCCGATTGGCCAGCCGGCGCCGCCGATCGAGGTCGATGGCCAGCCGATGGGCGCGCCGCAGCGCCTGTACCTGATGCTCAACAAGCCACGCGGGGTGGTGACCACCGCGCAGGACGAGCGTGGCCGCGACACCGTCTACCGCTGTTTCGATGGTGCAGGGCTGCCGTGGATAGCGCCGGTCGGGCGCCTGGACAAGGCCAGTGAAGGGCTGTTGCTGTTCAGCAACGATCCGCAGTGGGCCGCGCGCCTGACCGATCCGGAAACGGGTCCGCAGAAGACGTACCACGTGCAGGTCGACCGCCTGCCCGATGACGCCACGCTGGCGGCCCTGCAGGCCGGCGTGGAGGACGAGGGCGAGTTCCTCGTGGCCCAGGCCGTGCGCGTGCTGCGCAGCGGCGACAAGACCGCGTGGCTGGAGGTGGTCCTCGACGAGGGCCGCAACCGCCACATCCGCCGCCTGCTGGCGGCCTTCGACCTGCAGGTGCTGCGCCTGGTCCGGGTTGCGATCGGCGGGCTGCAGCTCGGCGATCTCGGCAAGGGCCAGTGGCGGATGCTGGAGGTCAATGATCAGCGGCGGCTGGGGGCCGCTGCACCGGGCTGATCATCGCCCGCGGCCGGCGGTTGCCGGCCACCGTTCCAGGCGTAGGGGGCGCCTGGTTGCTGAACTTCCCGAACGGAGCCTGCCCATGTACCACCCGACCCTCAACCAAACCCTGCGCTGCGCAGGCCTGCTGCTGCCGATGGTGCTGCTGACCGCCTGTGGTGGCCACAAGAAGGTGGCCAAGGCAGAAGCGCCGGCCGAAACCCCGGTGGTGGAAGTGAAGACCCCGGAGCTGGATGGCCGCGGCAGCTACCGCTTCCTGATGAGCAACGGCGACAAGAAGATGACCGCCGATGAGTTCGATGCCTGGATGAAGGCCAACGGCATCCGCGTTGCCAAGGGCAACGGCCAGGACGCTGCCGCCAAGCCGGTGGTGGTGGCCAGCAAGGACGAGCCGAAGGGCAAGAAGAAAAAGAAGTGATGCTGGGAAGGTGCCGACCTCGGTCGGCACGCCCTCAAGCTCTGGTAGGTGCCGACCTTGGTCGGCACGCTTTGACCGCTGGGATCAACCCTTGATCACGCCCAGCTCGACACCGATGCGGGTGAACGCATCGATCGCGCGGTCCAGCTGCTCGCGGCTGTGCGCAGCGCTGATCTGGGTGCGGATGCGGGCCTGGCCCTTGGGCACCACCGGGAAGAAGAAGCCGATCGCGTAGATGCCTTCTTCGAGCAGGCGCTCGGCGAACTTCTGCGCCAGCGGTGCGTCGTACAGCATCACCGGGCTGATCGGGTGTACGCCCGGCTTCACGTCGAAACCGGCGGCGACCATCTTTTCGCGGAAGTAGCGGGTGTTCTCCACCAGGGTGTCGCGCAGGTCGTCAGCGGCGGCCAGCATCTCGAACGCCTTGATGCCGGCGGCCACCACATGCGGCGGCAGCGAGTTGGAGAACAGGTACGGCCGCGAACGCTGGCGCAGCAGCTCGATCACCTCGGCGCTGGCGCAGGTGAAGCCGCCCAGTGCACCGCCCATGGCCTTGCCCAGGGTGCCGGTGATGATGTCGATCTTCTCCAGCACGCCCTTCACTTCGGCCGAGCCGCGGCCGGTGGCACCGAGGAAGCCGGTGGCGTGGCATTCGTCGATGTGCACCAGCGCGTTGTACTTCTTCGCCAGCGCGGTGATCTCGTCCAGCGGAGCAATGAAGCCGTCCATCGAGAACACGCCGTCGGTGGTGATCAGCTTGGTCTTGCAGCCGGCGGCATCGGCGGCCTGCAGCTGGGCTTCCAGGTCGGCCATGTCGCAGTTGGCGTAGCGGAAGCGCTTGGCCTTGCACAGGCGCACGCCGTCGATGATCGAGGCGTGGTTCAGTGCATCGGAAATGATCGCGTCGTTCTCACCGAGCAGCGGTTCGAACAGGCCGCCGTTGGCGTCGAAACAGGCCGCGTACAGGATGGTGTCCTGCTTGCCGAAGAAGTCGGCGATCTGCTTCTCCAGCTGCTTGTGCAGGTCCTGGGTACCGCAGATGAAGCGCACCGAGGCCATGCCGAAGCCGTGGGTATCCAGCGCATCCTTGGCGGCCTGGATCAGGTCCGGATGGTCGGCCAGGCCCAGGTAGTTGTTGGCACAGAAGTTCAGCACCTTGCGGCCATCCTCGAGGGTGATCTCGGCCGACTGCGGGCTGGTGATGATCCGCTCGGACTTGAACAGGCCCTGGGCGCGGATGGCGTCCAGTTCCTCGGCGTAGTGGCGGGTCAGGGCGGAGGAGGCGTCGGTCATGGCGTGGGCACGGCTCTGAACGGGGAAACCGTTGATTCTACCGGGCTACGACGGCCTTCGACCGGGCCGGGCAGGGCACCGCCACGGGTGGCACATGTTGCATCGCAATAGCAAACGGGTTAAAAATTCGTGAACCGCGCCTGTCTGGCGCCGGTTGCCCGCTCCCCCTTCCCGCCCCCGCCACCCTCGGAGACGCCCATGAAGCACGCCCGTGCCTGCCTCGCCATTGCCGCTGCCCTGACCCTGGCCGCCCCGTTCGCCGCCAGCGCCCAGGAAAACGAATCGCCGTACAGCTGGAACGTCACCGCTGTTTCCGATTACCTGTTCCGTGGTGTGTCGCAGACCGACGAGGATCCGACCCTGCAGGCCGGTTTCACCTACACCAGCCCGGTTGGCCTGTACGCAGGCGTATGGGGCTCGGGCGTGGATTTTGGTGCGGGTGACCCGAAGACCGAGGTCGACTACCTGATCGGCTACGGCGTGGACGTCACCGAGCGCGTCAACTTCGACGTGCTGCTGAACCGCTACACCTACCTGAAGTCCAGCCACCAGAACTACAACGAGCTGATCACCACCACCACGCTGGATGACACCTACAAGCTGACGGTGGCCTACACCAACGATGTCTGGAACAGCAGCACCGATGGCTGGTACTTCGGCCTGGGCGGCAGCTGGGGCCTGCCGAAGGACTTCACCCTGAATGCCAACGTCGGTCGCAGCACCTTCGAGGACGGCATCGCCAAGGACTACACCGACTGGAACGTCGGCGTCGCGCGCCAGTTCGGCCTGTTCAACGTCGGCCTGGGCTACTACGGCACCGACGGCAACGGCCGTGACAATTCCGGCAAGCTGGCCCACAGCCGGGTGATGCTGAGCGTCGCCGTCGGCAAGTAACGCCGCAGGCGTTACGGGTAGTGCCGGCCGCTGGCCGGCAACACCAAAGAAAAAGGCGCCCATCGGGCGCCTTTTTCAATTTCAAGGTGTGCCGAGCAAGCTCGGCACCCACCCATCGCGCACGGCGAAGGGTCAATTCCAGCTCAAAACAACCTTGCCGGCCTTGCCTTCTTCCATCAGGTCGAAGCCCTTCTGGAAGTCGTCGATCGGCAGCTGGTGGGTCATCACCTTGCCGAGCGGGAAGCCGGACAGCACCAGCTGGGTCATCTTGTACCAGGTCTCGTACATCTTGCGGCCGTAGATGCCCTGCACGGTCAGGCCCTTGAAGATGATCTTGTCCCAGTCGCAGCCGGCGCCCTTGGGCATGATGCCGAGCATGGCGATCTTGCCGCCGTGGTACATGCAGTCGAGCATGTCGTTGAACGCACGCGGGTTGCCGCTCATTTCCAGGCCCACGTCGAAGCCCTCCATGTGCAGTTCCTTCATCACGTCCTTCAGCGACTGGTTGGCCACGTTGACCACGCGGGTGGCGCCCATGTCGGCGGCCAGCTTCAGGCGGAAATCATTGACGTCGGTCACCACCACGTTGCGCGCACCGATGTGCTTGCAGATGCCGGCGGCGATGATGCCGATCGGGCCGGCACCGGTGATCAGCACGTCCTCGCCGATCACGTTGAACTCCAGCGCACAGTGCGCGGCATTGCCGTACGGGTCGAAGAACGCAGCCAGCTCCGACGGGATCTGGTCCGGGATCGGCCACAGGTTGCTGGCCGGCATCACCATGTATTCGGCGAAGGCGCCGTTGACGTTGACGCCGATGCCGACGGTGTTCGGGCACAGGTGCGGGCGGCCGCCACGGCAGTTGCGGCAGTGGCCGCAGACGATGTGGCCTTCGGCCGAGACGCGCTGGCCGATTTCATAGCCGGTCACGGCCGAGCCGAGTGCGGCGACGCGACCGACGAATTCGTGGCCGATGGTCAGGCCCGGCTTGATGGTGCGCTGACTCCACTCGTCCCACAGGTAGATGTGCAGGTCGGTGCCGCAGATCGCGGTCTTCTCCAGCTTGATCAGGACCTCGTTCGGGCCCGGGGTCGGCACCGGAACTTCTTCCAGCCAGATGCCCTTGGCCGCTTCGCGCTTGACCAGGGCCTTCATCGTTTGCTGCGCCATCGGGGTGGAACTCATCAGGGGGAAAGCGCGGATTATAGGGTGCCGCGCGGATTTCCCATGTTGCGCTGCGGGTGCATTGGCGGAACGAAAGGCGTGCGCCGGCGGGCGTTTCGAACGTGCCGCAAACAGCAGCGCCTCCTTGATTCCGGGGGAGGGGGCGTGGTCACCCTGGCCGGGACACGCAAAAGCCCATCCATGGTGCTCGATGGCGCCTTGCTCGTGCGCGCTGTCCTGCGCACACGGCAAGACCGGGGTTGGGCGTCCTGCCCAACCCGCCAGTCGCATGCGCCCGGCCCATGGCGCCAACGGTCCCGGCCAGGGTGACCACGCCCCCTCTGGACCATTCCATGTGCGCGGCCGACGTGCGCATGGCAGCGCGAGAAGCAGGCCCATGACTTCCGGGGTTCGGGCCGGGGCGGGGCGGCGGGCTACAATCGAGGGTTCCACTACCAGGGGCCGCTCCATGCGCTCGAACCTGCTTGCATTCTCCATCGTCGCCAGCCTCGGGCTGGCCCAGGTCGCCCATGCCGCTGAAGGCATGTGGGTGCCGCAGCAGCTGCCGGAAATCGCCGGCCCGCTGCAGAAGGCCGGCCTGAAGCTGTCCCCGGAACAGCTGTCCAACCTGACCGGCGACCCGATGGGCGCGGTCGTCGCCCTCGGCGGCTGCACCGCCAGCTTCGTCTCGCCGCAGGGCCTGGTGGTCACCAACCACCACTGCGCTTATGGCGCCATCCAGCTGAATTCGACCGCGCAGAAGAACCTGATCAAGGACGGCTTCAACGCGCCGACCCTGAAGGACGAACTGAGCGCTGGCCCGAACGCCCGCGTGTTCGTGCTCGACCAGATCACCGACGTCACCACCCAGGCCAAGGCCGCCATCGCTGCCGCCGGCAACGACCCGCTGGCCCGCAGCCGCGCGCTGGACGCCTTCGACAAGGCCCAGGTCGCCGCCTGTGAAGCCGATGCCGGCTTCCGCTGCCGCCTGTACAGCTTCTCCGGAGGCAACACCTACCGCCTGTTCCGCAACATGGAAATCAAGGACGTGCGCCTGGTCTACGCGCCCCCGGGCAGCGTCGGCAAGTTCGGCGGCGACGTCGACAACTGGATGTGGCCGCGCCACACCGGCGATTTCTCGTTCTACCGCGCCTACGTCGGCAAGGACGGCAAGCCGGCCGCCTTCGCCGCCGACAACGTGCCGTACCAGCCCAAGCACTTCCTGAAGTTCGCCGACCAGCCGCTGGGTGCCGACGACTTCGTGATGGTGGCGGGCTACCCGGGCCGCACCAACCGCTATGCCCTGGCCGGTGAATTCAACGAAACCGCCAGCTTCACCTACCCGACCATCGCCAAGCACTACAACGCCGTGCTGAAGATGATCGCCGACGCCGGCAAGGCCGACGCCGACGTCAAGGTGAAGTACGCCGCCACCGCCGCCAGCATGAACAACGTGGCCAAGAACTACCTGGGCCAGCTGGAAGGCTTCAAGCGCATCGACGCCGCTGGCCAGAAGCAGGCTGAAGAAGCCGCCGTGCTGGCGTGGCTGAAGAAGCAGGGCGCTGCCGGCAAGCCGGCCCTGGCGGCACACGCGCAGCTGCTCAAGCATCTGGATACCAGCAAGTCGACCCGCGAACGCGACCTGTTCGTCGGTCAGTTCAACAACACCTCGGCCGTTGGCGCGGCGATCACCCTGTACCGCCTGTCGATCGAGCGCAGCAAGCCGGATGCCGAACGCGAAGCCGGTTACCAGGAACGCGACCTGACCACCATCGAAGGTGGCCTGAAGCAGATGGACCGCCGCTACGTGGCGAAGATGGACCAGCAGCTGCAGGCCTACTGGCTGGACCAGTACGTGGCCCTGCCGGCCGCACAGCGCGACAACGAAGTGCTGAACAAGTGGCTGGCCGGCAGCGATGCCGCTGCGGTGAAATCGCTGGTGGGCAAGCTGTCGGGCACCGAGCTGGGCAGCCTGGATGCACGCCTGAAATGGTTCAAGGCCGACCGCGCCGCGTTTGAGGCCAGCAACGATCCGGCCATCCAGTACGCCGTGGCCGTCATGCCGGCACTGCTGAAGCAGGAAGAGCAGAAGAAGATCCGCGAAGGCGAATCGCTGACCGCGCGCCCGCTGTACCTGCAGGCCGTGGCCGACTACAAGAAGAGCCAGGGTGAGTTCGTCTACCCGGACGCCAACCTGTCGCTGCGCATCACCTTCGGGAACGTCATGGGCTATGGCAAGGACGGCGTGAAGTACACCCCGTTCACCACCCTGGAAGGCGTGGCGGCGAAGGAAACCGGTGAGGATCCGTTCGATTCGCCGAAGGCGCTGCTCGATGCGGTCAAGGCCAAGCGTTACGGCGGCCTGGAAGACAAGCGCATTGGTTCGGTGCCGGTGAACTTCCTGTCCAACCTGGACATCACCGGTGGCAACTCGGGTTCGCCGGTGCTGGACGCCAACGGCAAGCTGGTCGGCCTGGCCTTCGATGGCAACTGGGAATCGGTCAGCTCCAACTGGGTGTTCGACCCGGTGATGACCCGCATGATCGCCGTCGACAGCCGCTACATGCAGTGGATCATGCAGGAAGTGGCGCCGGCGCCGCAGCTGCTGAAGGAACTGAACCTGGCGAAGTGAGGTAGTGCCGGCCGCTGGCCGGCAACCTCGACCAGACAGCCGGAGTTTCCGAAACCCCGCGACCCACGTCGCGGGGTTTTTTCATGCCCGGCCCGGCCCGGTGCGCCGAACAGGTATCATCCCTGTTCCGCGTACTTCACAGGATGTGAACGAAACGCGGAAACCTCCTCCCCCCAGGACCCCTTGCACGCATGCGCATCCTGCTTGCCCGCCACGGCGAAACGCCGTGGAACGCCGAAGGCCGCTACCAGGGCCAGATCGATATTCCGCTTTCGCCGATCGGTGAAGCCCAGGCCCAGGCACTGGGTGCCCGCCTCGCCTCGGTGGACGTCACCCGTGCCGTCGCCTCGCCGCTGTCGCGCGCGCAGCGCACCGCGCAGCTGGCGCTTGGCGCCGCCCGCGCCGACATGCTGCTGACCGAGCCGGAGCTGCAGGAAATCGCCCACGGTGAATGGGAAGGGTTGCTCGCCAGCGAGATCCACGAGAAGGATCCGTCGCGCCTGCAGGCCTGGCGCGAGGAGCCGGATACGGTGTTGATGCCCGGCGGCGAATCGCTGCGCCTGGTGCTGGAGCGCAGTTGGCGCGGGCTGGCCCGCGCCACCGAAGGCCTCGGCGAGCACGACACTCTGCTGGTGGTTGCGCACGATGCGGTCAACCGCGTGATCCTGTGCAAGGTGCTGGGCCTGCCGCTTTCCCGCCTGTGGACTTTCCGCCAGGCACCGACCACGCTCAACCTGCTCGAAGGCGCCGACCTGGACAGCCTGGAAGTGGTGCGCCTGAACGACTGCGCCCACCACACGCCGTTCTTCGGCGAAGCCAAGCACCGCGCTCTCTGATCCATCCCCCGCATCAACTGCTTCTGCTGGAACCGCTGCCGTGACGAACACCCCGACCACCCTGGCCGACTGGCTGGACTACATTGAACGCCAGCACCCGGCGAGCATCGACATGGGCCTGGAGCGCGTGCGCGCCGTGGCCGCGGCGATGGGCCTGGGCGCGCCGGCCAAGCGCACCATCGTGGTCGGTGGCACCAACGGCAAGGGCTCAACCGTGGCTTTCATCGAAGCCATTGCACGCGCCGCCGGCTGGAAGGTCGGTGCCTACACCTCGCCGCACCTGCTGCGCTACAACGAGCGCGTGCGCATCGACGGCCAGGACGTGGACGATGCCGCGCTGGTCGCCGCGTTCAATACGATCGAAGCCGTGCGTGGCGAGATCACGCTGACCTATTTCGAGTACGGCACGCTGGCCGCGCTGCAGCTGTTCGCCGACGCCGGGCTGGACCTGGCGGTACTGGAAGTGGGCCTGGGCGGCCGCCTCGATGCGGTCAACATCGTCGATGCTGACGTGGCGGTGATCACGACCGTGGACATCGACCATGCCGAGTGGCTGGGCGAGGATCGCGAGGCGATCGGGACCGAGAAGGCCGGCATCATCCGCGGCTGGAAGCCGGTGATCCTGGGCGAGACCGATCCGCCGTCGAGCGTGCTGCGCCGTGCCTACCTGGTTGGCGCCAATGCGATCCGTGGTGGCAGCGACTATTTCTACGAGCCGATCGATGCGCAGCGTTGGCGCTGGCGCGATGTCGGCCTGCGCATGGAACTGCCGACCCCGGCGCTGGCCGGCCCGATCCAGCTGGCCAATGCGGGTGCCGCCATCGCCGCGCTGCGCGCGCTGGACAAGCCGGTGCCGCGTGCGGCGTGGGCCGCCGGTGTCGCAGCGGCGCGCATTTCCGGCCGGCTGCAGGCATTCGAGCGCGATGGCGTGCAGATCCGCGTCGACGTCGGCCACAACCCGCAGGCGGCGGGCCAGCTGGCGCGTGCGCTGAAGGCCGAGGTCTCTGCCGGGCGCACCCTGGCGGTGTACGCCGCGCTGCAGGACAAGGACGCAGCGGGGGTGGTGCAGGCGCTGGAGGACGTAGTGGGCGAGTGGACCCTGGCCGGGCTGGAAGGCCCGCGCGGGCAGAGCGCCGTCCAGCTGCAGGCACGCCTGGCCGGCACCGCCGCCGCCACGGCGCTGCTGGCTGACAGCGTCGAACAGGCACTGGCGCAGGTGCTGGCCCAGGCCGAGCGCGGTGACCGCGTGCTGGTGTTCGGCTCCTTCCATACCGCTGCCGCCGCCCTGCAATGGCTGCAGGGCGATGCCTGATACGCGTTCAGCCAACGCCGACGCCGTCCGGTCCGGCACCCGTATAATCGATGCCAATCTCCGGACAGTTGCCTGCCTCACGTGGATACGCCTCTGAAACAGCGTCTGATTGGTGCCATCGTGCTGGTGGCACTGGCCGTGATTTTCCTGCCGATGCTGGTCAAGGGACCCGCACCGGACAGCGGCGTGGCCAATGTGCCGATCGCCGCGCCGGATGCACCGGCCGATGGCCAGTTCGAAACCCGTGAGCTGCCCCTGGTCGCCCCGGCCGGTGGTGCCACCGGTCTGCAGACCGGGCAGGCCAAGCCGCTGCAGGACGCCGCCACGCCGGCCACTCCGCCGACCGTGGATACCTCGCCGACGGTCGCCGCCGGCAACTATGCGGTTACCTTCGGTGCCTACGGCAGCAAGGCCGACGCCGATGCGGTGATCGCCTACCTGAAGCGCTCGCAGCTGCCGGGCTTCGCCGAAACGGCGACCATCAACGGCCGCCAGGCATGGCGCGTGCGCGTGGGGCCGTACGCCGACCGTGCACAGGCCGAGGCCGCCCGCCTGCAGGCGGTGAAGATCCGTGCCGATGTGAAGGCCGAAGTGATCACCCTGGATGCCGCAGCGGACAGCAGCGCCCCGGTGGCAGCCACCCCGGCACCGGCTACGCCGAGCGCCAGTACCCCATCCGCCGCCACCGCGCCGTCGGCCACCAGCAACCCGGTGCGCAGTGAAAACCTGCCGCCGAGTACGCCGACTGCAACGACCACTCCGGCGGCCAAGCCCGAGCCGCCGAAGCCGGCGCCGAAGCCCGAAACCCCGAAGCCCGAGCCGAAGCCGGAGGCCACTGCCAGCAAGCCGGCAACGGCCCCGGCCACGCCGGCAGCACCAGCCGCCAGCGGCGTCGGCTTTGCCGTGCAGCTGGGCGCGTTCGGCCAGGCCAACGATGCCAACGCCCTGCGCGACAAGGTCCGCGCCGCCGGCTTCAGTGCTTTTGTCGAGCAGGTGCGCACCGAAAAGGGCACCCTGCATCGCGTCCGCGTCGGGCCGGTGGCCAACCGTGGCGATGCCGAGCAGCTGAAGGCGCAGGTTGCCGCCAAGGTCGGCGTGGCCGGCATGGTCCGACCGCACCCATGACCCACGCGCAGCCTCGTTGCCAGCGCCGCCGAAGGAGCGGGGCGCCATGATCGACGTGGTGCTGCTGATCGTGATCGCCGCCTCCACCCTGCTGGGGATGCTGCGCGGCTTCGTGGGAATCGTCATCGGCACCCTGTCGTGGCTGCTGGCCGCGTGGGCGGCCTTCGCCTTCGGCAATGACGCCGCCCATTGGTGGGCCGCCCCGGCGGCCCCCGGTGGCGAACACTTCGTCGGTGGCTACCTGGGGGTCGGCATCGGCGTGATGATCGGGGTTGCGGTGATCGGCATGGTCATCAAGGCTCTGGTCCAGCGCAGCATGCTGACCAGCCTGGACCGCCTGCTGGGCGGGGTGCTGGGCGCCGTGCGGGGCGGCCTGATCGCCGCGATCCTGCTCCTGCTGGGCAGTTTCACCCCGCTGACCGCCGAGCCCTCCTGGCAGCGCTCGGCGGTGCGGCCACTGCTGAACCCCACCGTTGCCTGGATGAACAGCAAGCTGCCGCACTGGGAGGTTCCCGGGGCCGATCTGCTGCCCAAGGCCTTGCCGACCGACGGGCTGTCCCCATCTGCATTGATGGAGTTGGGCAAGAACGCGGGCGCCGGGTTGGGAAAGCCGGGCGCGGCAGGCGATAATGGCATCCTCAACCAGGTAGTGGCAGGCAGCGGATGGCTGCGGCCTGCGAAAGCGGAACAGGGCGATTCCTACGATCCGGCCGAAGTGCGTCCGGACGCCCCAGCACTGCCGGACAGTATCGAGCCGGGCGATCCGGCCAATGTCGACCGCAGGCGCGGCGACCACCGCGGCCAGGTACGGCCACCTTCCTTGTAACTGGGCACAGCCCAGCGGAGACCTCGCACCATGTGTGGCATCGTCGGAATCGTCGGCAACCAGAACGTCGCCGGGCAGTTGTATGACGGCTTGACCGTCCTCCAGCACCGTGGCCAGGACGCGGCGGGCATCGCCACCGCCAACGGCAGCCGCCTGCGCGTGCAGAAGGCCACCGGCCTGGTCCGCGATGTGTTCGATGCCCGCACCATGTCCACCCTGGAAGGCAGCGTCGGCATCGCCCACGTGCGTTACCCGACCGCCGGTTCGGAAGGCATGGACGAGGCGCAGCCGTTCTACGTCAATTCGCCGTACGGCATCGCGCTGGCCCACAACGGCAACCTGATCAATACCGAGGCGCTGCGCCAGCAGGTGTTCGAACAGGACCGCCGCAACGTCAACACCGATTCGGACAGCGAAGTGCTGCTGAACGTGTTCGCCTACGAACTGGAACAGCAGCGCCAGCTCAGCCCGGAAGCGGCCATCCGCGCGGTGGCCGGCGTGCACCGCCGCTGCAAGGGTGGCTATGCAGTGGTCAGCGTGGTGCTGGGCCTGGGCCTGGTCGCCTTCCGCGACCCGCATGGCATCCGTCCGCTGGTGCTGGGCAAGCGCAGCCATGCCGAGGGCGACGAGTACATCGTGGCGTCCGAGTCGGCCGCGCTGGACGTGCTGGGCTTCCAGCGCGTGCGCGATGTGCAGCCGGGCGAAGCGCTGGTGATCACCGCGCGCGGCGAGCTGTTCTCGGAAATCTGCGCCGAGCCGGCCGAGCACACCCCGTGCATCTTCGAATACGTGTATTTCGCACGCCCGGATTCGATGATCGACAACGTGTCGGTGCACAAGGCGCGCATGCGCATGGGCATCAAGCTGGGCGAGAAGATCCTGCGCCTGCGCCCGGACCACGACATCGACACCATCATCCCGATCCCGGATACCTCGCGCGACGCTGCGCTTGAGATCTCCAACGTGCTCGGCGTGAAGTATCGCGAAGGCTTCATCAAGAACCGCTACATCGGCCGTACCTTCATCATGCCGGGGCAGGGCGAACGCGTGAAGTCGGTGCGTCGCAAGCTCAACCCGATCCACCTGGAGTTCCGCAACCGCGTGGTGCTGCTGGTGGACGATTCGATCGTGCGTGGCACCACCAGCCAGCAGATCGTGCAGATGGCCCGTGACGCGGGCGCGCGCAAGGTCTACCTGGCCAGCGCCGCGCCGCCGGTGCGCTACCCGAACATCTACGGCATCGACATGCCGGCGGCCGAGGAACTGGTCGCGCACAACCGCACCGTGGAAGAGATCGAAGCCCACCTGGGCTGCGACTGGCTGATCTACCAGGACCTGGAAGACATGGAAGCGGCAGTGAGCGAGGGCAATCCGGCGCTGCGCAACTTCGATTCGTCCTGCTTCAACGGCCACTACCCGACCGGCATTGAACCGGGCTACTTCGAGCGCATCCAGCAGCTGCGGTCGGACGACGCCAAGCACAAGCGCCGCGCCTGAGGACCAGGCGTGGTTGACGTGCCCGATGTTGCTGGCGACCTGCTGCGCGCAGCGCAGCAGTGCCTGGCCGAAGCCGACCCGCTGCGCAAGGTTGCGCTGACCCAGGCCTACGCCGCTGCGTTCCGTGCCGGCCGCCTGAAGGTGGCTGCCGACGCGCCACCGCCAGAGCCGATCCGCATGCCGGGCCGGCCGGCGCAGCTGGTGCTGGTGCACCCGCGCGAAGTGCCGCGGCGCGGACTGGGCGGTGTGGAAGGACGGGCCGCCTTCATCCACGCCATCGCGCATATCGAACTCAACGCGATCGACCTGGCCTGGGACGCGGTGTACCGCTTCCGCGGCCTGCCGCCGGCGTTCCATGCCGACTGGGTCAGCTGTGCCGACGACGAATCGAGGCACTTCATGCTGCTGCGGGAGCGCCTGCAGGTGCATGGCCACGACTACGCCGACTTCCCTGCGCACAACGGCCTGTGGGAAATGTGCGAAAAGACCGCGCACGATGGCCTGGCACGCATGGCGCTGGTGCCGCGCGTGCTGGAAGCGCGCGGCCTGGACGTGACGCCCGGCATGATCGGGAAACTGCGCAATGTCGGCGATGGCGAGACCGCCGATGTGCTGGAAGTGATCCTGCGCGAGGAAGTGGCACATGTGGCTGCCGGTTCGCGCTGGTACCGCTGGTACTGCGACCGCGCCGGCGTCGAACCGCGTGCACGTTTCAAGGAACTGCTGGTGGAGTACGCCGGCGGCTACCTGCACGGACCGTTCAACATGGAAGCGCGCCTGCTGGCCGGTTTCGACGCGGATGAGCTCGCCAACCTGGTCGAACAGGCCGGTTGAAGAAAAGGGGACGGAGGGGATCAAGTCGTTTGTGCCACAAACGACTTGATCCCCTCCGTCCCCTATTTTCAGGCGTTCGGCAACACCACGCGCTTGCCATCCACCGTCGGCCGGTTGATGTAGAACAGGCCGGGACCCGGCCGGTAGGGCAGTTCGCTGACGCCGGCATCGGCCGCGTAGGTCAGTGCGGTGTCGCCCAGTGCATCGAAGTTCCAGTGCGCCGATTGCATCAGGTAACGCCGGCGCAGCAGCGCCTCCTGTGTCTGCGTCAGCGGCTGTCCGGCCACCAGGCGCCGTGCGATCGGCTGCAGGGCGGACGGCAGCTCCCAGCCAGGAACCTCGGCGGCATTGGCGGTCCATTGCACGCCGGCGTCGATGGCCTGCTGCTGCATCACCTGCAGTGCAATTAGCTGGTAGCGCCAGTCGATGCGCCGACGCAGCACCACCGCGGCGGTCACATACAGCACCGGTGACAACAGCACGCTGCGGCTGCCGGCGCGACGCTGCTGCTGCCACTGGTGCCAGACATCCACCCAGACCTCCTTCTCACCCACGCCCAGCTGCTGGCGCCAGCGTTCGGCATCGGCCTGTGCTTCGGCGTAGGCCGTGGTGGCCTGCAGCAACGCCAGTGGAGGGACCTGGTAGTCGGCAACCGCGGGGCGGCGCAACTGTTGCCGGCGCGGGCGGCTGAGCAGCTTGGGACCTTCTTCCAGCTGGTTGTAGCCACCGCCGATATTCGCGTGTACGCCGGGTAGGGCGATCTCGGCAAACGGCGGTGCCACGCTGGTCAACGGATAGTGCTGTCGATGTTCATCGCGTGCAGTGAGCTGCACGACGCGACCGGCGATGCCGCCGTGCAGGGCCAGCTGCGGCCGCTCATCGGCGCGGCCGCCATTGACTGCAACAACGGTGTCGAACAGTCCGATGAAGCGCAGCGCCGGCGTGGCCGGGGCGAAGTTCGCAGTGCAGGGCAGGCCGGCGGCCTGCAGCAGCTGGCGCCAGCGCACGCCGTCCCAGCCCTGCAGTTGGTTGGCGATGTCACGTGCGGCAGCAGCACCGCGTGAATAACCGAACAGGTCCAGCTGCACGCCATGCAGCGGTCGCTGCCAGCGTGCGGATAGTCCCGACAGTGCGGCCGGAAGCAGCACCTGCAGCGCGCGCTGTACTTTCGCGCGAACGCCACTGGCACCGATGCCGAAGGCCAGCCCGATCAGATCGTCGTCGGCATCATCGCGGGTACCCACGCCTTCGACATAGATCGACAGCGAGGGAGCGGCCATCGCATCACGGCGGCTGTCCGGATACAGCTGCTGCAGGCGCGCGATGTTGGTCAGGCCGTTGTCGTAGCTGCTGGTCAGCCGGCTCTGGTAGGTCGAATCATCGTCCGCGCGCAGCTGCGCCGGTCGAGGCTGCGGAACCTGCGGACGGCCGCGCGCCAGGTTGTGTGCGTTGTTGCGGGTGCCGTCGAAGAACAGGCCGATCCGCAGCAAGCCGACATCTTCGTCCGTGTCATTCGCTGGTGCCATGTGCATTCCCCGTCGTGGCCGCGTCACGGTAGCGCGAAAGCGGTGTATTGGCGAAGTGTAGTGACGCTTTTGACCTTACTTAACGCAGATGCGGTCGATCACAGTTCCTGATTTTCATTCCCATCTTCTATTGAATTCACACGACCCGCGCAGGCCATATGGCCAAACCCGGCAAACCCGGGCGTGCTGCATCAACGCTGTTCACATCATTCAAGGAGCGACACAATGTTGTCCAGATCGATTGGCAAAGCGGCAGGTGGCCTGGTGTTGGGTTTGTCGGTGGCGGCAGCCGCGCATGCGGCACCGTTGTTCGAACCGGTGACGGTCATCAGCCGGGCATCGGCCAACAGCGAGCCTGCACTCGGCAAGCTGCTGGCCACCCCGTCCACGGCGACGGTGCAGGAAGTGCGTGTCGACGCGGCGGCTACGGCGCAGCCGCAGCTGGAATTCGAGCTGCTCGGCAAACGGGTGCAGGCGGTGCGCAGCAAGGTCGAGGCGCTGCCCGATGGTGGCAGCATCTGGTACGGCCAGTTCCGTTCGCCGTCCGACCGGTTGACCGCCGCCACCTCCAGCGGCCAGGACGATCCGGGCAATTCGTTGATCCTGGTACGTTCGGGCGACACCATCACCGGTTCGATCCGCAAGGACGGCAAGCTTTATCGCCTGCGTCCACTGGGTAACCGCCACGTGCTGGTCGAAGTCGACGAATCGAGGATGCCAGCCGATCATCCGGCTGACTACAACCAGCTGCCGAAGATCCCGATGGGCAACAACGACCGCATCGGCATCGCGCAGGCCTCGTCCGGTAGCCCGGCCACCATCCGCGTGCTGGTGGTGGCGACCAATGCAGCGGTAGCGGCTTATGGCGGCAACATGCAGTCGCTGGTGCAGCTGGCGGTGGCCGAATCCAACCAGGGTTATGTCAACAGCAACGTCGGCATCACCATGGAACTGGCCCGCTACGAGACCACCAGTTACACCGAATCGGGCAGCTTCGATACTGATCTCGCGCGCTTCCGCGGCACCAGCGACGGCTACATGGACAGCATCCACACCAGTCGAAACACCTACACGGCGGACGTGGGCGTGCTGCTGATCAACAACACGGCGTACTGCGGCCTGGCGTCGGGGATCGGCTCGACGGCGTCGACGGCGTTCGCTGCGGTGTACTGGGATTGCGCAACCGGCTACTACTCGTTCGCGCACGAGATCGGCCATCTGCAGAGCGCGCGGCATGACATCGCCACCGACTCGAGCACCTCGCCCTACGCCTATGGCCACGGCTATCGCTACGAGCCAGCCACCGGCACCGGATGGCGCACGATCATGGCCTACAACTGCACCCGCAGCTGCCCGCGCCTGAACTACTGGTCGAACCCGAACATCAGCTACAACGGCATCCCGATGGGCAATGCCAGTACCGCCGACAACCAGCGCGTGCTGGTCAATACCAAGGCCACCATCGCGGCCTTCCGCTGAGGCCAGGCGCCGACCAGGCGCGGCGTCTACCCGGGCACGTGCACCTGCCCGGGTAGATGCCAACCTTGGTTGGCACCTTCGGACCCATCATTCGCGCGCGAGCGTATCCAGCGACCAGCCGCCGGCATCCACGCGCAGCACCGATCCCTGCTCGTACCAGTCACCCAGCACGATGCGGGTGCAGGCACGGCCACCGGCCTGCAGCGAATGGATCGCCGGGCGGTGGGTGTGGCCATGGATCATGGTGTCCACGCCATGGCGCGCGAACGTGGCATCGACTTCGGACGGCGCCACGTCGGTGACGGTCTCGAACTGCGCGCGATCACCCTGCTTCATTTCCGACTGGCGGGCCTGGCTGGCTTCGCGCGCCTTCTGCGCGAACGCGATACGCGCTGCCAGCGGCTGTGACAGGAACTGTGCCTGGAACGCCGGGTCACGCGTCTGTGCACGGAACTGCTGGTAGGGAATGTCATCGGTGCACAGCAGGTCACCGTGCTGCAGCAGCACCGGGCGACCGTAGAGGTCGATCACGCATGGGTCGGGCAGGATGCGCAGGCCGGCACGGCGCGCATAGTCTTCACCGAGCAGGAAGTCGCGGTTGCCGCGGATGAAGTACACCGGCACGCCGCTGTCGGAGAGTACCTTCAGTGCATCGGCCACCGCATCGGCGGCAGGCGAGGGCGTGTCGTCGCCGATCCAGGCTTCGAACAGGTCGCCGAGGATGTACAGCGCATCGGCGCCGGGCGCCTGCTCGCGCAGGAAGCGCAGGAACAGGTCGGTGATCTCCGGACGGCTGGGGTCCAGGTGCAGGTCGGAAATGAACAACGTGGTCATGCGGGCATTCTAGGGCATCAACGATGACGGTAGCGCCGCCGGCATCGTGGGGTTCAGATCCCTCTTCGAAGGAAAACGGATCTGACCCAGGGGGCTACACCGGCAACGGCAACCAGGCCAGGCTGGCCGAAGCCAGCCCGATGGCGATGCCGGTGGCGGCCAGCACATCGGACGGGTAGTGCAGGCCGAGTACCACCCGCGACAGCGCCACGCCCGCAGTGAACGGCACCAGCAGTGGCGCCAGCCACGGGTAATAGGCCAGCGCCACGATGGTGAACGACACCGCGTGCAGGGTATGCCCGGAGGGGAAGCTGAACTCGTCCAGCGGTGCCACCCAGGCACGGATGCGCAGGTCGGCGGCATACGGACGCGGGCGCCGGGTCCAGCGCTTGAGGCCCTTGTACAGCAACAGCGCGGCCAGGCCGGTGGCGGCCATGTGCACCGATGCGCGCAGGCCGTCGAAGCCATCAAGCAGCACCAGGGCGCCCATCAGCACATACCAGAACACGCCGTCACCGAGCCGGCTGATGACCGCGAACAGGCGGCGCACGCGGCGGCGGCGGCAGTAGTGGTTGGCCCGCCGGCACAGGCGCGCTTCGCGGTCGGCCAGCAGTTCAAGCCGCGTTGTGCGCATGGCCGGTCCTCCGCGACTGGGCCAGTTCGGCCAGCAGGGCGTCGAATTCCGCCACCACCTGCTGCGGATGCAGGCGCTTCATGGCGCGTGCGGCGTTGCTGCCCAGCATGTGGCGCTGCGCGTCATTCGCGGCCAGTTGCACGGCCGCGTCGATGAACTGCTCGTCGTTGTCCACTGCGGCGCCATTCTCGCCATTGCGCAGGTACTCGCGCGCCGCGCCGTAGTCGAAGGCCACCGTTGCCACGCCGCTGGCCATGCTTTCAAGGGTCACGTTGCCGAAGGTCTCGCTGCGGCTGGGGAACAGGAACAGATCGCCGCTGGCAAAATGACGTGCAAGCGCATCGCCACGCTGGACGCCGCAGAAGATGAAGTCGGGATTTTCATGCGCCAGCTTTTCGCGGGCCGGGCCATCGCCCACCCACACGAAGCGGGCCTTCGGACGGATCTGCTGCAACCGACGGAAGGCCTTCACCGCCAGCCCGAGGTTCTTCTCCGCGGCGATGCGGCCAACGTAGATCGCCACCAGGCCGTTGCCGTCCACGCCCCACTCTTCGCGCAGGGCAGGGTCACGACGGTTCGGATCGAACTGCTGGCTGTCGACCGCGCGCGCCAGCAGGCGTACGCGTTCGAAGCCCTGTTCGCCGAGGAACTGCTGCAGTTCGCGGGTGGGTACCAGGGTTGCATCGGCCTGGTTGTGGAAGCGGCGCATCCAGCGCATCGCGGCGGCCTGTAGCCAGGCCACGCCGTAGTCGGGCAGGTACTCGTCGAAGCGGGTGTGGAAGCCACTGGCCACCGGGATGCCGAGGCGCCGTGCGGTGCGCACCGCCGACCAACCCAGTGGGCCTTCGGTGGCGACATAGACGGCATCCGGGCGTTGCTGCTGCCAATGGCGACCGAGCCGGATCGGTGCCGGCATGCCGAAGCGCAGGCCGGGGTAGCGCGGCAGGGCGGCGCCGGGAACCAACAGGGTGCCCGGTGCGGAGTCCAGCGCTTCGTTGGCCTGGCGGGGCCGGATCAGGTCGATCTCATGGCCGGAATTGCGCAGTCCCTGCTCCAGCCCCTGCACGGTGAGGGCAACGCCGTTCACTTCCGGCGGATAGGTCTCGGTGACGATGGCATAGCGCATGGCGGGCCTCCGGGTTTCCGGCATGCTCGGGCCTGGCGATGTAGCCGATGTGACCGCTTTGCGACCGGCAGATGACGCGGCCGGAAGCGTACGCCACCACGGCCCCGAAGGGCCGTGGTGGGCACCGTGCGTGGTGCGTGGATCAGAAGCGCTGCTGGTATTTCATGTAGATGAAACGGCCGATGTCGAAGCCACCGTAGTAGGAGAAGTTGGCACTCGGCTGGCTGTACATGGCCGGGCCCTGGCGGCCGAACACGTTGTTGGCGCCGATTGAAACGGTGGCGTCCCACGGCAGTCTGTAGCGCGCCTGCACGTCATGGAAGGTGACCGATCCACGACGGTTGTAGTCGCGCGTACCGCTGAACCACGGCGCGCGCTGGTCGGGGTGGGAACACTCGTTCGGATAATCCTCCGCACCCAGGCAGCGTTCCTTGACGGCGGAGAAGTAACGCAGGCCCCAGGTCAGGCCGAGGTTGCCATGCTCCCAGCCCAGCGACGCGTTGGAGCGCACGCGGAAGCCGATGCCGCCATTGCCGGCGATGCCATTGCTGGGGATGGCCGGTACGCCGGCTTCGTTGGTGGTCTTCTCTTCGGCGTTGACCACATAGGTGGACTTCCAGTCGGCGCTCAACCTGCCCCAGCGGGTTTCGACCTTGTGGCCGATCTCCAGGTCGTAGCCTTCTGCGTGGCGGAAGCCGCTGTTGCGGTTGCCGAAGTTGAGTTTGTTGACGATGCCCAGCTCCGGGTCGCGGGTGAAGCTGCTGCAGCGCTCGGCAATACCCAGCTCGTAGCAGTCGCGAAGGATGTCGTTGGGATGGTCGGAGACGATGGTGTTGTCGATGCGGATCTTCCACCAGTCCAGTGCGATGTGAAGCCCTTCGGCGAACGTCGGGCTCCAGACCAGGCCCAGAGTGCGGCTGGTCGAAGTTTCCGGCTGCAGGTCGGGATTGGAGCCGTTGGTGAAGGGCAGGGGCGTCTGCCCACTGCTGCCGGTGATGGGTTCATTGCCCTGGCCGAGCTGGCGGTAGGTGTCGGCGTTGGCGATGTCGGCAGCACATCGCGCGCGGACCTCGGCACTGCTTGCGGCTGCGCCATGGACCGTATCGCAGGGATCGCGGAAGCCGGTGGTGAACGTCTCCGAGCCGCCGCCGTACAGGTTGGCGATGGTCGGCGCACGGAAGCCCTGTGCCCAAGTGCCGCGGACCAGCAGCTGATCGATCGGCTTCCAGGTGAAGCCGAACTTGCTGTTGAGGGTTCCGCCGAAGGTGGAGTAGTCCGAGTACCGTGTCGCCGCGCTGAGGGTCAGTTCGCGGGCACCGGCGAGGTCGCGCAGCACCGGCACGCTCAGTTCCAGGTAGGCCTCGTCGACACGGTAGCCGCCACCGGTGGGGCCTGCCGCGAGGTTGGTGGTGGCACCGGTCTGCGCAAGCGCATCAGGGATGAAGCGGCCGTCCTCGCGGCGGCTCTCGGCCCCAACGGCGAAGGCCAGCTCGCCGGCGGGCAGGCTGGCAAGGCTGCCGCTGAGGTTGGCGAACAGGTTGCGGGTGGTGGTGCGGCCGCGGGTGAGTTCTTCCGGGAACAGCCAGTCCTGTAGCTCCGTGTTGCCGGTCAGGCCATAGGGATCGTCCTGGCCATACGGAACCAGCGGGTTCCAGGGTTTGCAGCCTGCGATCGGCGCATCCGGCGTTCCGCATTCGACCTTGCCGGTTGCCGGGTTGTAGAACGAAGGACCGGTGGCATCGGCCACGCGCTGCTTGTGCAGGTTGCCGGTGGCACGTTGGGTCAGCTCACTGCGGTTGTACTGGTAACCCGCTTCCCAGTCGAAGTCGCGACCGCCGAATTCGAAGTTGCCCTCGAGTGCCGCGACGGCCTGCCAGGTGGTCAGATCGCTGGTGCTGACGCGAGGAATCTCCCAGGTACGACGGTTCCAGTGCACATCGCTGGGCGTGTCGTAGCCGTGATGGCTGCCGAACGGGTTGAACCAGCTGTCGGCCGACATCGGGGTGATGCCGGCTGGGCCGGACTGGAAGGGATAGCCGGCAATCTGGCGCGTGGTGGTGCGCCGGTTGTAGGCCAGCTGGGTGTTGAAACGGACCTGGTCGTTCAGCTCCACGCGCGCATCGACGAAGATCGAATCGCGCTTGATCGGCGTCTGCAGATGCATCTGCTCGTTGCTGTTGCTGACATCACCGGTGAACGGTGTGTTGTCGCTGAGGTGGAAGCTGTCTGGCCCACCTGGCTGGCGGCCACGGTCGAGCGAGTAGCTGCAGCCCCGGCTGTTGCTGCAGCCGGGGCCCTTGAAGCCGGTGATGCGACCCCACTGGCCGACCGTGGTCCAGCCGTCATCCGCGTGGCCGTCGGTATAGGTATAGGCACTGAAGCCGCGGTCCCTGGCCCAGACGCCCTTTTCTTCGACATGCTCGGCAGCAACGCTGATGGAAGCACGGTCATTGGACCAGCCGGCAACCACGTCGTACTGGGTACGGGCACCGTCGCCTTCACTGTATTGGCCGTGATAGACGTTGGCGGTTACACCCTGAACGTTGCGCCGGGTGATGATGTTCACCACGCCGGCCATCGCGTCGGACCCGTAGATGGCCGAGGCACCGTCCTTGAGCACTTCCATGCGTTCCACCGCAGCGGCAGGAATGCTGGAGATGTCCTGAAAACCCGAAGTGGTCATGCCCAGCCGCTTGCCGTTGACCAGCACCAGGGTGCGCTGCGCACCGAGGCCACGCATGTTCACGTAGCTGCCGCCGGCGGCTTCGCCGGCGCTCAACGGGCTGGCGCGGCTCAATGCCGGGCTGCCGGTCGCGGTCAGGTTCTGCAGGATGTCGGCAACGGAGTTGAAGCCCTGTCGCTCGATGTCGGCGCGGCTGACGGTCAGCACCGGCTGTGCGGTTTCCAGGTCGACCTGGCGGATGCGTGAGCCGGTGATTTCGATGCGGTCCAGCGTGGTGGCTTCCGGTGCCTGCTGCGCGAGCGCTGGAACGGCCAGGGTTGTGGTGGCCGTGATTGCAAGCGCACGACGGATCGCCAGCCCCAGTGCGGGAATACGGATGGTCATGGGTGTCTCTCTCTCAGTCTTCGAAGTCTTCGGTGCGCAGCCAAGCGGGCCGCGCCAACGCCACCGCAGGCGGTGGTTGTTCGAACCTAGTGAAGGAGGAGAGGGAGAGGTATGGGGAAAGGACGAAATCGCCATGGAGCGGCATGACGCTTCCGCACAAACCGGAAGTGAATCAATCGATTGATCTGATCGACGGCGGAGCGATGGACGATGCACCCTCGCCCCGACTCTGGACCGAAAGCGTCATGGCAATTGCAGGCAGCGACAACCTGCGCGGAAACAGTAAAGACCATCGCTCCGAAGGGTCGTGGTCGTAGAGCTTCAACAGTTTGTCGAACACGCGCGGAACAGGCCTTTGGCGACGCGTCATGACGTGCCGCCCTGGCCGTAGGGATCAGGCCACGAACGGCCGGAACTGGATGCCCAGCCCGGCGATGCCGTCGGTCTCGCCGATCAGGTCGGCGCGGAGCAGTGGACGCGCATCGATGAAGGCCTGCGGCACGATCAGCGACAGGCGGTTGTCGTCCGCGGTCAATTCCAATGCCGGCAGCGGATCGTCCTCGTGGGCGCGGTTGAGCAGTACCGCCAGGCGCAGCAGGGCGGCCAACCGGCGTGCGGTCAGCAGCAGGCGCTCGGGCAGGGCGTCGAACGCGGTCTTGGTCACGCTGCGGCGATGGCTGCGTACCAGTGCGGCCAGCATCTGCTGCTCCTGCCGCGAGAAGCCGGCGATGTCCGAGTGTTCCAGCACGTAGCTGCCATGCACGTGGTAGCCGCTGTGGGCAATCATCAGGCCCAGCTCGTGCAGGCGCGCGGCCCAGCCGAGCATGCGTGCGTCGTCGGCATCGAGTTTCCAGCGCTCCTGCACCTGCTCCAGCAGCGACAGCGCGGTGTCCTGCACACGGTCGGCCTGTACCGTATCGATGCCGTAGCGCTGGCTGAGCGCGGCCACCGATTCGTCGCGCAGGTCGTTCTCACCGGCACGGCCGACGATGTCGTACAGGATGCCTTCGCGCATCGCCGCCTTGCTGACCAGCAGCTTCTGCAGGCCCAGGGCCTGGAAGGCGGCCTCCAGCACCAGGATGCCGCCGGCGATGATCGGGCGGCGGTCGCTGGACAGGCCCGGCAACTGGATGTCGTCGATCTTCTTGGCCTTCAGCAGCTCGTCGCGCAGCTGGGGCAGGGCCTCAGCGGTGATCGCGCCCTTGCTCAGCTTCATCGTCGCGCAGATCTCGCTGATTGCCTTGTGCGTGCCCGAAGATCCGAGCGCTTCCTGCCAGCCCAGTGCGCGGTACTTGCTGGCAAAGGGCTGGAACTCGCGGCCGATCTCGGCCAGCGCGTCCTTCCAGCGCTTCTTGCTCAGCTTGCCGCCGGGGAAGAAGCGGCGGGTGCTGGCGATGCAGCCGGCCTGCAGGCTTTCACGCTCCAGGGTCTGCATGCCCATGCCGATGATGAATTCGGTGGAGCCGCCGCCGATGTCGATGACCAGCCGGCGCTGGCCGGGCTTGGGCGGTTGCGCGTGGGCCACGCCGAGGTAGATCAGGCGCGCTTCTTCGCGGCCACTGACCACTTCGATGGCATGCCCCAGCGCGGTTTCGGCCGGGACCAGGAACGACTGCGGCGAGCGCAGCTGGCGTACGGTGTTGGTGGCCAGCGCGCGTACCCGGTGCGGCGGCACATTGCGGATGCGCTGGCCGAAGCGGGCCAGGCATTCCAGCGCGCGCTGCCGTGCGGCGGAAGAGAGCCCACCTTTGCCATCCAGGCCATCGGCCATGCGCACGGTTTCGCGCAGGCGGTCGATCACCCGCAGCTGGCCGAGCGTGTAGCGCGCGATGACCATGTGGAAACTATTGGAGCCAAGGTCGATGGCGGCCAGCAGGTCGCCATCCTGCAATGCGGGCGGAGTCGTAGTGGTATGCGGCATGGGCGAATGTTAGCCGAAGGGACGGTGTGCTCGTCACCGCGCGGCCTTCACATTTTGGAAGAGGGGAGTGCGGCAGGGCTGCGCCCTGCACCCGCAGAGGCAACGTCAACGTCAACGTCAAAAGCGGGGTATCCGTGGGATGGCGGACCCACCCCGCCTTCGACAGATTTCTGCGATCTGATGGTGGGTGCCGACCGTTGGTCGGCACTGATCCTATCCCGCCCCAAATCGGTGCCTACTGCTCTTGGTAGGTGTCGACCTTGGTCGACACACCGGGTCAGAGCCCCTGCATCAATGCCATCTGCGCAGAATGCGGGGCTTCGTCGTGGGCCGGGGCACGCTTGTGGTAGATGCCGTCGGCATCCAGTTCCCAGGCGTTGAGGTTGTCGTCCAGGTAGTTCTGCAGCACCTCGCGGTAGACCCGCTTGGCCAGCTCCGGGTCGAGAATCGGGAAGCAGGTCTCGACCCGGCGCAGCAGGTTGCGCTCCAGCCAGTCGGCGCTGGCGCAGTACATCTCCGGTGCGCCGTCGTTGCCGAACCAGTAGACGCGGCTGTGCTCCAGGAAGCGGCCGACGATCGAGCGCACGCGGATGTTGTCCGAGATGCCCGGCACACCCGGGCGCAGGGTGCAGGCGCCGCGGATGATCAGGTCGATCTGCACGCCGGCCTGCGAGGCGGCGTACAGCGCGCGCACCACTTGCGGTTCGTTCAACGCGTTCATCTTGGCGATGATCCGCGCGGGGCGGCCGGCGGCGGCGATGCGCGTTTCGCGCTCGATGCGGCCGAGGATGCCGGTGTGCAGGGTGAAGGGCGACTGCAGCAGGCGCTTGAGCTTCATCTTCGAGGCCAGCCCGGACAGCTGCTGGAACAGCAGGTGCACGTCGTTGCCGATGTCCGCATCGGCGGTGATCAGGCTGATGTCGGTGTACGCGCGGGCGGTGCCGCTGTGGTAGTTGCCGGTGCCCAGGTGTACATAGCGGCGCAGCTTGCGGCCCTCGCGGCGCACGATCAGCAGCATCTTGGCGTGGGTCTTGTAGCCGACCACGCCGTACACCACCTGCACGCCGGCTTCCTGCAGGCGATCGGCCAGGCCCAGGTTTGCCTCTTCGTCGAAGCGTGCGCGCAGTTCAACGACCACGGTCACGTCCTTGCCGTTGCGCGCGGCCTGGATCAGCGCATCGACAATCAGCGAATCCTTGCCGGTGCGGTACAGGGTCTGCTTGATCGCCAGCACGTTGGGGTCGATCGCCGCCTGCCGGATCAGGTCCAGCACCGCGGTGAAAGCATCGAACGGGTGGTGCAGCAGCAGGTCCTGGCGCGCCGCGGTCTCGAAGATGCCGTCGCTGTCGCGCAGCGTGCGCGGGGTCATTGGCGGGTACTTCAGGTCCGGCTGTGCGATCAGGTCGTACAACTGGATGATGCGGTTGAGGTTGACCGGGCCGTCGATGCGGTACACCGCGTTCTCGGTCAGGCCGAAGTTCTGCAGCAGGGTGCGCACGATCTCGCGCGGCATGTCCTGCGCGATTTCCAGCCGCACCGCCGGCCGGTAGCCGCGATCGACCAGTTCGTCGCGCAGTGCCAGCGCCAGGTTCTCCACCTCCTCCTCGTCCACCACCAGCTCGGAGTTGCGGGTGACGCGGAACTGGTAGGCCCCCTGGACTTCCATGCCCGGGAACAGCTCATCGACGAAGGTGGACAGCACCGAGGACAGGAACACGAAATTCTGCGACCCGCCGAGCTTCTCCGGCAGCTGGATGATGCGCGGCAGCGAGCGCGGCGCACGCACGATGGCCAGATGGCCGGCGCGGCCGAACGCGTCGGTACCCTTCAGCACCACCACGATGTTCAGCGACTTGTTGAGGATCTTCGGGAACGGGTGCACCGGGTCCAGGCCCAGCGGCGACAGCACCGGCATGATCTCGTTGCGGAAATAGGCGCGCAGCCAGCGCCTCTGCCGATCGGTCCAGGAGTGGCGGCCGAGCACGCCGATGCCGGCCTCCATCAGCGCCGGGCGCAGCGTCTCGTTCCAGCAGCGGTACTGTTGGTCGACCAGTTGTGCCGCGCGGTCGTGGATGGCGTTGAGGATCGCCTGCGGGCTCATCCCGTCCGGTGCCGGTGGCAGGCCGAATTCCTGCGCGTGGCGGACGGCGGCGGCGCGGATCTCGAAGAACTCGTCCAGGTTGGTGCAGGAGATGCACATGAAGCGCAGGCGCTCCAGCAGCGGCACCTGCGGATCCATCGCCTGCGCCAGCACGCGGAAGTTGAAATCCAGCTGCGACAGCTCGCGGTTGATGTAGAGCGCCGGGTCGCGCAACGGATCGTTGTCCGGGCTCACGGGGAGGGGGAGGGATCCGAGGCTGCTCATGGCGTCATTCTTCGATGGAAGTCAGGGGGGCGGACTCGCGCGGGCGCACGTGGTCGGCATCGAAATGGCAGGAAAACACCGAGCCCTTGCCGACCTCGCTTTCAATCTCCAGCCGCGCGTGGTGCAGGCCGAGGATGTGCTTGACGATGGACAGGCCCAGGCCGGTACCGCCGCTTTCGCGGGAGCGGCTGCTGGAGACACGGTAGAAACGTTCGGTCAGGCGTGGCAGGTGGGAAGCCGGGATGCCGTAACCGGAATCGCGCACTGCCAGCACCGCGCCATCGCCTTCGCGGCGGAACTCCACGGCGATGCGGCCACCGGCCGGCGTATAGCGCACCGCATTGGTGACCAGGTTGGAGAAGGCGCTATGCAGCTCCTTGGTGGAACCCTGCAGGTCGACGCCGGCCAGATCGTCGATGCTGATCTGGTGGCGGCCCTGGCTGTGCGCTTCGGCCTCGCGGCGTAGTGTGGCCAGCATCGGCTGCATGGCGACGGTCTCTTCCTCGCTGTGCTCCTGCGATTCCAGCCGCGACAGGGTCAGCAGGTCTTCCACCAGCTGGGCCATGCGCTGGCTCTGCTTGCGCATTTCTTCCAGCATCGGACCGGTGCCCGGGAAATCCTCCGGGTCCATCATGTCCAGGTAACCGTGGACCACGGTGAGCGGCGTGCGCAGTTCGTGTGAAACGTTGGCGACGAAGTCGCGGCGCACCTGTTCCAGGCGCAGCAGCTTGCTGACGTCGCGGGCGATCAGCAGCCAGTAGTCCGAAGAATACGGAATCAGTCGCAGGTTCAGGCGGATCGCAGGATCGACCGGTGAGGGCACGTCCAGGATCGGCTCGGCGTTGCGGCCGCCGGCCAACCAGTGCGCCAGCGGCATCGGCTGCAGGCGTTCGACCAGCGCCTCGCCGAGGTCGCCCGGATGATGCAGGCCAAGCAGGGCGGTGGCCGCTTCGTTGAACCACTGCACGCGCTGGCTGTTGCGGTCCAGCACCACCACGGCATCGGGCAGCGCGGCGGCAGCGGCGCGGTAGCTGCGCAGCATGTCGAGCAGGCGGCGCTTGCGAACGCGCATTTCCACCTGGTTGCGGTACAGCAGGCGGTCCAGCTCGTTCCAGACGCCGGTGCCTTCCTCGGCGGTGTCCCAGCGCTGGCGCGCGGTCAGCCGGCGCAGCACGCTGCGCAGCCGCCAGTAATGCCAGGCCAGGGTGGCCAGCGCGCCCAGTGCGATGCACAGCCACAGGTGACCCGTGAACCACCCCACCAGTCCGGAGAACAGCAGTACCGCGGCAACGGTGGCCAGGGTCTTCAACCAGGCAGAGCGGATGTGGCGGGGCATTGCGATCTCGTCGTTGAAGTGCGGCGGTTCACTGGGGTGAACCGAGGGTTATAGCAGAGTTGCCGGCGCCGGCACCCGCGGGTGCGCGGCGTCGGCACGACGAGACTCAGGTCGCGGTGGAGAAGCGGTAGCCGGCGCCGCGCACGGTCTGCACCATGTTCTCGGCGTTGAACGGTTCCAGCGTCTTGCGCAGGCGGCGGATGTGCACGTCGATGGTGCGCTCCTCCACGTACACGCTGCCGCCCCACACATGGTCCAGCAGCTGGGCGCGGGTGTAGACGCGCTCGGGGTGGGTCATGAAGAAGTGCAGCAGGCGGTACTCGGTCGGGCCGATCGGCACCGGCTGGTCGTTGGCGAACACGCGATGGGCGGCGCCGTCGATGCGGATCGGGCCGACGGCCACGCTGCCGTCCTCGTCGTCCTCGCGGGCGCGGCGCATGACCGCACGGATGCGGGCCAGCAGTTCGCGCGCCGAGAACGGCTTGACCACATAGTCGTCGACGCCGGCTTCAAGGCCACCTACGCGGTCGTTCTCTTCACCGCGGGCGGTCAGCATGATGATCGGCACTTCGCGGGTCAGCGTTTCCTTGCGCCAGCGGCGGGCCAGGTCCAGGCCGCTGGTGCCGGGCAGCATCCAGTCCAGCAGGATCAGGTCGGGGACGCGATCGGCGATGGCGGTCTGGGCCTCACGGGCATCGCCGGCGTGGACCGGTTCGTAATCGCCCTTGCGCAGGGCGAAGGCGACCATTTCACGGATCGCGGGCTCGTCATCGACGATCAGGATGCGTTTCTGCACGAGGACACCGTAGGGCTCGGTTACTGGAGTGGTGCCAGTAGACTACGGTTTGATGACATGTTTGTGACTACCTGGCCGGAACCGGTCGGGATTGCCATCGACCGGTCACGCAGCACTCAGCGGCGGTCCAGGTCCGGGTCCTGCACGCCCTGGCGGCGCAGCTCCAGCACGGTGGGGGTGATCGCCTCGATGCGCGCATCCACCCGCGCCCGGCCCACGTAGTCCAGCGCCGGGTTGCGCTTGAGGGCCTGCAGCTGCATCAGCGATTGCTCCGGGCGGCCGCTGAGGAAGGCGGCCTCGGCATAGGCCTCGCTGGCGCGCACGCTGTCACCGGCCAGCTCGCTGGCGCGGGCGTATCGCTGCTGGAAGACCGGATCGTTACCACTTTGCGACAGCAGGGGCCGCAGCATGGCCTGCGCGCGCTGGCCCGCCTCGCGGGTGCCCTGTTCGTTCAGGATCTCGGCGTAGGTCAGGGCCACGGGCCGGCTGTTGGGGTGCTCGCGCAGCAGCTGCTCGAAACGGGTGTTGGCCTGCGCGCCCAGTCCGGCACGCGATTCGGCCTCGCCCAGCCCCAGTGCCAGCCACAGGTTGTCCGGGCGGGTCTGTAGCAGGCTGGCCAGGGTCTGCCGGGCCTGCGTGGCACCGCTGCGGCCGCCGCGCATGACCGCCAGCGCCTGGCCATAGCGCTGGGCGTCGTTGAGACCGTCCTTCTGCCGCTTGGCCATGTCCGCGTATTCGCGCTCCAGCTCGGCGGTGGAATCGGCGCTCAGCACGCGCAGGCGCTCGCGCGCCCACTCGAAGTCGCCACTGGCGCCACGGGCCAGCTGGCCGACCGGAACGCGCAGCACGCTGCTGGGAAGCAACGGGTTGTTTCCGCGCAGCAGCGGCTCGGCCAGGCCCGGATCGGCTGGATTCACCCGCTCCTTGCGCTCGCCGCTGGGGGTGCTGGTGGTCAGCAGCACCGTGTCCTTCTTCATCTGCTCGGCGCGGGCCTTGGCCTCGCTGATGCGGGTGATGTTGACCGGATGGGTGCGCAGGAACTCGGGCACGCTGTAGCCGCCCTCGTTGCCGCGCATCGCCGCCGACATGCGCTCGAAGAAGCCGGCCATGGCATCCACGTCGTAGCCGCTGCGCGACAGGGTGCGGATGCCGAGGCGGTCGGCCTCCGATTCGTTGGAGCGGGTGTAGTTGATCTGCCGCTGCTGCATCAGGCCCATGCCGGAGCTGATCGCGGCCATCGTCGCGTTGCCGGAGGAGGTGCTGTTGCTGGCCTGCGCGGCCACCACCGCCGCCAGCATGCCGAGCAGGATCGGTATCTGGTCGCGCTGGGCGCGTTCGACCCCGCGCAGCACGTGCTGCTGGGTGACGTGGGCGATTTCGTGCGACAGCACTGCAGCCACCTCGTCCTCGCGCTCGGCGGTCAGCACCAGGCCGGCATTGACCCCGATATAGCCGCCCAGCGTGGCGAAGGCGTTGATCTGGCGGTCCTTCATCACGAAGAACGTGTAGGGCTGGCGCGGCTGGTCGCTGTTGGAGCCAAGCCGGGTGCCCATGGTCTGCAGCCAGTCGTTGACCAGCGGGTCATCCAGCAGGTAGCCGTAGTTGCGCAGCTCGCGCAGCATCATCGCGCCGTACTCGGCCTGGCGCGCCGGGGTCAGCAGCTCGCCGGCCGAGGAGCCGATGTCGGGCAGCTTCTCCTGGGCCTGGGCCAGCGGCATGGCCAGGGCCAGGGTAACGGCGGTAGTCAGCAGCAGGGCTCGCAAGCGGAAGGTCCTCGGGCAGGGCGCGCCAAGCCTGGCAGGGCAGGGGGCAACCATTCGTTAACCCACAGTGTTGCGGCGGTGGCGTGGAATTTCCAGCGCACCGGTACCATATGTAGACCGTCGATCCATCGTGGAGTTTCCCGTGACAGCCCAGACCGCCGGCGGCGCCCCCGCCATCACCATCTATTCCACCGCCGTCTGCCCGTACTGCGTGGCCGCCAAGAACTTCCTGAAGAGCAAGGGCCAGCAGTGGACCGAGGTCCGCATCGACCTGGACCCGGCCGAGCGCGAGAAGATGATGGCACTGACCCGCCGCACCAGCGTGCCGCAGATCTTCGTCGGCGACGTCCACGTGGGCGGCTACGACGACATGATGGCCCTGCACCGTGAAGGCAAGCTCGAGCCGCTGCTGGCCGGGCAGGGCCAGGCATGAGCGCGGCCGACGACGGCAGCAAGGACCGCATCGCCGAATTCACCGAGTTCCGCAAGCGCATGAACGAACGCATCCTGGGCGAACCGAACCAGGTGGTGCGGCGCTTCTTCGCACTGGACACGCAGACCTACCAGGCCGGCGCGCTGGACGTGAAGACCAAGGAACTGCTGGGCCTGGTGGCCTCGATGGTGCTGCGCTGCGACGACTGCATCAGCTACCACGTGGCCCAGTGCAAGGACGCCGGCGTGACCCGTGAAGAGTTCTTCGAGACCTTCTCGGTCGGCCTGGTGGTCGGCGGTTCCATCGTGATCCCGCACCTGCGCCGCGCGGTCGACTTCCTCGACCAGCTCGAAGGCGGCGCCAGCGCTCCGGCAGCGCACGAGCACTGAGGGTAGTGCCGGCCGCTGGCCGGCATCGCCTGAACTCGACCTGGCCGAGGTTGCCGGCCAGCGGCCGGCACTACCGTGCTTTTCCGCGATCCAGCCGCCAACGCGCGCGGGCACACTGCCTGAGCCGGGCACTGGGACCATGGTCTATTTGGGACCTCGGCCCCGTCTCAGGCATAATTGCCGGTGAAACTTCCTTTGCGCCGGCGTTTCCGGGCACGTCCGGACGGCGTTTTTCCCCCTGTTCGGAACATCGATCAATGACGCAGAAAATTACGGTCATCCGCGGCGACGGCATTGGCCCGGAAATCATGGACGCCACCCTGTTCGTGCTCGACCAGCTCAAGACTGGGCTGGAGTACGAAGACGCCGACGCCGGCCTGGTGGCCCTGGAAAAGCACGGCGACCTGATGCCGGCGGTGACCCTGGAATCGATCGCGCGCAACAAGGTCGCGCTGAAGAGCCCGCTGACCACCCCGGTCGGTGGTGGCTTCACCTCGATCAACGTCAGCCTGCGCCGCCATTTCGACCTGTACGCCAACGTGCGTCCGGCCCACACCTTCCCGAACACCAAGTCGCGTTTCGACAACGTCGACCTGATCACCGTTCGTGAGAACACCGAGGGTGCCTACCTGGCCGAAGGCCAGGAAGTGTCGGCCGACGGCGAGACCGCCTTCTCCGGCACCCGCATCACCCGCAAGGGCTCCGAGCGCATCGTGCGCTACGCCTTCGAGCTGGCCAAGAGCACCGGCCGCAAGAAGGTCACCGCTGTGCACAAGGCCAACATCATCAAGTCGACCTCGGGCCTGTTCCTGAACGTCGCCCGTGAAGTGGCCGCGCAGTACCCGGACATCGAGTTCCAGGAAATGATCGTCGACAACTGCTGCATGCAGCTGGTGATGCGTCCGGAACAGTTCGACGTGATTGTCACCACCAACCTGTTCGGCGACATCATCTCCGACCTGTGCGCCGGCCTGGTGGGTGGCCTGGGCCTGGCCCCGGGTGCCAACATCGGCAAGGACGCCGCGATCTTCGAAGCCGTGCACGGCACCGCGCCGGACATCGCCGGCCAGGGCAAGGCCAACCCGTGCGCGCTGCTGCTGGCAGCCGCGCAGATGCTGGACCATATCGGCCAGCCGGAAAACGCCGAGCGCCTGCGCAAGGCCATCGTGGCCACCATGGAAGCCAAGGATTCGCTGACCGGCGACCTGGGCGGTACCGGCACCACCATGAGCTTTGCCCAGGCCATCGCCAGCCGCCTGTAAGCGGCCGGGCGACCTCGGTTGAATCCACAGCGGGGCGCCTTCGGGCGCCCCGTTGCGTTGTGGGCTGACTCGTAGATCCACGCCATGCGTGGATGGCGGGGCTTTGGTCCGCAGCCACCCATGGGGGGGGCTACAGGGGTTGTCTGTGCGTATTTCGCACAGATCATGTGCTGTTGCACGGCTGGTTCGTGCGCCATCCGCTCTGCATCCTGTGCCCACTTTCCACTGCACAGGAGTCGCTCCATGAATCTCACCGCCTTCGGCCTGGCCAGCCTGATCGGCATGGCCGCCACCATTCCGGTTGTTGCCGCCGAGTCGGCTCATCCCACCATCCGCTATATGGCGGGCGCGCCGGTCGCGACCTCGCTGGATGCAGCGAGGACCGCCGTGCTGGTGATCGACTTCCAGAACGAGTACTTCGATGCCAAGGCCGCGCCGGGCTTTGCCGGTGGCCGCATGGTCATTCCCGATGGCGTGGCCGCACTGCGCCAGGCCAAGCGGGTGGTCGCGTTCGCCGATGCCCACGGCATCCGCGTGATCCACGTGCAGCACGTGTTGCCGGCCGGTGCACCGCTGTTCGCGCAGGGCAGCGTCAATGCCGACTTCCATCGCGACCTGCAGCCGCGCAAGGGCGAGACGGTCGTGCAGAAGGACAACGTCAGTGTGTTCGCTGGCAGCTCGGCCGCGGTGCTCGACACGGTGCTGAAGGATGCCGGCATCGACACCCTGATCGTCACCGGCCTGCAGACCCATGCTTGTGTGGCCGGTGCGGCGCGCGACGCGGCGGCCGCACCCCGTGGTTACCGGGTGATCGTGTCGTCCGATGCCAGCGCCAGTCGTGACCTGGACCTGGCTGGTGGCCAGCGCATCGATCATCGCGCGCTGCACGATGCCTCGCTGGCGCAGATCGAAGACGCCTTCGGTGATGTCATGAGTACCGACGCGATCCTGGCGTTGCCGGTGCGCAAGGCCGGCGACGGCGCTTGATAAGCTGGCGGGGCCCGCATGCCGTGGGCCCCGCCACATGGAGTTGCCCGCCGATGGATCACTTCGCCGCCCTGCGTGCGCTGCGCGCCATCGTTGACGCGGGCAGTTTCACCGCGGCCGCTGAACGCCTGGGGACCACTCACTCGGCGATGTCACGGCAACTGCGCCAGCTGGAAGAGCATCTGCAGGTTCGCTTGCTCGATCGCAACAGCCGCAGGCTGTCATTGACCGAGGCCGGGCGCGACTACTACCGCGAGGCGGCAACGCTGCTGGACCGCCTGCAGGAGGCGGACGACCGTGCCCGCGCCGGGCAGGCGCAACCCAGTGGCAGCGTACGCATCAGCGTGCCGCAGGTCGTGGCCAGCCAGGAGTTGCAGCATTGGTTGCCGTCGTTCCTGCAGCGTTACCCGCACGTCTCGTTGGATCTGTCGGCCGATGATCAGCTGGTCGATGTCGTCGGTGGTGGGTTTGACTTGGCCCTGCGCATCGCGCATGCGTTGCCGGACAGCCAGCTGGTCGCACGTGAACTGGCCAGCTGCTCGCGCATCCTGGTGGCCGCCCCAGCCTACCTGGCGCGTCATGGCCTGCCGCGTCAGGCATCGGATCTCGCGCAGCACACGCTGCTGGGCTTCAGTCCCACACCGTCAATGCCGCCCTGGCAGCTGCAGGGGCCGCGTGGTGCCAGCATGAACATCGAGGCTGGCCAGCGCCTGCGCGTGGATGCCACGCCGGCACTGTATGCCGCCGCGCTTGCGGGAATGGGCATCAGCCTGTTCACCGCACTGACGGTGCAGGAAGACCTACGCGCCGGTCGTTTGATCCGTGTGCTGCCTGCCTGGCACGCCGGACAGCGGCGCTACTTCGCGCTGTATTCGCATGCACGTGCGCTGGCGCCGAAAGTGCGTGCGCTGGTCGAGCACCTTGCGGCGCACTACGCTGCACAGGTGGGCGCGGCAGGGTAGTCGCGCGGCTGCAATCGAGGTGGTGATGGAGTCGGTGTATCTGCTGGTCGCACTGGGCGCGATCGTCGCCGGATTCGTGCAGGGCCTGTCCGGCTTCGCCTTTGGCATGGTGGCGATGTCGTTCTGGGCATGGGGGCTGGAGCCGCGACTGGCGGCCACGCTGTCGGTGTTCGGCGCGCTGGTCGGCCAGCTGGTCGCGGTGTTCACCGTGCGCCGCGGATTCAACCTGCGCCTGCTGCTGCCGTTCGTGCTGGGCGGGTTGGCCGGCATTCCGCTGGGCGTGATGGTGTTGCCGCAGCTGGACATGGACTGGTTCAAGGCGCTGTTGGGCGGCTTCCTGGCGTTGTGGTGCCCGGTGATGCTGATGGTGCGCTCGTTGCCTCCGGTCCGCGTTGGCGGCCGTATCGGTGATGCGATTGCTGGCATGGCCGGTGGCGTGCTCAGCGGCATCGGCGGCTTCGCCGGGCCGGTGCCGACGTTGTGGAGCACGCTGCGCGGCTTCGGCAAGGACGAGCAGCGCGCGGTCATCCAGAACTTCAATCTGGCCATGCTGGCGGTGACCATGGCCACCTATGTCGGCAGTGGCCTGGTGAGCCGGCAGATGCTCCCGTACTTCGCCATCGTGGCGCCAGCCATGCTGGTGCCGACCCTGCTGGGCGCGCGCGTCTACATCGGCATCAGCGAGCTGCGCTTCAGGCAGGTCGTACTGGGCCTGCTGACCGCATCAGGCATTGCGTTGGTGGCCTCGTCGCTGCCGACGCTGCTGGCGCGCTGAGGGAGGAACGAAAAAGGGCGCCACGAGAGGCGCCCTTTGTCATCTATGGCATGTTCCGATTCAGCGCTGCTGGATCTTCGACAGCAGGCGCAGGAACTCCACATACAGCCAGACCAGGGTCACCATCAGGCCGAATGCGCCATACCACTCCATGTACTTCGGCGCGCGCTGGGCCACGCCGGTCTCGATGAAGTCGAAGTCCAGTACAAGGTTCAATGCAGCCACGACCACCACGAACAGGCTGAAAGCGATACCCAGCCAGCTGGAGTCATGGATCACCGGCACGTTGATGTTGAAAAAGCCCAGCACGAACGATGCCAGGTAGAGCAGGGCAATGCCGCCGGTGGCGGCGACCACGCCCATCTTGAAGTTCTCGGTGGCCTTGATCACGCCGCTGCGGTATGCGACCAGGAGGGCGGCCAGGGTGCCGAAGGTCAGCAGTACGGCCTGGAACACGATACCCGGGTACTTCATGTTGAACAGCGCCGACACGGCGCCCAGGAACAGGCCTTCGACCAGCGCGTACATCGGCGCGGTGACCGGCGACCATTCCTTCTTGAAGATGGTGATCAACGCCAGCACCAGGCCGCCGATCGCCCCACCGATGGCGTACAGGCTCGCGCTGCCGGAAATCTGGCCGTACTCGTCGACCGCCTGGCTCCAGGCGAACGCCGCGGTCAGCACGGTCAACAACAGCAGGATGCCGGTCTTGTTGGCGGTGCCGTTGAGAGTCATCACCTGGTCGGGGCTGGTCACCACCGAGCCGCTGGCGAGGTCGAGGAAGGTCGACTCGGAAAGAGCCGGGTTGCCGCTGCGCATGCGTGTTCTCCGTGCGGATGAGGGGCTGGACGGCCATCCGGCCGATGACCGGGAGCATAGCTGATGGCTGCACGTGGTGCCGTGCCAGGCGACGCGTTCGAGTCGCCCGCGTTGACAGTTCATGATGCGCTTGGCCACAATGACCAGCTCCCCGGGCCTGGCCCGAGGGGATTGCAAGACCGGGGTATAGCGCAGTCTGGTAGCGCGCCTGCTTTGGGAGCAGGATGTCGGGGGTTCGAATCCCTCTACCCCGACCAATCCCACATCACGTCGGATTGGACACCGTTCCGGTCCGGGCGCCCGTAGCTCAACTGGATAGAGCACCGGCCTTCTAAGCCGGCGGTTACAGGTTCGATTCCTGTCGGGCGCGCCATTTCACCCATCTCCTGCAGGTCCTGTTGTTACCGGCCTCTGCCTGGTCCTGCGCTGTGTTGGCGCGCATTCAATCTGGTCCGTCGTGGCCGATGCATAGTCGGCCTGCCCCATGCCGGGGTGACTGCGCTGAGCCATCCCTTGATGAACACCGTTGCGCGATCGCGCTGTCTGCTGCTGGCGATGGGCCTGGGGCTTGCCGTGCAGGCGTCCGCCAACGCCCCAGTGATTGCGGTCTACCGCGGCGAGGCCGGTTGCCCAGGGTGTTCGGAGGCCGTCGAACAGGCCATCCATCGTTCGCGTCCGGACTATCACGTGGTGTTCGTCGGCCCGGGCGAGGCCGTCGATGTCGATTCGCTGGCTACGTCGCGCTACCGGGCCTATGTGCAGCCGGGGGGCGGGCAGGACATCGACGCCGCGATGGCGGCGGTGGGCGAAGAGGGGGCGGCAGTCATCCGTCGTTTCGTCGATGCAGGTGGAACCTACATCGGCCTGTGCATGGGGGCCTACCTGGCCGGTGCATCGCATCTGGGCCTGTTGGCGCAGGACCTGGACGCCGAGGCCGGCAGGCCGGGATTCCCGGTGCAGGATGAAGACGATGCCGTGATTCCCGTCGTCTGGGACGGGCGCCGCCAGACGGTGTACTTCCAGGACGGTCCCTACCTGCCCAAGGCGCCACGCGACCAAGGGTTCAAGGTGATTTCCCGCTACACCAATGGCGACATTGCGGCTGCGTCGTATCGCCACGGGAAGGGCAGGGTGGTGCTGTCGGGACCCCATCCGGAAGCGCCGACGCAGTGGTTCAAGATGGCGGAAATCCCGCTTTCGCAGATGCCGTCGGCCGATCTGTTCAAGTCACTGCTGGATGAGGATCGGCGCTGAGGCGGGCGCGTGCGCAGCGCGACGCGGGGCGGAATGGCGACCGGCACATCAATGTGAAGAAATGCTTGCAATTCCTTCGCGACTCCCGGAAAATGCCGGACTCGCTTCAGGGGACGGCCTTCTGGTCCCACCCGGTCGCAACGCATCAGGTTCCACTGCTGGCAGCATCGGCAGGGGAGCAGAAGTTTCAGTGGTGGCTGTAGCTCAGTTGGTTAGAGTACCGGATTGTGATTCCGGTGGTCGGGGGTTCGAATCCCCTCAGCCACCCCACTGTTTCAACCGTATCGGCGCCGCCGGAGCGGTATTGCAATAAACAGAATGCACGCTACAATGTGTGTCTGAGTTTCACGGGCCGTTAGCTCAGTTGGTAGAGCAGTTGACTCTTAATCAATAGGTCCAAGGTTCGAATCCTTGACGGCCCACCAAGACAGAAGCCACCTGGTACGCCAGGTGGCTTTTTTCTTATAAGTGTGAACCCGTCATTTCGATGGATCACGCGCTGAAGCGCTCCGCCTGGCGGGGTTCTGCAGCGGCAGCGGGACTGCAGCGCTTGTTTCAACGATGTTGAAAAAAGTGCTTGCACCCACCGAGCGGATCGGGTCATAATTCGCGCCCCGATTTCGGGCTGTTAGCTCAGTTGGTAGAGCAGTTGACTCTTAATCAATAGGTCCAAGGTTCGAATCCTTGACAGCCCACCAGACGAAAGCCACTTGGTTCGCCAAGTGGCTTTTTTCTTGCCTGTTTGCCGGGTTGCGCTTCATCCACGCATGGCGTGGATCTACTGAAGCGGTGCTGAAACCAGGGGCATGTGCGTCATCAGTGTTCTCAATGCTGTGCGCTGCTTCTCACCGCATTGCCTCTTTCATCGCACCCAATGGATCTTCCGCGCCGAGGGCGCATGTGAGAAGGAAGAAGCTGATGACCGATATCAACCGACTGTGCCGGATGGCGTGGGTTCCTTTCGCGTTGCTGGCGCTGATGGCCTGCGCACCTGGCAGTGACCCGGCGAAGACGGTCGAGCGCGATGCGGGCACCGGGGCCGTTCCGGCGCGCCCGATCGCAGGAGTCGCGCAGCCGGCATCGCTGGCGGAGGGTGGGGCCGCCAGCGAGGCTGTGGACCTGCGTCGCACCGATGATGGTGGCGTGGACATCCGCAAGGTGGATGCGGCTGGGCAGGGCGCTGACGCATCTGCGCCCCCTGCCGCGGCGAAACACTGAGTGGCTGCCGTCCCGAACGGTCGCCTGACTTTCGGGACGGCCTTTGGCGCGGACGATGTGCCCGCCTGTCATGTTCAGTTTTGTGCAGGCCTTCCGATTCCAGCCGGCGCCTGCGACAATGAACGCCTGTGCCGGCCACGCGAAAGTGGCGGAATTGGTAGACGCCCTGGATTTAGGTTCCCCTCCGGTTCCTTAATTTTCAATGCCTTAGCGGCCCTCCCGAGACACAATCTTGGCACACGGGCCACGCACTGCCACACGATCTCCCCCTAAATGCCATCCCTGTGCCACGGCGTTGGCACATGTGTGTCCGCCTGTGGTTTTGCTTGATTAAAAATGTTTTTGGAACGCTATGTTTCCCCAGTGTGATTTATGTAGAATGGCTGCGCACGATGTGTGCGGTCCCTATAGGTAATCTGATTGATCATTGTTGACGCCACGCGCCCCCCTAAGCTTTACCGATACTCGCAGCGAGTCTTTCTAGAAAAATCCCTCGCTCGCGGAGAGTTCAGGCTCATGCCTGCGTCCTACTATGGAACCCTTGAGGGGGACGCTGCACGCCAAGACAACGAGCTATGTCGCACTAGGGTTGTGGGTGGTGAGGAGATATCCATCACTGGCGTTGATGGTCGCGTCATTCGCCCATTGGGCGACGTAACCTTCACCTCACAGTTGGAGCGGGACTACTGGGTCGCCTGCTTCTCAAGTCGCTGGAACCCTGAAGTCGGTGGTGGCTTTGACAGCGCGGACGCCTGCCTAGTAGTTCATGATCCCGAGGCGTTGCTCGAAAGAATGCATGCTGAGATTGAGCGCGTACTCCCAGGAGCCATTACTGCAGACGCCTCAGTAAGCTACGGAAAGCCTCATGGACTTGGAGTTTGCTATTCGAAGCCAGTCTCTTACGCAGATCAATGCGAGTACCGTCTCACGGCACTGGCTCCAGATGCACGTCAGCTTTCGCCCTGGACAATTTCCATCGGCAGCATCGAAGACATAGCTGAGATTGTTCCCTCTCTTCCTATGGCTTAAGAGGGGCCGCCAAGAGATTGAGATAGTTCTATGGTGCCGGTGACAGGACTCGAACCTGCACGCCAAAGGCGAACGGACCTAAACCGTTTGCGTCTACCAATTCCACCACACCGGCATGGGCAGTCGGAGTCTACCTGACTGAAATTGATCTGGCGAAGGAATTGCATCGAACCGGTGATGTAGTTCTGGCTGTGGAGGTGCTATCTGATGCCTGTGGCACACTAAACTGGCCAAAATCCAGTTGCGTCAAGACTTTAAGTCAATCTGCATTGGATAGAGGTTCCAGTGCCGCAAGGCGTGGGGGTTCGAGTCCCCCCTTTCGCACCAGTGCCGGCCTGTCCCCCGCCCTGATCGGGCCCCGCTGCCCCCTTGACCGGCACGCGCTGGCAGTGCAGGCCGAATTGGGCGAAACTAAAGGGCTGCGGCAAGCAGGCGCGTCCCAGACGTCGTGTCCTTACAACCGTTTCATCCCAATCATCGAGCCGGGGGCCTGCGCCACCGGTGGCAGGAGTCAACATGCAAGCTTCGATCGAATCCACCGGCAACCTGGAACGCCGCCTGAGCTTCTCGCTGCCGGAAGCCCGTCTGCAGAGCCACATCGCCGGCCGCCTGGGCGAAATCGCCCGTACCACCCGCATCAAGGGTTTCCGTCCGGGCAAGGTGCCGGCCAAGGTGATCGAGCAGCGCTTCGGCGCGCAGGTCCGTGGCGAGGCGCTGGACGGCCTGCTGCGCGAAACCTTCGACGCGGCCGTGCGCGAGCACGATCTGCGCATCGTCGGCAGCCCGCGCATCGACAAGGGCGACGAGGGTGAATTCTCCTTCGTGGCCACCGTGGAAGTGGTGCCGGACTTCGGCGACATCGACGTCAGCAAGCTGACTGTCGTGCGCCACACCGCCGAGATCACCGACGCCGACATCGACCAGATGATCGAGAACCTGCAGAACCAGCGTCGTACCTGGGCCCCGGTCAGCCGTGGCGCGCAGGACGGTGACCTGGTCGCGGTGGAAACCTGGTCGCAGGCCGGTGAAGAGCGCCTGCCGGCCGAAGGCACCGAGAAGGGTTCGATCGTGCTCGGACAGGGCATGATGTTCGAGACCATTGAAAAGGGCCTGGTCGGCCTGGCCAAGGGCGAAGAGAAGACCCTGGACGTCGAGTTCCCGGCGGACTGGCGTGTGCCGGTGCTGGCCGGCAAGACCGTGCAGGTCACCGTCAAGGTCGCCGAAGTGTCCGAGCCGGTCGTGCCGGCGGTCGACGAAGCCTTCATCAAGAGCTTCGGCGTGAAGGGTGGCGATGTGGAGCAGTTCCGCAGCGACATCCGCGCCAACCTGGAGCGCGAGCTGAAGGGCGCCCTGATGAACCGCCTGCGCCGCGAAGTGGGCGAGCAGCTGATCGCCGCCTATTCCTCGGTGGAAATGCCGCCGCGCCTGGTCGAGAACGAAGCCCGTGCCATGCTGGCCCAGCAGGTCGAGCAGATCCGCCGCAACGGCCAGAACGTCGGCGAGATCCCGGCCGATGCCCACGAAGGCTTCAAGGAAGCGGCCGCCAAGCGCGTGCTGGTCGGCCTGCTGGTCGGTGAAGTGGCCCGCATCAACGACCTGCGCCTGGAAGCCAAGCGCCTGAACGAAACGATGCGTCTGATCGCTTCGACCTACGAAGAGCCGGAGCAGGTCATTGAGATGTACCGCAACGACCCCCAGCTGATGTCTGGCCTGCAGAACCGTGTGATGGAAGAGCAGGTGATCGACTGGATCGCCGAGCGTGCCCAGCACACCGAAGAGAAGCTGTCGTTCCAGGACGCGATCCGCCAGTAAGCCCGGGCGGATCACCGGATGCCCCGCGCCTTTGCCGGCGCGGGGTTGTTGCCCCCCAAGATAGGTACCTCACGTAATGGACAACCGAACCAAAGCCCTGAACCTGGTTCCGATGGTGGTCGAGCAGACCAGCCGCGGCGAGCGTGCCTACGACATCTATTCGCGCCTGTTGAAGGAGCGCCTGATCTTCCTCGTGGGCCCGATCGACGATCACATGGCCAACGTGGTGGTGGCGCAGTTGCTGTTCCTGGAATCGGAAAACCCGGAAAAGGACATCAACATCTACATCAACTCGCCGGGTGGCGTGGTCACCGCCGGCATGGCGATCTACGACACCATGCAGTACATCAAGCCGAATGTGAGCACCACCTGCATCGGCCAGGCTGCCTCGATGGGTGCCCTGCTGCTGGCCGCGGGCGAAGCCGGCAAGCGCTATGCGCTGCCGAACTCGCGCGTGATGATCCACCAGCCGCTGGGCGGCTACCAGGGCCAGGCCACCGACATCGACATCCACGCGCGTGAGATCCTGACCCTGCGTTCGCGCCTGAACGAGGTGCTGGCCAAGCACACCGGCCAGTCGCTGGAGACGATCGCCCGCGACACCGAGCGCGACAACTTCAAGAGCGCCTTCGAGGCGCAGGCCTACGGTCTGGTCGACCAGGTCCTGGAGCGTCGTCCGGATGAGTCGATCCAGGCCGGTTGACCGGCCTTCACGGGGCCATGGAGGCCTCGTTCCTGCAGGGTCGGGCGGGACTGGTGTCCCCTCGGCCCTGTGCTATTCTCGAATCGAACCCCCGTTCAGCGGGTGGGGTAACTGGGTAAGCGAAGCATGAGCGAAGACCGCCAAGGTCGTTCCACGGACACCGGCAAGATCCTCTACTGCTCTTTCTGCGGCAAGAGCCAGCATGAAGTGCGCAAGCTGATTGCGGGTCCGAGCGTGTTCATCTGTGATGAATGCGTGGAGCTGTGCAACGACATCATCCGCGAGGAGCTTGAGGAAAAGGCGCAGTCGGCGCGCAGTTCGCTGCCGAAGCCGCGCGAGATCCTCGAGGTGCTCGACCAGTACGTGATCGGCCAGAACCGCGCCAAGCGCACCCTGGCCGTGGCCGTGTACAACCACTACAAGCGCATCGAGAGCCGGCAGAAGAACGACGACGTCGAACTGGCGAAGTCGAACATCCTGCTGGTCGGCCCGACCGGTTCGGGCAAGACCCTGCTGGCCGAGACCCTGGCCCGCCTGCTCAACGTGCCGTTCACCATGGCCGACGCCACTACGCTGACCGAAGCCGGTTACGTGGGCGAGGACGTGGAGAACATCATCCAGAAACTGCTGCAGAAGTGCGACTACGACGTCGAGAAGGCGCAGCAGGGCATCGTCTACATCGATGAAATCGACAAGATCTCGCGCAAGAGCGAGAACCCGTCGATCACCCGCGATGTGTCCGGCGAAGGCGTGCAGCAGGCCCTGCTGAAGCTGATCGAAGGCACCGTGGCCAGCGTTCCGCCGCAGGGCGGCCGCAAGCACCCGCAGCAGGAATTCCTGCAGGTGGACACCAAGAACATCCTGTTCATCTGCGGCGGCGCGTTCGCCGGGCTGGACAAGGTGATCCAGGCCCGTTCCACCGACGTCGGCAGCATCGGCTTCGGCGCCAAGGTGAAGAGCAGCGAGCGCAAGCAGGAAGTGGGCAAGGTGCTGGCCGAAGTCGAGCCGGAAGACCTGATCAAGTTCGGCCTGATTCCCGAGTTCGTCGGCCGCCTGCCGGTGGTGGCGACCCTGGAGGAGCTGGACGAGCCGGCCCTGATCAAGATCCTGACCGAGCCGAAGAACGCCATCACCAAGCAGTTCAAGAAGCTGTTCGAGATGGAGAACGTCGAGCTGGAGTTCCGCCCGGACGCGTTGTCGGCCATTGCCCGCAAGGCGCTCAAGCGCAAGACCGGTGCCCGCGGCCTGCGTACCATCGTCGAATCGGTCCTGCTGGACACCATGTACGACCTGCCGTCGCAGGAAAACGTCAGCAAGGTGGTGGTGGACGAGTCGGTGATCGAGCACAAGTCCGAGCCGTACCTGATCTACCAGACCCCGGCGGCCCCTGAACAGAAGGCCGCAGGCGCCGAGTGATCCTTCCAGGTTGTTGATTGGAAAGGATTTTCAAGGAATGCCTTGCATCTGAAAGCCGATGGCCCCATAACGGGGCCATCGGCTTTTTTTGTCTCCGGAAGATGCCCTCCCGGAGGCGGTTTTCCCCCTTCCCTGGAGCCCCCATGGCCCGTTCCCCAAGTGAAACCCTCGACCTGCCGGTCCTGCCGCTGCGCGACGTAGTGGTGTTCCCGCACATGGTCATCCCGCTGTTCGTCGGCCGTGACAAGTCCATGCACGCGCTCGAACAGGCAATGGAGGCGGACAAGCGCATCCTGCTGCTGGCGCAGAAGTCGGCCGAAACCGACGACCCGCATGCGGCCGACCTCTACCAGGTCGGTACGCTGGCGCAGGTGCTGCAGCTGCTGAAGCTGCCCGACGGCACCATCAAGGTGCTGGTCGAAGGACTGTCGCGCGTGCAGGTCACCCACGTCGACGAGCGCAACGGCTCGCTGCACGGCCAGGCGGTGGAGATCGACGCCACTGACGAGCGCGAAGCGCGCGAGGTCGAGGCCATCGCCCGCTCGCTGATGTCGCTGTTCGAGCAGTACGTCAAGACCAACCGCAAGCTGCCGCCGGAGCTGTTGCAGACGTTGTCGGGCATCGATGAGCCGGCGCGCCTGGCCGACACCATCGCCGCGCACATCAGCGTGCGCCTGGCCGACAAGCAGCGCCTGCTGGAAACGCTGGCCGTGGGCGACCGCCTGGAAATGCTGGTCGGCCTGGTCGACGGCGAGATCGACGTGCAGCAGATGGAGAAGCGCATCCGCGGCCGCGTGAAGTCGCAGATGGAGAAGAGCCAGCGCGAGTACTACCTCAACGAACAGATGAAGGCCATCCAGAAGGAACTGGGTGACCTGGACGACGCACCGGGGGAGCTGGAAGAACTGGCCCGCAAGATCGCCGAAGCCGGCATGCCGAAGGCCGTTGAAGCCAAGGCGCGCAACGAACTGAACAAGCTCAAGCAGATGTCGCCGATGTCGGCCGAAGCCGCGGTGGTGCGCAACTACCTGGAGTGGCTGCTGGGCGTGCCGTGGAAGAAGCGCAGCAAGGTGCGCAAGGACCTGAAGGCTGCGCAGGACACCCTCGACGCCGATCACTACGGCCTGGAGAAGGTCAAGGAACGCATCCTTGAATACCTGGCGGTACAGTCGCGCGTGAAGCAGATGAAGGGCCCGATCCTGTGCCTGGTCGGGCCGCCGGGCGTGGGCAAGACCTCGCTGGGCCAGTCCATCGCCAAGGCCACCAACCGCAAGTTCGTGCGCATGTCGCTGGGCGGCGTGCGCGACGAGGCCGAGATCCGTGGCCACCGTCGTACCTACGTCGGTTCGATGCCGGGCCGCATCGTGCAGAACCTCAACAAGGTCGGCAGCAAGAACCCGCTGTTCGTGCTCGACGAGATCGACAAGATGTCGATGGACTTCCGTGGCGATCCGTCTTCGGCGCTGCTGGAAGTGCTCGACCCGGAGCAGAACAACGCGTTCAACGACCATTACCTGGAAGTGGACCTGGACCTGTCCGAAGTGATGTTCGTGGCCACCTCGAACTCGCTCAACATTCCCGGCCCGCTGCTGGACCGCATGGAAGTGATCCGCATCCCCGGCTACACCGAGGATGAGAAGCTCAACATCGCCACCCGCTACCTGGTGCCCAAGCAGGTCAAGGCCAACGGCCTGCAGCCGGAAGAGCTGGAGATCGGCAGCGATGCCATCCAGGACATCGTGCGCTACTACACGCGCGAATCGGGCGTGCGCAACCTGGAACGCGAGATCGCCAAGATCTGCCGCAAGGTGGTGAAGGAGATCGCGCTGGCCGGCCCGCAGCCGGCCAAGGCGAAGAAGGGCGCGAAGAAGAAGGCGCTGGTGAGCGTGTCCAGCAAGAACCTGGACAAGTACCTGGGCGTCCGTCGCTTCGACTTCGGCCGTGCCGAGGAAGAGAACGAGATCGGCCTGGTCACCGGCCTGGCCTGGACCGAGGTGGGCGGCGATCTGCTGCAGATCGAATCGACGCTGGTGCCGGGCAAGGGCCAGCTGATCCTGACCGGCCAGCTCGGCAACGTGATGAAGGAATCGGCTTCAGCGGCGCTGTCGGTGGTGCGTTCGCGCGCGGTCGGCTTCGGCATCGACAGCGACTTCCTGCAGAAGCACGACGTGCACCTGCACGTGCCCGATGGCGCCACCCCGAAGGACGGCCCGAGCGCCGGTGCGGCAATGGTCACCTCGCTGGTGTCGATGCTGACCAAGGTGCCGGTGCGTGCCGATGTGGCGATGACCGGCGAGATCACCCTGCGGGGTCGCGTCACCGCCATCGGTGGCCTGAAGGAAAAGCTGCTGGCGGCACTGCGTGGCGGCATCCGCACGGTCATCATCCCGGAAGAGAACCGCAAGGACCTGGCCGACATTCCGGCCAACGTCACCCGCGATCTGAAGATCGTCCCGGTGAAGTACATCGAAGAGGTCCTGGACCTGGCGCTGGAGCGTCCGTTGGCACCGAAGAAGGCGCGCAAGAGTGCGCAGCGTGTCACGGTGCGCAGCAAGGCCAAACCGAGTGGAAGCGCGCGCGTCAAGCATTGACGCGCGCTGTCCAATGGCCCGAAACCCGCGTCATTGCTGGCTTTCCAGCTTGCGTGGGGGTAGGGCCACTGGTATAAAAGCAGCACTCGCGAATGAGTGATCGCTGCCAGCGATGACTGAATCGGCGAACCGTTTCCACATGGTGGCCGCATGCAGAAGGCATGCGGTTGCTTCCCTGTCGAATAAGCGGAACCCACCGCCAAAGGAGTTGTAGAGAATGAACAAGACCGAATTGATCGATGCCGTTGCTGAAGCTGCCGACCTGACCAAGGCCGAGTCCAGCCGCGCTGTCGATGCCGTCGTTGCTGCCATCACCAAGGCGCTGAAGGACGGCGATGCGGTCACCCTGGTTGGCTTCGGTACCTTCCAGGTCCGCGACCGTGCTGCACGCACCGGCCGCAACCCGAAGACCGGCGACACCATCAAGATCGCTGCTTCGAAGAATCCGTCGTTCAAGGCTGGCAAGGCCCTGAAGGATGCTGTAAACTAAGCGGCTCGCTGGGGTGCTTAGCTCAGCGGTAGAGCGTCTCCTTTACACGGAGAGGGTCGGGGGTTCGAAACCCTCAGCACCCACCACAGCACCGCGGTAAAAGTTTGAGTGTGGAGCGGTAGTTCAGCTGGTTAGAATGCTGGCCTGTCACGCCGGAGGTCGCGGGTTCGAGTCCCGTCCGCTCCGCCATTCAACGAGGCCTCCGGCCAAAAGCTGGAGGCTTTGTTTTCTTCCCGGTCCAGGCCGGCTGGAAAGCAAAAAAGCAACAATGCGGAGCGGTAGTTCAGCTGGTTAGAATGCTGGCCTGTCACGCCGGAGGTCGCGGGTTCGAGTCCCGTCCGCTCCGCCACTACATCGAGGCCCCCGGCCTGAAGCCGGGGGCCTTGTCTTCTCCCCGGAAGGCTCGGGAAGAAGGCGAAAGGTTTTTGCAAGAACGGAGCGGTAGTTCAGCTGGTTAGAATGCTGGCCTGTCACGCCGGAGGTCGCGGGTTCGAGTCCCGTCCGCTCCGCCATTGCAGAATTCTTAAGTCCCTGTGAAAAAACTTTGAAAAAAGTGTTCATCGGGCTGGGTTTCCAAGGAGTCTTCGGATATACTGGGCACCTGCAAAGTTTCAGCGCGGAGCGGTAGTTCAGCTGGTTAGAATGCTGGCCTGTCACGCCGGAGGTCGCGGGTTCGAGTCCCGTCCGCTCCGCCAACTCTAAAAGCCCTCGGCGCAAGCCGGGGGCTTTTTCTTTGTGCCGTCGGAAGCGGTGCGCAGGCCACGCCAGCGCTGCTTTTGGTCCCTGCGACGAAGCGGGTTACACTGCCGGGCTCGCCAATCAGGCCTTGTGATTCCTCACCATGCTGCAGAAACTCCGCGACAAGACCTCAGGCTGGATCGTCACCGTGATCCTGGGGCTGCTGATGATTCCGTTCCTGTTCGTGATCGACAACAGCTACCTCGGTGGCGTTGGCGCACAGAACGTGGCCAAGGTTTCCGCGCCGCCGACCTGGTGGCGTTCGGCACCGTCGTGGTGGCCGGTGCGCATGCTGTGGCAGCACCATGAGATCAGCGCGCAGGATTTCCGCACCCGCTTCGAGCAGGAGCGCATGCGTGAGCGCCAGCAGCAGGGCGAGAATTTCGACCCGCGCGCGTTTGAAAGCACCGAAAACAAGCTGGCCGTGCTCGATCAGCTGATCGACGAACAGGTCGTGCGCCTGGTTGGCGAGCAGGCCGGTGTCGTGATCGGCGATGGCGCGGTGCGCGAGTACATCGCCACCATCCCGGCCTTCCTCGATTCGAACGGCAAGTTCAACGAGAACAACTACCGCCTGGCGCTTGCCGGTGGCAATCCGCCGCGCACGCCGACCCAGTTCCAGGAACTGGTGCGTGAGAGCCTGCAGCAGTCGGTGATTCCGTCGGGCCTGCAGAACTCGGGCTTCGTTACCCAGTCCGAGACCGAGCGCCTGCTGAAGCTGCTGGGCGAGACCCGCGATGTCGAACTGGCCGCGTTGCCGGAAGTGCCGGCCGATACCGCGCCGGTGACCGACGCGCAGATCAAGCAGTGGTACGACAGCCATGGCAAGGACTTCCGCCAGGCCGAGAGCGTTTCGCTCGAGTACGTCGAGATCAATGGTGCGAACCTGCCGGCACCGACCGCCGCCGACGAAGCCACCCTGCGCAAGCGCTATGAAGACGAGAAGGCGAAGTTCACCACGCCGGAGCAGCGCCAGGCCTCGCATATCCTGATCGCCGGCGACGGTGCCGAAGCCATGGCGAACAAGATTGCCGCCGAAGCCAAGGCTGCCGGCGCCGACTTCGCTGCACTGGCCAAGGCCAACTCGGAAGACCCGGGTTCGAAGGGCCAGGGGGGTGACCTGGGTTGGGTCGAACGCGGCGCGATGGTCAAGCCGTTCGAAGATGCGCTGTTCGCTGCCAAGGCCGGTGACGTGATTGGTCCGGTCAAGACCGAGTTCGGCTATCACATCATCAAGGTTGCTGCGGTCCGTGGCGGCCAGGGCAAGTCCTTCGAGGAAGTGCGTGACACGCTGGCTGCCGAGCAGCTGAAGGCCGACGGCGAGCGCGGCTTCAACGAACTGGCCGGCCGTCTGGTCGACGCCATCAACAAGAGCCCGAGCGATCTGGCTGCCGCGGCCAAGGAAGTGAACCTGCCGCTGCAGACGCTGGGCCCGATCACCCGTGCCACCGCCAGTGGCATCGCCGCTGACCCGGGCGTGCTGCGTGCCGCCTTCTCCGACGTGCTGGTGCAGGACGGGACCGCCAGCGACCCGATTGCGCTGGGCGGCGCGACCAACCACAGTGTGGTCATCCGCGTGGCCGCGCACACCCCGGAACAGGCCATGCCGCTGGACAAGGCGCGCGAGCAGGTGATCGCCGCGATCCGTGCCGACCGTCAGCGCCAGGCCAGCGACAAAGCGGCCGATGCCGTGCTGGCCAAGCTGAAGGCGGGCGCCACCCTGCAGTCGCTGGCGGCCAGCGAGAAGCTGCAGCTGAGCCCGATGCCCGGCCTGCCGCGCAGCCAGCCGGTGCCGACCCCGGAAATCAACCGCGCGATCTTCAGCGCGCCGGTGCCGGCCGATGGCAAGCCGAGCTACGGCAAGGTCGATGTCAACGGCCATGCGTTGCTGTTCGCGGTGAACAAGGTGAACCCGGGCGACGTGAAGGAAGTGACCGCCGAGCAGCAGAAGCAGCTGAAGGACCAGCTGAGCCAGATCGATGGCATGGCTGCGGCCAAGGCCTATGTCGAGGCGATGCGCAAGAAGTTCGTGATCCAGACCACCGAAGCGAACCTGTAAGCCTCGCGGCGGGCAGAATCGAAGAAGGCCCGGCAATGCCGGGCCTTTTTTTGTCTTCGCGTCGTTTGTGGCGCGCTTGGCCTCTGGTAGTGGTCGAGCTTGCTCGACCGCCTCTTGTAAAGTCGAGCCGTGCTCGACTGCATCCGCTGGGCGCAGGCATGAAAAAGCCGAGCATGGGCTCGGCTCTATACGGGAGGCGCTTGGCCTGTGCGTCAATCCTCGACGCGCAGCACCGCGCCAGGCTTCAGCACGCTGCTGCCGCTCAGGCCGTTCAGCGACAGCAGGGCCTTCACCGGCATGCCGTAGCGGCGGGCGATGGTCCAGGCCGACTCGCCATCACGCACGGTGTGGCGGCGGCTGCGCGGACGGTCGGCGATCGCGGCGACGGTTCTGGTGACCTGCGGCGTCGGTACAGCGGCCGCCACCGGTGCGGTGGTGGCGACCAGCGCGGTCGCTGCCTCCGCTACCGTCGCATTTGCGGCCGAGACCGGCGCCAGCACGCGGGTGGTACCCGAGGGGCGGCCACCGGAGGCCAAGGCCGGGTTGAGGCGGGCGATCCTGGCAGGGTCCAGGGCGCGCTGTGCGGCCCACTGCTGCACGCTGGTGCCCGCAGGCAGGGTGTGGTCCTTCAGCACCGGCACGGTGCGGTCCAGCGAGGCCATCACGCCAGGCTGGTCTTCCACGTCTTCCAGCACGCAGGCCAGGGCATGCAGCTTCTCGACGTAGGCATGGGTGACCGGCGACAGGCCGGGCAGCGCCGAAGGCTTGGCGTTCTGCGCGTTCATGCCAGCCTTGCGCATGGACTGCAGCACGCGGTACTCGCCGGCGTTGTAGGCCATCGTGGCCAGGCGCCAGTCGCCGCCGAACATGCCGTGCAGGGTCTTCAGGTAGCGCACTGCGGCCTGGGTCGAATCGACCGCCGACAGGCGGCCGTCATAGCCGTTGGTCATCGGCACGCGATGGTTGCGCGCGGTGGTGGCGATGAACTGCCACAGGCCGGTCGGGCCGCTGCCATTGCGGGCATTGGGCCGGTAGCCGCTTTCCACGAAGGGAATCAGCGCGAACTCGGTGGGCAGGTCGGCCTTGCGCAGCTCTTCGACCACGTAGCCGAACAGCACCAGCGCATCGTCATCCTGGTTGGCCAGGCGCGAGGGGGCGTGGGCGAACTGCTTCTGCCAGCGTGGGCTGGTGGCCTCGGCGTCGCAGCTGGGTTCGGCCAGGCCGTCGCGGAAGCTGGTGAAGATCTCCTGGCCGTTGCGCACCGAAGCGGCGGGCAGCGCGGACGGATCCAGCGGCAGGGCCGCGGCAGCGGTCAGGTTCTGGCTGATGCCGGCGCCCAGCGACTGTGCGCCCGCGGTTCCGGCCAGCCCCAGGACAAGGCCCAGGGCCAGCGGCAGACTTCGGCGCATCATGCGCGGAAGCCGTCTTTCCAGTGCCGGAGACCGGCCATCACGTCGACGTCGTCAACGACGTCACGGCCCAGGTGTGCCGAGACCGACGCACGGATCGGCGCCGCGTGCACACGCAGGAAGGGATTGCAGTCGAATTCGTTGGCCAGGGTTACCGGCAGGGTGGAACGGTCATCGCGGCGCATGGCCAAAGCCTCCTCTTGGCGCTGCCACAGGGCAGCGTTGGCGGGGTCGACATGCCGCGCGAAGACGGCATTTGACACGGTGTACTCGTGGGCGCAACAAAGCAGCAGTTGCGCGGGCAAGGTACCCAGCTTGCGCATCGATGCCAGCAGCTGGGACGGCGTACCTTCGAACAGACGTCCACAGCCCAGGCTGAACAACGAATCTCCGCTGAAAAGATGTTCAGCAGTGTGAAACGCGATGTGGCTGCAGGTATGCCCGGGCACGGATAGTACGTGGAACGTCCGGCCCAGTGCCTGAACGCGTTCACCTTCGCCGACCCGCTCGGTGGCCGTGGGGATGCGCTCTTCGACCGGCGCGATGACCCGTACACCGGGAAAACGAGCCTGCAGTGCGGGCACGCCACCGATGTGGTCGTCGTGGTGGTGGGTGAGCAGGATCGTGTCCACGCGCAGGCCCTGATCGGCCAGTGCGAGCACTGGCGCGGCATCGCCGGGGTCGACGACCACGGCAGTGCCATCGTCGGCGATCAGCGTCCAGATGTAGTTATCCGCAAATGCGGGCAGGGCAGTCAGTCGCATAGAATTGGACCATGCCCGCGCTGCAGAGCACCCGTCAAGCGAGCCAGACCCCGTGGTTCGACAGTGAGCCGGCGGCGGCGCTGCGCGTTCTGGAACGGCAGTTGCTGCTTCCGCAGCTGTCGGCACTGCCCGCGCAGCCCTGGCTGTGGATCGCGCCGAGTGCGGCCTGGCTGGAGGATGCGCAGCTGGGTGGGCGCGGCCTGCGCCTGTTCCGGCAGGGGTCGGGGCCGGGCTATGACGGCGATACCCGCTGCGGGCTGCCCTTGCCCCTGGCCAACGAGAGCGTCAATGCGATCGTGCTGCAGCATGTCACCACCGGCGATGCCGATCTGCTGCTCGACGAGTGCGAGCGCGTATTGATGCCGGGCGGCCATTTGTGGCTGAGCAGCCTCAATCCGTTCAGCCCCTACCGCACGCACTGGCGGCAGCATGGGCTGGTGGTGCGTACGCCGCAGCGGATCCGCCTGCTGCTCGGCCGCCATGGCCTGGAGTGCGACGATATGCGCTACCTCGGCCCGCTCTGGCGCGGTGCCGGCGGACGTCGCCCGGGGGGCTGGGCGCCATTGCGCGCGGCCTGCCTGTTCCATGCGGAGAAACGCACGCTGGCCCTGCCCGGGCCGAAACCGCTGCCGGTGCGCTGGCACGGCACCGTTGCTACCTGATTCTGGAGCTGTATTGAAAACCATCGAAATCCACACCGACGGATCCTGCCTCGGCAATCCCGGCCCCGGCGGCTGGGCTGCGTTGCTGCGCTACAAGGGCCACGAGCGCGAGCTCAGTGGCGGTGAAGCGCACACCACCAACAACCGGATGGAGCTGATGGCGGCCATTTCCGGGCTGGAGACGCTGACCGAGCCGTGCAACATCGTGCTCTACACCGACTCGCAGTACGTGCGGCAGGGCCTGACCCAGTGGATGCCCGGCTGGATCCGCAAGAACTGGAAGACCGCTGGCGGTGATCCGGTGAAGAACCGCGAGCTGTGGGAGCGCCTGCACGCGGCCACGCTGCGGCACCAGATCGACTGGCGTTGGGTGAAGGGCCACTCCGGCGACCCGGACAATGAGCGGGTGGATACCCTGGCCCGCAACGCGGCGATCCAGATCCGCGACGCCAGCCCGGTAAACTGAGCCCATGCGTCAGATCATCCTCGATACCGAAACCACCGGCCTGGAGTGGAAGAAGGGCAACCGCATCGTCGAAATCGGCTGCGTGGAGCTGTTCAAGCGCCGCCCGACCGGCAACAACTACCACCAGTACATCAAGCCGGACTGCGAGTTCGAACAGGGCGCGCAGGAAGTCACCGGCCTGACCCTGGAGTTCCTCGATGACAAGCCTGAATTCGCGCAGATCGCCGATGAGTTCCTGGCGTTCATCGATGGCGCCGAGCTGATCATCCACAACGCGGCGTTCGACCTTGGCTTCCTCGACAACGAGTTGTCGCTGCTGGGGCCGCAGTACGGGAAGATCACCGACCGCTGCACGGTCATCGATACCCTGGCGATGGCGCGTGAGCGCTTCCCGGGCCAGCGCAACTCGCTGGATGCGCTGTGCAAGCGGCTGGGCGTGGACAACTCGCACCGTGCGCTGCATGGCGGCCTGCTCGATGCGCAGATCCTTGGCGATGTCTATATCGCACTGACCTCGGGCCAGGAAGAGATCGGCTTCGGCCTGGGCGATGACGACGGCGGCGGTGCCGGCGCGGCGTTGCAGGCTTTCGATACCAGCAAGCTGCTGCCGCGTCCGCGCGTGGTGGCTACGCCGTCGGAACTGGAAGCGCACGCTGCGCGGCTGGAACGGCTGCGCAAGAAGGCCGGCCACGCACTGTGGGATGGCCCGAAGGTGGAAGAGCCCGCCAGCGCGTAATGCCTGGAATGAGGTAGTGCCGGCCGCTGGCCGGCATCGTCCTGATACGAGGTTCCCCGGGTGAGCCGGCCAGCGGCCGGCACTACCGCCTCCACGCATGGCGTGGCTCTACCGGTTAATGGCAGCGCACCAGGATCACGCTGATGTTGTCACGGCCACCGCCATCGAGTGCGGCGGCGACCAGCGTATCCACGCATTCCTGCGCGCTGGCATCTTCGAATGCCAGGGTGCGGGCGATGCCGCGGTCATCCACTTCCTCGGTGAGACCGTCGCTGCACAGCAGCAGCTGCATGCCCGGACGCAGCTCACCACTGGTGGTGGCCACGTTCAGGTGGGCTGGATCGGTCACGCCCAGTGCCTGGGTGACCACGTTGCGATGCGGATGCGCGCGTGCCTGTTCGGCGGTCAGGTTGCCCTGCGCGACCAGTTCCTGCACCACGCTGTGGTCCTGGCTGAGCTGCGCCAGCTGGCCGTCGCGCCACAGGTAGGCGCGGCTGTCGCCGACCCAGGCCACTTCATAGCGGTTGCCCTGCACACGCGCGGCGACTACGGTGGTGCCCATCGGCAACGTGTCGTTGCGCCGGCGCGAGGCGCGGATGATCTCTTCGTCGGCAGTGCGGATGGCCTGTGCCAGCGGTGCGCCGCGGCGGATCTCGCGCACGATGGTTTCGCGTGCCAGTGCACTGGCCACTTCGCCGCAGGCATGCCCGCCCATGCCGTCGGCCACCAGCCACAGGGCCAGCTCGCTGTCACCGTAGTAGGTGTCCTCGTTGAGCTCGCGGCGCATGCCGGGGTGGGTGAGGTGTCCGAATTCGATCATGGTAGGCAGGGCGGGGTATTGCCGGGGGAGACAGGCATCATCGGGTGGCCGCAGGCATCCGGCAAGGCATGCGCCCAAGAAATTTTCAGTTCGTTGGCCGTAATGACTTGTCGTCGGCCTCACTTCCTCGTATGATGCGCGTCCCCGGTCCGCCGGGGACCACCCGGAGAGGTGGCAGAGTGGTTGAATGTACCTGACTCGAAATCAGGCAGGCGTTTATAGCGCCTCGGGGGTTCGAATCCCCCCCTCTCCGCCAGATAAAAGAAAAGGGCTGCCGAAAGGCAGCCCTTTTCTTTTATCTGGCGCGGGACACGACGCGCGTTTCGCGCGTCGCCCCACACGTTGCGTGGCAACGCGTGGGCCCCTCCCTTTGCCTGCCTCTCCCCGCCCCTGTCGGGGCAGCCCCTCAACAGAGGGGCTTGCTTCTCCAGATGGTTCCGGGCGTAGATGCGGCATTGATGATTTCCTTGTCTCTGCGGGAATAGAAGAGGGCTGCCGAAAGGCAGCCCTTTTCTTTTATCTGGCGCGGGACACGACGCGCGTTTCGCGCGTCGCCCCACACGTTGCGCCGCTCGTTGCCCGCTGGGTGCATCCACGCACGGCGTGGAAGGCAAGGCCATTCGCACAGAGCGGGGACCGATGCCCTGTGCGAATGGCGTGTGCTCAGAACGTGTAGCCCAGCCCCAGCTGGATGCCGTTCTGGGTCTGGCCGTCGCGCCGCTCGCCCACGTAATCAACCATCACCGACAGGCGCTTGCTGGCACGGCTGGTCACGCCCAGGTTCCAGGCCAGGACCTGCTCACCGACGGGCTGGCTGCTGGCACTGAACAGCAGGTCCGGGGCGGCGGCGAAGCCGTTGCTGTAGCGGGCCTGGGTATCGCCCAGCTCCTTCTGCCAGACCACGCGGGCCCGCGGGGTGATGCGCTCGCCGTTGTTGCCGTCGAAGGTCTTGAACAACTGCAGGCCGGCGCCTGCGCGGATGCTCTCCAGGCTGCCACTGCGGCCGATGAGTGCGGCTGCGTCCTGGCCTTCGTTGAAGTGCGTGGCCGAGGTGCGCATGTAGTCGATCACCGGCAGCAGCGGCTGTATCACCACGCCGTTGCCGGTGGTGAACGAGAACGCATGCTCCACGCGCGCAGAGATCGCGTCGTTGCTGTACTTCGCGCGCAGCGGTGCCTGCAGGCCCTCGATCCCCTCGATGCTGCGACGGGTGTCGTGGCGAAGATCGGTGTAGCGGACGGCGGCGGACAGGTAGCCACGTGAATAGAGCGCGTCCACGTAGCCGCCGATATCCAGCGCGCGGACATCGCCGCTGAATCCTGCACCTTCGCTGGACCGGGTCGACATGTCGGCCGCGGCAAGGCTCACGCCCAGTGTCACGCGGTCGTCTGCCAGACGGGTATCGGCACCAAGCGCGATGCCGCCGATGGTGTGGTTCAGGCCGGCGACGCCCGCACCACCCTCGATACGGCCATGGCTGCCGAACCCGCGCGCCCAGAAGCTGCGGTTGTGTCCGGCGTCGCCCGCATCACTGCCTGCATCTGCCGGTGCGACCAGGTGCATCGCCAGCTGGTTGAACAGGCGACTGCCGGTCGTTGCCGATTGCGCCGAGGCGGTCTGCGCGGCCTGTGCTGCCAGGCCGTCCGCATCGCCACCGCTGCGCGATGCTGCCTGGTGCTGCTGCACGACGTTGCCGATGCTGCCGACCAGTGCGGTATCGGCCAGGCGCAGGCTGGCATGCGCGTCGCCGCGCAATGCTCCCGCCTGGCGCGCGATGTCATCGCGGTCAGCGAACTGCAGGGCACCCAGCAGTCCGCTCATCGAGGAGGTGCGCTGCGCAGCGGCCTGTTGCAATGCGATGCCCAGACCGTCGCCGGATGCGGCGTTGCCGAACAGGCGTGTGTCGTCGAAGGAGGGATTGGCGGTCAGCCACAGGCCGCTGCCGGTCTGGTTGACGGTGAAGCTGAGCAGTGAATTGTGGCGAGGGCGGAATACGGCGCCGGGAGCGGTGAGGTCCACCGCGCTGCCGGCCTCGCCACTGCGCTCGACGTACTGGAAGCGCCCTTCGATGAAGTCCGACACCGGTGCTGCGCGGGTCAGGGTATCGGGCGTAGCGGTGCGGCACCACAGGCCAGCGTACTCACCGTTCGACGCGCTGCAGGGGGCGATGGGCAGCTGCAGGGCGCTGGCATCCACCTGGGTTCCCACCAGGTGGTTCTGCTGCCCGGCCGGGAAGAACGCCTGCTTGACGTCCAGCGTCAGCCTGGCGGCGGGGGCAATGCTCAGCACGGCGCGGTTGATGTTGCCGAACAGGTTGTAGTCCCCCGCCTGCCGGTCCTCATCGACCAGGAAGTAGCGGGCTTCTTCCAGCGTCAGTGCCGGTGCAGTGCGCTGGCTGTCGACCTGGAAGGCCAGGTTCGCACCGTCATTGAGGTTGATGTAGCGACCCTTGCCGATCCGGAAGCGCTCGCTGGTGAACACGTCGTCGCCACCCGGTGCGAGTGCTTCCAGCGAGTAGGGGCGCATGACGATGCCGGACGGCGCGAGCGTTCCGCCCTCGTTGATGTCGATCGTGGCATTCAATGAACCGTGCCCGGTCAGCACGCCGCCGCGTTCGATCACGGTCAGGCTGCGCAGTGCGCCCTGCTGCAGTTCGATGCGCCCGCCATTGCGGGCGCCGATGGCTTCGGCGTGGTGGATCCAGCCATTCTGCTGCAGGCGCAGGGTGCCGCCATCGGCGACCACATACTGGGCGGCGGAAGCGGTATCCAGCGACCAGACCCCGCCCTTGCCGATACGGATCATACCGAAGGCGTCGTCCAGCCGGATGTCCGGGGCCGACTGCTGGAAGTAGCGCAGGTTGGCCAGCGCATTGGTGTAGCGCCCGCGCACGGCCAGGTTCGGATTGAGGTCTCCGCTCACGTCCTTGTCGACGGAAAGCACGTCGCCGGTCTGGACGTAACCGGCTTCGGTGACGACGCGATCACTGTAGAAGGTCACACCGGGATACGCGGTGCAGTTGCCTGCCGCGCTCTGGTCGCGGGTCGGGCAGAAGCGCGTGGCCACGGCCGCCACGTTCGGGTCGAAGTAGCGCAGGAAGCCCGACTGCTGGGTCAGTTCATAGTGCGCCTGGACGATGCGCGCTTCGATGACCGCGAAGTCGGTCGGGCCGAACATGTCCCGGTAGTACTTGATGTACTTGTCCTGCCCCGGGTAGGGGGTAGGACCGTTCGGGCCGGATTCGCCATGGATGCCCAGCACCGTCTCCGTGTAGTTGCCGTGCGCCGGCAGCAGGCCGAACTGCGTGACCTTGCGCTTCACGCCGGCAACGAAGGCGTCGGCGCAGGCCGAGTAGCAGCCGCCGTCCAGTACGGTATCCAGCCCGTGCTGGCGGATGACGGCACCCATGCCCACGCCACCGGAGGCGGCCCCGCCCGGCGAGTTGCGGAACACCACCTGGCGGAGCGGCGTACCCCGGGCCTGCGCGGCCAGGATGTAGGCCTCCAGCGTCTGCGGATCGGTCGCCAGTACATTGCCGGTGTAGTAGAGCGTGTCTCCATTCACGTGGAAGGCACTGGCATGGGCCTGCGGTGAGGCAGCGATGCCGAGAAGTGCTGCAACAAGGGCACTGCCGAGGACGGTGGCGCGACGGGTGGGGAGGGCGGGATATCGATGCATGCGGAGTTCCACGGAAAGGAGTGAAGTGCGGATGCCGCCCCTTTTTCGCTGCATGAACACGCTGATGCGGCGTGTTTTCAACACGTTGCAGCGTGGGCAGGGCGGGTCGCGCGCGCTCGGCCGTTGGACTGGCCGGGCGAGGAGGCGACAGGCCGCCTCTCCAGACCGCTAACGCAGCTGCGGGGGGATCTCCCCCAGTCATCGCGCTCGGCTGACCCTGCAGGCGCCGGGGCGCAGCGTTTGCGCCGCGCGGGTTACCATGTATGCATCACCTGCTGGAGCCTTCCCCCATGAGCGCTGAAATCCTTGTCCCCGTGTCCTTCGGCGAGCTGCTGGACAAGATCTCGATCCTGCAGATCAAGTCCGAGCGCATCAGCGACGAGGGCAAGCTGGCCAACGTGCGCAGGGAGCTGTCGGCGCTGGAGCAGACCTGGATGGCGCACCCGGCGGCGGTGAAGGACATCGCCAAGCTGCGTGCCGAGCTGAAGGCGGTCAACGAGCAGCTGTGGGACATCGAGGACGACATCCGCCTGAAGGAAAAGGCGCAGGCGTTCGACCAGGGCTTCATCGACCTGGCGCGCAGCGTCTACCTGCGCAACGACGAGCGTGCGCGCATCAAGAAGGCGATCAACCTGGCGCTGGGCTCGGCGTACGTGGAAGAGAAGTCCTACCAGGATTACGCGCCGCGCGCGTAATCCCGGCGGCCAAAAGAGGGAGGTCCACGCCACGCGTGGATGAAACCGCTGGGCGCAGGCCAACGTTCGGCCGGCCAATCACCCCAGATGATCGGCCACGTAACGCTCGAAAGCCGCGATGCCGTCTTCGACAGTGATCAGTTCCATCACATCGTCGAACTCGATCTTGGTGCCCCATTTCAGATCGGCAGCCTGCTTGGCCAGGTACTTGCGTGCGGCGTCGTCGTAGCGGTCCACGCAGTAGCGGCGGTCCGAGTACGGTCCGCTGCGGTTCGGGTTGCTGGCCGCATGCAGGCCCAGCACCTTGGCGCCCATCGCGTTGGCGATGTGCATCGGGCCCGAGTCCGGAGTCATCACCAGGTTGGCACGGGCAAGCAGGGCAGGCAGCTGCTTCAAGGTGTCCTTCCCGACCAGGTCCAGCGCCGGCGTGAGCAGTTGTGCCTGGATGGCATCGGCCATGCTGCGCTCCAGTTCGCTGCGGCCACCGCACAGCACCACCTGCCAACCACGCTGCGCGGCGTGGTTGGCCACGGCTGCATAGCGGTCTGCATACCAGTTGCGGCGCACGTGGCTGGAACAGGGCGAGATCATCAGCACCGGGCGCCCATCGTCCTGCCATTGCGCGGCGGCCCAGTCATATGCGGACTGGGGCACGGCCAGGTCCCAGCTGACCTCGGTCTGGCGCAGGCCCAGCGGCTCGCAGAAGCTGCCGATGGCATCCAGCACATGGACGCCGGGGCGGTCGGGAATGCGCTCGTTGATGAAGAGCCCGTGCAGGTCCTTGGAACGGCTGCGGTCGTAGCCGATGCGTCGCTCGGCGGGAATGAACGCCGACAGCAGGTTGGCGCGGAACGCCACCTGCATCTGCAGCAGCGCTTCAAAACGCCCCGGTGGCAGCTGTTTGCGCAGCTCCTTGACCCCTGCCATGCCGCTCTTCTTGTCGTAGGCGTGGAAGGTGACGCCGGGCAGGCCATCGAGCAGTTTGTGGCCGACCTTGTCGATGATCCAGTGGATCGGCGTGTCCGGACGCGCAGCCTGCAGGGTGCGCACCAGGGGCACCACGTGGGTGACATCGCCGAGTGCGGACAGGCGCAGGAGGCACAAGGAGGAGGACGCTGATGCCATGTGTTGTTAGACTCAATGAAATGGTCGCATTCGACGCCAATGAAGCGCTGACGCCATGCCGCGAGGGTCGCGGCATCGGGGCCATTCTGTTCGACCGCGAGCGGCTGCGGCAAGCCGAGGTTGGCCTGTTCTCGCCCCAGCACTGGGGCAGCAAGGCCCGGCCGGTCGGCGAGGGCGGCCGCGGCAGCGCCTGGTTCATCGATGCGCCGTTCGGCGCCAGCGTGCTGCGCCACTACCTGCGCGGCGGCCTGGCAGCGAAGATCAGCCATGACCAGTACCTCTGGCGCGGGTCGGACCGGACCCGGAGCTTTGCCGAATTCCGCCTGATGCGCGCCCTGCGCGAGAAGAAGCTGCCGGTGCCCCGGCCGATCGCCGCGTACTACATGCGCGAAGGCCTGCGCTACCGGGCGGCAATCCTGATGGAGCGGATCGAGGGCGTGCGCTCGCTGGCCGACCGTGCGCTGGTCGCCGGACGGGGCGCGCCCTGGGAAGAGACCGGGCGGCTGATCGCCCGCTTCCACCGTGCCGGCCTGGACCATGCCGACCTCAACGCGCACAACATCCTGTTCGATGGCAACGGCCATGGCTGGCTGATCGACTTCGACCGCGGGGTGATCCGCATTCCGGCCACCGCCTGGCGCGAACGCAACCTCAAGCGCCTGCTGCGCTCGCTGATCAAGCTGCGCGGCGAGCGCAGCGTGGAGGACGTGCAGAAGGACTACGCGCGGCTGAGGCGCGCCTATGACATGGCCTGGAACCGGGGCACCTGATGGGCTGGTCGTTGCGTTTCCTCGGCGTCGGCAACGCGTCGGCGGTCGAGCTGGGGTCGCCGATGTCGGTGATCGAGCGGGACGGGCGGCCATGGCTGACGATCGACTGCGGCGGCGAAGGCCTGACCGCGTTCAAGGCGCACTACGGGCACATGCCGCAGGCACTGTTCGTCACCCATGTGCACCTGGATCACGTGGCCGGTTTCGAGCGGCTGTTCGTCGATACCTTCTTCAGCACGCAGCGCCGCGGCAAGGTGCGCCTGTATGTGCCTGCCACCGTGGTGCCGCTGCTGCACAAGCGCATCGGTGACTACCCGAACGTGCTGGCCGAGGGCGGTGCCAACTTCTGGGATGCCTTCCAGTTGATCGTGGTGGGCGAAGCGTTCTGGCACGAGGGCGTGCGCCTGGAAGTATTCCCGGTACGCCACCACTGGCCGGAGACGGCGTACGGCCTGCGCCTGCAGGGCGCGCTGACCTGGAGTGGTGATACCCGGCCGATTCCGGAGATGCTGGCCCGCTTCGCCAATGACAACGAACTGATCGCCCACGACTGCGGCCTGCACGGTAATCCGTCGCATACCGGTGTGGACGACCTGGAGCGCGAGTACAGCTCGGAACTGCAGGCGCGGATGATGCTCTACCACTACGCCAGCGTGGCTGATGGCGTGGCGCTGGCCGCGCGCGGCCACCGCGTGGCGCAGCCGGGGCAGTGCGTGGCGCTGGCGACCCCCACTGCACCGCACGTGCTGGCGCAGGATCCGCCGTGAGCGGTGCCGGCCAGCCCGCCGACGCGGCGCTGGCCGCCGGACTGGAGGTGCTGGAGCGCGCGCTGCATGCGCCTGCGGTGCGGGCCGATCCTGAGCGCCTTGACGCATTGCTGGACGAGGATTTCAGCGAGATCGGCAGTTCCGGGCAATGCTACGGCCGTGATGCAGCCTTGCAGGAGATCCCGTTGGAGCGCGCGCAGGTGCTGATCGAATCGGAACAGTACGCGGCGTGGTTGCTGGCCGACGGTCTGGCCCAGGTGCGTTATCGCAGCCGCCATTACCTCGACGGCCAGCCGCAAGGCTGGGTGCTGCGCAGCTCGCTGTGGCGCCGGCACGGGGATGGATGGCGCATGCTGTTCCACCAGGGCACGCCCGAGGCACGGTAGGACCGGGCCATGTCCGGCGAAGGGCGCCAACCAGGGTTGGCACCTGCCAGGGGCGGGGCGTCGCCGGAAAAGGCGATGGCCCCGCCGGCTGACCTCGGCGCCCGCGTCGATCGATACCGTTGCTGCCTTCCGGCCCTGGCGGGGTTTTCGACCTAGCGTCGCGAGGGGCCGACGGGGCCACCATAGAGACGTCGGCCGCCCGGAGGGCAGCCAGTTCACGGACCAGGGGAAGCAGCGCGCGATGCGCCAGAGACCACAGCCGGACTGCGCATCGGCTGGCCGATGGCAGACGCGTAGTCTAGCGCAGGCAGGTGCATCGACGCCAGCTTCACGCGCTGAATCCGCTGTAACCCGTTCCCGCCCATGGCGGCCCGGGCCACCCGCCGTTGCTAGAATGCCGGCCAGGAGGAACGGCCTCCCCCACATCGGGAATCAAAGACCAGGACGGCCTGGCCCTACCAAGAGGAGGGCCGTCATGGCCTGGATCTATCTGTTGTTCGCCGGCCTGCTGGAAATCGTCTGGGCCGTGTCCATGAAGCAGTCCGAAGGCTTCACCAAGCTCACCCCCACCGTGGTCACGATCGTCGGCATGATCGCCAGCTTCTGGTTGCTGGCGGTGGCCATGCGCAGCCTGCCGCTGGGCACCGCCTATACGATCTGGACCGGCATCGGCGCGGTCGGTGCGTTCGTGGTTGGCATCGTGTTCCTCGGCGAGCAGGTCAGCCCGATGCGGATCGGTGCAGCGGTGCTGATCGTTTCCGGCCTGGTGCTGATGAAACTCTCGAGCAGCTGAATGATTTACTTATGGCGGGGAAAGGAATCTCCGCTTCCAGCAGGTATATGCATTTTCGGCAAGACCATTTTGTCCGCCCGTTTTATTTGACGTACGTCATGAAAATAACGAGCGTGATTCACATGCCGCTGGCACCGGCGGTCGCACAGTGCCGCCATTCGTCGGGCGAAACCGGGGAGTTTTCGCCTTGAGGGACACGCTGTCGTACCTGTCACCGGGTGCGACCGCGTGAAGATGTGAAGATTTTCAGGAGTTAATGCCTTCAAACCTTGTTTCCGTATCGGGAGCCGGGGTGGGCCGCATTGTCTCCAAAAAAACCTGCCAGCTGTGCCATCCGGTCTTTTCATGGAGATTTACCGATGAACCGCATTTACCGTCTGGTTTTCAATCGTGCCCTTGGGGTAATGCAGGTTGCTTCGGAGGTCGCCCGGAATCCCGGCGGAAGCGCGGTCAGCGCAGGGCGGGTGCCGCGATTGCGGGCGCACCAGCTGGCGGTGGCTTTGGCCGCCACACTGGCCAGCGGATCGGCGTTTGCGGCCTGCACTACCGCAGGTACGACGGTGACCTGCGCCACCGGCTCCAATACCAATTCGCTGACCAACAGCATCAACGGCGTGACGCTGAATATCCAGACCGGCGCCGAGCTCAGCGTGCTGCCGGTCGTTGGCGGAAGTGCAGTGAATTTGAGTGGTAATGGCATCACCGTGAACAACCAGGGCACGGTCGATCCCACGATCAACGGTGGCCTGAGCCTGGCGGCGTCGGGCATGGTGCTGGGCAACAACACCGTCGGTGGAAACACCATCAGCGTCAACAATCAGGCAGGCGGGGCGATCAAAGGCCTGGTCAACATCGGCTCCATCTTCGGTTTCGGCGGACAGGCGCTGGTGGTGCAGAATGCTTCCGGCGGTGTCAGCAACATCGTCAACGCCGGTAATGTGGACATGTCGATTTTTGGTGCAGGCCTGTTGACCACGGCCGATGCGGCATCGATCGTCAGCTACGGTGGTGCGCAGACCACTCTCGACAACACCGGCACCATTACCGGCCGCATAGGGTTCCAAGGTTCGGCCACGGCGGGGGCCGGCAATACCTTCCTCAACGCAGGAACCATCAACGGCAGTGTGAACCTGGGCAGTTCGGTCACCGGGAACACCTTCACCGCCGTGTCTGGTTCCAGCGTCAATACCGCCGGTATCGGCGTGGCCGGGCAGGTCGGCGCGCTTGCGGTGAATCTGGCCGCGGCCGGCATCGTCGACGGTGGTTCGGCGTCCAACAACAGCCTGGTGCTGCAGAACAGCGCCACCGGCCCGGGCAGCGGTACCGGTGGGGTGGTGACCACGCTGGGCTGGAACCAGTACATCAACTTCCAGAGGCTCACCGTCAACAGCGGTACCTGGAACCTGCAGGGTGCGTGGGCTGGTGCGGGCACGACCACGCTCAACGATGGCCTGGTCAATTTCAATAATGCCGGTTCCTTCGGCACAGGGCTGTTCACCGCCAACGGCGGTGCCATCGCCTCCTCCACGGCCGGTCTGAATCTGGCCAACGCTTTCAGCCTTGGTGGCAATCTGTCACTCGCGGGGACCAATGCGTTCAGCCTGGGTGGCGTGCTGTCCGGTACTGGCGGGCTGACGGTCAACAACACCGGCATCGTTACTCTCGGCGGCGCAAACCTGTTCTCCGGCGGCGTCAACCTCAATGCCGGCGGCCTGGTACTGGGGAATGCCGGTGCACTGGGCAGCGGCAACCTGACCGTGGGTGGCAGCGCTTCACTGGATACGACGTCGGGCTTCACCCTGGGCAACAATCTGGTGATCAATGGCGGGGGCTCGCTGAACCTGCTGGGCAGCAATGCGTTGTCATTGAACGGTTCGATCTCCGGTGCCGGCGACCTGACCAAGAACGGCGCCGGCACTCTCACCCTGAACGGCGCCAATGCGCTAACCGGCAGTTTCAATCTGGCCGGAGGCGCGTTGGCGCTGGGCGCGGGCGGCAGCCTGTCGCCCACCGGTGCGATCACGGTCGGCGTCGGTACCACCCTGGACCTGTCGGCGGCCGCCAACCAGACCATCGGTTCGCTTGCGGGCCTCGGCGGCTCGGTCAACCTGGGCAGCCACACGCTCACCCTCGCCGGGCTGGGCGATACCAGCTACAGCGGTACGTTCGCCGCAGGCACGGGTGGCCTGATCAAGCTGGGCACCGGCGTGCAGACCTTGTCGGGCGTGAACAACCTCAGTGGCGGCGTGGCACTCAACGCCGGTGGCCTGCTGCTGGGCAACGCTGCTGCGCTGGGCAGCGGTGCGCTCAGTGTCGGTGGCAACGTGACGCTCGATGGAACCACGGGGGCGCTTGCACTGGCCAACGCGGTCAACCTCGGGTCGGGCGCCAGCCTGAATCTGCTTGGCGGACAGGCGCTCACGTTCAACGGCGTGATCGGTGGCGGCGGTGGCTTGGTCAAGAGCGGTGCGTCGTCGCTGACGCTCAATGGCGCCAATACCTTCGACGGCGGCGTGGTGTTCAATGCCGGCAGCCTGGTGCTGGGCAACGGCGGTGCACTGGGAACCGGGGCGCTGAACGTCGGCGGTGCGGTATCGCTCGACGCCAGCGCCGGCCTCACCGTGGGCAATGGCATCACGCTTGGCGCCGGTGGTTCGCTCGATGTGCTGGGCTCGAATGCGCTGACGCTGGGCGGTGTCATCGGCGGGAGCGGCAGCCTGGTCAAGAACGGCGCCTCCACGCTGACGCTGGGCGGCGCGAACACGTTCACCGGTGGGCTGGCGGTGAATGCCGGAACGGTGTCATTGGCCAGTGGTGGCAGCCTGGCGGCGACCGGCGCGGTCAGCCTGGCCGGCGCTGGCAGCGCACTGGATATCTCGCTGGGTGGCAACCAGACCATCGGTGCGTTGTCCGGCGTGGCTGGCAGCACCCTGTCGCTGGGCAGCAGCACGCTGACCTTTGGTGATGCCACCAACCAGACCTTCGCCGGCGTGATCGGCGGCACCGGTGGCCTGATCAAGCAGGGCACCGGCGTGCAGACGCTGACCAGCGCCAGCACCTTCAGCGGTGGGGTGAATCTTGCCGCCGGTGGCCTGGTGCTGGGCAACGCCGGTGCGCTGGGAAGCGGTGCGCTGACCGTCAGTGGCAACGGTTCGCTGGACGCCACTGCTGCGCTGAACCTGGGCAATGCGATCAACCTCGGCGCGGCGTTGACCCTGCCGGGCAGCCAGAACCTGGCCCTGGCCGGCAACATCACCGGCACCGGCAGCCTGGTCAAGAATGGCGCGTCGACACTGACCTTGAACGGTACCAACACCTTCAGCGGTGGACTGAGCGCAAACGCCGGCAGTCTGCTGCTGGGCAACAGTGGCGCACTCGGCACCGGGACGCTGGGCATTGGCGGCAGCGTCTCGCTCGATGGCGGCGTCTCGCTGAACCTGCTCAACAATGTGTCCCTGGGCGCGGGTGCCGCGCTGTCGCTGCCGGGCTCGCAGGCGATCACGCTGGGTGGCGTGGTGTCCGGTGCCGGCAGGCTGGTGAAGAATGGTGCCACCACCTTGACCCTCAACGGCGCCAACAGCTTCGGTGGTGGGCTCACCGTCAACGGCGGCGGCGTGCTGCTGGGCAATGCCGGCGCACTGGGTACCGGTGCGCTGTCGGTGGGCGCCAATGCCACGCTGGACAGTTCGGTAGCGCTGAACCTCGCCAACAACCTCAACCTCGGCGCCGGCGCGGCGCTGGATCTGCTGGGTAGCCAGAACGTGTCGCTGGGCGGTCTCATCAGTGGTACTGGCAGCCTGGTCAAGAACGGTACGGCGACGCTGGCGTTGAACGGCGCCAATACGTTCAGCGGGGGCGTCGGCCTCAACGCGGGTCTGCTGCAGCTGGGCAATGCGCAGGCGCTGGGTGCCGGCCAGCTGGACTTGGGCGGCAACGCTTCGCTGGAGGCCACAACGGCGCTGGCGCTGGGCAACAACATCGGTCTCGCTGCCGGTGCCAACCTTTCCGTGCTGGGCAGCAATGACCTGACGCTGGCCGGTCCGGTATTCGGTGCCGGTGGGCTGATCAAGGACGGCACGGCGCGGTTGACGTTGTCGGGCGCCAATACCTACAACGGCGGCACCACCATCAACGCCGGCACGCTGGCGCTGGGCGCAGGCGGCAGTCTCGCCGCAGCCGGTACGGTGAATCTCGCCGTTGCGGGCGCGACACTGGACATCTCCGCCGCCGGTGCGGCACAGACTATCGGCGCGTTGAATGGCGTGGCGGGCAGCCAGCTGGCGCTGGGCGCGCAGTCGCTGACCTTTGGCGGTGCCAGCAATGGCAGCTTTGCCGGTGTGATCGGTGGTACCGGTGGCTTGGTCAAGACCGGCACGGGCGTGCAGACGCTGTCCGGTGCAAACACGTTCAGTGGTGGCCTTGCGCTCAACGCGGGCGGGTTGGTGCTGGGCGATGCAGGTGCGCTTGGTACCGGTGCACTGGGTATTGGCGGCACCACCACGCTGGACAGCACGGTGGCATTGAATCTGGCCAACGCGGTGAACTTCGGTGCCGGCAGCCAGCTCGCCCTGGGCGGAACCAGTGACGTTGCATTCGGAGGCGTGCTGAGCGGCAACGGCAGCCTGGTCAAGAATGGTGCGGGCCTGCTGACCCTCAACAACACCAATACCTTCGGTGGCGGCCTGACCTTGAACGGTGGTGGCCTGGTGGTCGGCGCGAATGGTGCGCTCGGTACCGGTGCGCTGGCGGTCAATGCCAGCACCACGCTGGATGCGGGCACTGCACTGACACTCGGCAATGCGGTCACGCTGGGCTCGGGCGTCGCACTCACGCTGCCCGGCAGCAATGCGCTGACGCTGTCCGGCGTGGTCGGCGGCAATGGCAGCCTGATCAAGAATGGCGGCACCACGCTGACGCTGTCCGGTGCCAACACCTACACCGGCGGTACCACCATCAACGCCGGCACGCTCGCGTTGGGTACGGGTGGCAGTCTCGCCGCAGTCGGTGATGTCACGCTGGGCGCAGGCGCTGGCTTCGATATCTCCGGCGCCGGCAGCAACCAGACCATCGGTGCACTCAACGGAGCGGGGGGAAGCACGCTGACGCTGGGCGGCAATTCGCTCACCTTCGGTACGGCCGGCAACGCCGCGTTCGATGGCGTGATCAGCGGCGGTGGTGGCCTGGTCAAGGTGGGCGCGGGCGTACAGACCTTGTCCGGCGCCAATACCTTCGGTGGCGGCGTGACGCTCAATGCAGGCGGACTGGTGCTCGGCAATGACGCAGCGCTGGGCACGGGCGCATTGACCGTCGGTGGTGCTGCCACGCTGGATACCACCGGCCTGGCAACGCTGACCAACAACATTGCGCTCAATGCCGGGTTGACCGTAATCGGGACCAATGCACTGACGCTCAACGGCGTCCTTTCCGGTACCGGCAGCCTCACCAAGAATGGCAGCGCGACGCTGACGTTGAATGGCGCCAACACCTACACCGGTGGCACCAACATCAACGCCGGCACGCTGGCGCTGGGGGCCGGTGCCAGCCTGGCCGCGAGCGGTACCGTCAATCTTGCCACCGGCGCCACGCTGGACCTGTCGGCCGGCAGTGGCACGCAGCAGTTCGGCACGCTGGTCGGCAACGGTACGGTGAACCTCGGTGCCAACTCGATCGAAGTGGGCGGCGCCACCGATGGCACCTTCAGTGGCTCGATCGCAGGCACCGGTGGCCTGACCAAGGTCGGTGCCGGCATCGAGACGCTGACCGGTGCCAACACCTACACCGGCGGCACGTTCATCAACGCCGGTACCCTGGCGATCGGCCCCGGCGGCAGTCTGGCCGCGACCGGTGCGGTGACGCTCACTGCGGCAGGCACAGGCTTCGATATCTCCACTGCCGGCGCCAACCAGACCCTCGGGGCGTTGAACGGCGTGGCGGGTTCGACGGTGAGCCTGGGGGCACAGACACTGACCCTGGGCGGCGTTGGCAACAGCATCTTCGATGGCGCGATCTCCGGCACCGGCGGCCTGGTCAAGAACGGCGCCGGCAGCCTCACGCTGGGCGGTGCCAACCTGTTCAGCGGTGGCGTCGCGCTCAATGGCGGCGCATTGGTGGTCGGCAACAACGCTGCGCTCGGCAGCGGTGCGCTGACGGTGGGAAGCAACGCGACGCTGGATGCATCCACCGGCGTGAGCCTGGCCAACAACATCAACCTCGCATCGGGTGCCAACCTCGATCTGCTCGGCAGCCAGGCACTGACCCTGGGCGGCGTGATCTCCGGCACGGGCGGGCTGATCAAGGACGGTGCGGCCACGGTGACCCTGAGCGGCGCCAACACCTACACCGGTGGCACCACCATCAACAGCGGCACGCTGGCGATCGGCGCTGGTGGCAGCCTCGCCGCGGCCGGCGCAGTGAACCTGGCCGGTGCCGGCACGTTCGACATTTCGGCGGGCAACCAGGCCATCGGTTCGCTGGCCGGCGTCGCCGGCAGTACGGTGGCGCTGGGCGGCAGCACGCTGACCCTGGGCGGCACCGTGGACAGCACCTTCAGCGGTGCGATCAGTGGCAACGGCGGCCTGGTCAAGAACGGCGCAGGCGTGCAGGCGCTCAACGGCGCCAGCACCTTCAGCGGCGGCGTAGCGCTCAACGCCGGTGGCCTGGTGGTCGGCAACAATGCTGCGTTGGGCACCGGTGCGGTGACGGTCGGAGGCGCTGCGACGCTCGATTCGAACACGGCGGTCACCCTCGCCAACAACTTCACCCTCAACAACGCGTTGACCGTCCTCGGCAGCAACAACCTCACCCTCAACGGCATCCTCAGTGGTACCGGCTCACTGACCAAGGAGGGGGCCGCGACGCTGACCTTGAATGGTGCCAACACCTATACCGGCGGTACTTTCATCAACGCCGGCACTCTGGCACTGGGTGCTGGCGCCAGCCTGGCCTCCTCAGGCACCGTCAACCTGGCCACGGGGGCGACTTTCGATCTGTCAGCAGGCAGCGGCACGCAGCAGTTCGGTACCCTGATCGGCAGCGGTACAGTGAATCTGGGCGCCAACACGCTGACGATCGGAGGCCCTGTCAATGGCACCTTCAGTGGTTCGGTGGCCGGCTCCGGTGGCCTGATCAAGGAAGGTGCGGGCACCCAGACGTTGACCGGCACCAACACCTTCACCGGTGGCACCACCATCAACGCCGGCACGCTGGCGATCGGTGCCGGCGGCAGCCTCGCGGCGACTGGTGCGGTGAACCTGGCCAATGCCGGTACCGCCTTTGACATCAGCGCAGGTGGTGCGCAGGCGATCGGTTCGCTGGCAGGCGTGGCGGGTTCGACAGTGGCGCTGGGCGGCAACACGCTGACCCTCAATGGCGTGGGCAATACCACGTTCGCCGGCACCATCGGAGGGGCCGGTGGCCTGGTAAAGAACGGCGCAGGCATCCAGGGCTTGACGGGCGTCAACGTCTTCACGGGCGGCGTGGCCCTCAATGCCGGTGGCCTGCTGCTGGGCAACGGCGGTTCGCTGGGCATCGGCGCGCTGACCGTAGGCGGCAACGCCAGCCTGGACGGCACCAGTGCGCTGACGCTGGCCAACACCGTGCAGCTGGCCAGCGGCACGCTGACTCTGGCCGGCAGCAACGCGCTGACCTTGAACGGACCGATCAGCGGTGCCGGTGGCCTGCTGAAGGATGGCGCGGCGACGGTCACCCTGGGCGGTGCCAGCAGCTATACCGGCACCACCACCATCAACAGCGGCATGCTGGCGGTAGCAGCCGGCGGCAGCCTGTCCGGTGCCAGCACGGTCAACCTGGCCGGTGCTGGCACGCTGGATATCAGCGCCGGTGGCAACCAGAGCATCGGCGGCCTGGCCGGTGTGGCCGGCAGCACGGTGGCGCTGGGAGGCGCAACGCTGACTACTGGCGGCAACAACGCCAGCACCGTGTTCGCTGGCGTCCTCAGTGGCACCGGCGGCCTGGTGCAGGGAGGTACCGGTACGCTGACCCTGAGCGGCGACAACACCTATACCGGCGGTACCACCATCAACGGTGGCAGCACCCTGCAGATCGGCAACGGTGGCAGCACCGGTTCGGTGCTGGGCGACATCACCAACAATGGCAGCCTGGTCTACAACCTCGGCACCACGGCAACCGTGGGTGCGGTGGTCAGTGGCAATGGCGGTTTGACCCAGGCCGGCAGCGGCACGCTGGTGCTGACCGGCAACAACACCTACACCGGAGGGACCACCATCAATGCCGGCGGCACGCTGCAGATCGGCAACGGTGGTGCGACCGGTGCGATCGTCGGCGACATCACAAACAACGGCGCGCTGGTGTCCAACGTGGCCGGCAACACCACGCTCGGTGGCACCATCAGCGGCAGTGGCGGCCTGACCCAGGCCGGCAGCGGTACGCTGGTGCTGACCGGCAACAACACCTATACCGGCGGCACCACCGTCAATGCCGGTGGCACCCTGCAGGTGGGCAATGGCGGTGCGACCGGTGCGATCACCGGCAACGTTGCCAACAACGGCAGCCTGGTATTCAACGTGGGCGGCAACACCACGGTCGGTGGCGCGATCAGCGGCAGCGGTGGCCTGACCCAGGCCGGCAGCGGCGTGCTGACCCTGGTCGGCAACAACACCTATACCGGTGGCACCACGATCAATACCGGCGGTACGCTGCAGGTCGGCAACGGCGGGGCAACCGGCGCCATCGCTGGAGACATCACCAACAATGGCGCGTTGATCTCCAACGTGGCCGGCAACACGCAGCTGGGCGGCACCATCAGCGGTACGGGTGGCCTGACCCAGGCGGGCAGTGGGTCGCTGGTGCTGACCGGCACCAACACCTACACCGGGGGTACCACCATCAACGCCGGCGGCACGCTGCAGCTGGGCAATGGCGGCGCGACGGGTTCGATCGTCGGTGACATCACCAACAACGGCTCGCTGGTGTCCAACGTAGCCGGCAACACCACGCTGGGCGGCACCATCAGTGGCAGCGGCGGCCTGACCCAGGCTGGCAGCGGCACACTGACCGTGACCGGCAACAACACCTATACCGGGCCGACCACGATCAATGCAGGCGGCACGCTGCAGGTCGGCAACGGCGGTGCGACCGGCGCGATCGGTGGCAACGTCACCAACAACGGCAACCTGGTGTTCAACGTGGCCGGCAATACCACGGTCGGTGGCGCCATCAGCGGCAGCGGTGGCCTGACCCAGGCCGGCAGCGGCACGTTGATCCTGGGCGGCAACAACACCTATACCGGTGGTACCACCATCAACACCGGCGGCACGTTGCAGGTCGGCAATGGCGGCGCCAGCGGTGCGATCGCCGGCAACGTCAGCAACAACGGCAGCCTGGTGTTCAACGTGGGCGGCAACACCACCGTCGGAGGCACCATCAGCGGCAGTGGTGGCCTGACCCAGGCCGGCACCGGAACGGTCACCCTGACCGGCAACAACACCTACACCGGCGGCACCACCATCAATGCCGGCGGCACCGTGCAGGTCGGCAATGGCGGCGCCAGCGGCTCGATCACCGGCAATATCACCAACAACGGTGGCCTGGTCATCAACACCGGCGGCACCACCACGCTGGGCGGCACCATCAGCGGTGGTGGCAGCATCGTGCAGGCGGGCCCGGGCGGCCTGAACCTGGGCGGCAACAGCGGTGGCTTCAGCGGCACCGGCCAGGTCACCGGCGGTGGCCTGAATGTCACCGGCAACATCGGTGGCCAGTGGACCATCGGCAGCGGTACCACGCTGTCCGGTACCGGGACCATCGGTGGCACCGGTGGCGGCGTGACGGTGTCCAGCGGCGGCGTGCTGTCGCCGGGCAATGGCCCGGGCAACGGCAGTGGTGCGGGCAATGGCACCGGCACGATCACGGTGGGCGGCAACCTGACGTTGTCGCCGGGCAGCACGCTGGGCGTCGATCTGGGTGCCACCGGCAGCGATACGGTACAGGTGGGCGGCAGCGCCAACGTGGGTGGCAGCATCGTCAAGGTGAATACCATCTCGCCGAACACCAGCTACCAGCAGGGCCAGCAGTACACCGTGATCAACGCGGGTGGTGGCGTCAGCGGGCAGTTCGCTTCGGCGACCTCGCCGTCGGCCTTCCTGACCATCACCCCGGTCTATACCGCCAACACGGCCAACCTGCAGATCGACGTAGCGCAGACCGCGGCATTCACCACGGCGGCGAAGACGCGCAACCAGTACAACACCGCTGCAGCGCTGGACAGCCTGCCGCAGAGTGGTCCGGCACTGGGCCTGTACAACACGCTGCTGATGTATGACGCGGGTACCGCGCGTGCGGCGTTCGACCAGTTGTCCGGCGAGGTGCATGCGGCCAGCCGTGCGGTGCTGCTGTACGACAACTACCTGGAAGAGGGCATCCGCCAGCGTCTCGGCAGCGAACTGCCGACCGTGCGTGGCGAGCGTGCCTCGGCCTGGCTGGCCGGCAGCGGCAAGGTGTTCCGCCAGGACGGTGACGGCAACGGCGACGACATCCGCTCCAACCGCAATGCACTGATGGCGGGCGTGGACTGGCAGCTGGGCGAACACGTGGTGCTGGGTGCGGCCGCAGGCAACGAGCGGCTGGATACGCGCCTGTACGATCGCAGCTCGCGGGCCCGCCTGCGCGGCAACACGTTCGGCCTGTATGCGCAGGGCCAGTGGAACAACGGCTTTGCGGTCGGTGGCAGCGTATCGCGCGGTGACTACCGCACGCGTACCACGCGTGAGGTGCCGCTGCTGGGCCAGACCCTGTACAGCCGCCAGGACTCGGATGTGACCATCGCGCAGGTGGAGGGCAGCTGGACCTGGACCCATGGCAGGACCCAACTGCAGCCGTATGTGCAGTTCACCAGGCACTGGGTCGACAGTGATGGTGCGGTGGAGCAGGGCGGCACGGCTGCGCTGGTGCTGGAAGGCGGCAAGGACACGCTCAATGTCAGCACCGTGGGCGTGCGCGGCCGTTGGGATGTGGGCAGCGGCGAGCGCTTCCCGGCGCAGCTGACGGTTGGCCTGGGCTGGCAGCATGCATCGGGTGATACCGATGTGGCCAGCCGCAACCGCTTCGCGGTGGGCGGCAATGCCTTCGACGTCTACAGCGCGGTGATGGCACGCAATGCGCTGGTCAGTCAGGTGGGCGTGGCGGTGGGCCTCGGCCGCAACAGCCAGCTGTCGATGTTCGTGCAGGGCCAGCACGGCGATGGCCGCCGCGACGTGGGCGGGCAGATCAACCTGCGTGTGGGCTTCTGAGGAGAGTCGGGCGACGTTGGATCCACGCCTGCGTGGATCCAGGGCGGTGCGGAGGGCTAGACCCTCCGCTCCATCTCCACGGCATCGATCCCGGCGCCGTGGCCATTGGAAACGATCCGCGTCACCTGGAAGCCCAGGCCAGCATAGAAGCCCTGGGTGTGCTGGCTGGTACTGAGCGTGATGCGCTTGATCGAGGGATCCGCTTCGGCCTGGCGCAGGCGTGCCAGCGCCAGTTCCCGGCCCAGTCCATGCCGGTGCAGCGCGCGCTGTACCATGCCCCAGCAGAAACCGGCACTGCCGTCGCCGCGTCGCGACAGGCCGCCGCACGCCACGATGCTGCCATCTCGCTCGATGACCTGGAATGCACAGTCCATGGCCTGTTCTTGCAGGAAGCGCTCAAAGTCGCTGCGCTCTTCGGGCGCGAAGTAGGTGGGCACGTTGCTGTCGAAAATCGACAGGCAGGCGCTGGCATCGGCGGGGCGGTAGAGGCGGAGGTTCATGGAAAATGCCTTGGCGTTGCCCGGGCGCATTTCAACCGTCCAGACGTTGTCCTTCTCAAGTGGGTATCGCACGACGAGGCCGCAGGAGCCGCCGAAGTGTTCCAAGGTGCGTGGAGCGGAGTCGATCTTCTCACGGATGATTTCGCCCAACTCGAATGACTGTGCGGAACACAGGCGCCTGTACCAGGCGGGTGCGTCAGTGGCGAGGCGCATGCGGCCGCGATGGAGCGGGGCGCGGCGGCTTCTGGGCTATGCTTTCGACACGTGGGACTGGCCGCGCGGCAGGATCCGCCGGCCCCATTCGTCTTCCTGCCTGCAACGGAGCTGCCGAGCGATGCCCGACCCTTCTCTTTCCCGGACCGCCCAGGTCATGCGCAGTCTGCTGTTTGGCGCGGTGGGGCTGTTGATCCTTGCCGTGGCCGCCTTCGAAGTGACGCATCGCCTTGAGTTCCTGCAGATCGCGCAGGCCGTCGATGGCCAGGTTGAGCGCCTGAACGCGGGCGGATCGCATCCGCAGATTGCGTTCACCACCGCGACCGGCCAACGCGTCTCTTACCCGCAGGGCGGCATGATCTTCGGCTATGAGCCTGGACAGCGGGTACGCGTGCTGTACGATCCGGCGCAACCGCGCGTGGAGCCGGTCCTGGATACGTTCGGTGCGCTGTGGGGAATGACGGTCGTGTGGATGCTGCTGGGGCTGGCGTTCGTCGGCGTCTGCGTGCGGGGACTGCTCCGGCGCAGGTGACTCGCAGCAGATCGCGCGCTGTCGGCGGGCGGACCGTTGGACCTGCCCCAGGCGGCAGGGCCTGTTCAGTCCGGTAGTACCTAGCGCGCTTCCCGCCAGCCAAATAAAAAAGCCGCCCAGTGGGCGGCTTCTTCATTTATCTGGCGGAGAGAGGGGGATTGTCGGGTGCATCCCTGCACCCGATCCCGATGCGCGTTGCGCCCCGGGACCAGCCTGCGGCTGTCCGGTTCTGCTCCTGCAGAACCGTCGAACCCCGTCGGGACTTCTCATCCCATCCGCCAGCCAAATAAAAAAGCCGCCCAGTGGGCGGCTTCTTCATTTATCTGGCGGAGAGAGGGGGATTCGAACCCCCGAAGCGCGGTTTAGACGCTTACACACTTTCCAGGCGTGCTCCTTCAACCACTCGGACACCTCTCCGGATCCCTGCCATCGGCAAACGCCTCAGCAGGGGCGCAGATTCTAGCGGGCTGCGCGGCACTTCACAAGCACCCCGGCCAGGAACCCGCGAAAGATGTGCCGGAGGCGAGGGGGGCTGGACAGGCATGGCACAATGGAACATCCGATGGAAAACGGTGGCCTGATGTCCTATCTCGTCCTTGCCCGCAAGTGGCGTCCAAAGCGTTTTGCCGAGCTGGTGGGCCAGGAACACGTGGTCCGTGCGCTCAGCAACGCACTGGACAGCGGCCGGGTCCACCATGCGTTCCTGTTCACCGGCACCCGCGGCGTGGGCAAGACCACCATCGCGCGCATCTTCGCCAAGTCGCTGAACTGCGAACAGGGCACCAGTGCCGATCCCTGCGGCCAGTGTGCAGCCTGCCTGGATATCGACGCCGGCCGCTACATCGACCTGCTGGAAATCGACGCCGCGTCCAACACCGGCGTGGACGACGTGCGCGAGGTGATCGAGAACGCGCAGTACATGCCTTCGCGTGGCAAGTACAAGGTCTACCTGATCGACGAAGTGCACATGCTGTCCAAGGCGGCGTTCAATGCGCTGCTGAAGACGCTGGAAGAGCCGCCGGAGCACGTGAAGTTCCTGCTGGCCACCACCGATCCGCAGAAGCTGCCGGTCACTGTGCTCAGCCGCTGCCTGCAGTTCAACCTCAAGCGCCTGGACGAGGACCAGATCCAGGGCCAGATGACCCGCATCCTGGCGGCCGAGGAGATCGAGGCCGACGGCAGTGCCATCGTGCAGCTGGCCAAGGCCGCTGATGGCAGCCTGCGGGACGGCCTGTCGCTGCTGGACCAGGCGATTGCCTATGCCGGCGGCGCACTGCGCGAGGACGTGGTACGCACCATGCTGGGCACGGTCGACCGCACCCAGGTGGCGGCGATGCTCGATGCGCTGGCTGACGGCGATGGCCCGCGCCTGCTGCAGGTGGTGGCCGCGCTGGCCGAATTCTCGCCGGACTGGAGTGGCGTGCTGGAAGCGCTGGCCGAAGGCCTGCACCGCATCCAGGTGCAGCAGCTGGTACCGGGTGCGGCCGTTGCCGAAGGCCTGGATGCCGCCGCATTCGCCGAGCGCCTGCGCCCGGAAGTGGTGCAGCTCTGGTACCAGATGGCCTTGAACGGCCGTCGTGACCTGCCGATGGCGCCGAGCCCGCGCGCGGGCTTCGAGATGGCCGTGCTGCGCATGCTGGCGTTCCGCCCGGCCGCGGCGGTCCCGCCGGTGCCGAAGTCGGTGGAGGGGGCAGGCAATGCGCCGGGTGGCAATGCTGCCGGTGGTGGCACCGGTGCGGGTACCCACGAAGCGACGCCGGCGACTGCCGCCGCTTCGGCAAGCCCGGCCGTGGTGGCGCAGGTGGCCGCTCCGGTGCAGGCCGCGCCGCGCGAACCTGAACCCGAACCGGACCCGGCCCCGCAACCCGAACCGGACCCGACGCCGGAGCCCGAGCCGGTTCCGGTGGAAGAGCCGGTGTCACCGCCGCCGGTGAAGGCCGAAGCAGCGGCGCCGCCGTCCGTTGAAACGGAAGCGGGCGACGACCTGCCGCCGTGGGCCACCGACGAAGCCGAGGCACGTGACGAAGCGCTGGCGGCCGAGATGGCTGGGCCGGAAGCTGCCATGGTGGCGCCCTGGCATGAGCCGCCGGCTCCCGTCGCGGCTCCCAGCGAGCCTGCACCGCCCGCACGCCCGTTCCGCACGGAAGGCATTGCCATCGCGCCGGTCGAGCCGGCGCCAGTGCAGGAGAACGCGCCGCTGGAAGGTGTGAGCGACCTGGCCAGCGCCGAGGACTGGCTGGATCTGGTCGCCAACAGTGGCCTGAGCGGCCCGTCGCGGCAGCTGGCCGCCAACGCTGCCTTCATCAGTTGCCAGCACGGGACCTTGAAACTGGGCCTTTCGCCCGGATTTGAATACCTGCGCTCGGAGCGCGCGCTGGCCGCCCTGGGCGAGATGCTGGAGAAGGCCCTCGGCCAGGCGCCGAAGATCGTGGTCGAGACCGTGGAAACCGAACACGTTCCGGCCGAGACTCTGCACCAGCGTGCCGACCGCCAGCGTAGTGAGCGGCAGCAGGTGGCAGAGGCCGTTTTCATGGACGACCCGGAAGTGCAGGTGCTGATCCAACAGCACGGTGCCCGGGTTGTTTCCGATTCCATCCGTTCTTTTGACGAGTAAGACACCATGCGCGGAAACATCGCACAACTGATGCAGCAGGCCCAGAAAATGCAGGAAAACCTGCAGAAGGCCCAGGAAGAAATCGCCAAGATCGAAGTGACCGGCAGCGCCGGCGGCGGCATGGTCAGCGTGACCCTGACCGGTGCCAAGGAATGCCGCAAGGTGCGCATCGACCCGTCGCTGACCAGCGACCCGGAGATGCTGGAAGACCTGATCGCCGCCGCCTTCAATGATGCCTCGAACAAGATCGATGCCGAGTCGAAGTCGAAGATGGGGTCGGCCACCGCCGGCATGCAGCTGCCGCCGGGCATGAAGCTGCCGTTCTGATTTCCCAGGGGGCGCCTGCCGCTGCAGGTGCCCGCTCCAACCCTCGGTCGAGCATGGCTCGACTCTACAGACAGCTGTCGAGCGTGCTCGACGCCATGAAAGCATGCCGCCGTGTCCGCACCCCTGCTTGAACAATTGATCGACGCATTGCGGGTGCTGCCTGGCGTCGGCCAGAAGACTGCGCAGCGCATGGCCTATCACCTGCTCGAGCGCGAGCGCGAAGGTGGCCAGCGTCTGGCCGAGACACTGGCATTGGCGGTGGAGCGAATCGGCCACTGCGTGCAGTGCCGCGATTTCAGCGAAACCGAGCTGTGCCCGACCTGTGCCAACGGCAGCCGCGAGCGCAGCCAGCTGTGCGTGGTCGAATCGCCGGCCGACCGCCTGGCCATCGAGAACGCCACCGGCTTCCGCGGTGTCTACTTCGTGCTGCAGGGGCGGCTGTCGCCGCTCGATGGCATCGGCCCGCGCGAGCTGGGCCTGGAGCAATTGGAGCGACGGTTGGCCGAAGGCGAGGTGCAGGAGCTGATCATCGCCACCAGCGCCACTGTCGAGGGCGAGGCCACCGCGCACTACCTGGCGCAGCTGGCGCGCGCACGCAAGGTGCAGCCGAGCCGTTTGGCGCAGGGCCTGCCACTTGGCGGTGAACTCGAATACGTCGATCGCGGCACGCTCTCGCACGCGTTCGGAACGCGCAGCGAATTCCGCGATTGAATGCCGGCCGGGCATCCCCCGGCGCGGCCGGCCTACAATGCGGATGACATCCCCGCCGAGGCCGACCATGAGCAACGAAACCCTCTTCAGCAAGATCATCCGTCGCGAGATCCCGGCCACCATCGTCTACGAGGATGACGAGGTGCTGGGCTTCAAGGACATCGCACCGCAGGCACCGGTGCACGTGCTGTTCATTCCGAAGAACGAGATCATTCCGACCCTGGATGACCTGCAGCCGTCGCAGGCGCACCTGATCGGCAAGCTGGCGCTGGCTGCCGCCGAGTACGCGCGCCGCGAGGGCTTCGCACAGGACGGCTACCGCATCGTGATGAACTGCCGCGAGCATGCCGGGCAGACCGTGTTCCATATCCACATGCACCTGCTGGCCGGTGCGCCGCTGGGGCATTTCGGTGCGCCTGGGCGTTGAAGCCCCTGTCCACGCCATGCGCGGATGAAAAAGGCCGCCCGAGGGCGGCCTTTTCCGTCATGCCTGTGCGGTGACGATCACCACCAGCCCCAGCGACCATAGCCGCCCCAGTACGGACCATACGGGCCCGGGCCCCACGGGCCATAGGGGTAGGGCACCACGTCGACCTGGCGCTGTTCCGGCCACAGGTAGATCACATCGGCCGACAGCTTGGGCAGGCGGTAGTCGTACTCGCCGATGCGGGTGTTCTGGTAGCCGTCGATCTTGCCGATGAAAGTCACGTCACGACCGGCTTCGAACACGGCCGGGTCGTAGAAGCCGGCACGGCAGGCGATGAAGCGGCCGTCGCTGGCGTCGGACGAGGTGGTGTTCGGGCGGCCACTGCCATTGAGCGGGCGCGAGATGATCTGGAAGCAGGTCTCGCCCTGGCCGGGCTTGGTTTCGATGATGCGACCGCCCCAACGGACCGGCGTGCCGACCTGCTGGGTAGCGACCGAGTCGCGGGGGGAGACCAGGCTGAACTGTCCCTGCAGCGGCTTGGGGGCCGTGGCGCAGGCCGACAGGGCCAGCGTGGCCACAGCGGTGAGAAGGAACTTGGTGTTCATGGGGAGGCTCCGGAAGTCGGGCGATGCCTGCGCAGGTCCCGCAATAATGAAGCGAGGTCGGTGCAAGTTCCAGCGTAGCGCGCGTCGGCGAAACGCTGGCTGAGTGCGAGCAGGGCCGGGTCAGGGCGCTGCCGGTGCACCCGCTGGGCCCAGTCCTGTGCGGTTTCGTGCGGTTCACGGGCCAGGCCGAGGCGGGCGTAGCGCCGTCCGAGCCGGTGCCAGGCGCGCAGCAGCGGGTCGCGTTCGCGCTCGCCACGGGCCAGCAGCCAGGCCATCCACGCCAAGGCCAGCATCGTTGCCACCACGAAGCCAGCGACAAGTTGCGTGGGGCCCAGATCATCCAGCCCGAACGGCGTGAGCAGTTGCTGCTGGCGGCGTGCATCGAATGACAGCACCAGGTCGTTCCAGCCGCGGCGCAGCCAGTCGCCCATCTGCCCCAGCTGCTGCCAGCGTTGCTGCAGTGGCGTGTCCGTACCGGCCTGCAGGCGGTCGTCCAGTGTGTCCAGGATGCGTTCCGGTGCCACGGCTGCGGTCGGGTCAACCCGTACCCAGCCGCGCTGCGGCAGCCATACCTCGGCCCAGGCATGGGCGTCCATCCGCCGCACGATCCAGTAGTCGCCAAGGCGGTTGTAGGTGCCGCCGGCAAAGCCGGTCACCACCCGTGCCGGGACGCCGGCGTTGCGCATCAACACCACGAAGGCCGAGCTGAAGTGTTCACAGAAGCCGGCCTTGTAGCCGAACAGGAACTCGTCGATCGGGTCGCGCCCTGCCGCAGGGGTGTCCAGCGTGTACGAGAAGTCGGTGGTGATCCACTGCAGCGCGCGGCGCACGATGGCCTCGTCATCGCTGCCAGCCTGCTGCCGCCATTGCTGCGCCAACGTGGCGGTGCGCGGGTTGAAGCCACTGGGCAACTGCAGCGCGGCCCGTCGCAGATAGGGTGACAGCGTGCTGTCGAAGCGTTGTGGTGGCGCCGAATGCAACCGCCAGCGGCTCAGCGACGCCAGTGACCGCTCGCTGCTCAGGCTCATGTCCGCATCCAGCGTGCTGCCTGCAGGCGCGCGGCTGGGCAGGTCCAGTGCCACCAGCTGGCGCCGGTCGGTGGGTTCGTAGTCGATCTGGTAGTCCCAGCCCTGCGTGCCGGCCTCGACCACGGCCGCCGGCCGTCGCTCGCTGGCGCGGTCACGTGTCCAGCGCCGGCCATCGAAGGCGGTCAGTACCGGTCCTCGCCAGTAGCGTTGCATCGGCTCGGGTACCGCGCCGAAGAACTGCACGCGCAGCGCCGGGCTGTCGTCGGCCATCAGGTCCAGCCACTGGCCGGGCTCCATGCTGTCGGACAACCCCGGCGTACCCACGGCGCGCTCGGGAACACCCCACAGTGGCGTGGCCAGGCGCGGGAACAGCCAGAAGCAGGCCAATGCCAGCGGCAGGCCGATCGCCAGCAGGCGGCCAACGCCGCGCAGCTGCCCTCGCAAGGGCAGCTGCGCGGCGTGGCCTTCATCCCCGGCCAGCCATTGCAGGGCGAGCAGCGCGCTGATCCCCGCCAGTGCGGCCAACACCGTGGTCAGTGGTCCTTGGTCGAGCAGGAACGCCGCAAACGGGGAAAACAGCGCGAACCCGAGCAGGCTGCGGGCATCGCGCCGGCTGCGCAGTTCGCTGGACTTGATCGCCAGCATCGCTGCCAGCAGGGCGCAACCGGTATCGCGCCCAGGTCGGACCATCCCCATCTGCCAGGCGATGGCACCGAGCATGGCCAGCACCAGCAGCAGGCGCACCGGCATGGGCAGCACCTTCCGCCACGACAGGACCGCAGTCATGAGCGCTGCGGCCGCGATCACGCCCGCCAGCAAGGGCGGCAACTGCAGCAGCAACGGCAACAGCGCCAACGCCGCGCTGGCCAGGGTCCAGTTGCGGGCATTGCGGTCGAGCGCGGGCGTGGTCTCAGTCATGCGGCATCAATGCCAGTGCACGCAGGCACAGGTGGTGGTGGATGGCGCCCTGGCCTGGCCCGAATGGCGGGTGTGCAGGCAGCAGCAGGGTGTAGCGGCGGCCTTCGCGCTCGGCCATGTCGACCCATCGCGCCAAACGCGCGATGCGTGCTTCATGGCCCAGCGGGGACAGCGTGCGCCAATCGAGGATGACTTCGATGCCAACCGGCCTTTCGTACTCGCGCACCAGCAGGCTGTCGCGGCGTGCCGAGTGCTTCCAGGAAATGCTGCGTGGCGCATCGCCCGCACGATAGGGCCGTAGCTGATGCAGTTCCTCGCCGCTGGCGTGGGCTCGGGTATGCAGCGGATCGTTGCCGCTTTCCGGCAGTGCAGGGGCCAGCGCCTCGGGTTGCGGATAGACCAGCAGCGGTTGTTCCGGCCACACCCACGACCATGCCCGCACCAGGCCCAGTGGCTGGGTGGTGGAGAGGCGGATGCGCGGGAGCTCCAGCCAGCCGCGGCGTTCGCTGGGAACGTGCAGCTCCACTTCACCGCGGCCGTGTGCAGGCAGCGAGGTCCAGGCTTCGCTGTCACCCAGCTGCAGGTGCAGGCCGTGGCGTGCGCGCGGATCACGCAGTGACAGGTCCACGCGCAGGCGCAGTGGTTGCCCGGCAGGAACCGGCTCGGCGGAGATCGCGTCGATCTGTACGCCGGACAGCTGCAGGTGCGCGGCGATGGCGCTGGCGATCGCCGCTGCCGCCAGCAGCAGGGCCAGCAGCAACGCCGGGTTGTTGTTGTAGTTCAGTGCGCCCAGCAGCATTGCCGCCAGCAGCGCGGCGACGAACAGGCCGAAACGGGTGGGCAGCACGTAGATGCGATGGCGGTCCAGACGCTGCGGCAGTGCTTCAGGCCTGCGCGGGCGTGCCAGCAGTTGCAGTCGTGCCCAGCGCGTGGCCACCCTCAATCCACCGCAACGGTCTGCAGGATGGCCCGTGCCAGTGCCGGCCCCGAGCTGGACTCGGCTTCGGCCACGAGGCGATGACCGGCCACCGCCACGAACAGGGTCTGCACGTCCTCGGGCACCACGTGGCCGCGGCCCAGCAGAAGTGCATGCGCCCTGGCCGCGCGCAGCAGCGCAAGGCCGGCACGCGGTGACAGGCCCACGCGCACGCCGGCGTGCTGGCGGCTGCGGGTCAGCAGGGCCTGCACGTAGTCCACCAGTGCATCGCTGGCATGGACCTGGCTGACGGCTTCACGCAGCGCGCGTACCTGGGTGTCATCCAGCTTCGGTACGGCACGTGCGATCAGGTCGCGGCGGTCTGTACCTCGCAGCAGTTCGCGTTCGGCCTGCGCACTGGGGTAGCCCATCGCCAGGCGCAGCAGGAAACGATCCAGCTGCGAATCCGGCAGCGGGAAGGTACCGGACAGGTCCACCGGGTTCTGCGTGGCGATCACGAAGAACGGATCGGGCAGGGGATGGGTCTGCCCATCCAGGGTGACCTGCTGTTCGGCCATCGCCTCCAGCAGCGCGCTCTGCGTGCGCGGCGGCGCACGGTTGATCTCATCGGCCAGCAGCACGTGGGTGAACACCGGTCCCGGGTGGAACTGGAACTGGCGGCTGCCGGCCTCGTATACCGAAACGCCCAGTACATCGGCGGGCAGCAGGTCGGAGGTGAACTGCACGCGCTGGAAACTGAGGCCCAGGCTGCTGGCCAACGCATGCGCCAGCGTGGTCTTGCCCAGGCCGGGCAGATCCTCGATCAGCAGATGGCCACCGGAAAGCAGGGCGACGAAAGCCAGCCTGACTTCCGGCACCTTGCCCAGCACCAGTGCGTTTACCTGATCCTGTGCCTCCCGCAGGGCCTGGCGCAGTTGATCGGTTAGCATGCTGGGATTGGGGGACGAGGCTGGCATGATCGTCTCAGGTCTGGAATCCATTCGATTATCCATAGAGCAATGCAGGGCGAACAGCGCGCGCGGACAATATTTCTCTGGTTATGGACGCTGGTCACAGCGGCCAAGCTGGTAGTGGCTGCGCGGCTGCCACTGTTTGTTGACGAGGCGTTCTATTGGCAGGAAGGCCAGCATCTGGCCGCTGCGTATTCGGACCTTCCCGGACTGACCGCGTGGTTGGCGCGCCTGGGTGTGGAGATCGGTGGCCACCATGTGCTCGCGTTGCGCCTGCCGTTCCTGGCCATCGGCGCGCTGCTGCCGTTGCTGGTGGTGCGCACGGCCACGCGCTGGTTCGGCAATGTGGCCGGTTGGCAAGCGGGCAGCCTCACGCTGTTGATGCCGTTGTCGGCGACGCTGGGCCTGCTGGCGGTGCCGGATGTGCCCATGGCACTGGCCGCGGTGATCTGCCTGCACGCCGGTGCGCGGCTGCTGCACAACGTTGATGCATCGTCGGCGATGAAGCTTGCGCTGGGCCTGTCGATCGGTGCGCTCAGTCACTACCGTTTCATCGGTGTCATCGGCGTTGGCTTCATCGCGTTGCTGGCGCTGCCGCAGGGGCGGCGCATGCTGGCCGATCCGCGCGTATGGGTCGCGCTGGCGGTGGGCGTGCTGGCGTGGCTGCCGTTGCTGGCATGGAACGCGGACAACCACGACGCCGGCCTGAAGTTCCAGGTGGTCGAGCGCCATCCCTGGACGTTCGAATGGAACGGGCTGTGGTTCCTGGTGATCCAGCCCATGCTGGTCACCCCGATCCTGTGCATGGCGATGTGGAAGGTGGCGCTGGCCGGTACCCGCAGGGGCGGCGGCACGCGCGTGCAGTGGCGCTACTTCGGCCTGGTCGGGGGCGTATCCACGCTGGGCATCTTCCTGCTGGGCTTCTTCACCGACGTCGAGCGGATCAGTTTCCATTGGCCGCTGCCGGGCTATCTGGCCCTGCTGGTGGCGGTGCCGGTGGTGCTTAACGGCTGGCCACGCTGGCTGCGGCGCACCGGCTGGTGGCTGGCGGGCGCAGGCATGGTGCTGGCGTTCGGCTATTACCTGATGGCCTCTACGCCTGCGTTGCGTGAGCAGCTGGCAGGCAGCAAGTACTACCCGCGCAATTTCGCGGGCTGGCAGCCGTTGGCGATGACGGTGCGCGAAGAGTTGCAGCAGATGCCGGCGGGCACGCGGGTGCTGGCGGGGAACTTCAAGGTTGGCGCCGAGCTGGGCTTCCAGCTCGGCAATGGCGATATCGAAGTGCTGCCGCATCCGCTCAACGACAAGCATGGGCGCACCGCGCAGCTGGCGCAGTGGGAACTGCTGCATGAGGGCAAGCGCTCGACGCCGATGCTGCTGGTGCTTTCACCCAGTGACCAGCGTTATCGCGATCTGCTGGCGCGCTATCACGCCATCTGCGGACAGGTGGGGCCGCTGCCGGCGCCGCGGGTGGTCAGCAGTGACCATGGCTTCCAGCGTTTCCTGCTGTTCCGGCTGCCGGCGCAGCGCGCGCCCGGGGCGTGCGTGACTCCGGCAATGGCGTGGCTGGATACGCCTTCCAACGGCGAAAAGGTGTCTGGCGTGCTGGCGATCAAGGGATGGGCGTTCAAGGATGGTGTCGGCCTGGCACGGGTTGAGGTGCTGGTCGATGGCCGCTCGATGGGGGATGCGCGCTATGGCCGCGCATTCGACGTGCGCCAGACCTGGCCGGACAGCACCGATCCGCAGCATCCTGCGGTGGGCTTCGATGCTTCATTGGACACGAGCACGCTGGCGCCGGGACGACATTGGCTGGGCCTGCGCCTGCACGGTCGCGATGGCAGCGTGGAGGACTGGCAGGAGCAGCCGTTCGAGGTTCGCGGGCGCTGAGGCGGAGCGCGGTCCAGGTGGTCGCGCGCCAGGTTGGTTGCGTGCTCCAGGTTGGTCGGGTGCTCCACGTTGGTAGAGTCGACTGTTAGTCGACTGCTCTTCCAGCCGCCGGCAAAACCCCGCGCTGCGCGCGATGGTCGACTGACAGTCGACGCTACCCGGCTCAGGTCCTACCCGGCCCATGTCCGGCCTGTTTCCGCGATCGGTGCCGGCAGTCAGTGTGTCGCCTTCAGGGCACCGCGAACCCTGCCTGGCGCAGCAACCCGCACAGCGCGATCAGCGGCAGGCCGATCAGCGCGGTCGGGTCGCGGTTGTCGATCGCTTCGAACAGGCTGATGCCCAGGCCCTCGCACTTGAAGCTGCCGGCACAATCCAGAGGCTGTTCGGCGGCCACGTAGCGGGCGATCTCCTCCTGCCCCAGCGTGCGGAAACGGACTTCGGTCAGATCCACGGCGCTGAATGATTCTCCGCCCTGCGTGAGACTGATGGCAGTGTGGAAGCGTACCGTCTGCCCGGACATCGCCGCCAGCTGCGCGCAGGCCGCCTCGGCCGTGCCCGGTTTGCCCAGCGGTCGCCCGTTCAGGTCCGCCACCTGGTCCGAGCCGATCACCCAGGCGCCGGGCTGGCGGGCGGCGACTTCGGTTGCCTTGGCCGTGGCAAGGCGCGTTGCAAGGGCCAGCGGCGTCTCACCGTTCAACGGGGTTTCATCCACCTCCGGGCGCGCGCAGTCGAAGGGCAGGCCCAGCCGCTGCAGCAACTCGCGGCGGTAGCGGGAGGTGGAGGCCAGGACCAGTGACATGCGAGAATACCGGGGCAGGGTGCGGCAGTCTGGCCTGTGCGCAGCGCCAGCAGCAAGTGCTGTATGGCGGGCATTTGACAGCAGCCCCCCCGATCCTTAGTATTCAGCGGCTTATGTCCGCGAACGTGCCCGAATCGCTGGATGCTTGGCGGATGGTCGTAGCGCGAAGGCGCTTCGACGGCCAGGTCTCCCTGGCTGAATTGACCCGCCTGCAGGGGCTGGTCGCAGATACCGACGGCGAGTGTTCCTACTCGCTTGAATTCGGTCGCGACGAAGTCCTGCGGGTATCCTATGTGGAACTGACCATCGACACCGCGTTGCCGCTGACCTGTCAGCGCAGCATGCAGCGATTCCTGTTGCCGGTGAAGGTGACCCAGAGGCTTGGCCTGATCCGCGACGAGGACGAGGAATCGTCCCTGCCGGAGGAGTACGAGGCGTTGCTGGTGCCGGAAGACGGCCAGCTGCGTCCGCTGGACCTGGTCGAAGACGAGTTGGTGCTGGCGGTGCCGGTGGTTCCGCTGTCGCCCGACGGTGAAGCAGTCGACAAGGACTGGGCGCCGAGCGAAGAAGAAACAAAGAAGGCCAATCCGTTCGCGGCATTGGCGGCATTGAAGAAACAATAGCAGCCGGATTGTCGTCGGCGGCTGCGGCGAAAGCGAAAGTGTGCTGGGCGCTGGCGTCCTGCGCGACGATACGACGAAGCAAAACGAACCGAGTTTGGAGCAATCCCATGGCTGTGCAGAAATCCCGTGTTACCCCGTCCCGCCGCGGCCAGCGCCGTTCGCATGACGCCCTGAGCGCCAAGCAGCTGTCGACCGACCCGACCACCGGCGAAGTGCACCTGCGTCACCACATCACTGCCGACGGTTTCTACCGCGGCAAGAAGGTCATCCAGACCAAGACCTCGGCCGTCGAAGAAGATTGATGTGCCGGGAAGGCCGCTGCCCCCGGGCAGCGGCCTTTGCCTTCTTTCCCGGGCGTGCCGGTGATCGGCGGCCCGCGCAACAGGAAACATGATGAGCAAGCGGATCTACTCGAGGATCGCGGGCACCGGTAGCTATTTGCCGGAAAAAGTCCTGACCAACGCCGACCTGGAAAAAATGGTCGAAACCTCGGATGAGTGGATCCAGTCGCGCACCGGAATTCGTGAACGGCACATCGCGGCCGAAGGCGAAACCACCAGCGACCTCGGCTACCAGGCCGCGTTGCGCGCACTTGAAGCGGCCGGTATCGACGCTTCGCAGCTCGACATGATCGTGGTCGGTACGACCACGCCTGACCTCATTTTCCCCTCCACCGCGTGCCTGATCCAGGCCAAGCTCGGTGTTGCGGGGTGCCCTGCCTTTGACGTCAACGCCGCCTGCTCGGGCTTCGTGTTCGCGCTGGGCGTGGCCGACAAGTTCATCCGTTCCGGCGACTGCAGGCACGTGCTGGTGATCGGCACCGAAACGCTGACCCGCATGGTCGACTGGAACGATCGCACCACCTGCGTGCTGTTCGGCGATGGCGCCGGCGCCGTCGTGCTCAAGGCCGACGAGGAAACCGGCATCCTCAGTACCCACCTGCATGCCGACGGCAGCAAGAAGGAGCTGCTGTGGAACCCGGTGGGCGTCTCGACCGGCTTCAAGGACGGTGCCAACGGTGGCGGCACCATCAACATGAAGGGCAACGACGTGTTCAAGTACGCCGTCAAGGCGCTGGACTCGGTCGTGGACGAGACCCTGGCTGCCAATGGCCTGGACAAGTCCGACCTGGATTGGCTGATTCCGCACCAGGCCAACCTGCGCATCATCGAAGCCACCGCCAAGCGCCTGGACATGTCGATGGACCAGGTGGTGGTGACTGTCGACAAGCACGGCAACACCTCGTCCGGCTCGGTGCCTCTGGCGCTGGACGCCGCGGTGCGTTCGGGCCGCGTCGAGCGCGGCCAGCTGCTGCTGCTGGAAGCCTTCGGCGGCGGCTTCACGTGGGGTTCGGCCCTGCTGCGCTATTGATAGTGCAAGTTACGACAATGTGAAGTTTTGTCGTTACGGCCCCTCTGGGGCCGTAACGCGTTTAAAGGAGTACACGTCATGGTTGAGCCCATCGTCATCGAAGGGCAGCGCGCCTGGCTGAAGCAGTACGGCAAGGGAAGCCGCGCAGTGGCCCTGGGCCTGCTCAATTTCGTTGCCCGCCGTTTCCATCTGGACGCCCTGCGGCCACCGCCGCACCGTGGTGGTGATGCCGCGCGAGAAACCGAAGCCCGTCGCCTGGGAGAACTGCAGGCGCAGGGCGTGAACGTGCCCGACGTGCTGGGCAGCGGCCACGCCGCGCTGGTGATCGGTGACAACGGCAGCTCGTTCAATACCTGCCTGCGCCAGGCCGACGAGGCCGGCCGCGACCGGCTGGTGATGGCGGCCATGCAGGCCATCGCCGAAGCGCATGCGCGCGGCGCCTATTTCGGCCAGCCGCTGCCGCGCAACCTCACCTGGGATGGGCAGAAGGTGGGCTTCATCGACTTCGAGGAAGATCCGCTGGAAGTGATGGATCTGTCCGAAGCGCAGGCCCGCGACTGGCTGATGTTCGGTTACGGCGTGGCCAAGTACTACGCCGACCGCCCCGAGCAGCTGCAGGCGATGATGGCCGAGGCGATGGGCGAGGCCCAGGCGCCGGTGCGTGAACACGTGCACGCGGTCAGCGGCCGCCTGCGCAGCCTGGCCCGGGTCTGCATGAAGCTGGGCCGTTCAGCGCGCGCGCTGGCGCATTCGATCTTCATCGCCCATGGCGCCAGCACGGCGGGCGTACTGATGCTGGTGGGCCTGTGCGTGGACTTCCTCGCCGACGGCGACCTGGACGTGCTGCAGCTGTTCTGCTGATGGCAGGTTCGCGCTGCTGGCAGGTTGGCGCTGCCGTAGAGTCGACTGTCAGTCGACTTCCGCGCGCAGCGCGGGTTTTCAGCGGCTGATCGAAGGGCAGTCGACTGACAGTCGACTCTACCAGGGCGGGGCACCGCACCGGATGCCGGGTTGTCCCGCGGCGGCGCTCCATACGCCTGCATACGCGCACGTACAGACGACACAGCGGATTCGCCCTTATCATGGCCCGCTTCGATTGCAACAAGCGGATGACCGCGTGACCGTATCCACCCTCGCTTTTGTCTTCCCCGGCCAGGGCTCGCAGTCTGTGGGCATGGTGGCCGAGCTGGCCGAACTGCACCCGCAGGTGCGTGAAGCCTTCACCGAAGCATCCGATGGTGCCGGCGTCGACCTGTGGGCGCTGTCCCAGGGTGGCCCGGAGGAAATGCTCAACCGTACCGAATACACCCAGCCGGCCCTGCTGGCCGCGAGCATCGGCGTGTGGCGCGCCTGGAGCGCCGTGGGCGGTCCGCGCCCGTCGGTGCTGGCCGGCCACAGCCTGGGCGAGTACACCGCCCTGGTCGCCGCTGGCGCGCTGAGCCTGCATGACGGTGCGCACCTGGTGCGCCTGCGCGGCCAGCTGATGCAGGAAGCCGCACCGGCCGGTGTCGGCGCCATGGCCGCCGTGCTCGGTGCTGAAGACCAGCTGGTGCTGGACGTCTGCGCCGAAGCCGCGGGCAGCCAGGTGGTGGTGCCGGCCAACTTCAATTCGCCGGGCCAGATCGTGATCGGCGGCGACGCAGATGCGGTTGACCGCGCGCTGGCGCTGCTGGCCGGGAAGGGCGTGCGCAAGGCCGTCAAGCTGGCCGTGAGCGTGCCCTCGCACACCCCGCTGATGCGCGAAGCCGCCAACCGCCTCGCCGAAGTGATGGCTGGCCTGTCCTGGCAGGCGCCGCAGCTGCCGGTGGTGCAGAACGTGGATGCCCAGGTGCATGACGGTATCGACGCGATCCGTACCGCGCTGGTCCAGCAGCTGTACCAGCCGGTGCAGTGGACCGGGTGCGTGCAGGCGCTGGCCGGCCGCGGCATCACCCGGATCGCCGAGTGCGGCCCGGGCAAGGTGCTGACCGGCCTGGTCAAGCGCATCGACAAGGCCATCGACGGCCGTTCACTGGCCACCCCGGGCGACTTCGAAGCCGCCCGCGAGGCATGGTCGGCCTGACTCCCCCTGTTCCTGCCGACCGTACCGGTGGCCGCTGCACGCGGTACGGGTACGGCGGCCGCCCCAGCCTGAGGAAAACATCATGAGCAAGCCCCTGCAGGGTGAAATCGCACTGGTCACCGGCGCCAGCCGTGGCATTGGTGCCGCCATCGCCGATCTGCTGGCCGCCCAGGGCGCCACCGTCATCGGCACCGCCACCACCGAATCCGGCGCTGCCGCGATCGGTGAGCGCCTGGCCGCCCACGGCGGCCACGGCCGTGCACTGAACGTGACCGACGCTGCCGCGCTGGACAGCGTGCTGGACGGCATCGCCAAGGAGTTCGGCCCGATCTCGATCCTGGTCAACAATGCCGGCATCACCCGCGACAACCTGCTGATGCGCATGAAGGACGAGGACTGGGCGTCGATCATCGACACCAACCTGACCAGCGTGTTCCGCACCAGCAAGGCGGTGATGCGCGGCATGATGAAGGCACGCAAGGGCCGCATCATCAACATCGCATCGGTGGTGGGCGTGACCGGCAATGCCGGCCAGGCCAACTACGCGGCCGCCAAGGCCGGCATCATCGGCTTCAGCAAGTCGCTGGCCAAGGAAATCGGTTCGCGCGGTGTCACCGTCAATGTGGTTGCTCCCGGCTTCATCGACACTGACATGACCAAGGCGTTGCCGGAAGAAGCGCGCACCGCGCTGATCAACGACATTGCCCTCGAACGCCTGGGTTCGCCGGAGGACATCGCCCATGCGGTGGCCTTCCTGGCCAGCCCGGCTGCCGGTTACATCACCGGCGAAACCCTCCATGTGAACGGCGGCATGTACATGCCGTAAGCAAGGGGCGCAGGGATTGCGCCGCAAGTGGTTGATCTGCTGAGGTTTTTGCTGCGATGCAAGGCCGCGCCGGTTTCCACTACACTATCCCACGGCCATCGCCTTTGATGGCGACCACTTTTGAACCACAACTCCATCTGGAGCGAGATCCCATGAGCACCATCGAAGAACGCGTCAAGAAAATCGTCGTCGAACAGCTTGGCGTCAAGGAAGAAGAAGTCACCAACAGCGCATCGTTCGTCGATGACCTGGGCGCTGACTCGCTGGACACCGTCGAGCTGGTGATGGCCCTGGAAGAAGAATTCGAGTGCGAGATCCCGGACGAAGAAGCCGAGAAGATCAGCACCGTGCAGGCCGCCATCGACTACGTCAAGGCCCACGTCAAGGCCTGATGTCAGACGGCAGTGCGCGTGCAGGTATTTCCTTGCCGCGCACCGCACCCCATGGGGCCGCTGTTGCGGCCCCGTGTGTTTGAGCATCACATCGAAGCAAACCGAGTTGCCCGTAGAAATCATCCGGGTCAGGAGAAACAGCAATGAAGCGTCGCGTCGTCGTAACCGGCCTGGGTATCGTCTCGCCGTTGGGCAATGATCTGGCCAGCAGCTGGGAAGGCATCACCCACGGTCGTTCGGGCATCGGTCCGCTGACCAACGTTGCTGATGCCTACGTGGATCGGTTCACCACCAAGATTGCAGGTGAGGTCAAGGGATTCGACATCACCGCCGACAATGAACTGTTCGGCAAGTTCCGGGTCAGCGGCAAGGATGCCAAGAAGATGGACCCGTTCATCCATTACGGCCTCGGTGCCTCGTTCATGGCCCTGCATGATTCGGGCCTGGAGATCACCGACGCCAATGCCGAGCGCATCGGCGCCATCGTCGGCGCCGGCATCGGCGGCCTGCTCGGCATCGAAGAGCAGACCATCGAGTTCCACGAGGGCAAGAAGATCTCGCCCTTCTACGTACCCAAGACCATCATCAACATGCTGCCGGGCCAGCTGAGCATCATCACCGGCCTGAAGGGTCCGTCGTTCTCGGCGGTCTCGGCGTGCGCGACCTCGAACCACTCGATCGGTACCGCGATGCGCATGATCCAGTACGGCGATGCTGACGTGATGGTGGTCGGCGGTGCCGAGCGTGGCTCGTCGCCGACCGCGCTGGGCGGCTTCTGCGCGATGAAGGCCATGAGCACCCGCAACGATGCCCCGGAACAGGCCTCGCGCCCGTGGGACAAGGACCGTGACGGCTTCGTGCTGGGCGACGGCGCCGGCATCCTGATCCTGGAAGAGTACGAGCACGCCAAGGCACGTGGCGCGAAGATCTACTGCGAACTGGCCGGCTTCGGCGCCAGCTCCGACGCGTACCACATGACCGCGCCGAGCGAGAACGGCGAAGGCGCCGCGCGCTGCATGGTCATGGCCATGAAGGACGCCGGCGTGACCCCGGAGCAGGTGGGTTACCTCAACGCGCACGGCACCTCCACGCCGCTGGGCGACCTGGGCGAGACCATGGCGATGAAGACCGCCTTCGGCGACCACGCCTACAAGATGATGGTCAGCTCCACCAAGTCGATGACCGGCCACCTGCTGGGCGCTGCCGGCGGCGTGGAAGCGATCTTCTCGGTGATGGCGCTGCAGGACAACGTCATTCCGCCGACCATCAACCTGGAACAGCCGGGCGAAGGCTGCGACCTGGACTACGTACCGAACGAAGCACGCCAGGCCAAGGTGGACGTGGTGATGTCCAATGGCTTCGGCTTCGGCGGCACCAACGGCACGCTGATCTTCAAGCGCGTCTGACCGGTGCGGTAGGTTGTAGAGTCGACTGTCAGTCGACTGCCCTTCGATCCGCCGCGGTGATCGTTGATGGGAAAGCAGTCGACTGTCAGTCGACTCTACCCATCGGCAATCCGACAAACGGATCAACGCCGTGCACCACGGAGCCGCCGCAAGGCGGCTTCCGTGCATCTGAATTCCCGAACTGGCTGCCATGACCCACGCACCGCTGATCCACCCGCTGCCGCACCCGATCGATCTGCTGGCCCTGCAGCAGCACGACCCGGCGCGCTTCCCGCTGCTGATGGAATCCACCGCCTCGGGCACCGCCCAGGGCCGCTGGAGCCTGCTGCTGGCCGCGCAGGGCGATGGCCTGCGGCTGGATGCCGACGGCCAGGTGCGCGACCAGCACGACGTGGTGCAGCCCGGCACGTTCCTGCAGGCACTGGATCGCGCCTGGCAGCATGAGCGCCTGCCGCATGACGGCAGCCACAGCCTGCCGTTCCGCGGCGGCTGGGCGTTGATGCTCGATTACGAAGTGGCCAGCCAGATCGAACCGGTGCTGCCGGCGCGTGCTCGCGAGGATGGCCGCCCGACCGCGCTGGCGCTGCGCTGCCCGGCGGCGGTGCTGCATGACCACCACAACGATGCCAGCTTCGTCATCGCCGAAGCCGGCGAGCAGGCGTTGCTGGATGCGCTGGTGGCACTGGCCTCGGCCGCGCTGCCCGAAGCCGGGCAGGGCTGGCAGCCACCGCAGGCGGTCGGCGAGGACGCGCCGCAGCGTTTCACTGATGGCGTGCGCCGGGTGATCGAGTACCTGCGCGCCGGCGACGTGTTCCAGGTGAACCTGTCGCGGCGCTGGAACGCGCAGTTCGCTGCGCCGGTCAGCCCGCAGGCGCTGTACGCACAGCTGCGTCGTGCCAACCCGGCGCCGTTTGCCGGCCTGTTCAGCGCGCACGGCCGCCATGTGGTCAGTTCCTCGCCGGAGCGGCTGGTGTCGGTGCACGCCGGCCATGCGCAGACCCGTCCGATTGCCGGTACCCGTCCACGCTTCGAAGGCGACGACGATGCCGCGCGCATCCAGGAGCTGGTCGGCCACCCCAAGGAGCGTGCCGAGCACGTGATGCTGATCGACCTGGAGCGCAACGACCTGGGCCGCATCTGCCTGCCGGGCACCGTGGTGGTCGATGAGCTGATGACCGTGGAGAGCTACGCGCACGTGCACCACATCGTCAGCAACGTCAGCGGCCATCTGCGCCCGCAGGTCACGCCCGGCGAGGTGATCGCCGCCACGTTCCCGGGTGGCACCATCACCGGCTGCCCGAAGGTGCGCTGCATGCAGATCATCAGCGAGCTGGAGCAGATGCCGCGCGGTGCCTATACCGGCGCGTTCGGCTGGCTGAACCGCGATGGCGACCTGGACCTGAACATCCTGATCCGTACCGCCGAAGTGGATGGTCACGAGGTGAGCTTCCGCACCGGCGCCGGCATCGTGGTCGATTCGGACCCGGACAAGGAGCTGGACGAGACCCGCGCCAAGGCTCGCGGCCTGCTGCGCGCACTGGGCCAGCAGGGGTAGTGCCGGCCGCTGGCCGGCAACCTCATTCATCCACGATCCACGCGATTGCCGGCCAGCGGCAGGCGCTACCGGTACCGGCGGGTGCCGTTGTTCCGGTGGGTGCCGACCGTTGGTCGGCACGGCTGCGTGGCCCCGGTCATGACCCCAATCCACCGGCACGGTATCCTGCACGACGGAATCGAGTTCAGAGGTAGTCCATGGCGGGAGCCAAGCGCGGGTGTCTGTTCGTGGTAACGCTGGTGGTGGTGCTGGGCGCCGTCGTCGCCGGCGTGGGCGCGTGGTTCTTCTACCAGCAGACGCGTTTCGCCGATGCCCCGATCACCCCGACTGCCGAGAGCATGGTCATCGCCAGCGGCGATGGCATGAACAGCGTGCTGCGCAAGCTGCGCGATGCCGGCGTGGACGAGGGCCAGGACACCCAGTGGCAGCTGCTGGCGCGCCAGCTTGATGCCGCCGGCAAGCTGAAGGTGGGCGAGTACGCGCTCAATGGCGAGCTGACCCCGCGCGAGCTGCTGCTGCGCATGCGCGCCGGCAAGGTGCTGCAGCACCGCGTCACCATCGTCGAGGGCTGGAATATCCGCCAGCTGCGCGCCGCGCTCAAGCGCGCCGAGCCGCTGCTGCACACCACCGACAATCTTGATGATGCCGCGCTGATGCAGCGCCTCGGCTTCGGTGGCCAGCATCCGGAAGGCCGCTTCCTGCCGGAGACCTATGTCTACCAGCGTGGCGACAGCGATCTGGACGTGCTCAAGCGCGCCCATGCCGCAATGGAAAAGGCGCTGGACGAAGCGTGGGAAAGCCGCGCGCCGGACCTGCCGATCAACACGCCCTACGAACTGCTGACGATGGCCTCGATCATCGAGAAGGAAACTGCGCTGGCCAGCGAACGCCCGCAGATTGCCGGCGTGTTCATGCGCCGCCTGAAGATCGGCATGCGCCTGCAGACCGACCCGACCGTGATCTACGGCCTCGGTGCCGCGTATGACGGCAACATCCGCCGTCGCGACCTGACCACCGATACGCCGTACAACACCTATACCCGTGCCGGCCTGACCCCGACCCCGATCGCGATGCCCAGCCGCGACGCGCTGATGGCGGCCGCGCAACCCGCGGCGGGCGACGCGCTGTACTTCGTCGCCGTGGGCGATGGCAGCGGCGCGCACGTGTTCTCGCCCAGCCTGGACCAGCACAACGCCGCAGTCGCCCGCTACCTGCAGCAGCTGCGCCAGCAACGTACCCAGGAGACCCCGGCGCAATGAGTCCCGCGCTGCTTCGCCACCCGCGTTTCGTCAGCCTGGAAGGCGGCGAGGGCGCGGGCAAGACCACCGCCATCAATGCCATCCGTGACTGCCTGCGCAGCCACGGTCATGAGGTGGTACTGACCCGCGAGCCGGGCGGTACGCCGCTGGCCGAGCGCATCCGTGGCCTGGTGCTGAAACCGGATGCCGAGATCGCCGCCGAACCGCTCAGCGCCGAAGCCGAGCTGCTGCTGGTGTTCGCCGCGCGCGCGCAGCATGTGCGCCAGGTGATCCAGCCGGCGCTGCAGCGCGGTGCCTATGTGCTGAGCGATCGCTTTACCGATTCCAGCTATGCCTACCAGGGCGGTGGCCGTGGCCTCGATCCGCAGTGGATTGCCGATCTGGAGCGCCGCGCAGTGGGCCTGCTGCCGGGCCTGACCCTGCTGCTGGACGTGGACGTGGCCGTCGGCCGGGCACGCGCCAATGGCCGTGACCTGTGGCCGGACCGCATCGAGAGCGAACAGGATGATTTCTTCCAGCGCGTGCGCGAAGTGTTCCGCAGCCGTGCGCAGCAGGATCCGCAGCGCTTTGCGTTGATTGATGCGGGCCAGGAGCAGGCGCGCGTGGCCGCCGATGTGGTCGCGAGTGTCGAGCGCTGGCTGCAGGACGGGGAGGGCGCATGAGCACGTTTTCGCCCTGGCAGCAGCGCGCGTTCGACCAGACCGTGGCCGCGCTCGATGCGGGTCGCCTCGGCCATGGCCTGCTGATCTGCGGGCCGGCCGGGCTGGGCAAGCGTGAGGTGGCGCTGGCGTTGGCCGACCACGTGCTGGCGCGCGGGGACGCCGCGCACGCCACGCGCACGCGCCAGCTGATCGCCGCCGGTACCCATCCGGACCTGCAGCTGGTCAGCTTCATTCCGAACAAGAGCGGCGACAAGCTGCGTACCGAGATCGTCATCGAGCAGGTGCGCGAGATCACCGACAAGCTGGCGCTGACCCCGCAGTACGGCGTGGCGCAGGTGGTGATCGTGGACCCGGCCGATGCGATCAACCGCTCGGCCGCCAACGCGCTGCTGAAGACGCTGGAAGAGCCGCAGCCCGGCCGCTACCTGTGGCTGATCAGCAGCGACCCGGCGCGCCTGCCGCAGACCATCCGCAGCCGTTGCCAGCGCCTGGAATTCAAGCTGCCGCCGCAGCACGAAGCGCTGGCCTGGCTGCAGCAGCAGGGCCACAGCGAAGCATTGGCGCGCGAAGCGCTGGAGGCCGCCCGCGGCCATGCCGGCCAGGCCGACAACTGGCTGCGCGAAGACGGCCTGAGCCTGCGCCGCGAAGTCGGTCGAGATCTGGAACAGCTGGCCGCCGGCAAGACCGGCGCGGTGGAGCTGGCGCAGAAGTGGTGTGGTGACGACAACGCGGCGCTGCGCCTGCGCTTTGCCGCCGACCTGGCGCTGGCTCAGGCCAGCACCGATGCCTTGACCACGCCGGAGCGATTGCACAAGCTTGCAGCCTGGTTCGATGCGGCCAACCGCACCCGCGACCTGCTGCGCACCACGGTGCGTGCAGACCTTGCGGTGGTCGAGTTGCTGCTGGCCTGGAACAAGGTGAACGAGCGGCCTGCCGCAAGGGGAAATCGATGAGTGCCAGCAACGCCCGCCAGGGCATCCTGTCCCTGGCCGTGAAGGACAAAGCCGCGCTGTACAGCGCGTACATGCCGTTCGTGAAGAACGGCGGCATCTTCGTGCCCACGCCCAAGCGCTACTTCCTGGGCGACGAGGTGTTCCTGCTGCTGACCCTGCCCGATTCCAGCGAGCGCCTGCCGGTGGCCGGCAAGGTGATCTGGGTGACCCCGGCCGGCGCGCAGGGTAACCGCACCGCCGGCATCGGCGTGCAGCTCGCCGACGGTGCCGAAGGCGAGGGCGTGCGCCACAAGATCGAGACCCTGCTGGCCGGGCTTACCGGCTCGGACAAGCCGACCCACACGATGTGAGGTGGCGCCGGGCCATGCGGCTGCATGCCTCGAAACGCCCGTGAACACGAATGTGAAAAAGTGTTGACGGCCTCTGAAAAGCCCCTATAATGAGCGGCTCAGCAACACACCGGGCGGTTAGCTCAGCGGTAGAGCATTGCCTTCACACGGCAAGGGTCACAGGTTCGATCCCTGTACCGCCCACCAAGTAAATCCCTGATTTTTCAGGTGACATGAAGAAGCCGGCCTTGAGCCGGCTTTTTCGTAACTGCAGGGTAACAGCACGCCGCTTTCTTCATCCCAAGGAGGTCATATGAAGCTTTCTCTGCGTACGGTACGTATCCAACCAGCCACCGAAGGCGAAGATTCCCCTTCGATCGGTGCGGAGCTGACCATCCTCTTTCCCAATGCTGGGGATAATGTCCTGATTGCGGGCTCTATCGGAGTCACCTTCTCTCACCCGGCACCGGAAACGCTGACATTTGCAGAGATCGAGCCGCTGGCTGTCGCAGAGGTCCTTGCTGCTCTCGGCTGATTTCCATAGCTATCGCGCGTTGAGGGACAACCTCAGCGCGCTGCTGCTGGCTGTCGCCGCTGTCTTGTTGCTGGCGACCTCGATCCGGTCCAACCGATCCACCACCTGCGCGAGTAGAGCATTGCTCTGCTGCACCGCCGCCGTGGTCGCCGCCTGCGCCTTGTTGTCCACCACCAGGTCGAACACAGCGCGCGCGAAGTTGTCCGGCAGCGCCTCGATGGTGTCGGCCAGCTCGCCCATGCCGACGCCACCCTTGTCCAGGTCGCCCACCTTCATGCCGTCGATCAGGCCCGTCACCTGGCCGTACAGGCTGTTGTAGTCCTGGCCGCTGGCGTAGAGGTTCCGACCGAAGCCCAGCGCCGCCTGTGCGGCCGCCTGCGCCGCGCTGCTGTCGCCGCCCGCTACCGCCCGCTCCAGCTCCTGCATGGTCTTCTGCAACTTCTCCTGATCGGTCAGGGGCGACAGGTCGCTGACAGATAGCCCGTAGCTAATGGCTTTCTTGTCCTTGTCGATCTGCGCTTGCAGCTTGCCCATGTTGGTGGCGCGCAGTGCCTCGATCTTGGCCAGGTCCTCAGCGCGCGCGCCGGACAGTCCCAGCGCCTTGGCGTAGTCGTTGGCCGACTTCACCTGTTGGCGGTAGGTGCGCTCGATGCTCAGTGCCTGCTGCTGGTAGGCGGTCAGGTCGCCAGTGAGCAGCTGCGTCGACACGTCGGCCATCAGGGTGGAGTAGTTGCCCAGCAGGCCCGACACCTTGTTGATCTGCGTGGTCAGGTCCGTACCGGCAACGCCGGCCAGGTCCTGGAAGTAGTCCACGGCCTTGTTCACCTTGTCGATCTCCAGGCCGTTGAGGGCGCGGCCCAGCTCGTCGGCATTGCCAACCGCCAGCTCGATGGATGCTCCCAGCGCCGCGAACACGTCCGCCGAGTCGAAGTAGCCATCCAGCTGCCCACCGAAGCCCGCCGCCCGCACGGCCTCCGTGTAGAGCCGATCCTGCATGCCGGCGAGGTAGGACTCCAGCTGTTGCTGGGCTTCCGCCGAATCCGCCGACAACGACAGTTTGCCCAGGCTTACCTTGACCCCGGCCAGCTGCTTGCTCAGGTCCACACCCAGCTGCTTGGCCAGGTCAGTGGTTGCGCCCCGGATCTGCCGAGCCGCCATGTCGAACGTGCGATCGATGCCCGGATCCAGCGCGCCATACTGGGTCCACTTCTTGTCAGAGCGGAACCAGCCGCCCTTCTGCTTCACGTCAGCGTAGCTCTGGCCGTCCAGTCCACCGAAGCCGTAATCGCCCGTGATGCCCTGACCGGTGATCTTGGGCGCACTGCGCCCGAACGCCTTGCCCATCAGCGAGCTGCCCGAGAAGATCGCCGCCGTCTTTCGGTTCATACCCAGCGCGCGCCCGATCACGTCCAGCGACATGCTGTCGAGCATGACCGGCGTCAGCAGTCCACCGGATGCGAAGTGGCCGCGTTTCAGTAGGTCGAACTTGTCCTGGTTCTCCAGTCCGAATCCTTCCTTGTACGCGCTGCCGGCCATCTGCATACCCATCGCGATCAGCGCCGCATAGGGAGCAAACGCCGCCACGGCGCCGAGCGCAGCGGTAGCCCCTCCTGCGGCACCGGCCCCACTGGCAGCGGCCGTACCACCTCCCGTCAGTGCAGCCACGTTGTTGCCGAAGCCCATCATGGTGTTCGGGCCGAAGCCACCCGCCGCGGCTGCGGCGCCGGGAGTGAACCCGATAGCGCTCTGACCCTTCGATAGCAGGCTGGCGATGTTGGCGGCGTTCTGGCCGCCTGCAGCAGTGCCGTTGCCGGCGAAGACCCCCAGGATGCTGTCGAGGCTCAACCCGTTGCCGCTGCCGAGCCCATTGATGCCGTCCATGATGCGGGTCTGAATCGGGAGCACTAGCTTTTGCTCCAGCAGCTGGCGCGCGATGTCGCGCAGCCCCTGCCGGGCAATGTCCTTCATGTCGTCCCACATGCCCGACCAATCGCGCAGGCCGCCCGCGACGAAGTTGGCCATAGCGTCGGCCGTGTCGCTGACCAGGTAAGTGCCAACGTCGGCCCACTGCTGGAGGCTGGCGGCGTACTTGTCCGCGTCGATGCTGGCCTGTGCCGCAGCGCGCGCCTGCGCCATGAGTGAGGCACTGAGGTCGGCGGTGATGCCCGCGCCGGCCGCGTTCGCCTCGTTGATGGCCTCCTGCATGTCCCGCTGGTTCTGCATTTCACGGCGTGCGCGCTCCCGCGCTGGCCCGATGAGGCGCATCATGTCCAGCTCGCCGCTTATGGTGTCCAGCAGCGCCTGCGGCGCCCGCTTGCGCTTGTCCAGCTCGGCGGTGGTCGCCGCAAGCTGAGCCGCTGATTCCTTCTCCAGCGTGTTGAAGGCAGCGCGCGTGATGTTGCCAGCGGCCAGTTCCTTGTTCAGCTCGGCCAGGCGCTGCTTGTGCTTCTGCTCGGCCTCGGCCAGCGGGCCGGCCATCGTAGCGGCGGCCATGTCCGCCTCAGCCGTGTAGCGGCGCAGCAGCTCGGCCTGGCGGTCGTATTCCGCGTTCCCGGTCTTCGCTGCGCTGCCCTTGCCCCGCGCCTTAGGCGGTTCGTAGGCGTCCGGCGTGGCCGGCAGCAACGCCCATTCGGGCATGCGCTCCGATCCTTCCAGCACAGTGACGCTGGGCCGCTTGGCGGTCTTGGGCTGCATCGCCTTCCAGCCGTTGTCGGCATAGGCAGTGCCTTGTGCGTACTCGTTCTTGAAGCCCTCCCAGCCGCCACCGCCGAACGCGTATTGACCGGTCGCCAGCTTGAACGCTGCGTGGCCTTGCTTCTCCACGCCCACCAGGCCGCCCCGGATACGGTCGAAGAAGTCCACGACGGCGCCGCCGTCCCGCACCGCGTCGGTGACGCCCCGGATGGCACCGGAGAGAGCGTCGGCGGCTTCCTTGGCGAAGTTGCCGTTGACTGCCACCGCGTCGAGCTGGTCGGTGAAGTCCTGCAGGGCAGGCAGGATGCCCGACACCACCTGCACCTTCATGCCTTGCAGAGACAGCTCTGCCCGGTTCGTTACATCACGCATGCCCAGCATTGCCTGGGTCAGCCGCACGTCGATGATGCTGCCTGCGGCCTCCGCCGCGTTGCCCATGCGGTTGAACTCGGCGCTGTTGTTGCGCAGCAGCGGGATCAGCATCGCCGAATCGCTGGCGATGGCCTCCATGTAGCTGGTCAGCTCCGACTGCGAGAGGTTCGCCTTCTCCAGGCTCTTGAAGTACAGGCCCAGGGCGTCGGGGCCAGACAGCTTGCGGAAGCTCTCGACGGTGAGGCCGCTGCCCTTGGCGATGTTGTCGAAGAAGTCTTTCATCTCGCCGCCGCCCGTTTGGGCGTAGTCGCCGATTTTCTCCTGCACGTCCTTGAAGATATCCGCCAGCTTCTCTTGGCTGATACCTACCGTGCGGGCGCCTGCGGCCATGCGCTGGAAGTCCTGCGACGTGGTGCCAGAGAGCTTGCCCAGGCGGTCGTACTCCACTGCCAGCTGCCCAATCTGCTTGGTCCAGGTGAACACGGCCGTGCCAACAGCAGCGGCAGCGGTGCCCAGCGCCGCGCCCGCCACGGTAGCGACGCGAGTCATGGAGGCGTGGATCTGCGTGGCTTTCTGGATGGCCAGCCGCTCGGCCTTGGTCATGCCCGTTTCAAACGACCCCGTCTTCATCAGCAGGTCGACGGTGAGGGTATAGAGGCTCATGGGTATCCCGGCCTGAAATTTGAATTCTGTGGAAGCGCGAAGAAAAGGGGGCGCGCGTGTCGAGGGGGGAGGCCCTTCAAGTTTCGACCTCCCCCCTCCCGTTGCCTGGTCACGACGCTGAGGACGCTGCCCGCGCTGGCGCCGCCCAGGCTGCCGGTGTTGTCAGGGGCACCGCCGGCTGGCCCCGCCCTTTACTCGGTGTCCGTCACGCCTTCGATGACGGTGAACGCCTTGGGGTAGGCCGATGCCACGTCCAGACGGGTGTGGCAGATGAAGCCAACCTCGCCAGTCTCGGCATACAGCTCCTTCAGCAGCTGGATCGACACGGACTCGCGCATGTAGATGGTGAACATCTGGAAACCGCCCACGTAGATGGCGGCCGCGTTGGTGGCGGTGCCCACATCCTCGTTGGTCGGGATCTGGCTGGTGGTGAGGAACTTCCAGTTGCTCAGGGCCTCGGGCCGGCGCAGCGGCTGGCCAGTGGTGTCCACCAGCAGACTCATGGTTTCGTCTTCGCGCGGCGACAGAATGGCCACGTCCGGCACCGGGGCGTTGGCCTCGGTGATAAGGCGACGGGCACGGATGAACTGGCGCCAGTCGGTGATCGGCGCCCCGTTGGTGCCCATCGGCAGCTTGTTGATACCCGGGATGTTGCGCAGGCCGCGAATCTCCGGCTCGGTGCCGCTGCCCATCAGGGATGCGCGGTCGATCTCCTTGGCGAACGCTTGGGCAATGGCCGTGCGGAGCGCAGCGTCCAGGCCGCCCAGCGAATCGGCCAGCAGCTCGCGAGAGATCTTGAAGCGGAACGCCAGGCTGCGCGGGGTGACCTTGACCGCGCGGAACGCCGGCTCGCTCTCAGCCACCTGGCCGTGTTCCTGGCGCCAGGCTGGGGTGGGGATGGTGTCCACTGCCGCGATGCTGAAGGAGCTGGCCGAGGTATCCAGCACGGCCACGTTGGCGCCTGCGCTGAGAACGGACGAGGCGGGCACCAGGGCGTTGAGGATGCCCGGCATCAGCACGGTCGGCACGGTGTAGCCGCCTGCGGTGTTCGTGCCCTCGCTGAGCGCAGCGCGCACGCCGTCGCTGGTGCGCATGTTGGCGACGCCCCGGATGAAGTCCGACAGGCTCACCTGGTCATCGCCATTGTTGAAGCCGCCGCCGTCCGGGCGCATCGCATTCAGGCGCCGCGCGATGGTTGCCTGGTTCTGCAGGTCTGATGCGGTGAGCAGCGTGCCGATCTGGCGGCCTTCGGTGTCGCGCAGGCGCTCGCCCTCGCTCATGATGCCGAGCGCGTTGGCTGCGGTCAGATCCATCTGTTCCTGGTGATCCATGCCCGCGCTGATCAAGCTGATCGCGTTGTTGATGTACTCCAACGCATCCATCACGCCGTCGGTGAGGTTTTCGTCCTTCTCCCTGGCGTGGGTCGTCAGCGCATTGGACGCACGGCGCAAGCTGTTGCGATAGGCCAGTGCTTCAGCGCGCGGCAACTGATCCAGCGGCTTGTCGGTGGTCGGTTCTTCGATGGTGACGCCGAGTTTGCCGAGCTCCGCGCGTGCCGAGAATGCGGCTTTGCGGTTGGCGTGGCGGTCGCGCATCTGCTGGAAATCGTTGTGGTGAGGCATTGGGTGGTCCCTATGTGGGGTCCAGAAACGCACAAGCGCGCCCGGACCATGGTGAAGTGGTCTCAGAGCGCGCTTTGGCGTTGCCTCTGCCGCAGTGTCGGCCCAGTGTCAGGTTTGCCCGTAGGGCAGTCTGTCTTGGACGCGCTCAGTTTATCGCTGTTGTTGCTTGGCGATGCCTGTTTCGTTACGCGGAATTCAGCGCGCGCCGAATTCGATGTGCCTTCTGTCTGCACGCGTCGGTGCAGTAGCGCCGTGGTCGGCCGGTCGCCTGGTCGCGGAGCGGTCCACCACAGACCTCGCACCGAAATTCAAATTCTGCGGAAGCGCGAAGAAAGGGGGGCGCGCGTGTCGGGCTGGCAGGCGCTTCAACTTTCCGTCTCCCCCTATGGTCCATGTCGATCACCGTATGGCTGGTGGTGAACCTGGTGCATGGGGTGCAGCGGGCGCAGGTGGTGCACGACGTGCACGTGGTGCATCCCGTGCAGTACCTGCACCGCGTGCAGCAGGGGCGGGGTGTGCGCAAAACCACACACCCCCTGGTAGTAGTTATCTGTGCACTCACCCTGAGTACGGTTTTGCCCCGAAATCTGGCTTGACCGTACTCGCCCTGAGTACGCTTTCGTTAGGAACCCGTTACGTTTAGGCATGACCGTACTCGCCTTGAGTACGGGGTGTACTCACCTTGAGTACCGTGTTTTTTTGGCGTTCGTCGGCGTATGGCCTCCAGCGCATGTAGGTCTTCTTGGCATCGGCGTCGCCGCCGTCGGTGCCAACATTCGTTAACAGGAACGAGCGCGCGCGCCCGGTGCCTGTCTTCTGATCGAAGCTCCCGGCCTTGGCCTCCTCGATCCAGCCGCGCTCCTCAAGTGCAGCAAACGCCGCTTGCACCTTCGCCTGGCCTACGTTGCCCAAGCGCCGGCGCGCCTCCCGGACACTGAGGAAGACCTCATTGCCGGTGGATGGTCGATACAGCGCGCGTAGCTCGACCAGGAGCGCGCGTGCATCCGGGTTCAAGGTTCGATAGGCGGGACAGTCAAGCTCCCAGGCATAGAGCCGGACGTGCGGAGAGATGGGGACGTAGACACTGCTGCTACGTCCCGTGGCCCGTGCCCGCCGCCTTGCCTGCTTGCGGGCTTCGCGCTCTGTCATCTCAGGTGTGCCCCTGCCAGCAGCTGGCCGACAGAGCGGCTCCACTCGACCCCAGCGCGCGCGGCCCGCGTCATGATCCATTCGCGCACGCGGGCATCAGACGGGTTGCCTCTATGCTGCAGGGCGCAGTCACCGCACAGCACGTAGGGGAGGGAGGCCCAGCCGAACTCCCGCTCCACACGATGGAACGTGCCGAACACCGGTAGCAGCGGCTTGCCGCAGCAGTCGCAGGCGATGGGCTCAACCGCAGGACGGCGGCTCATGGCGCGCGCTCCTGTCGGCGGGGTGGGGCGCGATCGATGGCAGCTGCCAGGCGCTCGGCGAGTGCCTGTAGGCGAGCCTCAGACAGTGCGGAAAGCGGTGGAGTCCGCACGATGCGGTGTGCAGGGAAAGGAATGATGACGGCGTTCACCCGACCCTCCGCAGCGTGTTGGCGTAGGTGACAAGGCCCAGCACCCTCAGCGCAGCGCGCGGGATCAAGGTTCCCTTGTAGATGCCCGACAGCACGTAGACGTACATGCCATCGCTGCCCCGGCTCTGGACGTAGCGGAGATGCTGCTTACCGTTGATTTCCACGGCATACATCGCGTCGTAGCGGAAGTCTGTCACTTTCAGGTCGATCACCAGCACGTCGCCGGGGACATACGTTGGCGCGTGCTCGCGGTCAGTCACGGCGACGGTGGCCCAGCGCGCGGTGTCAGAAAAGTCTGAATGCGCGTCACGGGTTTGCCCGATTGCGGGCAGGGATGGTTGGTGTACGATGGGCGTCATGGTCTCGTTCCTTGCAAGGGTTCGAAGGCTTCTGCGGCTCAGCTGGGTGCGAACCAGCTGGGCCGTTTCTCTTTCTGGGCATCTGGTCATGGCTTGCCCCTTAGGCGGCGGCTTCTTTCTCGCGGGCTTCGATGTACTCGCGCAGCGCGCGGGCTGAGACCATGCGACGCTTCCCGACTTTGAAGGTGCTGAGCTGGCCAGCGGCCATCGCTCGATAGAGGGCGTTTCGGTTGAGGCCGGTTACGGCGCATGCCTCTTCAGTGGTGTAACTGAGGCGTTCGGCTTGGGGCTTCATTTCATCTCCAGGTTGTGCAGGTTTCGCACACTGCGAAACCTGTGGAGACGCTATCACGCACAATTGCCCGTTGCAACAGGTTTTTCAACCTGCGAAACTCGGCGTCATGGCAACCAAGAATGCATCCGTGAAGAAGCGGCCGGGCCGCCCCCGCAAGGCGCCCGAGGAGAAGCTCGAGCAATTCAGTATCCGGCTCCCGCCCAAGCTGAAGTTGGGTCTGGAGTTGCTTGCCCGAGCTCAGCACCGCTCCCTGAGTCAGGCGGTCGAGTGGGCGCTCAATGCCGGCCTCTCCAAGTACCAGCTCAACAACAACAGCTACTACGCATCGCTGTCATCGTTGCTCGATGACGTGTGGGACTTCACGCCGGCCAAGGGCGCTCTCACCATGTTGCTACATGCCCCGGAGCTGATGACCTATCAGGATCGCATCGCGGCAGAGCTGGTTGAATACAGCGTGGAGATGCAGGCGCTGGAGCAGGGCAAAGACTGCGAGATCACCCACGAGGAGCTGTTTGAGATGGTCGAGAAGCACTGGCCCACAATCCTGCAAATGGCTGAGTACGTCATCAGCAACGGGGAATCGCCGCGCGGCATGTCCCTTCTTGCGCAAGACCGTAGAGGGTGGCCGGGCTTTGGAGTGACTGCCAATCCCTGATTTCATGGCAAACCTCAAAATTGAGTTTCGCTACAGGAACTGCACCTGTGCCAGCTTGTCGCGTGCTGCGCCCTGCACCAGGTGGCCGTAGTGCTTCTCGATCATCGCCAGCGACGTGCCGGCCAGCTTTGCCACGGTCAGCAGGTCCATGCCGCCCACGATGGCGTCGGTGATCCAGCAATGGCGCAGCGTGTAGAGCGTCACGCCGGCAGGCAGTCCAGCGCGCGCTGAGGCATCCCGAACAAGCTCGCTCCACTCGCTGGGCGTCCACACCTTCTTTCCGTCCGGGGTGAACAAGTGCGCCTTGGGCAGCTTCCCCTTGGCCAGCCGGTCGAACAGCGCGGTGGCACCGGGCGAAAGCGGTATCTTGCGGTCGTGGTCCTTGCTGCGGAACCTCACGCTGGCGGTGCGGCCATCGTAGTCCGAGCGCAGGCACAGCGACGGGTCGCCCGGCCTGCAGCCCGTCAGAGCCACACACTCGATCAGGTCGCGTACCGGCCCCTCAGCGGCCTCCAGCAGCGCGCGCCGCTGCTCCCGCTCCAGGTACAGCCCCCGGCGCTGTCCGGCGTCCTTGAGTGGCTTCACCGCGTTCCACTCAAACGCGAGATCAGGAGATACCTTGCGGCGGGCCACGGCGTGGTTCAGGGCGGCCACCAGCGTCGTGCGGATGCGGTTGATGCTGGAGCGTGCCAGGGGCTTCGCCACCGGTGGCCGGCCGCGCTTCACTGGCAGCGGCGGGAGGTCGCCCTTCTCCACGCGATCGCGCCAGGCTTCGATGTGATCCTGGTGGAGATCCTTGAGGCGCACCTTTCCCAGCTTGTCGCCGTAGAGGCAGCGTTCAAACCGGCGCTTGGCGTCATCCGATGCGGTCTTGCGCCCATCCTTCTCCAGCGCGGTCACGTAGTCGCGGCAGGCATCGGCCACGGTGAGTTCGCTCTTGGGAGCGATGACCGCCAGCGGTGCGCCGTGCTGGTCTGTCTCGGCGAGCACAGCGCGCGCGCGGGTGCGGGCGGCCTCCACAGTAACGGCAGGCCACTTTCCCAGCGCGCGGGTGCTGGTCCGGCTCCATTGGACGTTCCAGCTCTTCACCCCAGATGGCTGCACCCGGACGTGCAGCTGCGGAACCACGGTGTCCCACAGGCGGTAGGGCGCAGCCTCGGGCTTGGCCGATTCAACGACGCTGGGATTGAGGCGCTTGGATTGCTTCATGGGCTCGTAACTGCACGGTAACAGCAAAACTCAGTGTGCGGCCAAATCCAGCGGGACGCAATGACACGGTAAAACAAGGGCTTCCAGACGGATGCTTTGCGCTGTAAGGGCCTTTGCCATCCTTCACACGGCAAGGGTCACAGGTTCGATCCCTGTACCGCCCACCATGTTGTAGAACGAAAGAAGCCTCCAGAAATGGGGGCTTTTTTGTTGCCTGACCATCAGCGCGGCTTTCCGGCATCGTTGGCAGCGCGACTCACCGGCTCCCTCAACCGCGCGAGGCGCTCGGGGGACGCACTTCACCGATGCGGGCACAGGATTCCATCCATGCGCTGTTGCGTGGTTCACGGCTAGCGTACTCTCGAGGCAGTGCCGTGCCCCCATTCCCTGGACTGCCACATGCCGCTCGCCCGCATCGATCTTCGCAAAGGTAAACCCGCCGACTACCTGCAACGCGTCGGCGAAACCATCTACCAGGCCATGCGTGCGGTCGGCGTGCCGGAGAACGATCGCTTCCAGATCTTCCAAGAACACGAGCCAGGCACGCTCATCTACGACCCCGGATACCTGGGCGTGGACCGGACCGACGATTTCATCTGCATCCAGATCACCTGGAACGAAGGGCGTACGCTGGAGCAGAAGAAGGCGTTGTACGCCGGCATCGCCGATGGACTGCACGCGGCGGTGGGCATCCGCCGCGAGGATGTGTTCATCAATCTTGTTGAAGTAAAAAAGGAGAACTGGTCGTTCGGTAATGGCGTGGCGCAGTACGTGAGTTGATGCGCGGAAAGCACCACGCATGGCGTGAATCTACACCTCGCTGCCGACCTGTTCGCCTTCGCTGGCCGGGGCATTGCTGGCCGCTTTCACTGCGTCGGCGCTGTTGGGTTGTTCGCATTCGATGCGGGTGACATAGCCCTCGCTGCCGATGCTGTGCTCGGCACGCTTGACCAACCACTGGCCATCCACGCCCTCGCGGAACCCCTGCATCACCACGGTGGCTTCGGCCATCAGTGTTTCGCGGCCGGGCAGGGTGTAGCTGAGCGTCCGCGTCTGCCGTGCCTGTTCGCGATGCTTGGCGCGCGCCGCCGCCTCTGCGCTCTCCCGGTCGGCATAGGCCATGCGCAGGCGCATGATCGGTTCACCGCTGCCGACCTTCACTTCCTGGCGCTTGGCACTGCGCACGTCGCGGTAGTACGCAATGGTGGTACCGGCATCTTCGCGTGCGGCAAGGGTTACCCGATAGTCGCTGCCATCGGCCGGGGTGAGGGTGACATCGGGAATGCGCTCGCCGCTGGCGCTGGTGGATTCGCCCCGCTTCACGAACACCAGGCGCCCGGCTCCGGGCTTGGCGATGGCATCGTGCTGTTTGGCCAGGCGCAGCAGCAGGTTCATGTCCGACTCCTGCGACTGCACCGTCAGCGGCAGCACGATGGACGCCAGCGATGCGCTCACCGCTGCGTTCAGCCCATGCTCGCCGGCCATGCGTCGCACCATGTCGCCGATCGTGGTGCCCTTCTTCCAGGTGCGTGTCTTCTGCGTCTGCAGGTCGCTCTTGCCTCCCTTGCTGGTCTCGAACGGTGCCGCCCGGGCGCGCAGCGTCATGCTGCCGGGAAAGCCGGAGATCTCCACCTCGTCGCAGATGTACAGGCCTACGCGCCGCACTTCGCCGTCATAGCCGATGAAGGCCTCCAGTTCCGCGCCAACCGGTGGCAGCTGGATCGGATCGGACGGATCGTGGTCGGCCAGCTGCAGTTCCAGCGTGTCGGACGTGTTGCCGGTCTCGTCGGTGATGCGCAGCGACTTGAAGCGCGCCATGATCTTGTCGGTGATGTCCTGGCTGTTGGCCACCACGCGGAAGGCCGGTGTGATGTTCAATCCCACAGGGCGACTCCCTTGCGCTCGCTGGCCGGGCGCTGCACCTCCGGCAGGGTGATCGCTACGCCGGCAGGCAGTACCGGGCCGCGTGCGGCCAGGCCCGGGTTGGCATCGAACACCGCGCGCAGGATGGCCGGTGACTGCTCGCCATAATGCGCGTACGCGATACGATCTACGACGTCGCCGTCGCGGGTGCTATACGTTCGTGCCATTGCTGTGCTTCCGCAGTGAAAGGGTGAATTCCTGTTTCAGGATCGCGCTGTCGGCGGTGAACTCGCTGGCGGTGGCATCGATCTTCTCGATGACCCACAGGCCCAGGTTGCCGCCTTTGCCGGTCAGCAGTCGATGAGGCGTGCCCTGCGCGGCCAGTTTGCGCAGCTGTGAGAGCTCATTGCCGGCGCCGCGGAACTGGTAGTAGATGACGCCCGGCAGGGTCATGCTGGCTGAGCCCGGTCCGGTGTACTGCAGGGCCGCCATCTGGCCGATGCGGTCCTGCGCCTGCCAGCGATACTCGTTGGATTGCTGGATCTCCCGGAAGACCGCGGTATTGAGGCTGAACTTGAAGCCGCCCAGCATCAGCAGGACCGGGGCGTTGCCGGAGTCATTGGCTTTGAACTGCGACAGCAGCTTGTCCACAGTGCCGGTTACGAATTCGCGTTTCATGCTCAGTTCCTGTCTGCCAGGCCACCACGGGCGGCAACCGCGTTGCGACGCTGCAGCTCGTCGGCCGTGCGGCGCGCCACCGCTTCGCTGGATTCGCCTGGCTGCTGGTGGATGGTGATGTGGTTGGTCTGCTGCTGCTGCACGGTGGTGGCGCTGCGCGGGGTGGGCGAAGGCATCTCCGGTGCGGCACGCCCGGCCGGCGTACCAAAGGCATTCGGCATGCGTGGCTGCACGCTGGCGCTGTGCATGCTGGCGGGCGCCAGCATCACCGGAGGCAGCTGTATGCCGCCGTTTGCGCGTATCGCGCCGTAGGCATCAGCCGCGGTGTTCACACCAAGCGCGATCTTGTCCTTGGCGGTGCCCAGCACGCCCCCGACCTTGTCCATGATGGTGCCCACCACCTCCATGAAGGGGACGATCTTGGCCATCATCGTGTCGATCACGCTGCTGACCTTCGCTGAAACCCAGTCCCAGGCGCTGCCGAAGGTGACGACGATGAATCCAGCCACCGTGCCGATGACCTCACCGATCATCCTGAAGACCTCGGCGACGAAGCCAGCGACCTGGATGACGGCGCGGAAGTTGAACATCAGCGCTTCGCCCACGAGCTTGCCGATCTCGCCCACGCGGGAGAGTTCGTTTCCGGTGTACTGCGCCGGGGCCAGCATCCGCGACAGCCAGTCCCAGGCCTGTCCCAGCAGGGCACTCACGGCCTCCCAGGCCGGACGCACCGGCGCAACGGCATTCATCAGCTCTCCCATCGCGGAGGTGCCCGCGCTGCTGAGACCTTCCCATACACCGCCCAGGAAGGCCTTGATCGGCTCCCAGTACTTGCGGACAAGCAGGGCACCGGCAGTGAGCGCGGCCACAGCTACCGCGATAGGGCCGCCACCAATGGCGCCCACTGCGGTGGCGACGACGCGGAACACCGAGGCGATACGCATGGCCATCGGCCCGAAGCGCCCCAGCTGTGCCAGCAGGCTGCCGCCACGGAACAGCTGGAAGGCCTTCTGCACGCCCAGGATCGGGCCCTGCAGGAAAGTCCAGGCGTAGCGAGCGCCGAGCACCGCCGTGCGCATGCCCAGCATGCCGACCACGATCTGCGTGGTGTTGGCGATCAGCTTCGGGTTTTCATGCACGAACGAGGTAACCCCGTTCAACAGCTCGGTCAGCTTGACCGCGGCCTCGCCCACCGCGGGCAGCAGTGCCGCACCGAAGGCCTTGGACAGGTTATCCACGGCGATCTTGGCACCTTCGATCTTCTGCGGATCGGTCTGCATCGCATCGGCATAGGCCGCATCGGTGGTACCCGCCGATCCATTCAAGGCCTTGTCGCGGACACGGATGTAGGTATCCCAGTTCTCGATCATCGGCTGGACGAAGTTCTTCGCCTGTGCATCGCTGAACAGGGTGCCGATCTTCTTCTGGTCGCCCGCGGTCGCCTGGATGATTCCCTGCATCGCAGCGTCGAAGGGATTGCCGCCGCTGGTCTGTGCATCGCCGATGATCTTGTGCAGATCCAGGTTCAGGCTCTTCTTGGCCTTCTCCTGAATGTCCGGCGAGAGCACCTCGGACATGAAGCTCTTCATGTTGCTGGCGGCCTTGTCGGCGCCACCTGCCGAGTCCAGCGTGGCTTCCAGTGCCGCACCCAGCGTAGCCGCCGCCGATGTGCCCTGCAGCTTCATCGCCTCGAACGAGGAACCCAGCACCGGCAGCACCTGGGCCATGTCCTTCAGGCCCAGGCTGCCCTGCTGGCTGTTCACCACCAGCACGTCCAGCGCGTTTTGCATGCGCGAGGGATCGATATCGAACGACTGCTGCAGGGCGGCCGCAGCTTGGGCCACATCATCGATGCTGGCACCGGTGACGGTGGTGGTCCGTCCAACGGCGCCGAGGCTGGCCTGCGCGGACTGTGCGTCCATGCCGGCCGCTACCATCAGCTTGATCGACCGCTGCAGATCGTCGGCGCCCTGGTTGGTTGCACGCGATTGCTGCAGGATCGCTTGGCCTAGCGCACTCACCTGCGCGCGGCTGAGGTTGGCTGCCACGCCGATCTGCTGGTTCTGGCGGGCGAAGCCGGAGGCGTTCTCGACCGGCTTGGCCAGTGCGGTGACGGCGGTGCCGAGTGTGCCGCGCGCTGCCTTGAACGAGGCGCCGAGTTTCTCGCGCTTCTCCAGGTTGGCGGTGCGCTTGGCTTCGACACGCTCCAGCGCTTCCTGAGAGGCGCGCAGCGCATCGGCCTGCGCGCGCATGCGGGTGTATGCGGTGCCCGACTTCTTCATCGCGGCGAGCTTGAGCTCCAGCTTGCCGGCTTCATCGCCGAGGCGCTTCACGCCATCATTGGCGAAGGACAATGCGTCCTTCAGCGACTTGGACACCTCACCGCCGATCGTGATCGTTGTCGTTTGAACGTTACTGGCCATGTACCGGCAATCCCTGAATCCACCAGATGAACTTCGACACCCGCAGTGTCATGATTTCGCGCAGGCCCCAGCCGGTATGACCGGCCAGAGCAAGCACTCCCTGCCTGATCTGTGGCAGGGTCAGGTGGTAAAAAGCGCGACGCCTGCCTGCAGCCGGGCGTAGTCGCGCAACGGCATCTTGCGCACGTCGTCCGGCGAGATCTCGCACAGGTTGGCGATCATCCGCACCTCACGCTGGGCGTCGCTGCCCTTGTCGTCCTGGTAGCGCTCCATGTCTTCCACGGTCGGCTCGCGCATGCGCAGCACGGCGGTTTCCATGCCATTGACCTGGCGCGGACGGGTGAGGGTGATCTCGGCAAAGCCATCGCGCTCGATGACGGTGTCGGTGGGGGTCTTGGTCTTGCTGGACATGGATGCGTTCCTGGAATGCGATGCGGTGCGATGGATGCGGGGGCGCGAGGCGCCCCCGGGTTCTTCGGTGCGGCGTGGGCTCAGATGCCCAGCGCGCCGCGGATGCCGGCCAGGACGTCGACGCCACCCTGGCGGGCGATCATGTTGACCACGTCGATCTCCTGCACGACCTGGGCACCATGGGTCAGCTTGTAGTAGCTCAGCGCCAGGCTGACCTTGATCGTGCCCTTCTCGCCGACCTTGGTTTCGCCACGGTCCAGCAGCTTCACCTTGCCGCGCATGTTGTGCACGACCTGGGTCACTTCGCCGTCGTCGCCTTCCAGCGCCTCGCGGGCGGTGAAGCCGTATTCCTTGCTTTCGATGACGTGGAACTTGCTCATGATCTCCGCGTCGTCGGAGGCGAACTCCACATCGGCGGTCAGCTTTTCATGGCCGAGCACGATCTCGGTCGGGGCCAGCATGCCGCCGGCCTGGAAGTCCTCGGTCTTCAGCGACAGCTTGGGGGCGGTGAAGGACATCACGCTGCCGGCATAACCCTTGCCGTCGACGTAGAAGTTGAAGTTTTTACGGATCTTGCGCGCCATGCTTAGAAGATCTCCGAGACGTAGTTGTTGTTCATGTGCATGCGGAAGGTCAGCTGCTCACCCGGGTAGGTCGGAGTGAAGTCGAAGTCCCAGTAGAAGCGGCCCTGGGCCACGCTGTCCGCTGCGTTCAGTTCCGGGTCGATCCAGCAGTTGCCGCCGAGGATCGCGCCCTGGGTCTTCAGGCCGCGCAGGAAGGCATTGACGCCCTCGCGCACGTCATCGACGTAGGTCTTGCTGATGCCGCGGTCGACGGCCCACAGGTGGGCGGCCTCCAGACTGTCGGCGATGATGTCGGCGGTGCGTACCACGCACAGGAACTGCCACTTCGGATCGATGCTGGTGGTGCGGTTGCCCCACAGGCGGAAGCCCCCTTCGCGGATGACCGTGGCCACGTTGGCCTGGTTCAGCAGGTTGGCGCGGCTGGTGGCATCGGACAGGCCGAAGTCGATCGCACGCGCGGTACCGACCACGCCGTTGAGTTCCAGGTTCGACGGCGACGCCCACCAGCCGCGCTCGTTGTCGCTGCGGGCGATGGCACCGGCCACGGCACCGGAGGCATGGCGGGTGACGATGGCATCACCGGACTGCACCAGCAGCGCGGGGTCGACCACGTAGACGCGCTTGGAGCCGGTCAGGGCGGCGGTGGACTTGGCGGCGTCGTCGTTGCTGTTCGGGCCATCCTTGATGATCACCGCGCGCAGCTTCTCGGCGATGCCGAGCAGTTCCGCTACGACCGGGTTGGCCAGCACGGCCTCCGGCTTGGCCGGATCGGCCGGGTGCACATGGGTAAAGCCGGGTGCGACCAGGATGCGCGGCTTGACGCCGACGATGGACTTGGCGGCCAGCAGCGCATGCACGCCTTCGTAGGCGCCGGTCTGGGCGTTCACGCCGCCCAGCACGTTGGCCAAGGTGGCGCTTTCATTCGCGCCCTTCTCGACGCGGACGACGACGACGACGGCACTGGACTGGTCGAAGATCGTGTCGAGCGCACCGGGCAGGGTGCCGGCATCGGTGCCGGTGGTCGCCGACAGCTTGGCGGCCTGCGACGGCGAGGTCACCAGTACGGGCGTGTTGACGGGGAACGCTTCGGTGTCGGCCAGCGGTGCGGTGCCGACGATGCCGATCACGCTGCTGGAGGCGATGGCAATCGATCGGGCACCGGTATCGATGTTGACGACCTGTACGCCATGGAGAAATTCGGTCATTCGGGGTTCTTCCTCGGTGTGGGTGTGTGCCGGCTTGTGCAGGCGACGGGGTAATGTTCGGAGAATGTGGCGGTCGCGATAATTGCAGCGGTGGCCCGCTGACCGATCAGACCCAGCCGGAGGCGCTGACGCTTGCGCTGAACGTGGAAACCTGGCCGATACCTCCGGCACGGCGCAGCGCGACGGAAATGCTGATGCTGTCCGATTCGTAACTGGCGGACCTGGCGGGGACACTGATCGACACGCCTGCCGACGGTGCCGCCGACGCCGGCACAAACGAGGGAGCACTCGTGCTGAAGGAGGCTTTAGCGGGCGAGGAGCCGGTGATCTGCACTTCGTACTCGGAAACGCTTGCACCTGCCGGAAGCCACTGGCCCGACGCTGCTACTGAGCTGCCTCCATTGCCGCCACCGGCGACGCCTGTGCGGATGGCATAGGTGCCGTCGGCATAGATCAGAATCGAGACGGTAGCCGACACGGAGCCGGTGGAGTTGGTCTTGGCGCCATTGCTTGCCGAGTAGCCCTTGCCATGGAACGGCAGCCTGTAGGTGGCGCTGCCCCGGGCCGCCCACAGGTTGGACACGTCCATGCCGTTGATGCGATGGCCTACGTCGGCACGCTTGCTGCCGTACTGGATGTGGGCATAGCGGCGGCTCAGGTCGCCGCCGCCGATACGGCGGCCCGAATCCTGCGCCAGTGGACCTTCAACGTACGGATCGAACAGGTCGTCAAAGTCGACACCGGAAGAGCGATATCCGCTGGGCATGTCAGCGCTCCGCTTTCAGTGCGCGCACTTCGGCGGCCAGTTCCTGGATGGCCTTGGCCATGACCGGCAGCAGCTGGTCGAGCTTGACCGATGCCACGCGCTCACCCTGGAACTCGACGCCTTCCAGGTCGACCGCTTCCGGCACCAGTTCGGCCAGCTGCTCGGCGACGAAGAACAGGCGACGGCGTCCGTCGTCGTTGTACTCGGGCTTGTAGTGGCCGGCTGCCAGTTCCATCTGTTCGACAGCTGCCAGGCCATAGGGAAGTGCGCCTTCGATGTTTTTCAGCTTGCGTGAAGAGCCAGTATCGAAGCCGCCGGCCGTCCAGAGAGCCCCCGCGGCATTCAGTTGCAGTCGATCCACTTGCGCAGTGGACGACCAGATCCGGAACACGTTGTCCGTGTTGTAGATGTGGAACTCTTGATTCGCGTTCCCACGGTCCTTGATGATGAATGCGGCATTGCCACCTGCGGAAGTGACGCCGCCGACGAATGTGTTCTCCCGGTACTGGACATTGCTGAAGCTCGCGCGCTGCGTCGGAGTTCCTCCATTGAAGTCGTAGGAGTAAAGCGAAAGTGTGGCGTCGCTCTCCATGGCTGTCGCCCATCGGGTCACGTTGTTGCCCCAGCCGAACCGTTGGTGCACGACCTGGGTGCTGCCTTGACCCACATACATGTTCAGCGTGCCGTTCATGATGTCGCCGGCTTTGTTGATCTTCCCGCCGGGATCGAAGTTGCCGCTAGTCCAGATGTTCCCGCCTGCGCTGAGCGTTGCGCTATAGGCACCCTCCACATTGCGGAAGGTGAAGGAGGAACCTGACTTGAAAATGTAGCTGTCACCGGTGCCGAAGTAGATGACACCATCGGTCAGCGTGCTGCCCCAGCCGGACAGGCGCAGCGAGTTGTTGGAGATGGAAACCGCGCCGGTGAACGTCCCGCCACTCTTGTCCATCTTCGCTTCAGGCGCGAAGTTCCCGGCATGCCACATCGGCGAGCCGTTCCAGCGCGGGCCATCACCATGCTTGATGGTTATCTCGCTGCTGGCGCTGCGGTCCGCGCTCCATACGCGCCACAGGCTGGAATTTCCCCAGCCGCCAATGAAGGACTGTTCGGCGCCGGCGGCACCGAAGCCCAGCAGCGGATACGTGCCGCTGATGAACTGCTGGTCGGTGAACGTGTTGCCGCCCCTGGACGCCTTGCCATCCAGTGCCGACTGCAGCCCGGTCACATCGGCAATCACATGCTTGTGGCCCACGGTGGCGAAGTCACCGGCCAGGGCGAACTCGGAGGCGTGCTTGCCATCCAGTGTGTCGGCGTCCAGGCCGTTGCCATGCCCGGTGTCCTTCAGTGCGGCGCTCCTCAGTTCCAGCGCAGTGCGCGCCGCCGCGGTGTTCGCCGCAGACAGCAGTGTCTTCGCCAGCGCGGTCGGGGCGCTGGCGCCGAAGCGCTTGTCGGTGTAAGCGCGCACGCCACGCGGGGTCACTGCGCGCTGGGTGTCGGTCGCATCTTCGGCTTCGGTGCTGGTGGCCAGCTTGACCACGCCGACGACCTCGGTGGTGGCCGGTGGATAGAGGAAGCCGGCATCGCCGAACTGGATCTGCGTCGTGTCGATCCCGCTGAAGCGTGTGTCGGTGGCCAGCAGCAGCATCGATGCGGCCGACTTCTCCATGATCGGATCGGCCTGGCCGTAGCTGGCAAACAGGGTGCCGTCGGCCAGGTACAGGCCGAAACCGCGCAGCGTGTAGGAGGTGGCGCTGTCATCGCGGATGGTGACGTGCACGGTGTCATCGCCCACGGCCTGGCCGCCGAAGGTGGCGACGCGCTTGATCTCGCCGGGCAGTGCGGTGAGCCCCGCCGACGGCACGAAGGCAGTCGAGGTCAGGCCGATCTGGGTGATCAGGACGGCGTTGGTGCCGGTGTTCGGCGGATTGACCAGCTTGGCGAAGCCGGCATCGGTGATTTTCAGGCGCATGCGGGGGTTACTCTCCGATCAGTTGAAGGCGGCGGAAGGCCGTGGCGTGGGCGGCTGCAAGTGCGCCGACGGCGGCGTCGGCCTGCATGCCCTGGGTAAAGGTGAAGTGCGAGCGCACCGGCTTGGTCCGGGTGATTTCGCCGATGACGTCCTCCACGAACATCGCCGTGGCAGACTGGCCATCCTGGTTGGCGATGGTCATCACCGCTTCGAAGGTGTGCGGCGCGCCCCTGGGCTGCAGCTGCCACCACTCGCGGATCAGCACCGATCCACCGAAGGCGGCCACCACGTCGCGCACGCTGCCGGCGGTGCCCTTGCGACGCTGGATGGCGATGGCCGTACGCACCCGGGCGCGCTTCACGGCTTCGGGCCAGTAGGCCTTCCATTCGTCCACCGACAGCGCCCAGGCCAGCCAGGGCAGCAGTGCGGTCGGACAGCGGTCGGCATCCCACAGCGCGGTGATGTCCACCGGCAACGGACGTGCAACGATGGCGCGGGCAAGCGCGCGCTCGGCATGGGTGGCGTTGGCGGGTAGCAGGTTTGCCGCCGAGGGCACCACCACCTGGGCGTCACCATCGATGACCTCGCCGGGCGCCGGTGCAGCGGCCAGGGTGACCCTGCTGCCCTCGATGACGCTGCCCTGCAGCGGCTGCCGCCCCCGTGCATCGGTGCGGTACACAGCCTGCAGGCTCGCCAGCGCGCCGCCGGGGTGGCGGAAGGTGCGGTTGCGGCCATCGATCGCGCCGCGCAGGCGCGCGTTGATCAGGCGCGTGCTCGGCTCATTCATCGGTGCCGCCGTGGGTCAGGGTCACGCCGGCGCAGTGGGTGGCCTGGGTTCGGTCCACCACCACATCTGCAGCCGGATGGACGATCTCCACGCGCTGCACGCCCTCGGCATGCAATGCGGCGAACAACCCCGAACGGGTGACATCGCGGCCGAGGCGATGTGACTCGCTGATGTAGCGGTCCAGGCGGGTGCGCGCTTCAGCAAGCACGACCTGCGAATCCGGGCCGGCAAAGGTGAACAGCGTGGCGTCGACCGAGTAGGTGACGATCGTGGCCGGCTTCACCAGCACGTGGTCGGTCAGCGGTCGCACGTCATCGGCGCTCAGCTTCGCCTCGACGATGTCCAGCAGCCCCTGGGTGGCGGTTCCATCCGCTTCGCGCGACAGCACCGAGACCACCACTTCGCCGGGGGCGGGACTGGTCGCACTGGCGTCGAGCACGCGCGGGTCCGCGCTCAGCGCATGGAATACATAGGCACCTTCCGGCCCCGCCACGCTGAACCCTTCCGGGCCCAGCTGGATGCGGCGGCGGAAGTCCTCATCGCTCTCATATCGCGGTGGAATGCCTTCCTGCGGCCTGCCTGGGTCGAGCACCTGGCGGGCGACGCCGAAGATCGCGGCGAGGTGGTCCAGGTCGCTGCCACCGGCATAGGCCAGCATCACGCCACGCGCGGCGTCGTTGACACGCTGGCGATCGAGCAGGCGCAGGTAGGTGCAGACCTCCAGGATCTTGAAGGCCGGGTCCGACGGCAGCAGCGCGTCGAAGGTGGGATCCAGGGCCTGCAGTGCGGTCAGCGATTCATCGAACATGGCTTCGAAATCGAGCACTTCGATGACCGCCGGTGCAGGCAGCTGGGACAGATTGACACTGGTGAACGAGCCGGATGCCACGGTTAGCGAACCTCGATTCCTTCGATGGTGATGGCTTCGCCGTCCGGCAGGTGGATCCCGGTCACTGCCAGGATCATCACGCCGGGGGCGGGGAGGGAGACGTCGACGTTCTCGACGTGGAGACGCGGTTCCCATCGCGCCAGCGCGTCGACGGTGGCCGCGATCAGGTCCATGCGCAGCGAGCGGTTGGTCGGCGCATCGATCAGTTCGAATACGCGTGAACCGTATTCGCGGCGCAGTACGCGGGAGCCAAGGGGCGTGGTGAGAATGTCACGCACGGACTGGTGGAGATGGGCGAGCCCATCCAGTGATTTGCCGGTGTTGGCGTCGATTCCTCGCATGGCCTCTATCGTCGTGGAGTGCGGGCTTTCAGGGCATTGCAGGCGTGGCCGCTCAGGCCTGGGCCGGCGTGGTCGGGGCGGTTGGGCCCTGTGCGGTGTGTGTGTGTGCCTTCAGGCCGATGGCACCGGCCTTGACGTCGCCCGGTGTGCTGATGTCCTTGCCGGCGCTGATCGCGCCGCTGACATCCAGATCGCCGGTCGCCTTGATCGAGGGTGTATCGAGCACGATCGATTCGCTGGCGATCACCTGTGCATTCGCGCAGGTGACGATGACCTTGCCGCTGCCGACATGGACGTTGAGCGTGGTGGTTTCCTGGTCGTACTCGACGCTGCTGCCGTCGGCGAACTCGGTGCGTTGCCGCAGGCGCGAGTCGGCCGGCGGCGGAAAGCGGTCCTGGTACAGGCTGCCGAGTACCAGTGCCTGGCCAGGGTCGCCATAGGGGCACGCCAGCACGACCTGCTCGCCCGGTTCGGGAGCGCACCAGCTGCGCATGCCCGGTCCGGCGCGGCGCTCCAGCCAGGGAATCCAGTCGGTAAGCATGCCGTCGGCATCGACGCGAACGCGCCCGTTCGCCTCGTCCAGTTCGCGCACCACGCCGATCATCAGCAGGTTGCCGATCAGCCGCGCGTGTTCGGCGCTCATCGTGCGCGCTCCGGCAACGGCTGGTAGCGGGACTCATGGGCGCGGCCGATCTCCGGCGCGAAGCTGTAGGACGCCTGCGGCACCACGCCACCGGCGTCGTCCCACGGGTTGTCGCCCAGCGCGACCGGCAGTGACCACTCGACGATCCAAGTGCGCAGGCCCGGCTGTGCCGCCGCGGGGTCTTCCGGCAATGCTGCAATCACATCGATCGCACCGCTGGCAACGCCGGGGAAGCGGCCGAGCTGGTGCAGCCAGGTCGCCAGGGCGAGGGCCGCGTTGCGCAGCTGCAGCGCTGTGGTTGCATCGGTCGCCGGCAGCGCAATGCGCGCTTCGAAGCGTAGCGTGGCCTGCAGCAGGCCACTGCCATCATTGTTGTCCCTGCTGCGGTCACAGCGGGTCATCGCCAGCAGGCAGCCCGGCAGGGGCATCCCCTCAGCGTTGGCCTCGCGATGGAACTCGACGCTTGCAAACCCCGGAAAGCGTGCGCGGATCGCGGCTTCGATCGCGGCAATCAGCGGATCGAGCGTGGGAGGGAAGGAATCGTTCGCCATGTCAGCTCATGCAGGGAAGGAAGGAGGGGCGTAGCGCTGCAAGGCGCGCACGGTCTGCAGCCAGTGTTGCCATCACCGCAGTGAGGCGGCATTGCAGGCGTGGCCTTGTCCGGAAGGCTCAGTGCGTGGGAGTGGCACTGCTGCCGCAGTCGGCGGGTGCTGCCGGCGCGGCGCCATTGATGGTGATGCCGCGCTGGCTGCCGAGGCTGCACAGCAGCGCACTCAGCTGGTCGGCCAGCGCGTGGTACTGCTGTGCGACCGCAACGTGATTGCGCAGCAGCGCGTCATCGCTGGCTGCGTGCAGGTCCGGCAGGCGGGGTGGGGGAAGCAGCTGGGCAGGTGCGATGCTGAGGTCAGCGCGGCAGGGCGTGGCCGGCGTTGGCCTCGCGCCAGATGCGCACGAACTCACCGTCAGCGTCGCCGCGATCACGACCAGGAGTCTTGGCATGGGTCTCGATGTCCCGTTGCAGGGTGTTGAACTGTTCGGTGTGCCGGGCCTGGTGGGCCAGGCGCTGTGATTCGGCCTGCGCGCCTGCGGCGCTGTTGGCGAGGGCCTGCTGGTGCGCGCGCTGGACTGCATCGGTGCGGGCCTCCTGCTGCGCTGCCCGGGTGGTGGCAACGGCAAGGTCCGCAGTGCGGTCGCGCAGGGTCCATCCCAGCCAGGCGCAGCTCGCGTGGCTACCGGCAAGGACCAGCAACCCGATGCCCAACCTCAGTCCCGGGGGCGTCACTGCAGGGCTCCGCCGGCGGCACGGTACGCCGCGCGCAGTGTTTCCAGTGCGTGCTCCTTCTGGCCGTAGCCGGCGCCCGGCAGCGATGCCCAGATGCGCCGGGCCGCGGTGACGGCGGCATCGAAGCGTCCCAGCCGGATCAGCTCGTAGGCACCGCATTGTTTCAACAGGGCGACCGCCGCACGGTCCTGCGAAACCGGGCCGAAGTCAGGCAGGCCCAGTCGCGCGCGCAGGTCATCCCAGGTGCTGCGCAGGAACTGGTAGCGGCCTGCGGCGCTGGATTTGATGCCGTAGCGCGGCAGCGACACCAGCACGCGGGGATGGTCGCGGTAGTCGGTGAACAGCTGGCCACCGACGATGACGTCGTAGCCGCGGTCACGCGAGCGCTGGCTGGGTATGTCGGTGCCTTCGGACACCGCCAGCATGTCCAGGAACGCAGCAACGTTGGTGCCACCGAGGGCGTTGGCTGCAGCGGCGGTCATGCGGCGGCCCCCGGCTGCTTGCGCACCAGGTTCAACAGAGCGTCTATCTGTACGCTCTGCTGGGCGATCTGTGCACGCAGGGCGCTGACTTCACCGCGCAGCTGCCCGATCTCCTGGGCCATTGCCTCGCGCTCGTGCATCAGCCCATCAGCGCGTGTACGTTCGGCCGCGAGCTGTTCCTGCAGGGTGCGCAGGGTGTTGCTGGTGGCTTCATCGGCGGTGCGGTCGACCTTGGCCGACGACAACCACTGGCGCAGCCACAGCGACACCGCGATCAGCACGCCCGAGGTCCCGCCCAGGTACTTGGCCCAATCCGGCACGCCGGCCAGCAGGTCGCTCTCGTTCATGCGCGTGCGTATCCCTTGAGCAGGGCCGGGTGGACAGCCGGTGGCAACGCGGTGCGCGCACCGCGCAGGGCGCGCTTGATGGTGGTCTGTGAGACGCCGAACTCACGCGCAACATGGTCGCGTGGCATGCCGCTGGCGACCGCGCGGGCAATCTGCTCGCGGCGTTCGTGCGCGCCGGCAGCGAAGCAGGATGCCAGGAACAACAGTTCGCCGCCGAAGTGCGCGACCAGCCGCTGGGCGACGTCGTGGCCAAGGATGTCGATCAGCCGGTGCTGGTCGGGCAGGGTGGAGGGGACGTAGACGATGACGCGGTGACGGCCGGTGGTGCTGGAGGTGGTCGGCGGCCAGGCACGCACCAGCGTGAGGGCTGCGGATTCGCCGATGACCTCGGCCAGGGTCTGGATGCTGTCGGGCAGGGCGTTCATGGAGGATGTCTTCAGTGGCATTGATCTCCACTGTTGCCATCCCGCATGACCAGTCAACACCTTTCATCTACTTTTATATCGGTGCGCTGAAGACGTTCAGTCGTGCGTGAGGAGGGGGGAGGAGCACGACACGCCTGCTTGCAGTGAGCCGAATCCGCTTGCTCTGGCCGCTGGTGTTTTCCTGTACATCCGTACTCGTTGTCCTCACCTGGCAGGAACAGAGGCAGATCAAGGGGATGGGGCAGGTACAGGGTGAGGACGGCCACCTGCCACACAGCCTCATGCGCCGTGTACTGGCCGGAAACGAAAAAGCCCCGGACGATGCCGGGGCTTCAGGACTGCAGGGGGCGCTGGATCAAAGATCGAACACCAGGTTGCCGCCGGTCTTGCGGGGGATGTACCCGGCGTCGCGCAGCCAGCGTGCGGCGTTGACCTGGTCCATGCGCTTGACCGGGAAGCGGTTGGCGAACATCAGGAAGCGCGCCACGGTGATCGACTCGCCCTTGCCCTTCAGGGCCGCAAGGGTTTCGACGAACCATGGCGCGGGCGGCTGCTGGCTGCCCGGGCGGGCCACGGTACGCGTCTGCTGGGCGCTGCCTGCGCCTGCCCGGGCAGTGGCCAGCGTGCACAGCGAGATGAAGATCGCATCCAGGCTCACGATGTCCTTGCTGCCCTTGGGCTGGGACTTGAACAACTCGATGGCCTTCAGGCGCGTCGACGTGAACTGTTCGACCTCCATGGCGTTTCCTCTTTGCGAAATGGGTTGGGGATGTAGGGTGACGACAGGTGTCGTCGGTGATGGGGGATGACCTTACATCATTTTCGCCGATGATGGGTCGGGGCCTGCGCTGGGTTCGGGGGATGGACCGGATGGCGGGCCGGCATTCCGGATCAGATCACACCGCGCGAACGCAGCTGGTCCAGCGATCTGCGGACCAGATCGGCCGCGGTGCTGTCATTGTCGACTTCGATGTCGACCAGCTCATGCGGTAGCGGCTGCTCGCTGGCATGAGGGTCGCTGCTGCGATGGCCTGGGCGATTGACGCGGATCACGACACCACCACGACGGCGGATCGCGCGGGCCTCATTGGCGAAGCGGACGTCGGGTACCAGCCCGCCCTCGGGCAGGCGTGCGAACAGCGAGCGTACCCACAGCTCGGGATGGACGCGGTCACGCCCCCACTCGGTACCGGCGGTCTGCATCAGTTGGCGCGGGGTGAGTTCGGCCAGCCAGTCGATGGCGTCCTCCTTGCGGCTGTCCAGTTCGTGCAGGGAAAGCCCGAGGAGGGAGGCGACCAATTGCCGCAGTGGGGCCGCGAAGCTGTCGCATGGCAGTGACAACGCCGACGCCAGTCCATTGGCGAGTGTGTCCTTGCCCGAGCGCTTGCTGCCGGCGATGCCGATGTAGAGCGGCACACGAGAGCGTGGCGCCGGCCGCAGGGCAACGCTGCCCAGTGCAGGGCCGGCACGGAACGCGGCCAGTGTGTCGGCAATCAGGCGATGACCGCTGTCGAGGGAGGCGGGAATCATGCGGAATCTACTCCTGGAGAAATGCGGCAGGTGCCGGAGGATCAGGAATCGCGACCGACGACGCTGCGGGCGCGGAGGATGCGCTGGGTGATGTGCCCGCCCCGGGCCGCCGCGGCGATCGGGTCAAAGCACAACATGGCGGTGCGGGTACGCCGGCCGGCAGCAAGGTGGTCGCGGATGGTCCGCTCGGACAGCACCGGTACCCGCTGGTGGATCTGCTGCACGGTCAGCTGCTCACCTTCGAAGGCATGCAGTCGGGGACGGGACATGGCGGAAGCGCTCCTGGAAGGTGGCGGGCCGATACCGGCATCTTGCCCCTGTAGACGCCTCTAGTCAACACCTTTCATCTACTTGCATCATGATGCGGTTGGGCGGGCTGGCGATCCACAGCCGCAATGCCGCTGCTGCCAGACGCTCACGCTCAACCGGGCCGCGTGCGGCCAGGACACCCTCGAGATACTGTTGGCGGTGCCGGCGCGGACTGACCACCGTCCAGCGCCCGTCGGTGCCCACGCGCCGGTAGCCGTCCAGTTGCAGCAGGCGACGTGCTTCGCAGTGCAGGCGCCAGTCGCCGCTGCTGCTGTCAACGTCGCGACCATCATGGAGGCGCGGCATCTAGAACGGCCCTGCCGCGTGCTCGGCCAGACTGCGTTTGCGCTGTGGCATCAGCCAGACCTTGGCGCGCTCCTTGCCCACCACGCGGGTGCGCACACCATGCCGCTTCACCACGTAGGCGGCGGCCTCGTTCACCTCGCGACGGTTGGGCCTGTCGATGCCCACCGCGATGACGATCTCGGTGGCGCGGTAGTGCGCGCTCCAGTGCTCGGCAGGGAGCGACCAGTCGAAATGACGATCGATCAGTTCGGCGATCGGCGAGATGGGCTCGTGTTCGCTGTTGGTGGCATTGAGCGCATCCAGTTCCTCGGCACTCAAGTGCCAGGTCTCGCCACTGCAGTACAACGCATGGGCCTCAGCCCAGACCTGCTGCATGTCGATCCGCGCCGGTTCGCCCAGCGCCACGGCGTGCACGGTCCACCAGCGGGTGTTGCCGGTGGCATCGCGGAGGAAGCGTTCGTCGTTGACACTGGCAAACAAGATGGTGCGCCGCGCATAGCGGGATTCGGTGCGCGCGTAGGGGCGACGGATCTCGTCATGGCTGCGCGAGATGAATGATTTCAGTGCCGCGATATCGGTACGGCGGAAGGTGGCATCGACTTCGCCCAGTTCGACGATCCACTTGGAGATGACCTGCTTGACGCTGTCCTTGTTGGCCGGATCGAGCACCACCCCATCGGCGATCAGTTGCAGCTCCGCCGGCGCCAGTTGCCGTGCCCAGCGTGTCTTGCCCAGGTTCTGTTTCGAGACGAACGTCAGTACGCCGCGCGCGACCACGCCATCGGGCTCAAAGGCGGCCGCCACACCGGAGATCAGCCAGCGCCGCATCAGGACTTCCTTCAGCACGCGGCCGTCGGCCATGCGCGTGGGCTGGGCTTCCAGCACGGTGTCGAAGAACGCCTGCAGGCGGGTCTGGCCATCCCACGGCCGTGAGGTGATCCAGCTGGCGACCGGGTTGTAGGGATTGGCTTCGGCCACCTGGCACAGGTTGGTCTCGAAGCTGGCGGTGGCCATGCCAGCGCGGTGCATGCAATCCATCACTTCGCCCGCCGCGACCTCCTTGGCGTTGTCCACGGTCGTCTGCAGCCCAGGGACCAGAATCTCCAGATCCTTGCGGATGACGTTGTAGCGCACGGTCACACCGGTACGACGGCACAGCTCGGCCAGGTTGCGGGCGGTTGGCAACGGCCGCCCGCGCGCGTTGGTATCGGGAAACGGGGTGAAGGCATCGAATGCGGACAGGTTGCCAGGCACCTGGTAGCGCGCGCTGGCCGATGACGGCGCATCGTCCCCCGCCACGTCGTCGCCTGCTGCGGGCGGTGCGGGAGGCAACAGCTGGGTACGCACGGCGTCCAGCCCTTCACGCAGATGCAGGTCGTTGAAGTCGGTAGGACGGTCATCGTCGCCATGCAGCGCGGCGAATTCGGGCCAGGCCACGCGGGCATCGATGTCCGCGGCAGCCTGCGTGGCCAGGGTGACGCCCGGGTTGTCCAGCGGCTGCCGCGTCCACTGATCGTTGTCGGCGCACAGCACGAACGATGCGTCCGGCATGGCGCCGCGCCAGGCCCGGGCGACCGCGCCAAGGTTGCCTGCATCCCAGGCCACCACCACGCACCAGCCCGTGGCCTGGTGGATGGATCCGGCGGTGGCATAGCCCTCTGCAATGGCGATCGGTTGGCCAGGGGCCGGCTTGCCGATGACATGGAAGCAGCCCTGCTTGCGGCCACCGGAAAGGAAGTCCTTGTCGCGGCCTAGTGCTGGATCCACGCGGGGAAAGATCGCCTGCAACGAGACGATACGGCCCGCGCTGTTCATCACCGGCACCAGCAGGGCATTGTCGATATGGCGGAAGACCAGGCCATCGCTGTTGCGCACCGGCCACGGCGCCACGCGCAGGCCATGTGCGTGGATGCCCTTGCGTACCAGATAGGGGTGCTGAACGTCGGCGGGAATGGCACGGTTCCACAGCACGTTGGCGGCCTTGGCGGCAGCGTCCTCGCGCTCGCGCTGATGCCGTTCGCGCTCGCTGCGGGCCGCTTCCTGGCGTTGCCGGATGGCGCGCTGCTCGGCCGCACTCAACGCGGTCGGCGATTTCGCGCACCAGGCATGGCGGGTGCCGGTCCGCCAGCTGCCGAACTCGCCGGCCGGCACATGGTCTCCAAACAACACGGCCCACCCGTTGCGCGTGCCACGACGGTCGCCTTCCACATGGAAGCGAACCAGTGTGCCATCGGCATTGAGCGCGTCGCGGCCGCGCGCGTCCGGCACGATGCCGTGCGCGTGCATGGCCTGCAGGAACGCGGGCACGATGTCCTGCGTGGGATGCGGTGTGTGCATTCGACGGAGCCCCTGGGAACGTGGATCGGTCCACGGCGGCCGATGGCGGCCAACGTGCTGTGCAGTTTCTGGCGTGCGCAGGTCACGCAGCGGCCGACCGATGCAGTGCGATCAGGATGTGATGGGAGGTGGTGGCACGGTCATGGTGTCGGATCGTGGCTTCATTTGCAACACCTTCCAGTACCTTGCATCCCCGGGCGCGCTCAGGCCATCCAGTACGCGTTGGATCTGCGATGGCGTTCGCAGATCGCCGTGGTCGCGCCGATGCGTCGCAGTTGGCGAGAACCGGTTTTCGGATGATGCGATCGCCGTCAGCGACGGCCCTTCGTTTCTCTCCACCGCGCCTTCGGGCGCCCGTGCACAAGGAGCCTGCATGTTTGAAATCCACTGCAACCACGAACGCCGATCCGCCGCGGAATCCGCGTCGTTGACGGTCGTTGCGACGTTCTCAATCGGTGCGACCACCCCTCGATAAAATACAACCCGCATGACGGACACCATCGACGAAGCGCAGGAAATGGAAGCGCGCCACCTGCAACGCGCCCTGGCCCAGCACGCAACGCGGGCCAGCAACGTTGCCCCTCTCACTCCCATGGGGGAATGCCACAACCCGGACTGCAGCGAAGACTTCGACAACGATCCGGCAAGGCTGTTCTGTGGGCCTGCCTGTGCCGAGCGTTTCGAAGCCATCCATCAACACCGCAACGCATAGGAACAGGGGACATGTCTCTGAACAGCAACGACGCTGGCTTCACCGAACGCATCGCCGGTTTATCGGCCGAGCTCGCCGTGCTGGTGAGCCTGGTGGAGAACCACATCCATCTGCAGCTGGCTGATCTGGCCGACTCGGGTGATGTGGATGCACAGGAGCGATTTGCGGTAGCCGATCCGGAGCGCTGGTTGGAGAACGCCCGCAACAGCCTGCAGGCGGGTTTCATGTTTCTGGAGCGCGCGGTGCAGCAACCGGCGCGGTTCTAGCGATGTGATGCGGGGACGGAAGGGGCCGTATGGGTGCCTTCCGTCCCCCTTGGTGTCATGGAGAGCGCTTGCGTCCGTGGCTGCGTCATAACGTCGCACCACCCTTCTGGAAATCCTGAACGTGGTCCAGGGTTGGCGGCAGCCCCGTAGAATGGTGGTGTGCGTCGTTCTGTCCTCCACCGCCGGTTCCAGTCCTTGGCATGGCTTGCCATGCTGCTGGTGCTGCTCGCCCCGTTGGTGAGCCGTTGGCTGGCGCACGGTCACGTGGCCACCGCTGCGCCGGTGGCGGCGATGGACCATGCGATGCACGCAGAGCATGCGCAGCACGCGATGGAAGGGCACCACGATCATCACGCGATGGCGATGCAGCACGGCGAATCGACGCCGAAGCCAGCTGCCGATCCACATGCCGACCATGAGATGGGCGTGGATTGCGATTACTGCCTGATCGCCGCGCGGCTGATCACCCTGCTGGTGGCGGCATTGCTGCTGTTGGCACCGATGGTATCGATATGCCGTGCGCTGCGTGGTGCAGTGCAGGCGTTGCCGCAGCGGGTCATCGGCACATTGGGAGCGCGCGGGCCACCGGCCTTCATGGCTGCCTGAGCCACACGCGCGGTGCATTGATCTTTTTTCATGAGGTTGCCGGCCACGGCCGGTGCCCGCACGCGCGTGTCTGTCCCTTTCTGATTGCTGCCCTGCCATTGCAGGGTGGCCTTGCATGCCGTGAACAGATGAAAACGAACCCCAACTCCGCGCGCCTGCGCCGGGCGACGCTGCCTGCCATGTGCGCGTTGCTCCTGCACACCGCCTCTGTACTTGCCGCCGATGCGGCACCACCGACCACGCTGGATACCGTGCGCGTGGTCGATACCCGCAGCGGCGAGCTGTCTTCCACCTCCAGCGCAGGCTCTGCGTTGGGCCTGAGCGTGCTGCAGACACCGGCCAGCCTGACGGTGATTTCGCGCGAGCAACTGGAACAGCGCGGCGACACCAACCTCAATGATGCGATCAGCCGCGCCGGTGCGATCAGTGCGATGCCGCACCCGGGCAACGGCCTGAGTGCGCTGTCCAGCCGTGGCTTCACCGATGGCGCTTCCGTGATGCGCCTGTATGACGGGCTGCGCCAGTATGGCGGCGTGGGCATCACCTTTCCATTCGATACCTGGTCCATCGAGCGCATCGAAGTGCTGCGCGGTCCGGCCTCGGTCATCCATGGCGATGGTGCCATTGGCGGGGTCATCAACATCGTGCCGAAGAAGCCGACGCGCGGTGCCATCGAGAACGAGATCAGCGTGACCGTGGGCAGCGAGGACACCGCGCGGCTGGGCTTCGGCAGTGGTGGCGCGCTGACCCCCGAGCTGGCCTACCGGCTGGATGTGAGTGGCAACTACAGCGGTGGCTGGGTTGATCGCGGGCGCAGTAGTGATGCCACCTTCTCCGGCGCACTGCTGTGGCAACCGCGTGCGGATCTGCAGCTGTCGCTCACCCATGCGGAAGGCTATCAGCAACCGATGCGCTACTTCGGCACGCCACTGGTGGATGGCCGCCAGCTGGAGGCGCTGCGCCACCGCAACTACAACGTGGAAGACAGTGACATCCGCTACCGCGACCGCTGGACCCAGCTCGATGCGCTGTGGACGCCGAACGCAAGCGTCGAATGGCGCACGCGCCTCTACCAGATCGACAGCCAGCGCGATTGGCGCAATGCCGAAGCCTACGTCTACAACCGCGCTACCGGCTTGATCGATCGCTCAGGCAATACCGAGATCACCCACGACCAGGACCAGACCGGGTTGACCTCGACGCTGAGGGTACAGGGGAACATTGCGGGCCTGGCCAACAGCTTCGCCGTGGGCCTCGATGCCAACCGCGCGCACTTCAAGCACACCAACAACACCTATGCCGGCAGCTCGGGCCCGGTCGATCCGTTCGATCCGGTGCCGGGCCAGTTCACCAGCGACGCGCCGAACCTGCCGCGCTACCGTAATCGTGCCGAGCAGTACGCGCTGTTCGTGGAAGACCGCTTGGCGCTGAGCGAGCGCTGGTCGGTGCTGGGTGGGCTGCGCCACGACCGCGCGCGCATTGATCGTACCGATCTGATCAGCGGCCAGAACGCGTTCTCGAAGACCTACCGCAGCACCGGCTGGCGCGGAGGCGCGGTATTCGCGCTGCAGCCGACGTTGAACCTGTATGCGCAGTACTCGCAGGCGGCGGACCCGGTGAGTGGCCTGTTGATGATCAGCCCGGCCAACGGGGCCTTCGACCTGGCCAAGGGCCGGCAGATCGAGTTGGGCCTGAAGCAGGCCTTCGATGGCGGCGAGTGCACGCTGGCGGCGTACCGCATCCGCAAGACCGGGCTGCTCAGCCGCGATCCGCTGGTGCCGGATCGCCGCGTGCAGGTGGGCGCACAGACCTCGCGTGGCGTTGAAGCCTCCTTGAACTGGAACTTCGCGCCGCACTGGTCGCTCGATGCCAACGCCACGGTGCTGAAGGCCGAGTTCGAGGACTTCTTGGAAACCACCGGTTCGCCGGCGGTGCTGGTGTCGCGTGATGGCAATGTGCCACCGAACGTGGCCGAGCGCCTGGCCAATGTGTGGCTGAGCTGGCAGTTCGCACCGGACTGGAGTGCGGCGGGTGGCGTGCGTTACGTCGGCAAGCGCTACGCCGACAACGCCAACACCTTGGAGCTGCCCGGCTACAGCACCACCGACCTGGCACTGACCTGGCAGGCGGCACCGCGCACGCGGCTGTCGGCGCGGCTGTTCAACGTGTTCGACAAGGCGTACTACGCCACCGCGTACTACACCAGCACGCAGTGGCTGCTGGGTGCGGACCGGCGCGTCGAATTCACCGTCGATCATCGCTTCTGAGGAGGCTGGCGATGACGTTGCGATCCACCGCCAAGCGCTGGACCTATCTGGTGCACCGCTGGCTGGGCATCGGCGGATGCCTGCTGATGTTGCTGTGGTTTGTCAGCGGCATGGTGATGCTGTTCATTGGTTACCCGAAGCTGACACCCGGTGAGCGGCTGGCGGCGTTGCCGGTGCTGGGGGATGCTCGCGATCTGCAGGGGCTGTCGGTACTGCCTGCCGTGGTGCAGGCCGAGCCGGAGGTTGTGGCGCTGACGACGCTGCGTGGCGAGCCTGCGTACGTGGTGCGCAATGGCAGCAACGTGGGCGCCTGGTCTGCCGTGACCGGCCAGGCGCTGCTGCCGGTGTCGGCACAGAGAGCCGAAGCATCCGCCGCACAGTTCGCGGGCGGCCAAGCCTTCGTCGGCGCGACACGCGTGGACGAGGACCGCTGGACGCATTCGCGTGCGCTGGATGCGCATCGGCCGCTGTACCGGGTTGAAGTGGGCGGCGCGCAGCCAGGGGATGTGTATGTGTCCTCACACACCGGCGAAGTGGTGCAGGACGCACCGCATGTGCAGCAGCGCTGGAACTATGTGGGCGCCTGGCTGCACTGGTTGTACTTCCTGCGCATGCAGTCGGTGGACCCGGTGTGGACGTGGGTGGTGATCGTGCTGTCCGCGCTGTGCACGGTGGCGGCGATCAGCGGCATCGTGGTGGGTGTGTGGCGCTGGCGTTTCCGTGGGCACTACCGTTCGGGTGCGAAGACGCCATACGTCGAACCATGGATGCGCTGGCACCATCTGATCGGGCTGGTGGCTGCGGCTTTCGTGTTCAGCTGGATCTTCAGCGGGCTGATGTCGATGAACCCGTTGGGCGTCTTCAGCAGTACGCGCGAAGCGATCGACAGCGGACGCTATCGTGGCGGCGCGGTAGCGGTGGATGGCGCGCTGGGTGAACCGGCGGCGCTGCTGGCGGCCGTCGACGACGCGCGCTTCAAGCCGGTGGAGATCCAGTGGCGACGCATCGATGGTGAGCTGTTCGCGGTGTTGCTGGACGGGCAGGGCAAGACCCGCATTGTGTCCGGCAGTGATGGTCATCTGCAGGTTGCGCGGTTGCTGCCGGCCGCATGGCTGCAGCAGAAGGTGCGGGCGTTGTCCGATGCGCCCGTGCAGGGGTACTGGGTCCAGCTCGCAGCGGATGCGTACTTCTACCCGCGTGCACCGGAAGCCATGAACGGCGCAGCGGTACGCCGCTTCCCGGTGGCGCTGGCTGATTTCGGCGATGCCGAGGCGACGCGGGTCTACCTCGATCTGGCCACTGGCGACCCGTTGCTGACGATGGGGCGTCGCGAGCGCGTGGGTCGCTGGCTGTTCCACTTCCTGCACAGCTGGGACCTGCCGGCGATGCTGCGTCAGGTCACCGCCCGGCTGGCGGTGTTGCTGCTGCTGAGCCTGGCTGGCGCTGCGTTGTGTGCAACGGCCACGGTGATCGGCTACCGCCGGTTGCGGATGAAGCTGCGGCGCAGGCGGCGCTGATGCCTTGGACTAAACCCGCAGCCAACGTGTGGACACGGCCACCAGCAACAAGGCCGTGGCCACACCGATGAACGCAGCAATCAGACCGAAATGATTGGCGGCAAAGCCGATCAACGCCGGTCCGGCAAGGATGCCGGCAAAGCCCAGCGTGGAAACGGCGGTGATGGCCAGCGCGCCGGGCATGCGGGTCTGGTGGCCGGCCAGCGAGAACAGCGCGGGCGCGATGTTGGCGCAACCGAGGCCGACCAGCACATAGCCCGCCAATGATGCCTGCCACGGCGTGACCAGGGTCAGCACCAGCACGCCGGCACCGGCGAGCAGCGCACCGAACACGATCGCGCGCTGTCGGCCCACGCGTGCCACCAGTGCATCGCCGAACAGGCGCGCGACCGTCATGGTCAGGGTGAAGGTCACATAGCCGACGCCGGCGAGGCTGGTATCGACGCGACGTACATCGCTGAGGAACACCGCGCTCCAGTCGAGCATCGCACCTTCGCCGAGGAAGGCGACGAACGCCAGCACGCCGATGAACAGCACAATGCCATGCGGCAGGGCCAGCATCGGTGTGTCGTGCGGCATGCGTTCGCTGTGCCAGTAGGTCGCCGACAACAGCATCACCAGCAGCATGGTGCCGACACCGATCAGCACCGATGCCAAGGGCGGCAACTGTGCGGACAGCAGCACGGTCATGGTGGCCGCGCCGAGGAAGCCGCCGATGCTGAAGAAGGCATGGAAGCCAGACATCATCACCCGCCGTGCTTCGCGCTCGACGATGACGGCCTGCACGTTCATCGTGCAGTCCATCGCACCCACGGCCGCACCGAACACGAACAGCACCACGCCCAGCGTCCAGGCCGAACCCGCCAGGGCCAGGCCGGGCACGGTCAGGAAGATCAGCAGGCTGCTGGCCACCATCACCCGGCGGCAACCGAGGCGTGCGGCCAGCACGCCGGACAAGGGCATCGCCAGCAGCGAGCCGGCACCGAGGCAGAGCAGCACCAGCCCCAGCGTGGCGTCATTGATCCCGGTGCGCGCTTTGGCGAATGGCACCAGGGTGGCCCACAACGCGGTGGCGAAGCCGGGAATGAAGAACGCAGCGCGGGTCGCGTGCTGTTCGGCACGCGCGCGGTTGGCAAGGGACATGAGCGGTACGGTCAGGGAGGCGTGGGGTGCACCGCGATACCGGCGGCGTGAAAGCGAGCCGCCAAGGCGGGCGGTGCGGTGGTGGTCAGCACCAGGTCGTCGATCTCGTCCAGGCTGGCGATCTGCCAGTTGCCGCGGGCACCGAGCTTTTCAGTGGTGGCGGCGACGATGACGCGGCTGCTGCAGGCCACCATCGCGCGCTTCAGCGTGGCTTCTTCCGCATCCATTGCCCACACGCCGGTGTCGCCGTCCACCGCGCAGGGGCCGGGCAGGTACACGTCGGCACGCAGGCGCTGCACCTGGGCCAACGCCTCGGCACCGACCGCACCGCCACCGCTGGCCAGGCGCCCGCCGATCAGCTGCACTGAAGTGCCTTCGAGCATGCTGGCGGCGGTGGCGATCTGCGGGGCGTTGGTGATCACCGTCAGCCCGAGAGCGGCCGGCAGCTGCTGGGCGATCGCCAGATTGGTCGAACCGGCATCGAGCAGTACCACCTGGCCGGGTTGCAGCAGCGCGCAGACGCGGGCGGCCAGCTCGGCCTTGTCGCCGCGGTCGCGGGTCAGGCGCTCGCGCAGCGGCCGTTCCTTGGGCGGCGGCAGTACGGCGCCGCCGTAGACGCGCTGGCACAGGCCCTGGGCGGCGAGCTCGCGCAGGTCGCGGCGGATCGAATCTTCGGAGACGGCATAACGGCGCGCCAGTTCGGCGGCGACCACGCGGCCCTGCTGGCGCAGCTCCTCGAGGATCTGCCGGGTGCGCTGGGCGGGTAGGGGGCTGGGGTCGGCGCTCATGCCGCAAGTCTGCACGTTCGTGCATAATCGTGCAACAACACGCATTGGTCGGGAGGGCACAGGGCGGCTGGACTGACGGTGAACTCGTCCGCCCCGGGGTCTATGGATCGGCCTCGCGGCCCGGCATCATGGCGGGGCACTTGGCATGGAATCCCTGATGTCTCCCACCGTTCACCGCAAGCTGCGCATCGGCGTGGACCAGTACACCGGCCAGAAAGTGGTCGACCAGCAGTTCCACGAGTGCGATTTCTCCGGTGCGGACCTGACCGGCACCGAGTTCATCAACTGCAGTTTCTACGATGCCGACAGCCGCGCCGGCTGCCGCTTCAATGGCGCCACGCTGAAGGAAGCCAGTTTCCGCAGCTGCGATATCAGCATGTGCCATTTCAATTTCATCAAGGCGCTGGGCCTGGAGATCAGCGAGTGCCGTGCGCAGGGCGCGGATTTCAGCAACGCCAGCTTCATGAACCAGATCACCACGCGCAGCTGGTTCTGCAGCGCGTTCATCAAGAAGTCGAACCTGCGCTATGCCAATTTTTCGCGGGTAACGCTGGAAAAGTGCGAGCTGTGGGAAAACCGATGGGATGGCGCGAATGTGAGTGGCGCCAGCTTCGCCGGCTCGGACCTGTCCGGCGGCCAGTTCGAGGGCGTCGACTGGAACAGCGCCAACTTCACCGACTGCGACCTGACCAACTCGGAGCTGGGTGAGCTGGACCTGCGCAGCACCAACCTGCGTGGTGCCACGCTGGACGTGCAGCAGGTGGCGCTGTTGATGCAGCGCATCGGCATCACCGTGGTGCCGTAGGCATCACCCGGCGTACGCCACCCAGCCCTTGAAGCTGAAGCCTGCGTAGAACAGCTCCACGCCGTCGAAGCCGGCCTCCTGCAGCAGCGCCACTTCCTGTTCGGGGGCCAGCAGCGGCAGCCGCTCGGCAATGGCCTCGATCGCGCGCTGTGCATCGGCGTGGGCAACGCCCGAGGCTTCGGCGAACGCTGCGTAGCGCTGCAACCAGCGCAGCTTGCCGGCCGGTTCCTGCGGCACGCTGTGGTGGGCCACAACCAGCGGCGCACCGGGCTGCAGGCGCCGGTGCAGCTCGCGCAACGTGTGCAGGCGCTGCCCGGCATCGAGGAAGTGCAGGGTCAGCAGGCAGCTGGCCCCATCGAAGCGCAGAGCGGGCGCATCGTCGATGTAGCCTTCCAGCAGCTGCACGCGCGGCATCAGCGGACCCAGTGTCTGCTCGGCCAGAGCCAGCATCGGCGCGGCCGGATCCACGCCCAGCAGCTGCCAGCCCGGCTGCGCCTCGGCAAAAGCCTTCAGCTCCAGCCCGCCACCGGCGCCCAGCACCAGCACACGGCCCTGCGCGGGAACGCGTTCGGCCAGCAGCAGGCGGCTCATCTGCTGCAAGGCGAGGAAGCCGGGCACTTGGCGCAGCGGCGCTTCGGCATAACGGGCCACCGCCTGCGGGTCGGAGAACGTGGACATGCGCGGATTCCTGCGGCGGGGGACATACCACTGTAGCGCGGCGCGCAAGAGGCATTGCGCGCCGCTGCCACACGGGCAGGACAGGGCTCAGGCCGCTGTGGCCTCAAGCACGTCTTCCAGCCGCACCTCGCCGAGGAAGCCACCGCTGCTGGTTGCCGGCTGCTGCGCTTCGATGGCGTGGGCGAACTGCACGCCGGCGTCGTCCTGCAGGCGCTCGAACAGCTGCTGCACCCTGGGAAACTCGCGACGATCGACCACCTGGTGATAGTCATTCCAGCGCGCGATGCCGGCGAAGTAGGCATCGGCAAAGCTGCGCTGTTCGCCCAGCAGCCACGGGCCCGTGCCGATCATCTGCTCCAGCGCCTGGTGGGCGTGGCGCACCTTGGTGGTGCCATAGGCACGCAGCGCCTCGCCGTCATCGCCTTGCGCATGCTCCAGTGCGTGCCAGAGCGGCGCGTAGGCACCGAAGAAACTGGTGTTGAGATAGGCCAGCCGATGGTTGAGGCGATCGAAGCCGGAGGTGCCCTGTGCGAAGCCCAGTCCCTGCGCGATACCCAGCGCGGCCAGGTGGTTGAGGATGGCCAGGCTTTCGCTGAGCAGCTCGCCCTGCGCGGTTCGCAGCGTCGGGGTTTCGCCCAGTGGATTGAGGCGGCGGTAGTCCTCGCCCTGCACCTGGCCGGGCATGTCGATGCGGCACAGGTGATACGGCTGGCGCAGCCATTCCAGGGCGACGATGGAGCCGAACGAGCAGCCCGAGGGCACGCCGTAGAAGAGGATCGGGGTCATGGCAGATTTCCGGTTCAAGCCGCGATGCGGCGGGTGAGGAAAGCGTGCCTGCGTGGACATTGCCCCGGAAGCCGTTCGAATGGCATCCTGAAGTCCACATCTGTGGACGTTGTCCATGCTCAACCTCAACGATCTGGCCCTGTTCGTGACGGCAGTGGAGCAGGGCGGCTTCGCTGCAGGCGGGCGCCATCTGGGCCTGCCGCGCTCGACCCTGAGCAAGCGCGTGGCGCTGCTGGAAGAACAGCTCCAGGTGCGGCTGCTGCAGCGCAGTTCGCGCCGCTTCGCATTGACCGAGGTCGGTCAGGAGTTCTTCGAGCGTGCACGCGCGGCGCTGTCCGAGGTTGAGGCCGCCGAGGCCATCGTCCGCGACCGCCAGGCCGAACCCAGCGGCACCGTGCGGATCAGCGCTTCGATTCCGGTGGTGCAGGGCGAGCTCGCCGCGTGCTTGCCTGCACTGGCCCGCCGCTATCCACGGCTGCGCATCGAAGTTGAAGTGAGTGATCGTTTCATCGATCTGGCGCAGGAAGGCATCGACATCGCCCTGCGCAGCCACTTCGGTCCGCTGCCGGATTCCGGGTTGGTGCAGCGCATGCTCGGTAGCGAACGCATCGTGCTGGTGGCGTCCCCTGGTTATCTGGCAGCCGCGCCGGCAGTGGACACGCCCGAACAGCTACGCGCGCATGCAGGCCTGCTGACCGCGCGCCATGCAACGCGCTGGACGCTGCACGGCGCCGACGCCCACACCGTGCAGGTGGAGCCGCAGGTGGCGCTGGTCGGCAATGAATCGCAGCTGCTGATCGCGGCGGCAGAAGCGGGTCTTGGCATCACCGTGCTGCCACACAGCCTGTGTGCTGCGGCCATCGCCGCCGGCCGCCTGCAGCAGGTGCTGCCGGCGTGGCATGCCGGCGAAGTCACCACCAGCGTGCTGCTGCCGCATCGCCGCGGCCAGCTGCCGGGCGTCCGCGTGGTGGTGGATGCGCTGGTCGCGCATTACCAGCTCAACGCAGCGCGCGCGCCAGCACCTGCCAGATCCTCGGGTCCTGGCACTGCGAAACGTTGAAACGCACATAGTCGGCCGCGCGCTGCGATTGGCTGAAGGCATTGCCCGGCGCCAGCACGATGCTTTCGCGCAGGCATTGCCGCGCCAGTGCGGCGGCGTCGCGGCCATCGGGCAGCTGGCACCACAGGAACAGGCCGGCTTCCGGCTGCAGCCACGGCGTGATACCCAGCGTCTGCAGTTTCCGCAGTGTGTGCCGGCGTGCATCGGCCAGCCGCGAACGTATCGACTGCATGTGGCGGCGGTAACCGCTGTCGGTCAGCGCGATGTGCATCAACTGCGCGGCCAGATGGCCACCGCCGAAGCTGGTCGCCAGCTTCAGGTCGGTCAATGCCTCTATCCAGTCGTGGCGCGCGGCGATGTAGCCGCAGCGCGACGCTGCTGACAGCGTCTTGGAGAAACTGCCGACGTGGATCACCCGTGACAGTCCATCGAGCGCTGCCAGCCGCGGTGCCGGCTGCAGTTCGAAGTCGGCGAAGATGTCATCCTCGATGATGATCAGTTCGCTGCGTTCGGCCAGGCCCAGCAGGCGGTGTGCGGTGCTCGCGGAAAGCACCGCGCCGGTCGGGTTGTGCAATCCGGAATTGGTGATGTACAGCCGCGGCGAATGTGCCTGCAGGGCCTGCGCGAACGCCTCCAGGTCCGGGCCGCTGTGCGTGTACGGCACGCCGATGGCCTGCACCTGGTGCGCCTTCAGCAGCGCGTGGTAATTGAAGTAGCTCGGGTCGTCGACCAGCACGCAGTCGCCGGGCTTGAGCAGGAAACGGCAGAGCAGATCGACCGCGTGCGTACCGGATTCGGTCAGCAGGATCTGCTCCACCGGTGCATCGATGCCAAGCGTGGCGCTGCGCCTTTGCAGCAGCTGGCGCAACGCGGGCAGCCCGAGCGGGCCGGCGTAGTCCACCAGTTGCATGGCATCGGCACGCGCCAGCCGGCGCAGGCCGCGGCGCACGCCATCGTGATACAGCCAGTCACTGGGCATCCAGCCGCACCCTGGCTTGAGGTCGCCCGCGGGCGTTTCCAGCGATTGCCGTGATACCCACAGCGGATCCACCGCGCGATCCAGCCGTGGCTCCAGTTCGGCCAGCGCCAGCGGTGCGGCCGGGCCACTGACGTAGAAGCCGGAGCCGGCCCGGGCGCTGATCAGCCCCTCGGCGGCAAGGCGTTCGTAGGCCTCGACCACGGTGGAGACCGACACGCCCATCGCCGCCGCCTGCGCGCGTACCGAGGGCAGGCGGGAGCCGGGGCCATCGACCCGTGCACTGATCCGGGTGCGGACGGTCTGGATGACCGATTCGATGCGGGTAAGGGGGCGCGGCATGGTGGAACCGTAGTGGAAGTGTGGGCAGTACAGTTACTTGCGACTGTACTGGATTGTAGCTGGGGTCTTCCCGCGCCGGATGCTTCCATGCAGGTCCAGCCGGGCATCGTCCGGCACCTTCAGGAGTACAGGCGTGGAACGGTCGGCGAGTGGTTGGATCAATGGCTTCATCGGTGTGGTGATCTTCGCCGGCTCCCTGCCGGCCACCCGCCTGGCGGTTCTGCAGCTGGACGCCGGATTCGTCACCGCTGCACGCGCGACCATTGCCGCCGTGCTCGGCCTCGGCCTGCTCCTTCTGCTGCGCCAGCCGTGGCCGCGGCGCAGTGACCTGCCAGGCCTGGCAGTGGTCAGCCTCGGGGTGGTAGTCGGCTTTCCGTTGTTGACCGCACTCGCGCTGCGCCACGCATCGTCGGCGCACACCATCGTGTTTCTCGGCCTGTTGCCGTTGAGCACTGCGGTGTTCGGCGTGCTGCGCGGTGGCGATCGGCCGCGCCCGGCGTTCTGGCTGTTTTCGTTGCTGGGCAGTGCCTGCGTGGTCGGCTATGCGGTGCGCAACGGCATCGAGGCATCGTTGCAGGCCGATCTGCTGATGTTGGCGGCGATCGTGGTGTGCGGGCTGGGCTATGCCGAAGGTGGTCGGCTGGCCCGTCATCTCGGCGGTTGGCAGGTGATCAGTTGGGCGTTGCTGCTGGCCTTGCCGGTGATGCTGCCGCTGACGGTGCTGATGCGCCCGGCCTCGTTCACTGCGGTTGGTGCCTCGGCGTGGTGGGCGCTGGGCTATGTGGCAGTGTTCAGCATGCTGATCGGCTTCCTGTTCTGGTACCGCGGGCTGGCGCAGGGCGGCATCGCCGCCGTCGGCCAGCTGCAGCTGCTACAGCCCTTCTTCGGCCTCGCCCTGGCTGCGCTGCTGCTGCACGAATCGGTCAGCCTCAGCATGGTGCTGGTGACCGTGGTCGCGGTGATCTGCGTGGCCGGCGCGCGCCGCTTCAGCCGCTGAACGAAAAAAGGGGACGGAGGGGATTAAGTCGTAATCGGTCCTACTGTGCCTGAAACGACTTAATCCCCTCCGTCCCCTTTTCCGGGGCGCGCTGGAACAGATGCGCAACGGCATAGTCGATGAATACCCGCAGGCGTGCACTGGGATGGCGCCCACCGGGCCATAGCAACGAGAACTGCCCCTGGTGCGTGGGCAGTGCTGGCAGTACCCGCTGCAGGCGGCCGTCGGACAGCGCGTCCGCTGCGAGGAAGTCAGGCATCCAGGCCAGGCCCATGCAACCGATCGCAGCGGCAAGCACGGCCTCCATGTTGTTGCAGGTCATCGCCGTGGGAAGGCGCGCTCCGGCATCGCCTTCGATGCCCGGCAGCTGCCAGGGATGCAGCTTTCCCGTGGTGGGGTAACGGAAGCGCAGCGCGGTATGCAGGCGCAGCTCGCCCACATCGCCGGGCGTTCCATGCACCTGCAGATAGCCCGGCGCCGCACAGAGGATGAAACGAAAGCCGCCCAGTCGCCGTGCGGTCAGGCTGGAATCGGCCAGTTCACCACTGCGTATCACCGCGTCCAGGCCTTCGCTGACCACATCGACGATGCGGTCGTTGAAGTCCAGTTCCAGCTGCACCTGCGGATAGCGTTGCTGGAAGCCGGGCAGCACCGGCAGCAGGAAGCGGTACCCGATGGTGGGCAGGCCGATGCGCAGCAGCCCGCTGGGGGCGTGCTGTCGCTGCGCCAGGTCCGCCTGTGCTTCGGAAAGCTCGTCCAGTGCACGCCGGCAGCGCTGCAGCAGCAGTTCGCCTTCGTCGGTGAGATGCACGCGGCGGGTGGTGCGTTGGAACAGGCGGGTGCCGAGCTCCTGTTCAAGACGGGCGATGCGCTTGCCGACCGCCGACGCGGACAGGCCAAGTACACGCGCAGCGCCGACGATGCTGCCAGCCTCCGCGGTGCGGACGAAGGCGAGCAGGGCAGAAATGGAGTCCATGCGGGGCATGATTACGGAACAGTGGGACGCAATCAACGTCCATCGGGCCTGTTTTTCAGGGATAGCGGCCCGTCCATCATCAATGCCCCTGATGGTTGGAGGCCCGCATGGCCCCGGTTTCGATGCTCCCTGTACCTGTCCAGACGCAGCAGCGCTGGACCCTGCTTGCCGTCTGCCTGGCCGCACTGGCGTTGCCGTTGTCCTTCTCGGCCGGTGCGGTCGCGGTGCCCGCGCTGGCCCGTTCCGTGGCGTCGTCGCCGAGCGTGCTGGCCTGGGTGACCAACGCCTTCATGCTCACCTTCGGCAGCCTGCTGCTCGCTGCCGGTGGCCTGGCCGACCGCTATGGCCGGCGGCGGTTGTTCCTGCTGGGCACAGCAGGCTTCACCATTGCCACGATCGCCGTCTGCCTTGCTCCCACGCTACCCTCGCTGGATCTGGCGCGTGGGTTGCAGGGCGTTGCCGCCGCAGCGGCGTTGGCATCGGGCACGGCTGCGCTCGCGCATGCTTGGCAGGGGCCGATGCGTGGCCGTGTGTTCGCCCTGCTGGGCGCCACATTCGGTGCGGGGTTGGCGCTGGGGCCGCTGCTTGCGGGTCTGCTGCTGCAGGCATTGGGATGGCGCAGTGTGTTCGCCGTCGGCGGCGTGCTGACATTCGCCGCCTTCGTACTGGGCGCGCGTGTGTTGCCCGAAAGCCACGGTGAACGCGGGCGACTGGATGTCGGCGGCATGCTGGGCTTCAGCCTGATGCTGGCAGCGTTGACCCTGGCCCTGCTGTGGCTGGGCGAGTTCGGCCTGCATACCGTGCGCGTGCAACTGGCGCTGTTGGCGACGCTGCTGCTGGGCGCAGCGTTCATCTGCATCGAACGACTGCACCGCTCACCCCTGCTGGACCTCTCGTTGTTCTCGCAACCGGCGTTCCTCGGTGTCCAGGTGCTGCCGGTCGCAACCTGCTTCGGCTACGTGGTGCTGCTGGTGGTATTGCCTCTGCAGCTGCTGGGAGTGCACGGACAGAGCGCGACCCTGGTGGGGCTGCAGATGCTGGCCCTGTCCGCGCCGATGCTGGTGCTGCCGATGCTGGTTGCGCGCTGGGCGGAGCGCGTTGGAAGTGCGCGGCTGTGCACGCTGGGACTGCTGGTCTGTGCCTCTGGTCTGTACCTGTTGTCGCGCCATGCATCGCAGCCGTCGCCTTCGCAGTGGGTGCCGTGGCTGATGCTGGTCGGTGCAGGGACGGCCTTGCCATGGGGGCTGATGGATGGGCTGTCGGTGAGCGTGGTGCCGGTACAGCGTGCGGGCATGGCCGCCGGCATCTTCGGGACCGTGCGTGTAGCCGGTGAGGGCATCGCATTGGCCGCAGTCACTGCCTTGCTTGCGCTGCAGATCGGCCATCAGCTGCAGGGCGCGTCGCCGGCATCGCTGGCCCGTGCCGGTGCCTATCTGGCCACGGGGGCGCGGGAACAGGCGCAGGCACTGCTACCGGCGATGAGTCGCATGCAGCTTCAGCATGCCAGTAGTGAGGCGCTGGCAACACTGCTGCGTGTACTGGCGCTGCTGACCGCCGCATGTGCTGCGTTGTTGCACCTGTTGCTGCGGAAACGTAAAGACGCGTTGGTCGGGCGTACTGCGTAGCAGGCTCATCGCCCGCCTTCGCCGTCATCCCGTTGTCGTGTCCCGCTCACGCTGCCTATGCCCACCCGGGCCTAGCCTTGGTCGTCCCCGTCCCCCACGGAGACCTGCCATGTGGCTGCTCGATCATCTCTGGCCTGGCCGTCGACCGCTTCCTCCCCCGGCCGCGGATGCGCCACCGGCACCGCCGCGCCGGCCCTGGCTGAAACGCCCGGCGCGGGCGGGGCGCAGCGGCATGGCGCCCTGGCAGAAGGTGGCCACGCCGCCACGGCGCACGCGCCACTAGCCGGTGCGGTCTGATGGGTGGTTGACCCCATCGCTGACCGGGATCACCCCCAACGCGAACGGGTCGATGCCTTCCAGGCAGGCCACGTTGTAGCCGTACTGGTCGGGGTTGGAGCGGCGCCGGTGATGGGTGTAGATGCCGCACACGCCACAGAAGTAGTGCTCGGCCACATGGGTGTTGAACTGGTACATCTGCAGGTGGTTCTGCCCGCGCAGCACCTGCAGGCCCTGGCGGGGGACGCTGGCGGCGATGGCGCCCCGGCGCCGGCACATCGAACAGTCGCAGCGGCGGGGATCGACGATGCCGTCCGGCAGGTCCAGCAGCAGCTCGACGGTGCCGCAGTGGCAGGTTGCGCGGTGCTGGGGTTGGACCGGAACGCCGGCCACGGAAGTGATGCCCATCATTGCTCCTGTGTGATCCGTCTGGCCGCGGGGACCGCCGCAGACGGTGCGCCGGTGTGCCTGAACGGGCCGTAGATGCCACGGTGAACCCGCTTGTGGCTAACTATGCGGCTTCAGGACCGCGACAGGATGCCAGTGAAAGCCGCAGGACGATGGATGACAGGAAGTGCCATGGCGCTGCTGGCGCTGTGGGTGACCGGGCTGCTGGCCTATCAGTTGCCGGGGCCGGGCTGGCTGGCTACCGGCGTCGCCGGGCTGTGGCTGCTGGTAGCGCTGTGGGTGTCGTGGCGGGTCTCGCGTGGCCGTGCCTCGCGCCGCCTGGGCCTGGCGTTCGGGGCATCGCTGGCGCTGGCCGGCCTGTGGTGGCTGCTGCTGACCCCGCGCCAAGACCGCGTGTGGGCCGATGACGTGGCCCAGCGCCTGCACGTGGTGTCTTTCGATGGCCGCCATGTCGTGCTGGACAACGTGCGTGATTTCACCTGGCGCAGCGAAACCGACTACGACGCCCGCTGGGTGCGCCGCGAGTACGACCTGGACCAGTTGCGCTCTGCCGATCTGGTGCTGTCGTACTGGATGGGCCCGGCCATCGCCCACACCCTGATCTCGTTTGGTTTCGAGGACGGCCGCCACGTGGTGTTCTCGCTGGAGATCCGCAAGGAGCGCGGTGAATCGTTCTCGGCGCTGGGTGGCTTTTTCCGCAAGTTCGAGATGACCCTGGTAGCTTCGGAGGAGACCGACATCATCCGCACCCGCACCAACGCGCGCGGCGAGGACGTCTATCTCTACCGCCTGCATGGCATGAACCGCGCACAGCTGAAGGAACTGTTCGCTGCGTACATCGCGCAGGCCCGCGAACTGGATGCCAAGCCCGGCTTCTACAACACGCTGACCAGCAACTGCACCACCATCGTCTTCGACCTGGCCCGGCACATCGCACCGCGTCTGCCGCTGGATTACCGCCTGCTGCTGTCCGGTTACCTGGCCGAGTACGCGCAGGAGGTCGGCGCGCTCGCTCCAGGTGTGCCGTATGCCGAGCTGCATGACAAGGGCCGCATCACCCAGCGTGCGCTGGACCTGGGCAGCGGCGACCACTTCTCCACCGTAATCCGCCAGGGCGTGCCCGGCACCGAGCAGGACCCGCAGTAATGACCCGATTCCTCCCACGCCGCTGGCAGCGCCTGCTGCCGGTGTTGTTCGCTGCCTTCCTGCTGCTGGGTAGCAGCGGTTGCGCGATGGTTACCGTCAAGCAGGTCAAGTCCAGCGATTCGCTGGTCAACAAGCGTGCCGACGTGCTCAACACGGGCAAGCTCAGCCCGGCCGCGCGCGAAACGCTCAGCGCGGCAGGCCTGGACGAGTCGCAGTGCGAAAAGGACTTCCTGGTCTGCCGCAGCACGCTGCTGATGACCGACGACCTCAATGTCGAGCAGCGGTTGTCGGCGCTGTCCGAACTGTGGGTGAAGGCCGCGCTGGCGATGACGCCGAAGAAGACGGCTGCCGGCGATCCGCCGATGAGCGATGCGGCATTGGATGCCTGGCTGGAAGCGGCGCGCTATGCCTATGCCTACCTGTTCTACAGCGGCCGCTCACCGTCCGACCGTGCCTTCGAGGACCGCCAGACGCAGGTGCGCGACTACTACAACTACGCGGCCGAGAAGGCGGCAGTGGTGCTGTTCGTGCGCGCACGCGCCGCTGCGCTGGCCGGCGAGGATTACACGAAGCCGCTCACGGTCGGCAGCTGGTCGCTGGCCTCCAACTACCAGCAGCTGAACCTGAAGAGCATTCCCGCGCAGCTGGTGCCGGCCGGCACGGTCAGCTTCGTCGGCCTGCGCAGTACCTATCGCCGCGATGGCTTCGGTGCCGAGCTGGTGATGGTGATGGACCCGCCGAAGCTGGTTGCACCGGTGATCGCACCCGAGGGCCCCAAGGCCGAGGCGCCGCAGGAGGATGAGGACGACGCACGCCGTGGCCGCCGTCATCGCCATGACGATTCGGTGCCCGAGTTCAGCGAGATGTCCTCGATCAACGTCACCGCACTGCTGCGCTTCGAGGGCAGCAACCTGGACGATGTGATGCGTACGCGCCGGGTCGAGCTGGACGCTTATTCGCCCGAAGCCACCGAGCGCATCACCCTGCATGGCGAGCAGGTGCCGCTTGCCGGCAACTTCACCGCCGCCTATGGCCTGTGGCTGGCGCAGAGCGGTTTCGCCCGGCAATCGCTGCGCACCCTGTTCGGCATGAGCGAGGGCATCGGCGAACCGCACATCTACCTGATGCAGCCGTGGGACCCGAATCGTCGCATTATCTTCATGCTGCACGGCCTGGCCAGCAGCCCGGAAGCCTGGGTGAACCTGGCCAACGAGATCATGGGCGACCCCGAGCTGCGCCAGCAGTTCCAGGTGTGGCAGGTGTACTACCCGACCAATGCGCCGATCGCGTTGAACCGCTACGAGATCGCCAATGCGTTCAACGACACGCTGAAGCACTTCGATCCCAACGGCAGCACGCGTGCATCGAAGGACATGGTCTACATCGGCCACAGCATGGGCGGCGTGCTGGCGCGCCTGCTGGTCAGTGACTCGGGCGACGTACTGTGGAATGACCTGCTGGCCAACTACGACCTGAAGGGCGAGCGCCTGAAGCGGGTGCAGAACAAGCTGGGGCCGCTGCTGCATTTCAAGGCGCAGCCGAACGTGGAGCGTGCGATCTTCATCGCCGCGCCGCACCAGGGCACCGACATTGCCGGCAACAAGGTCGGGCGCCTGATCGGTCGCCTGGTACGCCTGCCGCTGACCATCCTCGGCAAATTCGAGGATGTGTTCCTGGCACTGGCGCAGGCCGAACAGCAGGTCGATGGCACGGCCAAGCCGAAGATTCCGAACAGCATCGACAACCTCAAGGCCAGCGATCCGTTCGTGAAGGCCGCCGCACAGCTGCCGATCGAAGCGGGCCTGAAGTACCACTCGATCATCGCCCAGCGCAAACCGGAACTGCCGGTGGACAAATCCGATGACGGGCTGGTGCCGTACTGGAGTGCGCACCTGCCGGGTGCATTGTCCGAGAAGGTGATCATTTCCGGCCACAGCGTGCAGGAGACCCCGCAGGCGGTGCTGGAAGTGCGGCGCATCCTGCATCGGGACATCGATGATGTGGGGGCCGGTACGCGGTAATGCCGGCCGCTGGCCGTCATGGGATTCCCGCGTGCGCGGAGGTTGCCGGCCAGCGGCCGGCACTACCGGAATCCGGCGGCGCTACACCCGTCGCGCGATCACCGTGGCCAACAGCGCAAGGCCGAAGGTGATGGTCAGGCACAGCAGGTAGCCGGTGTGCGGGCTGCTTTCCACGAACAATGCGAACAATGCGCCGGAGACCGCCAGCGCGGTGGTCACCGACAGGGCCTCGCTCAGCTGCAGTGCCGAGGTGTTGGCACCTTGCTCCCGCGGCGCCGACAACGACAGCGTCAACACCGACAGGCTGGCGTAGATCATGCCCATGCCGAAGCCGGTCACGGCCCAGCCGAGCAGCGACACCGGCAGTGGCACCGCGTTGAACAGCACGGCCAGCGTGGCGGCGATGCCGACCGTCATCATCATTGTGCCGGCGCGCAGCAGCTGCTGGCGTGGCCAGCCACGCTGCTGGTGGCCCTGCAGCCACGAGCCGGCGAACCAGCCCAGCGCACCGAGACTGAGTACGGCACCGGCCCAGCTGGGCGAAAGGCCACGTTCGCGCTGCAGCAGCAGTGGCAGGTAGGCCTCGCAGGCGAAGAAGGCGGCTGCCGCGATGCCACGCAGCGCGATCACGCTGGGCAGGCCACGGCGCAGGATCAGTGTTCCGCGCGGAAGCAGTCGATGTACGCAGAACAGCAGCGCCAGCACCGCCACACCGATGCAGAGCAGGGCAGGCAGGGCCGGTTGCTGACCGCCGAAGTACAGCAGCAACGCGGCCAGCGAGGCGCCGCTGGCCCAGCGCACCACCTTGCCGCGTCCATCGTCGGCGGTGCCGGGGGGACGGGGCTGCATGCGTGCCAGCGCGGGGCGCAGCAGCAGGCCTGCCGGAACCGCCAGCAATGGCACCGCCAGGAACACCCAGCGCCAGCCCAGGTGCTGCACGATCAGGCCGCTCAACGCCGGGCCAACCATCGAAGGCACCACCCAGCCGGCCGAGAAGGCGGCGAACACCTTCGGCCGCAGGTGCTCCGGGTAGCTGCGGCCGACCATCACGTACAGCGAGACCGAGATCGCACCCGCACCCAGGCCCTGCAGCAGGCGTCCCGCCACCAGCATGCCCATGCGCATCGCGAAGCCGGCTAGCAACAGGCCCAGCACGAAGCAGCCAAGGCCGTACCAGAGTGGCCGTGCCGGACCATGGTGATCGGCCCAGCGCCCGGCCAGGGTCATGCCGATCACGCTGGTGGCCAGGGTACCGCCGAAGGCCAGTGCGTACAGGCGCAGGCCATCCAGCGCCTCGGCCACGGTGGGCATCGCGGCCGCAACGGCCAATGCCTCGAAGGCGTGCAGCGCGACCAGCGCGACCATGCCGAGGGTGGTCGCGCGATAGCGTGCGGACAGGATCGAGGTGTCGGCCGGCAGGTGGGCGGCGGCGGGCGAGAGGGTCGGGGTCATACGGGTCAGATGCGGGCCGCGCTTGTCAACTGGCGGCGAAGATAGCAGCATGACACCTCAACAGCAGTTGAGGTCAAGCAATGGTGTCCCAGGAACTGAGCGTGGGTGAAGTCGCCCAGCGCAGTGGCGTGGCGGTTTCCGCGCTGCATTTCTACGAGCGCAAGGGGCTGATCAGCAGCCTGCGCACCTCGGGCAACCAGCGCCGCTACAGCCGCGACGTGCTGCGCCGGCTGGCCGTGATCCGCGTTGCGCAGCGCGTGGGCATGCCGCTGGAAGCGGTCGGCCGTGCCTTCGAAAGCCTGCCCGAGGGGCGCGCACCGACCAAGGCCGACTGGGCCAGGCTGTCCGCGCGCTGGCGCACCGAGCTGGAGGAGCGCATCCACATGCTGCAACTGCTGCGCGATGAGCTCACCGGCTGCATCGGCTGCGGCTGCCTGTCGCTGCAGCGCTGCCGCCTGGCCAACCCGGGGGATGTGCTTGGCGAACGCGGCGACGGCCCGATGCGCTGGGAATGACCCGCGAAAAGGGGACGGAGGGGATTATGTCGTTTGTGCATTGACGACTTGATCCCCTCCGTCCCTTCTTTCTTACCAGACCGTGATCGTCTCGCCGCTCTGGATGCCTTCCACTGCACGCTGGAAGGCCAGCGCCGCGCGCTGCGCGCTCACCGCTTCAAAGCCCGGGAAATAGGGTGCGTAGGCCGCCATCGATTCGATCAGCACGTTCGGGCTGACCACGTTGATGCGCAGGCCACGCGGCAGCAGTTCCAACGCGGCGGCACGCACGAAGCCTTCCAGCGCGGCATTCACCGAGGTGGCGTTGACGCCATCGCGGATCGGCTGTGCACTGACGATGCCGCTGGTCAGGGTGATCGAGCCGCCGGCGTTGAGATGGTGCTGCGCCGCCAGGGCCAGCCGCACCTGGCCCAGCAGCTTGTCCTGCAGGCCGAGGTTGAACTGCGCCGGCGTCATGTCCTGCAGCGGACCGAAGTGCAGCTTGCCGGCGGTGGAAATCACCGCATCAACCGGGCCGGTACGCGAGAACAGTTCGGCGACGCTGGCGTCGTCGGTCAGATCCACGCGCATTTCGCCACTGTTGCGGCCGGCGGCGAGAATCTGATGCTGTTGTCCGAGCTGGCGGGCGACTGCCTGACCGAGGGTGCCGCTGGCACCAACGAGGAGGATCTTCATGGCCGTTCCTTGCGTGAGGGAGTAAGCGCAGTCTGCGCCGTCACAGTGGGGTTAGGTAAGCGGCGTATGCTTTGAGGATTCCTAACTCTGGATTAGCAATGGATACCCTTCGCTGCATGCAGGCTTTCGTCGCGGTAGCCGAGTGCGGCAGCTTTGCAGGGGCCGCTGAACAGTTGCAGGTCTCGGCGGTGATGGTCGGCAAGTACATCCAGCAGCTGGAGGCGCACCTGGGCACCGCGGTGCTGCAACGGAACACCCGCCGTCAGCGCCTGACCGAAGCCGGCAGCGCCTACCTGGCCGGGTGCCGGCAGGTGCTGGAGCAGGTGCAGCAGGCCGAGGCCGACGTGGCTGGACTGCAGGTGCAACCGCGCGGGCTGCTGCGGGTCAGCGCACCCACCACCTGGGGCAGCTGCGTGCTGGCGCCACAACTGGCCGGCCTGCTGCGCGCGCAGCCGCAGCTGAACGTCGAACTGGATCTGAGCAACCGCCGTGTGGATCTGATCGAGGACGGCTTCGACGTGGCGATCCGGGTCGGGCCGCTGCCGTCGCAGGAGGTGGTGGCGCGGCCGCTGCCACCGTATGCGATGAGCCTGTGCGCGGCGCCGTCCTACCTGCGCCGGCGCGGCACGCCGCGTACGCCCGCCGATCTGGAAGGGCATGACTGCCTGAGCCATCTGGCCTGGCGCGGTGGCCACGGCTGGCAGCTGGCCAACGGTGAACAGGTGGACTGGGAAGCGCGCCTGACCTGCAATGATGGTGTTGCACTGCGCGAAGCCGCCGTGGCCGGGGCCGGGCTGGTGCTGCAGCCGACCGCACTGCTGGCCGGGGAGATTGCAGCAGGGCGGTTGAAGCCGCTGCTGCGCGACTACCTGCCCGAACCGCGGCCGATGCACCTGATCTACCTGCCCGACCGCAGGCCGCGCCCGCGGTTGCAGTGCTTCGTCGATTTCGTCATGACCACGTTGGGGCAATGAGCATCCACGCCATGCGTGGATGATGGTAGGTGCCGACCGTTGGTCGGCACACATCGGGATCAATCATTCGCCGCAGACAGTTCCTGCCCACGCACCTGCGCAGCGCGCAGTGCCGTATCCACCAGGGCCTCGAAGCCACCGGCCTGGAAGCTCTCGATCGCGGCCTGGGTGGTGCCGTTGGGCGAGGTCACGCGGCGGCGCAGTTCCGCCGGGCTTTCGCCAGCCTCATCCAGCATGCGTGAGGCGCCCAGCAGGGTCTGCACCACCAGCGTGCGCGCGGCGTCGGCCGGCAGGCCCTGGGCAATACCCGCCGCTTCCATCGCTTCGGCCAGCAGGAACACATAGGCCGGGCCGCTGCCGGAAACGGCAGTCACTGAATCCATCAGCCCCTCGCTGTCGATCCACACCGTGCGCCCGGCACTGGCCAGCACCTGCTCGGCCCGCGCGTGCTGCTGCGTGTCCACCGACGGTGTGGCGAACAGGCCGGTCACACCTGCGCCGAGCAGGGCAGGGGTGTTCGGCATCGCGCGCACCACTGCCAGGTCGCCCCCCAGCCAACGCTGCAGCTGCGCACTGGTGATGCCGGCGGCAATCGACACCACCAGCGGTCGGCTCGCCTGTGCCAGCGCCTGCAGAGACTGGCAGACTTCGCGCAGCACCTGCGGCTTCACCGCCAGCAGCCAGGTGCCACCCTGCGCGGCGGCATCGCTCGTGTTGTCATGCACCTGCACGCCGAAGTCGGCGGCCAGCGCCTGGCGCAGTTCGGCCACCGGTTCGGCGACATGGATGTGCGCGGCCGGCACGCCCTGGCGGATCAGGCCGGCGATCAGGCTGCGCGCCATGTTGCCGCCGCCGATGAAGGTGATGGAATCAGCTGCCATTGAAATCTCCTTGAAAAATCAGGCCGGGCGCGGGCGCGCGCCGAACAGGGCGGTGCCGATGCGCACCAGGGTGGCGCCCTCGGCGATGGCTTCGGCGTAGTCGCTGCTCATGCCCATCGACAGCGTGTCGATCTGCGCGTGTTGGGCAGCCTGCGACTGGAAAAGTGTACGCATGCGCACGAATGCATCCCGACGGCGCTCGGCTTCGGGCCATGGCGCGGGAATCGCCATCAGTCCGCGCAGGCGCAGGGTGGGTTCGGCGGCAATCGCTGCGGCCAGTGCATCCACTTCTTCCGGTGCACAGCCATGCTTGCTCGATTCGTCGTCGATGTTGACCTGGATCAGCACGTTCAGCGGGCCTCGCGCGACCGGCCGATGGCGTGCCAGCGCGGTCACCAGCTTGGGCCGGTCCACGCTCTGCACCCAGTCGAAGTGGGTGGCCACGGCCTCGGCCTTGTTCGACTGCAGGTGGCCGATCAGGTGCCATTCCAGCGCCAGGTGCTGCAGCGCCTGCATCTTGGCCAGTGCCTCCTGCACGTAGTTCTCGCCGAAGGCGTGCTGGCCCTGCGCGGCCAGCGCGGCCACGGCCTCGGCCGGCTGGGTCTTGGACACCGCCAGCAGGCGTGGGTCGGGCCTGCCAGCGGCCTCGGCGGCGGCATGCAGGTTGCTCAGGATCTGGGGCAGGGGAGTGGCCACGTAACGCGTTCCGTTGAATCAGGAGGCTATACTGCCGCCCGGGGAAAGATCCTTCCAGTCGAAGCCGTTATTGGGGAGTAGCCGCTCATGGATATCGCCGAACTGCTGGCGTTTTCCGTTAAGAACAAAGCGTCCGACCTGCACCTGTCCGCAGGCCTGCCGCCGATGATCCGCGTCGACGGCGACGTTCGCCGGATCAACATCCCAGCCCTGGACCACAAGCAGGTCCATGCGCTGGTGTACGACATCATGTCCGACAAGCAGCGCCGCGATTACGAGGAATTCCTCGAAGTGGACTTCTCCTTCGAGATCCCGTCGCTGGCGCGCTTCCGAGTGAACGCGTTCAACCAGAACCGCGGTGCCGGTGCGGTGTTCCGTACCATTCCGTCCGAGGTGCTCACCCTCGAGGACCTGGCCTGCCCGCCGCTGTTCCGCGAAGTGATCCAGCAGCCGCAGGGCCTGATCCTGGTGACCGGCCCGACCGGTTCGGGCAAGTCGACCACGCTGGCGGCGATGATCGACTACATCAACAAGAACGAATACGGCCACATCCTCACCGTCGAGGATCCGATCGAATTCGTGCATACCTCGCAGAAGTGCCTGATCAACCAGCGCGAAGTGCACCGCGACACGCATGGCTTCAATGAAGCACTGCGCTCGGCGCTGCGTGAGGACCCGGACATCATCCTGGTGGGCGAACTTCGTGACCTGGAAACCATCCGCCTGGCACTGACCGCGGCGGAAACCGGCCACCTGGTGTTCGGCACCCTGCACACCAGCTCGGCGGCCAAGACCATCGACCGCATCATCGACGTGTTCCCGGCCGGCGAAAAGCCGATGGTGCGCTCGATGCTGTCCGAGTCGTTGCGCGCGGTCATTTCGCAGGCGCTGCTGAAGAAGGTTGGCGGCGGTCGTACCGCAGCGTGGGAAATCATGGTCGGCACCCCGGCCATCCGCAACCTGATCCGCGAGGACAAGGTGGCGCAGATGTACTCGGCCATCCAGACTGGCCAGCAATACGGCATGATGACCCTGGACCAGCACCTGCAGGACCTGGTCAAGCGCAGCCTGATCACCCGAAACCAGGCCCGTGAGTACGCCAAGGACAAGCGCCTGTTCGAGTAAGGCGGGGCAGTAACGGGGCAGCGTGCGCCAGTGCGCTGCTGTTCCCGTGTTGTTTCCTCCACCGACCGTTACCTGGTAAACCGCTTTCCGGGAGCCTGCCGTGAACACCACCGCGACCACCATCGATTTCACTTCGTTCCTCAAGCTGATGGCGCACCAGCGCGCCTCGGACCTGTTCATCACTGCGGGCATGCCGCCGGCGATGAAGGTCAACGGCAAGATCTCGCCGATCACGCAGACCCCGCTCACGCCGCAGCAGAGCCGCGACCTGGTCCTCAACGTGATGACCCCGGCGCAGCGCGAGGAATTCGAGAAGACCCACGAATGCAACTTCGCCATCGGCCTGTCCGGTGTCGGCCGCTTCCGCGTCAGCTGCTTCTACCAGCGCAACCAGGTCGGCATGGTGCTGCGTCGCATCGAGACGCGCATTCCGACGGTGGAAGAACTGAGCCTGCCGCCGATCATCAAGACGCTGGCGATGACCAAGCGCGGCATCATCCTGTTCGTCGGTGCCACCGGTACCGGTAAATCGACCTCGCTGGCGGCGATGATCGGTTACCGCAACCAGAACTCTACCGGCCACATCATCACCATCGAAGATCCGATCGAATTCGTGCACAAGCACGAGGGCTGCATCATCACCCAGCGCGAAGTCGGCATCGATACCGACAGCTGGGAAGCCGCGCTGAAGAACACCCTGCGCCAGGCGCCGGACGTGATCATGATCGGTGAGGTGCGTACCCGCGAAGGCATGGACCACGCCATCGCGTTCGCCGAAACCGGCCACCTGGTGCTGTGCACCCTGCATGCCAACAACGCCAACCAGGCGATGGACCGCATCGTCAACTTCTTCCCGGAAGATCGCCGCAACCAGCTGCTGATGGACCTGTCGCTGAATCTCAAGGGCGTGGTCGCGCAGCAGCTGGTGCCGTCGCCCGATGGCCGCTCGCGCAAGGTGGCGATGGAGATCCTGCTGGGCACGCCGCTGGTGCAGGACTACATCCGCGACGGCGAGATCCACAAGCTGAAGGAAGTGATGAAGGACTCGGTCCAGCTGGGCATGAAGACCTTCGACCAGAGCCTGTTCGAGCTGTACCAGGCCGGCGAGATCAGCTACGAGGACGCGCTGCGTTACGCCGATTCGCAGAACGAAGTGCGCCTGCGCATCAAGCTCAGCCAGGGCGGCGACGCACGCACGCTGTCACAGGGCCTGGATGGCGTGGAGATCTCCGAGATCCGGTGACCTGCGACTCTGTAGAGTCGACTGTCAGTCGACTCTCGCGCGCAGCGCGGGATTTTCCCGGCCGGTGAAAGAGCAGTCGACTAACAGTCGACTCTACCGGGCGCGTTGGCGATTGATGAATTCCAGTCATGACCAACTGCAATGCTGCCCATTCAATCGGCGGCCCCTGCAGGCGTATCGTCAGCGTTCCCCCTCTGGAGCATCACGATGCAGACACGTGAACTCGGCCGCAGCGGCCTGAAGGTCTCCGCCCTGGGCCTGGGTTGCATGGGCCTGACCCATGCCTATGGCCAGCCGGTCGAGCGCAGCCAGGGCATCGCCCTGCTGCACGCCGCCGTTGAACGCGGCGTGACCTTCTTCGACACCGCCGAAGTGTACGGCCCGTACACCAATGAAGACCTGCTCGGCGAGGCCCTGGCGCCTTACCGCGACAAGCTGGTGATCGCCACCAAGTTCGGCTTCAAGGATGCGCGCACCGATACTGGCCTGGACAGCCGCCCCGAGAACATCCGCGCCGTGGCCGAAGCCAGTCTCAAGCGCCTGCGCACCGACCATATCGACCTGTTCTACCAGCACCGTGTCGACCCGAACGTGCCGATCGAGGACGTGGCCGGCACCGTGCGCGACCTGATCGCCGAGGGCAAGGTCGGCCACTTCGGCCTGTCCGAGGCCAGCGCCACCACCGTGCGCCGTGCGCACGCGGTGCAGCCGGTGGCTGCCGTGCAGAGCGAGTATTCGCTGTGGTGGCGTGAACCGGAGCGCGAACTGCTGCCGGCCCTGCAGGAACTGGGCATCGGCTTCGTGCCGTTCAGTCCGCTCGGCCGTGGCTTCCTGACCGGCGCGATCAACGCCGACACCACCTTCGACGCCAACGATTTCCGCAACAGCGTGCCGCGCTTCGAAGTGGACGCCCGCCGCGCCAACCAGGCGCTGGTGGATCGCATCAGTACGATTGCGGCAGCACGCGGCGCGACCCCGGCGCAGGTGGCGCTGGCCTGGCTGCTGGCGCAGGCGCCGTGGATCGTGCCGATTCCGGGCACCACCAAGATCCACCGCCTGGAAGAGAACCTGGGTGCGGCTGACCTGCAGCTGGCGCCGGAAGAACTGCAGCGCATCGCGCAGGCGCTGGATGAAGTGTCGATCGTCGGTGAGCGCTACAACGCACAGCGTGCGGCCCAGGCCAAGGGCTGATCACCGGGTGCGGACCGAGGTGGGTGCGGACCGTTGGTCCGCACATCTCATCCAGCCATCGGCCCGCGCAGCGCATCCAGCACCGTGCGCATCGCCACCGTGACGTGGCGGCGCGACGGGTAGTACGCGTAGTAGCCATCGAAGTGCGGGCACCAGTCGTCCAGTACCGACTGCAGGCGGCCATCGTCCAGCATCGGCTGCACCTGGTCTTCCGGCAGCCAGGCCAGTCCGCTGCCGGCCAGCGCAGCGGCGCGGGTCATGCCCATGGTGTTGAAGGTCCACTGGCCGCTCACGCGCACGCTCAGTTCGTTGCCGTCCTGGCCGAAATCCCACGGCATCAGCCCGCCATGCGTGGGCAGGCGCAGGGTCACGCAGTTGTGGTCTGCCAGCTCGTCCGGATGGCGTGGGACCACGTGCTGGCGGAAGTAGCTGGGTGCACCGACCACGCGCATGCGCAGCGGCGGGCTGATCGGCACGGCGACCATGTCGCGCGCCAGGCGCTCGCCGAGGCGGATGCCGATGTCGTAGCGCTCGGCCACGATGTCGGCCAGCCCATAGTCGGCGGCCAGTTCCACCTTCAAATCCGGATACTGCTGCAGCAGCGGCGCCAGCCGTGGCCACGCGATGTACTCGGCGGCATGGCCGGTGGCATTGATGCGGATGGTGCCGGCCGGGCGTTCACGGTATTCGGCCAGCGCGGCCAGTCCGTCCTCGATCTCGGCCAGGCGCGGGCCCAGGGTGTCGAGCAGGCGGGCACCGGCTTCGGTGGTGGACACGCTGCGGGTGGTGCGGGTCAGCAGGCGCACGCCCAGGCGCTGTTCCAGGCCGCGCATGGCATGGCTGAGCGCGGACTGGGACACGCCCAGCTGGGCGGCGGCCTTGGTGAAGCTGCCCTCGCGGGCAACGTGCACGAAGGCCTGCAGGTCGTTGAGGTTTTCGCGGGGCATGACGGGATGATACGGCTCCCGGATTGAACGGACCTGTCGATTTCCGGCTCCCCTGTTCGTCGTACCGGTACATCCAACGCAAGGAGCTTCCGCATGAGCACTGAAAAGCCCAAAGGCCCGGCCTCGTATTTCCCCTCCATCGAGAAGACCTACGGGCAGCCGGTGGCGCACTGGTTCGGGCTGCTGGCCGGGAAGAAGGGCCTGAAACACATGGAACTGGTCAGCTTCCTGAAAAGTGAGCATGGGCTGGGCCATGGCCATGCCAACGCGCTGGTGGCGCACCATCTGGCCGGCAAGGGCTGAGCAGCGGCGGGCAGGAGATAGCGCGGGACGCATTCAGCTGAACGATTTCATCTGCAACTGTCATGCAGATCGTGTCTAATACCGCTCCCCACCTGCTGTTCCCCACCCGTATGTCCCTTCCCTCCCATGGCCCCGCGCCGTGCGACGACGCTGACGGCCACCTGGTCACCGCCGGTCCGCTGACCCCGCCGCCCGACAGCGCCGGCACCACCGCCGACGAAAAAGCGCTGCGCCACTCGATCGCCGAGGACGTGCAGGGCATGGTGCTGGCCACGATGGTGGCCTCGCTGGGCCTGGCCATCTTCGCCAAGGGCGGGCTGATGATCGGCGGCATGGCGGGCATGGCGTTCCTGCTGCACTACGCGATGGGCTGGAACTTCGGCCTGGTGTTCGTGCTGGTCAACCTGCCGTTCTACTGGGTGGCGCTGCGGCGCATGGGCTGGGAATTCACCCTGAAGACCTTCGCTGCGGTCACCGCCTGTGGCGTGCTGACCGACCTGCTGCCGCGCTGGATCGACTTCTCGCACATCAACCCGCTGTATTCGGCGATCGTCGGCGGTGCGTTGTCCGGCCTGGGCATCCTGTTCTTCATCCGCCATCGTGCCAGTCTCGGCGGCATCGGCATCCTGGCGGTGTACCTGCAGCGCACCCGTGGCTGGAGCGCGGGCAAGGTGCAGATGTCCTACGACGCCTGCCTGATGGTGGCCGCGTTCTTCGTGTTGTCGCCGTCGAAGGTGCTGTACTCGGCCATCGGCGCGGTGGTGCTCAGCCTGGTGCTGATGTTCAACCACCGCCCCGGCCGCTACATGGGCGTGTGACCGTTCAACGGGGTTGCCGGCCAGCGGCCGGCACTACCGGAACCCACGCGTAGTAACGCCGGGCCATGCCCGGCGGATATCCATCAGCGGGCGGCGGACTTCAGCCACGGCGGCGACAGCGTCAGCAGTCGCGCATGCACCGGGCAGTCCTCGGCATGCGCACCGGGCAGGTAGCCCAGGCTCATCAGGAACTCGCCGGTGATCTCGCCGCCGGTGAAGCGGAAGGTCTTCTTGAACAGCTTCACCCAGTCGGCCTTGCTGCGCGGGTGGTGCGCATCCAGCCACGACGCGAAGCTGCCGTGGCTGGCCCGCAGCTGCTGGATCACCTGCGCGTTGTGGATCGCCGCCAGCACCTTCAGCCGGTTGCGGATGATGCCCGCGTCCGACAGCAGGCGCTCGATGTCCTGCTCGGCGTACGCCGCCACGCGGTCCACATCGAAGCCGTCATAGGCCGTGCGGAAGCCCTCGCGCTTCTTCAGGATCGTTTCCCAGCTCAGGCCGGCCTGGTTGATCTCCAGCACCAGCCGTTCGAACAGCTCGCGCTCGTCACGCTCCGGGAAGCCGTACTCGTTGGCGTGGTAGTAGTCGTGCACCGGATGGCCCGGGGCGATGAGGCAGTAGCCGCTCATGGGGAAGGCTCGTTGGATTTGGGTTCGGGATCGATGGCCAGCGCAGGGTGTCCGCCGATGGACAGCATCGGCCAGCGCGGTGGCACGAGCGTGAGTTTGCCGTCACGCAGGGCCTGGTTGATCGTCTCGGCCTGGCCGCTGACGGTGCCGAACAGCGAACCGGCCCGGCGCCAGTGGGCATCCCTGCCACGTGCGTACAGCACGCAGTCCGGCCCACGGTGGGTGTAAAGCTCGCACAGCAGCACTTCGCCGGTGCCATCGCCGTCCAGGTCGCGATGCACGATCAGGCAGTCGCGCTCGCTCTGGGCGCAGGATTCGCCATCGATCGCGCGCGTGGCCAGTGCCTGCCACCAATCGTCCGGTGGTGAGCTGGATCCCTTGGCCAGCTTCAGCGCGCGCTGCAGGGCCACGACGTCCTGCGGCCCCTTGTCGAGGCGGTGGCCGTCATCCCAGCGCGAGGTACGTGCCAGCGCGGCAGCGATCACCTGTGGCGCGTTGGCATCGGCGGTGATGGCTGGATCACGCTGCAGCTCGCGCAGCGCCCGCACGCCGCGGTGGCCAAGATCGAAGCGCAGCACGTTGACGTCACTGCTGGTGATCGCGGGCGGGTCCGCACGCAGGCGCGCCAGCTGGCTGGACAGGGTCAGCCGCACCGGGTCCAGCAGCGGCGAGGTGCCCAGCAATGCCAGTGCCAGCACCGCCCAGCACATCCAGCGGTTGACCGGCTCCAGCATCTGCAACCAGCGGCGCTGCCGGCGCAGCACCGCCAGCGCGTAGCCCACGGCATAGCCGGCCACGGCCACTGCGACGAGTACCGCCCAGAACCGGTCCACGGTCCAGCCGTACTGCACCACGCGCAGCCCCAGTGCGTACAGCGCCAGTGCGGCGTAGACCGGCAGCGCCAGCAGGCTGGCTTCAACCAGCCGGCGCAGCAGCAGCGGGTAGGGGGCGCTGTCTTCCCCCTGCTGGTGGACCGCATTGGTGAACGTCACCAGCAGCAGCGACAGCACCAGCAGCAGGCCGGCGGCCGAGCGGGTCCTCCACAACGGTTCCAGCCCGGTAAGCGGCAGGCTCAGCACGAACAATACGGCGATGAACGAGAGCAGCGGCAACAGCCCACGGCAGATCGCGAACAGCACCTGGCGGGTGATCTGGATGGCGCGGTGCTGGGTGCGCCCGATCAGTACGCCGAACCCGGCCAGGCTGCCGGTGGCCAGTGCGATGAACGCGTCCTGCCGGAACAGGTCGCGGAAGACGGTCACGTCGAGCAGCTGGAACAGCGCCGACCACAGCCACAACAGCAGCCAGGTCAACCCGGTGAACAGTGCCGCCAAGGCCAGGGTCAAACCATTCTGCCAGGCGCGCTCGAACAGCTCGGGGTAACTGGCACGCCAGTGCCCGTGCTGCAGCTGGAACTGCCACCAGGGCAGGACCACGAACACCGCCACGGCGATGCCCAGGGTCAACGGAAGCTGCAGCGCGCTCGACTCCAGCGCGGTCTCGCCATTGAGGTTCCAGCCGATCCAGGCGGCCAGCGCCAGCACCACCGTCGAGCCGAGCACGGCCTGCAGCCACAGGCGGCGCTGGCCCAGCTCCACCAGGCTCAGCGCCACCGCGCTGGGAATGGCCAGCACCCAGGCGTACCAGCAGTAGCGCCAGCCGATATCGCGGAACGGCCACGCGTCGGACAGTTCCTGCGCGGCATACAGCATCAGGCCCTGCAGCAGGGCAAGCAGGACGATGGCGCTGCGTGCCGGCAGGGTCAGGGGCGTTGAAGACTGCATCGATGACCTTCCATGGCAAAGCACTATCCTAGCCCATCGCTGTTCGACGCCATCGCGCGACCATCCCGCCCCCAGCAGGTAGAATAGGACCATGCCTGTAACGCCGACCTCCCTCGCCGATCACCTGCTCGTCGCGCTGCCGTCGCTGCTCGACGCGACCTTCGCCCGCAGCGTCGCGCTGATCTGCCAGCACGACGAGAACGGGGCGATGGGCGTGCTGGTCAACCAGCCTTCCGAGTACACGCTGGGTGAAGTGCTTGCACAGATGGACATCACCACCGGTGATGGCGACCTGCAGGCGCGCATGGTGCTCAACGGCGGCCCGGTGCATCCCGAGCGCGGCTTCGTCATCCATGACGACGCGCGGGCGTGGGATTCCAGCCTGACCGTGGGCGACGGCTTGTACCTGACCACCTCGCGCGACATCCTCGAAGCGATGGCGCGCGGCGAAGGCCCGGCCAATGCCGTGGTCACCCTCGGCTGTGCCGGTTGGGGCGCAGGGCAGCTGGAAAGCGAGCTGTCCGAGAACAGCTGGCTGACCGTGCCGGCCGATGCCGAGCTGGTGTTCCAGCTGCCGCTGGAGCAGCGCTGGCAGGGTGCGGCCTCGCGCATCGGCGTGGACCTGTTCCGGCTGACCGACTACAGCGGCCATGTCTGAGCCCATCACGCCCGCGCCGGATTCTGCTGCCCCGGCGATCCGCCGTGATGGCACCGTTCTGGGTTTCGATGTCGGCTCGCGACGGATCGGCGTGGCCATCGGCAGTGCCTTCGCCGCGCATGCGCGCGCGGTGGCCGTGGTCGATGTGCACGGCAACGGCCCGGACTGGACCGCGATCGAACGCCTGCTCAAGGAATGGAAGCCCGACGGCCTGGTGGTCGGCGACCCGCTGACCCTGGACGGCCAGGACCAGCCCAACCGCAAGCGCGCGCAGGGCTTCGCCCGCCAGCTGCGGGAGCGCTTCAAGCTGCCGGTGGTGATGATCGACGAGCGTTCCAGTTCGGTCGAGGCCGCACGCCGCTTCGCCGTCGAGCGCGCCGAAGGGCGCAAGCGCCGCCGTGATGCGGCTGCCCTCGATGCCGTCGCCGCAGCGGTGATCATTGATCGCTGGCTGTCGTCGCCGGACGACGCCACCCCCATTCCCTGACTGCCCGACACCGCCATGACCGCCCAGCAAATCGATGCCTCCGGACGCCTGCGCCACCTGCTGACCCTGGAGGGCCTGCCGCGCGAAACGCTGCTGCAGCTGCTCGACCGCGCAGGGCAGATCCGCGATGCCGCAGTCGGCCGCGTCGGCAACAAGCGCCACGTGCTGGCCGGTTCGGCGGTGTGCACGCTGTTCTTCGAACCGTCCACGCGCACCCGCAGTTCGTTCCAGCTGGCCGCGCAGCGGCTGGGGGCGGACGTGCTGAATTTCGACGCCTCGACGTCCTCTACCCGCAAGGGTGAGACCGCCTGCGACACGCTTCGCAACCTGGAAGCGATGGGCGTGCGCGGCTTCGTGGTGCGCCACCCCGATGACGGCGCCGTGGCCGCACTGGCCGATGCGGCAGGCGAGGGCACCGCGCTGATCAATGCCGGTGACGGCCGCAGTTCGCACCCGACCCAGGGCCTGCTGGACATGCTGACCCTGCGCCAGGCCAAGGGCCCGGATTTCTCGAAGCTGAAAGTCGTGATCGTCGGCGACGTGAAGCACTCGCGCGTGGCCCGTACCGACCTGCATGCGCTGCGCACGCTGGGCGTGGGTGAGATCCGCGTATGTGGCCCGCAGTCGCTGCTGCCGGACGACGAGACCCTGAAGGGCTGCGTGGTCGGCGATGATTTCGACGCGATGCTGGAAGGCGTCGATGCGCTGATGATGCTGCGCCTGCAGCGCGAGCGCATGGAAGAAGGTCTGGTGCCGTCGCTGGAGCAGTACCATGCGCAGTACGGCCTGACCAACAAACGCCTGGCGCGCGCGGGCAAGGATGCCGCGGTGCTGCACCCGGGCCCGATCAACCGCGGCGTGGAAGTGACCGACGAGGTGGCCGACGGCTCGCAGTCGTGGGTGCTGCGCCAGGTCGCCAACGGCGTCGCCGTGCGCATGGCCGTGCTGGAAACCCTGCTGGGCTGACCACCCGGGTGAGGTAGGTGTCAACCTTGGTTGACACACTCACCGCCCGGTTCGTGCGCGCACTGTTTTGGTAGATGCCAACCTTGGTTGGCACTATCCACCGGTGCTAATGTCATCGGGCAGATCACATGACGCCCCAAGCTCCCATTCGCACCATGCATGCGGATATTGCCCAAGCCGCGTCGTCAGCCCAGCCCTGATCGGATTTCCCATCAGGTACATCGCATGCCGGTGCAACGATTCGTCAGAGCGGATCGCATGATCGTGATAGCAGGCCTGCCAGAAGCGCCCTACTCGCCCCAGCAGCCGGTTTGCCTGCCGGGCTGTGCGCGACTTGAAACGCTTCATGACGGTTTCCAGCGTTCCCGCACGTAGTTCGACCAGCCAGTGGATGTGGTCGGGCATGACCACGTAGGCAATCGAGCGGGTGAAGCCCTCCTGATCCAGTCGCTGGAATTCGCGGACTGCCAAGGCGGCCGCTGCGGCGTCGGTGAAGAGCGGCGCGCGTTCATGGACGACGGTGGTGAGGATATAGCTGAGGCCGACGCTGGAGCGACGGCCGAGCAGGAGACGGGTGTTCTGCATGGAGGAAGCATGGACGGGCCTGCTTCCAGTGAACATCGGGGAATGGCTTGGTTTCAGGTAGGCCAGTGCCAACCAAGGTTGGCGACTACCAGAGCAGTCAATGCCAACCAAGGTTGGCAGCTACCAGAAGCTGCGGTTCAGCGCTTCTGCGCGAACAGCCATTCCCACATTGCCGGGTCGGCGTAGGTGGCGTCCCAGGCATTGTGGTTGCCTTCCGGGTATTCGGTGTAGCGCACGTCGCGTGCGGCGGCGCGCTGGAACGCGGCATGCAGTCTGCGGTCGTCGTCCGGCGGCACCACGTCATCCAGTGCGCCGTGGAAGATCCAGATCGGCGTGTGCTGCAGGCGCTGGGCAATCACCGCGTACGGGTCCGCTTCGTGCGCGACCTGCTCGACGAACAGGGTCGGGCGTACCGCACGCGGGGCGAGCACCGCGCCGCACACGGGGACGATCGCGGCAAAGCGGCGTGGGTCATCCAATGCGATGTTCCAGCTGCCATAGCCGCCCATCGACATGCCGGTCAGGTATTGCCGCGCCGGGTCGGCGCCGAATTCGGCGATCGTCGCGTCCAGCGCGGCCACTGCCGCACGGTTGTTGCGGCCGCTCCATTCCTCGTGGCCCGGTACCTGCGGGAACACCACCAGGGCGGGGAAATCGGGATGCGCGCGCAGGTAAGGCCCCAGCCCGGCGTGGGTCTGCTTGACGCCATCGGCGCCGCGCTCGCCCGAGCCGTGCAGGAACAGGACGACCGGAAGGTGGGTGGGAGCGGCGGCCTGCACGCCGGCCGGAATGAACACCTGGTAGTACGCCGTTTGCCCGTCCACCTTCACCGCACGTGCTTCGAAGCGGCCACGCGCGCTGTCCGGCAGCGAAGTGCAACCGCTCATCATCAGAAGGGCCAGCAGTGGCAGCCAGCGCGACAGCAAACGGACCATGAGATTTTCCGAAGCGGCGAGATCGCCTGCATCGTAGTCCGCCGACGTCGGCCCGGCATCGTGCGCCGCGTCACTGCGGGCGCGGGAAGCTGGCGATGATCTCCAACTGCTCCTGCGCCTCGGTATTGCCTTCGGCGGCGGCGGCCTGCACCTGCGCAATGTCCGGGTGCAGGACCACCAGCAGTGGGTTCTCGCAGACCGGGCAGTCGTACTCGGTGGCGTCCTCGTCAAGTTCCATTTCCATGGCACGCGAGCTGCCCTTCCATTCGCAGGCCGGGCAGGTGTGCTGCTGGTCGCGCCAGCCGGGCTGGAAGTAGTTTTCGATTGTCGTTGCCATGGGGGGATCCAGTTGGGATCGGGTCAGAGCGCCGCGCAGCGGGGATCCGACCCGCGAGACGGTCAGTGCAGCAGCACCAGGGTGGCCAGGCCGAGGAAGGTGAAGAAGCCCATCGAATCGGTCACGGCGGTCAGGAAGATGCCGCTGGCCAGCGCCGGGTCGAAGCCGAAGCGCTTCAGCGTCAACGGCACCAGCACGCCGGCCAACGCAGCAAACAACAGGTTGCAGGTCAACGCGATGGCGATCACTGCCGACAACCCGGGCGAGTGGAACCAGGCGAGCACGATCAGGCCCAGCACCGAACCCAGCATCACGCCGTTCAACAGCGCGACCCGTACTTCCTTCCACAGCAGGGTGCGGGCGTTGGAGGCGCCCACCTGGCCCAGCGCCAGGCCGCGCACCATCAGTGCCAGCACCTGGGTACCGGCGTTGCCGCCGAGGCCGGCGACGATCGGCATCAGCACCGCCAGCGCCACCAGTTTGTCGATGGTGCCTTCGAAGTGGCCGACCACGCTGGAGGCCAGGAAGGCCGTGCACAGGTTCACCGACAGCCACATCAGGCGGCGGCGCATCGCGCGCCAGACCGGGCTGAACAGATCTTCGTCCTCGTCCAGACCGGCGGCGCCCAGCGCCTGGTGCTCGGCCTGGCCGCGGATGATGTCGACCACGTCATCGATGGTGATGCGACCGATCAGGATGTTGTTGTCATCCACCACTGGCGCGGAGATCCAGTCATGGTCGGAGAACTGGCGGGCGACTTCCTGGTCGCTCTCGCCGACGTCGATGGCTGGCTGCTCGTCGTCGATCAGGCGATTGATCGGGGTGGTGTCCTCGTGGGTCACCAGTGCCGCCAGCGACACGCGGCCGAGGTACTGATGGCGGCGGCTGACCACGAACAGGTGGTCGGTGTGGTCGGGCAGTTCACCGCGCAGGCGCAGGTAGCGCAGCACGACGTCGACATTGACGTCGGCGCGCACGGTCACAACGTCCGGATTCATCAGGCGACCGGCGCTGTCCTCGGGATAGGACAGGACCTGTTCCAGGCGCTCGCGGTTCTCGCGGTCCATCGACTTGAGGACTTCGTCGATGACCGTGTCCGGCAGGTCTTCGACCAGGTCGGCCAGATCGTCGATGTCCAGGTCTTCGACCGCGGCGATGATCTCGTCCGGGTCCATGTCCGCGAGCAGGCTTTCGCGCACGTCCTCGCCGACGTGGACCAGCACCTCGCCGTCGTCTTCAGGATCGACCAGGCCCCACACCACCTCGCGCTTGCCCGGCGGCAGTGATTCAAGCAGGTTGCCGATCTCGGCCGGGGCCAGGGTGTTGACCAGGCGACGTACCGGGCCCAGCCGGCCGCTGTCCAGTGCATCGGACAGCATCCGCAGTTGGCGCGCAGTCTTGTCGTGGCGTACAGCTTCAGCCATCGCAGCTCCCGCGGGATAAGAAAAGCCGCGATCCCGGCAAGGATGCGGCAACAGGGGTGTTCAGCGCGTCATTATCGCAAGGCGATGTTTCACCGGATACCCCGCTGGCCTGCGGCCACCGGGGTCCACGCATTCAACCTTATCCCCCGCCTGTCGGCGCGCCCCTTGAACAACAAGGGGCTGCTTCTGCGGATCGAATCTGGGTCGGGCCAGCGGTTCCACATGTTCCGCCGGGCCATGCCAGGCGAGCGCGTAGCGCGCAAATCAGGACGCGTCCGCCACCAGCGCCAGCCAGCGTTCGATGGCGCGTCGGTCGCGCGCGGCCAGCAGCTTCGGCGCGCGCGCGCGCAGCGCACCCAGATCGGCTTCGCGTATCGCGCGGCGTACCTCCAGCAACGTACCCGGGTGCAGGCTGAACTCGCTCAGGCCCAGCGCCAGCAGCAGCGGGGTCATCCGGGCATCACCGGCCATCTCGCCGCAGACCGCCACCGGGATGCGGTGACGCGCGCCGGTCTCGATCACCATCTGCAGCAGCCGCAGCACGGCCGGGTGCAGCGGTGAATACAACTCGCCCAGCGCCTCGTTGTTGCGGTCGGCAGCCAGCAGGTACTGCACCAGATCGTTGGTGCCGATCGACAGGAAATCGACCAGGTCGATGAAGCTCTCCAGAGCCAGCGCAGCGGCTGGGACTTCGATCATCGCGCCCAGCGGTACGTGGTCGGACACCATGTGCCCTTCGCCGCGCAGCTGTTCGGTCAGTTTGAGCATGCGACGGCGCACGGCCAGCAGCTCCTCGCGGGTGCTGACCATCGGCACCAGTACGCGCAGCTTGCCGTATGCAGACGCGCGCAGGATCGCGCGCAGCTGGGTGTCGGCCACTTTCGGCCGTGCCAGCGACAGGCGCACCCCGCGCAGGCCGAGTGCAGGGTTCTCTTCGTTGCTCAGGGTCAGGCCGGTACGGTCGGCCTTGTCCGCGCCCAGGTCCAGCGTGCGTATGGTGACCGGCCGCCCGCTCATGCCCAGCGCGGCATCGCGGTAGGTCTGGAACTGCTCTTCTTCGTCCGGCAGCTCATTGCGCTGCAGGAACAGGAATTCGGTGCGGTACAGGCCGAGCCCCTGCGCGCCCAGTGCATGCGCCTGGGTCACGTCTTCCAGCGATTCGGCATTGGCCAGCAGGGCAATGTCGACCTGGTCGCGGGTACGGCTGGGCTTGCTGCGCAGGCGGCCGAGCTCGCGCTGCTCGCGCGCATGTTCCTTCAGCCGGACGCGGTAGTCCCGCAGGTTGTCGGCCTGCGGGTTGACGGTGATGCTGCCGTCGGCGCCATCGATGATCAGCACATCGCCATCGGCGATGCGGCTGAGCAGCTGCGGCACGTTGACGATCAGGGGCAGGTGCAGGCTGCGCGCCAGGATCGCGCTGTGCGACAGCGCGCTGCCGGCGGCCGTGACGATGCCGACTACGCCCTGTGCCTGCAGCTGCGCCAGCTCGGAGGGCGCGATGTTGTCACAGACCAGGATCTCGCCGGCCAGGCCTTTCACTGCCGACGGCCGTTCGGGTTGCAGGAAGGCGTGGATGCGCCCGATCACATGGTCGAGATCGTCCATGCGGCTCTTCAGATAGGCATCGTCCATGCCATCGAAGACCTTGGCCAGGCGGTCGCGCTGCAGGCGCAAGGCATAGCCGGCGCTGTACGGGCCACTGCGGATCAGCTCGTCCAGGCCGTACAGCAGCTCGGGGTCGTCCAGCAGCAGCGCGTGCAGGTCGAGGAACTCGCCCACTTCCTGGTTCAGGGCGCCATGCAGGCGCTGGCGCAGCTCGTGCATTTCCGTACGCGCGGCATCCAGCGCCCGGTGCAGGCGCGCCAGTTCGGCCTCGACCTGGTGGGCGGCCACGCGCTGCTCGGCCACCTCCAGCGCATGCGGCAGTCGCACGCGTGCCCGGCCCATCGCCGTTCCGCGCGCGGCGCCGTGGCCGGCCAGCAGCTGTACCGGCCGTTGGCCGGAAGGGACCTGGCTGGCGCGTGCGCGTGGCACGCTCAGCTGTCCTCGTCGAAACGGCGTTCGAACAGGCCGACCACCGCCTCCATCGCGGCGGCTTCGTCCTCGCCGTTGATCCGCACGGTGACCGGGGTGCCTTGGCCGGCGGCCAGCAGCATCACGCCCATGATGCTCTTGGCGTTGATCTCACGGCCTTTGGCGGCCATGGTCACGTTGCAGCGGAACGGCGCCAGGGTCTGCACCAGCTTGGCGGTGGCCCGGGCATGCAGGCCCAGGCGGTTGCTGACTGTGAGTTCTCGTTCAAGCATCGTCGACTATCGCTCCATTACGGGTACCCGCCGCGGCTGTGGCGGGCAGTTGATCCAGTCCCTGTTCCGGATAATTCATCACCCGCAGCAACATCGGCAGGCTCAGCGCCGACACCCGGCGAACCGGGGTCCCCAGCCGGGCCAGCTGCCCGGCAAGGTTGGCGGGGCTGGCGCCGTACAGGTCGGTCAGGATCAGCACACCATCACCCCCGTCAACCCGCCGCAGGGCGGCCGAGGCGAGCGGGAGCAGGGCGTCCAGGTCTGCGTCGAACGGTACTTCGAAAGCTTCGGTTTTCAGCGGCAACTGCCGCAGGAGCCGGGTCGCCACGTCAAGCAGGGCGGTCCCGACCCCGGGATGTGTTACGAGGAGAATGCCACAGGTCATTACTGCACGTTAACAGGTCAAGGTGAATTGGCGATAGCAGCAGGAGAGGGGCACTGTGTCCCGTATTCAGCGTTGCTCGCGCGGGAACCCTTTTTCGTTGGAAAAGAGCTCCGACTCCATCCTTTTTTCGATGCCTGACAGCGATTCATCCACGCATGGCGTGGATCTACCGTGTCGACCAAGGTCGACACCTACCAACAGCAGCACACACCGCCGTCCCGACAGATCGCGGGAATCTGTCGAAGGCGGGGCGGGTCAGCAAGCGGGGGCGTGAGCCGCATGGATGCGGCGACCGAGCTTACAGGGACGTACTTGCAGCGTCCCCCGCTTGCTGACCCGCCCCGCCACCCACGGAATGCCGCTTCTGCTGTTGCTGTTGCCGGCCAGCGGCCGGCACTATCGGCGGGTGCCGGGCGCAGCCCGGCCGACCCCCCTCAATCCTGTTCGCGGTGGTACGTCGCCACGTCTTCCCAGCCCATCTCGCGGGCATGCCGGGCCAGGCGCTCGGCCAGGAACACCGACCGGTGCTTGCCGCCGGTGCAGCCGAACGCCACTGTCACATAGCTGCGGGTGCCATCACCCAGCTTCGGCAGCCAGGTATCGAGGAAGTCCATCAGCTGGGCCAGGTAGCGCTGCACGTCCGGCTGCGCTTCCAGGTAGTCGCGTACACCCGGTTCGCGACCGCTGAGCGCGCGCAGGTCCGGGTCCCAGTGCGGATTGGGCAGCACCCGCGCATCGAACACGAAGTCCGCCTCGGCCGGCACGCCGCGCTTGTAGGCGAACGATTCGAACAGCAGCGACAGGCCGGTGGCATGGTCCATCGTGAACTCGGTGATGATCCGCCGCCGCAGCTGATGCACGTTGAGGCTGCTGGTGTCGATCACCGCATCGGCCTCGCGGCGCAGCGGTGCGGTCAACTCGCGTTCGCGGGCGATGGCTTCAGGCAGCGACAGGCCCAGCTGGCTCAGCGGATGGCGGCGGCGGGTGTCGGCGTAGCGCTTGAGCAGCGTCTCGTCGCTGGCCTCGAAGAACAGCACCTTCACGTCCACGCCGGCGTCGGCCGCCAGCTGCCGCCAGTCGCCCAGCTGGCTCAGGTCGGCCTGGCCGCGAACGTCGATGCCTACGGCCAGACGCCGTGGTGCGCTGCCGTCGTGGTTGGTCAACAGGCTGCGCACGAAGTCGGGCAGCAGATTGATCGGCAGGTTGTCCGAGCAGTAGTAATCCTGGTCCTCGAAGGTCTTCAGGGCGACGGATTTACCCGAGCCGGACAGGCCGCTGACGATGATCAGGGTCGGGGCGGAGGGGGTGACGGTGCTCATGGACAGGCTCTTCGAAGGGCAGGGAAATCAGGGTGTTCGCCGTTCCAGCAGGTTGCTGTGACGGGCGATGAACATGGCTGCCGGGTCGATGCCCTTGGTGCGCAGGATGTGCAGGCGGGTGGCCGCCTCGGTCAGCACGGCCAGGTTGCGGCCGGGCATCACCGGCAGGGTGATCAGCGGTACGTCCAGGTCCAGCACATGGCGGGTGCCCGAATCGCCGGTCAGGCGCTCGTAGCCATGCGGGGTGGGTTCGGTCATCGGCTTGGTCAGGTGGACGATCAGCCGAAGGTACTTGTTCTTCTTTACAGCCGTGTCGCCGAACATCTCGCGCACGTTCAACACGCCCAGGCCGCGCACTTCCAGCAGGTCCTGCAGCAGCTCCGGGCAGGTGCCATCGAGTACATCGGGTGCGATCTGGGTGAATTCGGGGGCATCGTCGGCCACCAGGCGATGGCCACGGCTGAGCAGTTCCAGCGCCAGTTCGCTCTTGCCGGATCCCGCTTCGCCGGTGATCAGCACGCCGATGGAATAGATCTCCATGAACACGCCATGCAGGATCACCCGCGGCGCCAGCGTCCGCGCCAGGTGGTAGGACAGGTGGTTGAGCAGTTCGTGGCCGCGCTTGGGCGACAGCCACAATGGCGTGCCGGATTCGTCCGCGGCAGCGCGCAGGTCTTCCGGGCAGGCCTGGTTGCGGGTCAGCACCAGCGCCAGCGGGTGCGACTGCATGATCTTTTCGATGGTCTCCCAACGCTGGCGCGGTTCCAGCGCATCCAGCCAGGACAGTTCCTCGGTGCCCAGGATCTGCACCTTGTTGGGATAGATGGCATTGAGGTAGCCGGCCAGCGAGGGGCGCCGCGAGACCGTGTTGCCGGCCTCCAGCTCGCGCTTCTCGCCGGACTTGCCGGCAGCCCAGCGCAGTCCCAGCCGCTCGCGCTGCTGTTCGAACAGTTCACGGGCGGTGATGCTGGTATTCATGCGGCACTCGCAGGTGGGGTCATGTCCAGCGCCTTGCGCAGCGCCCGGGCATCGCCCGCTTCGCGCAGGGCCTGGCGGATGTCCGGCGCCGAGAACAGCTCGGCCAGCTCGGACAGCAGCATCAGGTGCTGGTGGGTGTAGTGGGCGGGGACGGCCATCGCGAACACCAGGTCCACCGGCTCCTCGCCACCGAAATCGACCGGGGTGGCCAACCGCAGCAGAGCGCCGCGGGGGCGGTCCAGGGTTGGCGCGCGGCCGTGGGGAATGGCGATGCCGTGGCCGATGGCGGTGCTGCCCAGCGCTTCGCGCTGGCACAGGTTCAGATAGATCTGTTCGGCGTTGGCTTGGCGGCAGGCCAGCAACCCGGCGGCGGCCTGCAGGACGCTGTCACGGTCGGTGGCCGTGCAGAGCTGGGTCTGCACGGCCGCCAGGAGGTCAGTCAGGGGCATGTCTGCGGGGAACGGTGGCGATCAGCCACCATTGTCGCCCACCGGCAGCGGTGCGTGCTGCTGTTTTTTCTCCTTGTGCTTGATCACCAGACGGTCAAGCTTGTCCGCAAGCAGGTCGATCGCGGCATACATGGTCTGGGCATTGGCCTCGGCGTGCAGGGTCTGGCCGGGAATGTTGAGGCTGGCGTCGACGTGGTGTTCGGTCTTCTGCAGCTTGAGGGTCACCCGCGCTTCGCAGTGCTGGTCGAAGTGCTTTCCGATCCGGGCCAGCTTCTCCTCAACATAGGACTGCAGGGCCGGGGTGACTTCGACATCTTTGCCAAACGTTTCGATGCGCATCGGGTTTCTCCTGTGTTCGGATGTGCCAATGAACCTCTCCGCCGGGCGCGGCGGCGCGTCAAGCGATTCTGACCCTTTCGTGCGAGGCGGAAATGTTCATGGCTTCACGATACTTCGCCACGGTGCGTCGCGCTACTGGAATTCCCGACGATTTGAGCAGGTCAGCCAGCTTGGCGTCAGAAAGCGGCTTGCGCGGGTTCTCGTCGTCGATCAGGCGCCGGATCATCGCCTGGATGGCGGTGCTGGACGCCTCGCCACCGCTCTCGGTATCGATGCCCGAGGCGAAGAAGGCGCGCAGCGGCAGGGTGCCTCGCGGGGTACGCACGTGCTTGCGGGCGATCGCGCGCGAGACCGTGGATTCGTGCAGGCCGAGCTCGGCGGCGATCTCGCGCAGGGTCAGTGGACGCAGCGCCTGCTCGCCGAATTCGAGGAAGCCGGCCTGCTGCAGGATCAGGCTGCGCACGACGCGCAGCAGGGTGTCACCACGCTGCTGCAGCCCTTTCAGCAGCCAGCGCGCTTCCTGCAGCTGGGCACGCAGGTAGCCGGCATCGGCGTCGCCACAACGTCGGATCAGCTGTTCGTAGCCGCGGTGGATCACCACCTTCGGCCCGGCATGCGCGGCCAGCGCTGCGCGCCATACGCCGTTCTGCCGCCACACCACCACATCCGGCACCACGTAGGTGTCCTGCGACAGCGGCGCGATCTGCGTGCCCGGGCGCGGGTCCAGCGAGCGCAGCAGCGCCACGGCAGTCTCGACCTCGTCCAGCGGCAGCTTCAACTCATGGGCGAGCCCGGCGACGCCGCTGCGCGGCAAACGTTCCAAGGGTCCTGCGGCAATCTGTCGCGCCAGAAGCAGGCCGGGCGTGTCGCCGGCCAGCACATCCAGCTGCAGCAGCAGGCATTCGCCCAGCGTGCGTGCGGCCACACCCACCGGATCGAAGCGCTGGATGCGATGCAGCACGGCGAGGATCTCGTCATCGTCGGCGTGGATCGCCGGCAACAGGGTTTCAGCGATGGTGGCCAGCGGTTCGCGCAGGTAACCGTCGTCGTCCAGTGCATCGATCAGTGCGGCACCGATGCTGCGATCACGCGAGGACAGATGCGACAGATGCAGCTGCCACAGCAGATGGTCGGCCAGTGTTTCGGTTTCGGCTACGCGCTCGGCAGCGCTGCCATTGTCGTCGTCATCATCGAAGCTGCCACCGCTGCCGGTCGTCGTCCAGTCCAGTTCGGTCGGCGCCCAGTCGTCGCCCTCATCGCTGCGCTCTGCAGGCGCTTCGTTGTCGTTGCCATCGCTGCCTTCATTGGCGGCGCTGCTGTCGTTGCTGTCGGCCCAGTCCAGCAGTGGGTTGCTTTCCACTGCCTGCGCGATCTCCAGCTCCAGTTCGGTGGCCGACATCTGCAGCAGCTTGATCGCCTGCTGCAACTGGGGCGTGAGCACCAGTTGCTGTCCCAACGATGTCTGCAGCCGAGTCTTCATGCCTGTGCCGAAAGGAAGGAAAGGGCCCCGGCGACTGCTTCACAGCTTGAAGGAATCCCCGAGGTAGACGCGGCGTACATCGGCGTTGTCCAGGATCGCCTCCGGCGAACCCTGGGCCAGCACGCTGCCCTCGGCGAGGATATACGCGCGGTCGCAGATACCCAAGGTCTCGCGCACGTTGTGGTCGGTGATCAGCACGCCGATACCACGCTGCTTGAGGTGGGTGACGATGCGCTGGATCTCGCCGACCGAAATCGGGTCGACACCGGCGAACGGTTCGTCGAGCAGGATCAGGCGCGGTTGTGCGGCCAGTGCGCGGGCGATCTCGCAGCGGCGGCGTTCGCCACCGGACAGGCTGGCGCCGAGCTGGTCGGCGACATGGCCCAGCTGCAGTTCGTCGAGCAGGCCGTTCAATTCGCGCTCGCGGCCGGCCGAGTCCAGGTCCTCGCGCAGTTCCAGCACCAGGCGGATGTTGTCGGCCACGGTAAGCTTGCGAAACACCGACGGTTCCTGCGGCAGGTAGCCCACCCCCTGCTTGGCGCGGGTGTACATCGGGTCGCCGGTGATGTCCTTGCCGTCGAGCACGATGCTGCCGGCATCGGCGGCCACCAGACCGACGATCATGTAGAAACAGGTGGTCTTGCCGGCACCGTTGGGGCCGAGCAGGCCGACCACTTCACCCGCATCGAGGGTCAGCCCGAAGTCCTTGACCACTTCGCGCTGCTTGTACTTTTTGCGCAGGCCCTTGGCGACGAGCATTACTTCCTGCTCCCGGCCGGCTGTGCCGGCGTGGTGGCCTTGGGCTGTGCCGCAGGCGCGGCCGGGGTCTTGTTCTTCGGCGGGATGACGGTACGCACGCGGCTGCCGTCACCACCGGAGTTCATCTCGCCGGTGCGGGTGTTGTAGACCATGCGCTGGCCGGCATTGGTGCCGCGCGCGCTGGTGACCTTGTAGTTGCCGGTCAGGGTGATGATCTCGGTCTTGATGTCGTAGTCGATGCGATCAGCAAGCGCATCCATCCAGGTGCCGTCATCAAGCTGCTGCTTCATCTTGGCCTGCTTGCCGGTGAAGACCACGCGCACGGCCTCGCCGTCCTTGAGGTAGATCTCGGCCTCGGACGAACGCAGGTCCAGCGTGCCCTGGGTGATGATCACGCCCTGCGACAGCACGGTCTTGCCGTCGCCGGTGAGCATGCCGGACTGGGCGCCGGAATCGATGTGCATGTCTTCGTTGCGGTCGGTGGACTTGGCGAAGGCGGCGCTGGGGACAAGAAGACCGAGCGCGAGTACGGCGGCAAAGGGAATCTTCATCGGGGTCCGTTCTACCGGTGGGGGCCTGCCGGGCGGGCCGGGGGCGGAGGGTGGGGCTGCCGGCCCTGCGCCTGTCCGGAGACGTCGCGGGCTGGCGGCGGAATCAGCGTCTGGGCGTGTAACGGCCCTTGGACTGGCTGAGGAAATGATACGTGTTGTTCTTCGAATCCACTTCGAAGCCGACGCCGGACTGTTCCATGCCCGGGCGGGTCATGGTCACCAGGGCGTCGGTACGGGCGCGGTTCTCCTTCGGGAACACGTCCAGGTGGTCGGTGCGGAAGGTGGTCGGCACCACGCCCGGGCCCGCCGGGCTGTCGCCGGCAACCTTGCCGCGCAGCTTCATCTCGTCGCCCTTGGCGCTGAGCCAGCCGGTCTCGGCACGCAGCGTCCAGTGCTTGCCATCCTTGTCCGGCATCTCGAACAGCGGGGTGGCAATGTTGATGGTCTGGTCGCCGCGCTGGCGCTCCAGCCGCGGTGCGCGCAGGGTGGTCGATTCCTTGCCGTGCTCATCCAGGGCGACGATCTGGAAGTCATGCAGGATGTAATCCACACCGATTTCCTGGCCCCCCGTGGCTGGACCCTTGTCGCGGTTGCGCAGCGCCGCCCAGCTGCTCAGCAGGGCGGCCAGCAGCAGGCTGATGCCGAGCACGGTGCGCCAGTTCAAGGTGGGCAGGTTCATGCGCCAAACCTCGCCAGCACCGCATCCGCGCGGCCCTGGGCGGCCAGCAGGATGTCGCACAGCTCGCGCGCGGCGCCACGGCCACCCTCGGCGCGGGTCTGCCAATGCACGCGTTCGGCGATCCACGGATGGGCATTGGCCGGGGCCACCGCAAGGCCGACCGCACCCAGCGGCGCCAGATCGGGCAGGTCATCGCCCATGAACGCCACCTGTTCCAGGCCGATCCCGTGCTGCGCACACAGCGCCTGCACGCTGGCCAGCTTGTCGCCCACGGCGATCTGGGTGTCGATGCCGAGGTCGGCGCCGCGCTTGAGCGCGGACTGGCTGTTGCGCGCGGTGATCAGCACGGGGTGGATACCGTGCTGCTGCAGCAGTTTCAGGCCCAGGCCATCCTGCACGAAGTACGCCTTGCTCTCGTTGCCGTCCTTGTCGTAGTACAGCCGACCGTCGGTGAGGGTGCCGTCCACGTCGAAGCAGGCCAGGCGGATCTGGGCCGCAGCGGCATGCAGGTGGGCAGGGAAGGCGGGCAGGGGGGACCAGGGCATCAGGGCGGCAGGCTCGTTATGGGCGGGTGCGGCGTTACAGACTGAATGGGGTCTACGGACTGTCGGTTAAACCACCCGGGCCCGCAACAGGTCATGAATGTTCAGCGCGCCAACCGCGCGGCCCTGGCCATCAACCACGATCAGGCCGGTGATCTTGTGGGTCTCCATCAGGCGGGCGGCCTCGACCGCCAGCTGGTCGGCGCCGATGGTGCGCGGGTTGCGGGTCATCACGTCGGCGATCTTCGCCGTGCGCACATCCAGCGCGCTGTCCAGCGCACGGCGCAGGTCGCCGTCGGTGAACAGCCCGATCAGCACGCCGTCGGCGTCAACCACGGCGGTCATGCCCAGCCGCTTGCGGCTCATTTCCACCAGCGCCTCGCTGAGGCTGGCGTCGGCGCCCACGCTGGGCAGGTCGTCGCCGGTGTGCATGACGTCGGTGATGTGCAGCAGCAGGCGACGGCCGAGGCTGCCGGCCGGGTGCGAGCGGGCGAAGTCATCGGCGGTGAAGCCACGTGCATCGAGCAGGGCCACGGCCAGTGCATCGCCCATCGCCAGCGAGGCGGTGGTGCTGGAAGTGGGTGCCAGCGCCAGCGGGCAGGCCTCGGCCGGCACGCTCACGTCCAGATGGATGTCGGCGGCGGTGGCCAGGCTGGACTGCGGGCGGCCGGTCATGGAGATCAGCAGGTTGCCCTGGCGCTTGAGCACCGGCAGCAGCATCAGCACCTCGTCCGATTCGCCCGAGTAGGACAGGGCCAGCACGACGTCGTCCTCGGTGATCATGCCCAGGTCGCCGTGGCCGGCTTCACCGGGGTGCACGTAGAACGCCGGCGTACCGGTAGAGGCCAGGGTGGCGGCGATCTTGCGCGCGATATGCCCGGACTTGCCCATGCCGGTGGCAACCACCCGCCCGCGGCTGGCCAGGATCGCCTGGCAGGCCTGCTGGAAGGCCTCGCCGAGGCGGTCGGCCACGGCATCCAGGGCCTGCCGCTCGATCTCGAACACGCGGCGGCCACTGGCAACCAGGCCGGCAGGGTCGACGGAACGGGGGGGCAACAGGGATTCGGCCATGCGGACGCCACGCAGCGGAAGTAGAATGGACCCACATTTTATTAGGAAAGCCCGTTGGACGCCGACACCATCCGCAATCTGATCGAAACCGGCCTGCCCGGCGCCCGCGCCGACGTGCAGGGCGACGATGGCGTGCATTTCGAAGCGACCGTGGTCTGCGAGGCCTTTGCCGGCAAGATGCCGCTGGCCCGCCACCGCATGGTGTATGCCACCCTGGGCGACCTGATGGGCGGCGCGATCCACGCGCTGGCGCTGAAAACCGTGACCCCGGCCGAAGCCGGCTGAACCGCAGAAGATCCCGAATACATGGCCAAGATCGTTGTGACCGGCGGCGCTGCGCTGCACGGTGAAGTGAGCATCTCCGGCGCCAAGAACGCCGTCCTCCCCATTCTCTGCGCGACCCTGCTGGCCGATGAGCCGGTGGAGATCACCAACGTGCCGCACCTGCACGACGTGGTCACCACGGTGAAGCTGCTTGGCGAGCTGGGCGCCAAGGTCACCATCGACCAGGGCACGCTGTCGCGCGGCAGCGCGATCGTGGTCGACCCGCGTCCGGTCAACCAGCACGTCGCACCGTATGAGCTGGTCAAGACCATGCGCGCCTCGATCCTGGTGCTGGGCCCGCTGCTGGCCCGCTTCGGCGCCGCCGAAGTGTCGCTGCCGGGCGGCTGCGCGATCGGCTCGCGACCGGTCGACCAGCACATCAAGGGCCTGCAGGCGCTGGGCGCCGAGATCGTGGTCGAGAACGGCTTCATCAAGGCCAGCGCCAAGCGCCTGAAGGGTGGCCACTTCACCTTCGACATGGTCAGCGTCACCGGCACCGAGAACGTGCTGATGGGCGCGGTGCTGGCTGAAGGGACCACCGTCCTCGACAACTGCGCGATGGAACCGGAAGTGACCGACCTGGCGCACTGCCTGATCGCGTTGGGCGCGAAGATCGAAGGCCTGGGCACCGCCCGCCTGGTGATCGAGGGCGTCGAGCGCCTGTCCGGTGGCCGCCACGAAGTGCTGCCCGACCGCATCGAGACCGGCACCTTCCTGGTGGCCGCGGCGATGACCGGTGGCAAGGTCACCGTCAACCGTGCGCGCCCGAACACCATGGACGCGGTGCTGTCCAAGCTGGTCGAGGCCGGTGCGAAGATCGAGACCACCGACGACAGCATCACCCTGGACATGCAGGGCCGGCGGCCGAAGGCGGTCAACCTGACCACCGCGCCGTACCCGGCATTCCCGACCGACATGCAGGCGCAGTTCATGGCACTCAACTGCGTGGCTGACGGCGTGGGCGTGATCAACGAAACGATCTTCGAGAACCGTTTCATGCACGTCAACGAACTGCTGCGCCTGGGCGCGGACATCCAGGTTGAAGGCCACACCGCCATCGTGCGTGGCAGCGAGCACCTGAGCGGCGCACCGGTGATGGCGACCGACCTGCGAGCGTCGGCCTCGCTGATCCTGGCCGGCCTGATGGCCAGCGGCGATACCACCATCGACCGCATCTACCACCTTGATCGTGGCTACGAGAACATCGAAGAGAAGCTGTCTTCGCTCGGCGCCACCATCCGGCGCGTGCCATGATCCTGCGCGGCAAGTTCAGCCCGCGTCGCAAGGCGCTGCTGGCCCTGGTGCTGATCGTGCTGGCGTGGCTGGGCTATGCCTGGTACGCCAACATCGCCATCACCCAGGGCATCGAGCAGAAGGACATGGACTGGAACGGCGACGGCACGGTCACGCGTGACGAGATCATCGAGTCGTTCTATGCGGTCGCGGTGAACGACAGCCAGGACGGCAACCGTCATTGCCGCACCTTTGTCTGGCGCAGCACCGGCGAGCAGATCCGCGTGGACTGCCGCACCGAGTTCAAGCCGGCGGCGGCCGAGGAAAAGAAGTAAGAAAAACGCCCGCGAAAGCGGGCGTTTTCTTTTCGCGGGGCCCTGGGTCGGAGCCCTTTCCATCGGAAAGGGCTCCGACCCCAGCCACACAACCGGGGTCAGAGCCCATCCCCGAGGGGATGGGATCCGACCCCGGCACTCAGTTCATCGCCTTGATGGTCAGGTCCAGCGCATCGCGGCCGCTCTCACGCTGCAGCATGCGCGCCGGCACCGGGAAGTCCGGCACGATCCAGGCGATCAGCTCCTTGTTGCCGTCGGCGCGCGAGACCTTGGTCGCCTCGTAACTCTTGCCGGCCACGGTGATCGATTCCTTGCCGATCACGCGGTAGGTCATGTTCTTGATCCGGCCTTCGTCCACCATGCGATAGGTCAGCGGCTTGCCGGCGGCCAGGTCACGGGCGATCGCCAGGTTGATCAGCAGCGCGTCCATGTCGCCTGCTTTCAGCGCGATGGGGCCCGCACGGTCCGGCTTGATGTCGCCGGTCCAGGTGGCCTGGTTGCTGGTCCAGTTGTAGTTGGCCTGCACGTTGCGCTTCTTCACCAGCAGCGCCGAACGGTCCTGGCTGCTGAGCGGGCGCAGCTGGCCACGCACTTCCTCGAACACCGTGCTCTGGCTGAGGTCGGCCAGCTGGTTCTTCACCTGCAGGCTGTAGCGCCATTTGTTGCTGCCTTCGCTGGCCAGGGTCATGGTGCCGTTGGCCTGCATGCCCATGTAGCTGGCCAGGTAATCCGCCTTGAACGGTTCCAGCGCCATGGCCGGCAGGCTGGCCACGGTCAGGGCAGCGGCTGCGATCCAGGTGAGGGGGCGGGTCAGGGTATTCATGCTCAGACTCCTTGGTATTCGATCAGGCGCAGGTCGACGCGGTCTTCGCCGTCTTCGCGTTGCAGGATGCGCACCGGGGTGGGGACACCGTTGGCGATCCAGAGAATGGTTTCGTTTCTGCCACCGTTGGTCCGGTAGACCCGCAGCGCGTTGTAGGACAGGTCGCCGACCTCGACGTTCTCGGTCTGCGGCGCGGCCTGGTAGTCGTGTTCGCGGACCTTGCCCATGTCCACGTAGCGGTAATGCATGGTGGCGCCCGGACGCGCATCGCGCATGATCGCCAGGTTGATCAGCAGCGCGCTCTGGTCGCCGGCCCGCAGCGGGATCGGCTGCGCGCGCTCCTTCTTGACGTCGCCGGTCCATTGCGCGGTGCCGGCCTGCCAGTTGTAAGTGCCCACGGCCTTCTTGCCCAGGAACAGGCCCTTGCGCACCGTGCTCTGGCTGAGCGGTGCGTAGACGCCACTGCGCTCCTCGAACACCGTGCTCTGCTCGATGTTCAGGCCGAGCACGCTGGCAAAGCCGCGGCGGCCGACCACCTGCATGTCCACGCGCCACTGGCTGCCGCCGGTGTGGGTGACCTGCATGCTGGCATCACCCGCTTCCTTGCCCTTGTAGAAGGCCTGGTAGGTGGCGGTGAACGGCTGCAGCGGCGGCGGCTCCCAGGCCAGTGCCGGCAACAGCGGCACACTGGGCTCGTTCGGTGGCAGCGCAGCGGGTGTGGGCGGCGGGGAAGCCGCAGGCGGCTGCGCCTGGCCCCAGCCCACAGCGGGAAGCACGGCAAGCGACAACAGCAGTGAAGTGGACAGCAGCGTCGTGGTCTTCATGGAGGACAGGAACCGCGGGAGGGGGCAGGATGCCAGCCCCGCAGTCAGCGGGGCGTGTGCAAGAGCGTTACCGGTTCAGGTTTCCGGCGGAATCTAGGGCCAAGGGGCTAAACAGGGGGTGACCGTCCAGCCAGGGCTGACCCTCCCGTTCAGCCAGGCGGCCCTCGCACAGCAGCTGCAGTGTGGCGATCAGCAGCGGATGCTCCACCGCAAGCACGCGTGCGGCCAGCGCCTGCGCGTCATCGCCGGGCCGCACCGGCACGCGGGCCTGCGCCAGCACCGCGCCGGCATCCAGTTCGGGGACCACCAGGTGCACGCTGGCGCCATGCTCGGCGTCACCGGCCTGCAGCGCCCGCGCGTGGGTGTCCAGGCCCTTGTGCAGCGGCAGCAGCGACGGGTGGATGTTGACCAGGCGGCCATCGAAACGCTGCACGAAGGCCGGACCAAGGATGCGCATGTAGCCGGCACAGACGATCCAGTCCGGCTGTACCGCGGCAAGCGCATCGCCGAGCGCCTGCTCGTAGCTGGCGCGGTCGCTGAATTCCTTCGGTGCATGCGCCCAGCGCAGGCCGGCATCGACACGCAGCAGGGCCTCTGCGGCGGGGCGGTCGGAGAACACGCCGACCAACTCGGCCGACAGGCGGCCGCTGCCGATCGCGTCGAGGATGGCCTGCAGGTTGCTGCCGCGGCCCGAGGCGAGCACGGCGATGCGGGTTGGGGCGGTCATTGCAGGGAACTCCGGCGGATCAGAGGCCAGGTCAGCAGGCTGCCGACGGTCGCCATCAGCATGTCGGCATGCGCATCCCACATGTCACCCTGCTGGCCGTTGTAGGCTTCGGCGGCATCCGGCGACAGCGCCAGCGCGATGGCCCATTCGAACCATTCGTAGACCAGGCTGGCACACATCACTGTCATCACCGCCAGGGTGAAGGCCTGGCCCAGGCGCAGCGCCGGCCACGCATGACGGGCCAGCTGCAGCAGTGCGGGGGTGAAGCAGACGCCGAACAGGAAGTGGATGAGGCGGTCGAAATGGTTGCGCTGCCAGCCGAAGGCCGCATTCGGCGACCAGCCGGTCAGCATCTGCGCCCAGGCGTCGTAGGGCACGTTGGAATACAGCCAGCGCGCCGCCACGCAGTGCAGGGCGATGAAGCCGCAGATGGCGATGAAGGCGCCGTTGCCCAGCCAGCCGCCGCGGCGGTCGACCCACAGCAGCGCGGCCAGACCGACCACGGTCAGCGTGCTGTGCAGGGCCTGCTCGGTGGGCCACAGCGGGTGGATCCAGCTGATCGCGAACACCGCCAGTACGGCGGCGAAAGCCCACTTCTTCGGGCCCGGGAAGCGGCGGGTGGTGGGCGAAGCAGACGTCGGGAGGGCAGGCGCGGACATGGGAAATCGATCAGATGAGGACGGGGCGTCTGCCGGCAGGTTCAGGCACTGAGGTGATCACCGCGGTCGAACAGCGCAGCCATCTCCGGCTTGGACAGGAACACCCAGGCATAGGCGGCCAACGCCATGCCCAGTGGTCCAGCCAGCACGCCCAGCCACGCCGCGCGCTGGCACCAGGCCAGCCCGGTGCGATGTGACAGCTGGCGCGCGGTGTGCAGCTGCACGAACCCCAGCACGGCGGCCAGCACGGCGATGGACGCATAGACCGTGGTCAGCATCCAGACATCCTCCAACCCGCGCGACTGGGCCACCCAGCCGCTGAGGCCGAGGAACGCCACTGCGGCGACCCAGTGGAAACCGGCCAGGGCGTAGAACAGCACTCTCAGTGTCTGCAGATGGCTGGTCAGCTGCAGCTGTGCCAGGGTCTGATGCGGCAGCGGCGGCGGATTGCCGGAGGCGGTCATGCGGTCGCGGCGGGAAGGTCGAAGGCGGCCTTGACCTGCGGGCGCAGCAGGGTGATCAGGCTGAACACCCCCAGCACCGTGCCGACCGGCGTGAACAGGCAGGCCAGGCCAGCCGCGATCAGGCACAGCAGATGGCGACGGCGGCGGGACAGGCAGCGGCCGGCATAGGCCACGAACGCGCCCAGCGTGATGCCACCGAACACGACGACGCAGCCGAGAACGGTGAACACCCAGCCCATCAGGCGCTGTTCCTCCAGCGAGGAGGGCTCGCCGCCGGACTTCATCGGCAGGCTGCCGGTCAACGCGGCGATGCCGATCACGATGTGCAGGATGAAGATCAGCGAGAACAGCACGATGAGGCCACCGACCACGTAGTGTGCGATGGCCAGCATGCGCAGGTGGTCGGCATCCTGCGCGCTGAACGGCGGTACCGTCGCCAGCGGCGGCGGCACGGGGGCGGGCGACAAAGGGGGCGTTGCGTCCATGCGGGGCTCCTGGGTTGCCGGCGTCAGCCGATGTGGACGCGTTCGGCGCCTTCGGCGGTGACCACCTGGCCGATGGTCCAGTGCTCCAGGCCCTGCGCCTTGACTGCATCGGAAACGGCAGCCACCTGGTCCGCTGCGACGATCAGCACGAAGCCGATGCCGCAGTTGAAGGTGCGCCACATCTCGCTGTCGGCCACCGCGCCTTCCTTCTGCAGCCACTGGAACACCGGCGGCAGGGTCCATGACGACGCCTGGATGTCCAGGCCGAGGCCGTCGGGCACTACGCGGATGATGTTCTCGGTCAGGCCGCCGCCGGTGATGTGGGCCATGCCATGGATGGCCTCGCCGTGCGACTTCAGCAGCGACAGGATCGGCTTCACATAGAGGCGGGTCGGTGCCATCAGCGCATCGACCAGCTTCACGCCGCCTTCCAGCTCCAGATCGGCCGGGCGACCGGCGCGGTCGTAGATGCGGCGCACCAGCGAGTAGCCGTTGGAGTGCGGGCCGGAGGAGGCGATGCCGATCAGCACGTCGCCGGCGGCCACGCTGGCGCCGTCCTTCAGCTCGCTCTTCTCCACCGCGGCGACCGTGAAGCCGGCCAGGTCGTATTCGCCGGGGGCGTACATGTCGGGCATTTCAGCGGTTTCGCCGCCGATCAGCGCACAGCCGGCCTCGGTGCAGCCGTTGGCGATGCCGCCCACGACCGCTGCGGCGGTGTCGATGTCCAGCTTGCCGGTGGCGAAGTAGTCCAGGAAGAACAGCGGTTCGGCGCCCTGCACCAGCACGTCGTTCACGCACATGGCGACCAGGTCGATGCCGATCGTATCGTGGCGGTTCAGCTGGTGGGCCAGCTTCAGCTTGGTGCCCACGCCGTCGGTACCCGACACCAGCACCGGCTCGCGGTACTTGTTGGACAGGTCGAACAGGGCACCGAAGCCACCCAGGCCGCCCATCACTTCCGGGCGGAAGCTGCGCTTGACCAGGGGCTTGATCCGCTCGACCAGCGCATTGCCGGCGTCGATGTCGACCCCCGCGTCACGGTAGGTGAGGGGGGAGGGGGCGGAAGACGGGGTGTTGGTCACGGGCGTCGGCGCTGGCAGGGGTTGAACGGGCGATTTTAACAGGCCGCATTGGCGCAAAGGCCGTATTCGGGCAACAATTCCCCCGGATACGTCGAGCCAATGGATGTCCTGATGCGCCGCAGCCTGATTCTGACCCTGCTCCTTGCGCTGAGCCTGCCGGTGGCCACGATGGCCCAGAGCGGCCTTCGCACCGAGGGTGATGTCGCCACCGCCAGTGGCGCGTACGAGGCCGAAGTGCCCGTCAACAGCCAAGCCGAGGCCGATCGCAACGGCGCCCTGGCCCGCGCCCTGAGCGTGGTACTGGGCAAGCTGTCCGGCGACCGCAGCGTGATGTCCCGCCCCGGCGTGGTGCAGGCGCTGCGCAACGCCAAGGACTACGTGGCCAGCTACGACTACAAGCAGGACCAGAGCGTGGGCGCCAGTGGCGCCCCCAGCTTCCGTACCCTGCTGGTGGCCCGCTTCCGCGAGGATGATGTCGACTCGCTGGTGTCGGCGCTGGGCCTGCCGCTGTGGCCGCAGCCGCGACCGAAGCCGGTGCTGTGGCTGGCCGTCGACGATGGCAGTGGCCCGCGCCTGGTCAGCGTGCAGCAGGCCAACGCCGCCCGGCCGTTGCTGAACCGCGCCATCGAGCGCGGCTACAAACTGGGCCTGCCCAGTGGTGGCGCCGCCGAACAGGCGCTGGCGGGTGCGATCTGGCGCCAGGACAGTGCCGCCGTGGCCCGTGCCTCCTCGCGCTACTCGCCGCCGATGCAGCTGATCGGCAAGTTGTACCGCGCCAATGGCGGCTGGCAGGCGGACTGGGTGTTCGTCGACAACGGCCGTGAACTGAACAAGTGGACCAGCAAGGACGCCAACGCCATGCGCGCGATGGCGGCCGGTGCCGACGGCGCCGCCGATGCGCTGGTCAAACGCTATGCCAAGGCCGGCGCCGCCGTCGGTCAGGCCGGGACCTACCGTGTGGTGGTCACCGGCATCAACAGCGCCGACGACTACCTGCGTCTGGCCGCTGGCCTGCGCGAGGTGCCGGTGGTGCGCAATGTCACCCCCCTGCATGCCTCCGCTGGCCAGCTGGAGCTGAACCTGGAGATGACCACCGGCCTGGCCGGCTTCAACCGCATGCTGGGCGACAACGGCGTGCTGGTGCCGAGCGCTCCGCTGCCGGCCCTGCCCGCTCCGATCGACGACACCACCGGTACTCCGGTGGCCGCCCCGGTCAGCAACGAGTACCGCCTGCGATGACTCTGACCCCGGAAGCGGAAATCGCGCAGTTCCTGCGCCGCCTGAAATACATCCTGTTCGCCGGCCTGATCGGCTGGGTGGTGTGGCTGCTGGCGCCGATCCTGACCCCGTTCGTGCTGGCGCTGGCGCTGGCCTGGCTGGGTGACCCGCTGGTGGACCGCATCGAGGCCACCGGCCGCTCGCGCATGACCGGCGTAGTGCTGGTGTTTGCGGCGATGGTGCTGGTGATCGTGGCGCTGCTGCTGGTGCTGGTACCGATGATCGAGCGCCAGATCACCACCCTGATCGCGGTTGCCCCGCAAGCACAGGCGTGGCTGATGGAGAAGGGGATTCCCTGGTTCGAGCAGAAGACCGGCCTGGAAGTGATGCAGTGGCTGGACCCGGACCGCCTGATCGAATGGGTGCGCAGCCACTGGCAGCAGGCCGGCGGCTTCGCCACCACGTTCATGGGCTACGTCTCGCGCTCCGGCTTCGCGATGGTGACCTGGGTGGTCAACATCCTGTTGCTGCCGATCCTGGCGTTCTACTTCCTGCGTGATTGGGACAAGCTGGTCGAGCGCGTGGCGTCGGTGATTCCGCGCAACCACATTGGCACCATCAGCGCGTTGGCGCGTGAGTCCAACGAGGTGCTGGGCGCGTTCATCCGCGGCCAGTTCCTGGTGATGCTGGCACTGGGCGTGATCTATGCCGGCGGCCTGTCGCTGGTCGGCCTCAAGCTGGGCCTGCTGATCGGCCTGATTGCCGGTCTGATCAGTTTCATCCCGTACCTGGGCGCGACCACCGGCGTGCTGATGGCGGTGATCGCCGCGCTGGTGCAGGCACAGGGCTTCGACCTGAAGCTGCTGATCCTGGTCGGCGTGGTGTTCACCGTGGGCCAGCTGCTGGAGAGCTACGTACTGACCCCACGCATCGTCGGTGACAAGATCGGCCTGCACCCGGTGGCGGTGATCTTCGCGGTGATGGCCGGCGGCCAGCTGTTCGGCTTCCTCGGCATGCTGCTCGCGCTGCCGGTGGCGGCGGTGACCAACGTGCTGCTGCGCTACGCGCACCAGCGTTACCGCCAGAGCGAGCTGTACGTGGGCGAGAAGCCGGCAATCGTGCTTGACGGCGTGGTCGATGCGCCCCATATCATCGTTCCGAACGAAAAAGGCCCCGACCTGAAGTGATGGGTGTGCCGCAACTGCCGCTGGCCCTGCATTACCCGCGGGACCAGCGCCTGGAGACCTTCATCGGCGCGCCGGATGGCGCGCTGGCGCAGCTGCGCGCGATCGCGGTGGGTGCCAGCCACGATTGGGTCTACCTGGAAGGTGCGGCGGGCACGGGCAAGACCCACCAGGCGCTGGCGATGTGTTCCAGCGCCGAGCAGGCAGGGCGCCTGCCGACCTATGTGCCGCTGGCCAGTGCGGCCGGCCGCGTGCGTGCGGCGCTGGATGGGCTGGAGGCGCGTGAGCTGGTGGCGCTGGACGGCCTGGACGAGGTTGCCGGCAACCGCGACGACGAGATCGCGCTGTTCGATTTCCACAACCGCGCGCGCGCTGCAGGCGTGACCGTGCTGTACACGGCGCAGAAGGCCCCGGAAGCGCTGGGCCTGGTGCTGCCGGACCTGCGTTCACGGCTGGGCCAGTGCGTGCGCGTGCTGCTGCAGCCGCTGGATGAGGAGGGGCGGGCAGCGGTGCTGCGCGAACGCGCGCTGCGACGCGGCCTGGCGATCGACGAGGCATCCATCGAGTGGCTGCTGTCGCATACCGGGCGCGAACTGGGTGGGTTGATCACGCTGCTGGACTGGCTGGACCGCGAGTCGCTGGCGGCGAAGCGGCGGATCACCGTGCCGTTCCTGCGCCAGGTGCTGGAAGAAGGCCGGCCCCGCTACTGAGGGTGGGTTTGTTTGCAGGGCTGCGCCCTGCACCCGCCGAATCAACGTCAACGTCAAAAGCTGGCCATCTCCGTGGGATGGCGGGGTGGGTCCGGTTGCGGGGGACGCTGCAAGTACGTCCCTGTAAGCTCGGTCGCCGCATCCATGCGGCTCACGCCCCCGCAACCGGACCCACCCCGTCTTCGACAGTTGGCCGCGATCTGCCGGGACTGCGTACTGCACTGCTGACTGCTGACTGCTGTTGGTGGGTGTCGACCTTGGTCGACACGTGTCTTGCTTGTGGTGGGTGACGACCGTTGCTCGTCACCAGAGCAAGCGCAGCGAAGCGACCCGCTTTTGCTTTTCTTTCTTTCTTCCGTGGCTGGACGCCCACGGAAACTGTCAGAGGCTGGTCGGGTGGGCCATGCAGGGGCGTTGGCGCCATGGATGGCGCCATCGAGCTTACAGGGACGTACTTGCAGCGTCCCCTGCATGGCCCACCCGCCCGGCCAAGCACGGCTTTTGATCTGAGCGACCAGCCACGAGGGGCTCAGCCGTTCGCCGCCAACTCAGCATCCAGCGCACGCAGGCGATCCACGGTGCCGACATCGGTCCAGCGCCCGCGATGGTGCTGCCCGGTCATCAACCCCTGCGCCATGAAATGCTTCTGCAGCGGCACCACCGAGAACTTCGGCGGCAGCCGCTCGCTGCCCGGCGCCTCGCCGATCACCGTGCGCCAGTCGGCCACGATCGAAGGACGGTACACGCCGATGCCGGCATAGGTCAGGCAGGGGCCTTCGCGATCGTGGTGCAGCACCCCCTGCGTATCGAGGCGGTAGTCACCGTGCGGGTGCTGAACCGGATTGTCGACCAGCACCAGGTGCGCCTGGCCCCGCGGCTCGCGCGGCAGCGTGGCGAAATCGAAATCGGTCCAGATGTCGCCGTTCACCACCAGGAACGGGGCATCGCCCAGCACCGGCAGGGCGTTGAGGATGCCACCGCCGGTCTCCAGCGGGGTCGCTCCTTCGTACAGGAAATGCAGTTGCAGGCCCCATTGGCTGCCATCGCCCAGCGTCGCCGGGAACTGTTCGGCCAGCCATGCGGTGTTGACCACCACCTCGCGCACGCCGAGTGCGGCCAGGCGTTCCAGGTGCCAGACGATCAACGGCTTGCCAGCCACTTCCAGCAGCGGCTTGGGCGTGTGCAGGGTCAGCGGGCGCATGCGCTCGCCGAGGCCGGCGGCAAAGACCAGCGCCTTCATCGGGCCACGCGCATCGGTGCACCCAGCCCGGCCAGCGCCGGCTTGATGCGCTCGTCCAGCAGCTGCTGCAGCGGTGCCAGTTCCCGATAGCGCGGCAGCACTTCATCCAGATAGGTGATGAAGCGCGGTGCGTCGTCGAGGTAATGGCCCTTGTTGTCGCGGTAACGCAGCCGGCAGAACAGGCCCAGGATCTTCACGTGGCGCTGGATGCCCATCCAGTCGGCATCGCGCAGGAAGGTGGCGCGGTCGGGCACCGGCAGGCCGGCGTCGCGGGCACGCTCGTGGTACTGCGCCAGCCACTCGTCCACACGCTCCAGCGGCCAGCTAAGGAACGCGTCCTTGAACAGGCTCATCGCGTCGTAGGCGATCGGGCCGCGCACCAGGTCCTGGAAATCCAGCACTGCGGGACCATTTTCGACCGGCATCAGATTGCGCGGCATGTAATCGCGGTGGGTCATCAGCTGGGCCTGGCCCAGCGCGTTGTCCATCAAGCGGCGGTGTACCAGCTGCAGCCCTTCGATCTCGCCACAGTCCAGCTCCAGGTTCAGGTGGCGCTGCAGGAACCATTCGTCGAACAGGCCGGCATCGCGCTGCAGCAGCGCCTCGCCAAACTGGCCGAAGTCGGCCGGCACCGGGATCGCCTGCAGGCGCAGCAGCTGTTCGATCGAACGGCCGAACCATTCATCGGCGTTGCGCTCGTCGAGGATCCTGGCCAGGGTCGGGCCGCCGAGATCTTCCAGCAGCAGGAAGCCGGCATCCAGATCCTGCGCCAGCAGCATGGGCACGCGCAGGCCGTTGTCGTGCAGCAGGCCGCGCATGCGCAGCCACGGCCTCGGATCTTCCAGCCCCGGCGGGGCATCCATCACGATGTGGCTGCCGCGCGTGCTGGTGGTGCGCCAGTAGCTGCGCATGCCGGCATCGACCGAGGCGCGTTCGACCACCGCGCTGGCATCATCGAGCTGGGTACGGGCCCACTGCAGGCGCTGCGCGCTGCGCTGGGGATCGGAGGCGGGTTCGGTCATGCAGGCATATCCGGGCGCGCCGGGCGCGCCAACGTCGGGAACAGGAAGGGAAGGAGGGACGGGGTCAGCGACGGCCGCTGAACAGGCGCAGCACGGCCAGCACGGCCACCGCACCCACTACCGCACCGAGGAAACCGGCCGGCTCACCGGGGGCGTACCAGCCCATGTACTGGCCGAACCAGCCGGCCACCAGGGCGCCAAGGATGCCCAGCACGATGGTCAGCAGGCAGCCCATGCGGTTGTTGCCGGGCATGAAGAAACGCCCGAGCAGGCCGACGAAGAAGCCGACCAGGATGATGTAGAGCCAGCTGCTGCTGCCGAACAGACCATTCATGCGCGCGATTTCCACCAAGGGTGGACGCAGCCTAGCAAGGCCAGGCTGCGTCCGTCACGGGTGCCGGATCAGCAGCAGCCGTGGTCGCCGTGGCGGGTGCCGCTGTCGGCAGCCACCGGCGAACCGCTGGTCTCGCCGCGCAGGCTGGCTGCGTAGTGCTCGCTGATCACCTTGGACACGCAGGCGGTGACCTTCTTGCCCATGGGGATGTGCAGGAACTCGTTCGGGCCGTGCGCATTGGAGTGCGGGCCGAGCACGCCGGTGATCATGAACTGGGCACCGGGGAACTTCTCGCCCAGCATGCCCATGAACGGGATCGAGCCGCCTTCGCCCATGTACATCGCCGGCTTGCCGAAGAAGGTTTGACTGGCGTCGTCGATGGCCTGGGTCAGCCACGGCGCCATCGCCGGGGCGTTCCAGCCGGTGGAGGCCTTTTCCAGGTCCAGGCTGACCTGCGCGCCATTCGGCGGGTCGCGCAGCAGCGCTTCCTTCAGCAGCTCGCCGCAGGTCTTGCCATCGGCCGTCGGCGGCAGGCGCAGCGACAGCTTCACCGAGGTCTGCGGGCGCAGCACGTTGCCGGCCGATTCCAGCGGCGGCATGCCGCCGACGCCGGTGACCGACAGCGCCGGGCGCCAGGTGCGGTTGAGCACCAGCTCGGTGAGGTCCTCGTTCATCGGGCGCAGGCCGTCGACCATCGGGAACTTCTCGAAGATCTCGGTATCCACCACTTCGGCGGCGCGCTTGGCCTGTTCCAGGCGCTCGGCCGGGATCTCGACGTTCATGCCGTCGATCAGGATGCGGCCGGTCTCCTGGTCCTCGATGCGCGAGAGGATCTGGCGCAGCAGGCGGAAGCTGGACGGGATCACGCCGGAGGCATCGCCGGAATGCACGCCTTCGTTGAGCACCTTCACGGTGAAATTGCCGCCGGTCAGGCCGCGCAGCGAGGTGGTGCACCACAACTGGTCGTAGTTGGCGCAGCCCGAATCCAGGCAGACCACCAGCGACGGCTTGCCGATGCGGTCGGCGAGGTGGTCGACGTAGGCTGGCAGGTCGTAGCTGCCCGACTCTTCACAGGCTTCGATCAGCACCACGCAGCGCGCGTGCGGCAGGCCTTGGGCCTGCAACGCCAGCACGGCGGCCAGCGAGCCGAAGATGGCGTAGCCGTCATCGGCGCCGCCGCGGCCATACAGCTTGTCGCCGCGCAGGACAGGGGTCCACGGGCCGAGGTCGTCGTCCCAGCCGGTCATTTCCGGCTGCTTGTCCAGGTGGCCGTAGAGCAGGATGGTGTCGTCGCCGGTCTCGGCGCCGGTGGCCGGAATTTCCAGGAAGATCAGCGGGGTACGGCCTTCCAGGCGCACCACTTCAACCTTCAGGCCGGGCAGCTGCTGGGCCCTAGCCCAGTTCTCCATCAGCGTGACCGCCTGTTCCATGTAGCCGTTCTGCACCCAATTGGCGTCGAACATCGGCGACTTGTTGGGAATGCGGATGTAGTCGACCAACTGCGGGACAATCTCGCTGTCCCACTTGTCATTGACGAATTGGCCGAGCTTGGCGCTGTCCATCTGAAACTCCGGTTGCATGGGCTGATGCGGCCATTCTACGCCTGTGCCGTGAGTAGGGTTTTTCCTACATCACGTCGGGTATTTGGCTGGCTTACGGAAATCCGGGAAACCGATAGGCTGTGTGCATGTGGTGACGGACACTGTTCCTGCCGACGGGATTGCCGGTCGGGGCGGCCAGAATCACAAGGAGATACACGTTGTGCCTTGGTTTGTCGTGTTGAGGGCACTGGTGCTGGTCATGGGGATCGCTGGGGCGCATGCCGCCGAACCGATCGACATCAACCGCGCCGATGCCCAGGCGCTGCAGCAGGGATTGACGATGGTCGGAGCCGCCAAGGCCGAGGCGATCGTCGAGCACCGGCGCAGACACGGCCCGTTTCATCGCGTCGAGGACCTGACGCAGGTGAAGGGGATAGGGAAAGCAATCGTCGAACGGAATCGACAGCGGATCACCGTAGGCAACAGGTTGTTGCCGGCGGATCCGGTACCCGGATCGGTACCGGTGCGAACCGTACCGAGGCGCTGACAGCAGGAATCGTCGGAACCGGCAGGAAGCTGGTTCAGCGGTCACGGACAGGATGGCCGTGACCACCGACCGCCGCAGGACGCGGCACCAATCACCAGGATGGTGGCATCACAGACCTGTGGAAGGGGCTGAGATACAAACAGGACAGACGCGGCCGCGTGCAGGATGCAACGCTACCCCCACAGCGCAGGATGCGAGGGGGCGGCAGCAGGCCGACAAGGACGTAACGATTGCCCGGTACGACACATGGCTGTGTCGCCGGGCAGTTTCATTTCCGGCGTCTGGTTTTGCCGCGGCCACCACGGGCCGATGGTGTACGGTGGCCGCACCGCATGGAAAGGACCCCCGCTGGATGCTCCCGCACCGCCCCACCACCCTGATGCTCGCCCTTGCACTGGCCCTGCCGCTGCTGGCCCATGCCGCTGCGCCGACAGCGGCTGCCAAGCCCACGGCTGCCGCAGCCAGCAGCGCTGAAGTGCGCGGGCCGACCGACCTCAAGCCGGGCGAATACCTCTGGCATCCGGAAATCTCGCCGACCGGCCCGATCGTGCTGGTGGTCAGCCTCGATGAGCAGCGCGCCTACGTCTACCGCAACGGAATTGCCATCGGCCTGACCACGATCAGCTCGGGCAAGGCCGGGCACGAGACGCCAACCGGCGTGTTTACCATCCTGCAGAAGGACAAGGACCACAGGTCCAACCTCTACAACAGCGCGCCGATGCCGTACATGCAGCGGCTGACCTGGGACGGCATCGCCCTGCATGGCGGCAGCCTGCCCGGGCATCCCGCCTCGCACGGCTGCGTGCGCCTGCCGCAGGCCTTCGCGCAGAAGCTGTTCAGCGAAACCCAGCGTGGCGATACCGTGGTCGTGGCCGATGCCAAGAGCTCACCGATGACCCTGGCCTATCCGTCGGTGCTGGCGCCGGTGAACGCGCGCGGCCAGCCGCTGCCGGAGGCCGAGGGCGGAGCCCCGGCACAGGCCTGGTGGGACGACAGCGCGGCGCCGGCCGGGCAGGTCGGCATCCTGGTCAGCCTGCACGACCAGCGCCTGTACGTGCTGCGCGATGGCGTGATGATCGGCGAGTCGCCGCTGAAGGCTGACGCCCTGCCGGCGTTCCAGGGCACCACGCTGTTCGTGATGGGGCAGGGTTACAGCGACACCCCCAGCCCGCTGGACGTGAACCAGCGCCTGCACCAGTGGACGGCCTACCCGTTGCTGGGCCAGGACCGTGCCCAGGCCACGCCGGACCTGCTGGCCACGCCCTCGCTGCCGATGGCGCTGCCGCCCGATTTCGCCCGCCAGCTGTACCAGGTGCTGGTGCCGGGCACGACCCTGCTGGTGACTTCGCTGCCGGCGGTCCGCCCAAGCCCGGCTGAATCCGGAATGCAGCCGGTCTTGGAATCCGAGCCGCCAGGGTCCACCCTCAAGGGCAACTGAGTGCCCTCGTTGTGCCCATGACTGCATCCCGCCTGTGCCGGCTGGCCGCGTTCGGCCTGCTGGCGACCTCGGCCAGCGCCCCGGCGCTGGCACAGACGCCCGCCCTTGCCACCAGCGCCGATGATCTGGCTGCCCTGCTGTCGCGCAGTGCGCCCAAGGCCGACCGCCACGTGTTGCAGCTGGCGGCGCACGCCATGCGCTGTGCGCTGCAGCGGCCGGAACTGGGCATCAATGGTGATCGCCTCAGCGTGATCGACTATTCGCGCCCGTCCACCGAGCCGCGCCTGTGGGTGTTCGACCTGGCCCACCAGCGCCTGCTGTTCGAGGAGTGGGTGGCGCATGGCCGCAACAGTGGCGAGAACCGCACCGAGCACTTCTCCAACCGCGATGGCAGTTTCATGTCCAGTCTCGGCGCGTTCACCGCGCAGGAGACCTACATGGGTGGCAATGGATATTCGCTGCGCCTGGCCGGGCTGGAACCGGGCTTCAACGACCGCGCGCGTGACCGAGCCATCGTCATCCATGGTGCGCCATACGTGAACCCGGCTGCCGCGCAGCTGCAGGGGCGGCTGGGCCGCAGCCTGGGTTGCCCGGCGGTGCGCCTGTCGGTGGCCAGGCCGCTGATCGATGCGTTGCGTGGCGGCACGATGGTGTTTGCTTACTACCCCGACCAGGATTGGCTGAAGCACTCGCAGCTGCTGGCCGGCGGGTGCGGTGGCCAGGGCACGCTCGCCACGCGGTGATGCACGACGGCGTGCGGCATGATGCAATGCGCCGATGAACATCGACTCCCTGCTGCACACTCCGAGCCAGGTGATCTCCAGCCTGGACTACCGCCGCGAACGTTGGCGCAACGGCCTGGGCTGGACCCGCGAGATCCTGCGCCTGCCCGCGCAGGGCGATGACTGGGCGCTGCGCCTGTCGGTGGCCGAAATCGAACAGGATGCCGCGTTCTCTGCCTTCCCCGGCGTGGAGCGCGAACTGGTGTTGCTGCAGGGCAATGGCGTGCGCCTGCGCTTCGACGATGGACGCGTGGCGGAAGTGCTGCCGCCACACGGACGAGTGCGCTTTGCGGGTGAGGAGACACTGCACGGGGAACTGGTCGATGGCACCACCCACGACTTCAACCTGATGTGGAAGCGCGAGCTGCTGCAGGCCGAACTGCTGCACCGGCCGCTGGTGGGCGCGATGTTCTTCTTCTGCGAACCGGGCGTGGCCTGGGCGCTGCATCTGCTGGCCGGTCAGGCGGAGTTTGGTGCCGACAGCGGGCTGCCGGCGTTGCAGGCGGGCGATACCGCATGGTTGGCGGCCGGCGAACGTCAGCGGCACGCATTGCAGGGCGGTGGCGAGTTGCTGGCGATACGGGTCAGTGCAGCAGCGGGATGATTCCTGGGCGCCGGTGGGCGCCATCCACGCATGGCGTGGATCTACAGCTGTGCGGTTGTCACCATGCCTGGGCACGCCGTCATGGTGCGGCTGTGGTTGGGGTCAGAGCCCTTTCCTGCGGAAAGGGATCCGACCCCGATGGTTCGTTCAATACACATCGCGCCGGTAACGACCGGCCAGCAACAGCGCTTCCTTGCCCGCAGTACCCAACACCTGCTCGATCACCGCATCCACCGCCGGGGCCATGCCCTGCAGGCTGCCGCAGACCAGGATCGTCGTGCCTTCATCCACCCACTGCCGCAGCGTTGCCGCTTCGGCCAGCAGCCGGTCCTGCACATAGCGATGCGCGCCGCCATCTCGGCTGAACACTGCATCCAACCGCGCCAGCGTGCCGTCGGCCAGCATCGCCTGCAGTTCTTCACCGAAGTGGAAGTCGTGCGCGGCGGTACGCTCACCGAACAGCAGCCAGGTGCGGCGCGCGCCACTCCGGGCACGTTCGTGCAGATGCGCGCGCAGGCCGGCGATGCCGGTGCCGTTGCCGATCAGCAGCAGCGGCACATCGGCGGGCACGCCATGGAAATTGTCGTTGCGGCGCAGACGCAGCTGCACCGGTTCGTCGATGGCCGCGTGGTCGCACAGCCAGCCACTGCCGATGCCCGGTGTTCCATCGGCGCGCAGTTGGCGGCGCAGCAGCAGCTCCACCGCACCGTCGGCCATCACCGAGGCGATCGAGTACTCGCGATGCGGCAGCGGCTGCAGGGTCGCCAGCAATGCAGGCAGATCACCCGGGGGAACCAATGAGGGCAGGTGCGAGCGCGCGACGCGTGCCAGCAACGTCTGTCCGTCATCCAGCACGATGTCCGCGTCAAAGCGTTGTGTGTCCAGCCAGGCACGCACGGTGTGCGATGCGTGCTGTGGGCCGATCTCGGCGATGTCACCGGCCTGCCATTGCGCCTCTGCATCGGCTGGGGGCTGCAGGCGCAACCAATACACGGGACCGCCGGGGCTGCCCGGGTTCAGATGCTCGCGTTGCAGCAGCGTCCACGGCTGGTACTCGGCCGGACTCCAGTCGGGCAGTTCGCTGGCGTTACCGCCGAGTTGTCCCAGCAGCTGTTGCCAATGACGCAGCGCTGCCGGATCGGCGTTGTCGACTTCGATTGCATCGAACAGTGGATGCGCGCCGTGCTGGCGCAGCCATTGGTCGAGCTGGTGACCGAATCCGCAGAAGTGGCCATAGCTGCGGTCGCCCAGTGCGAGCACGCCGTAGTGCAGATGCTGCAGCGAGGGCGGCGTGGCCATCACCCCGCGCAGGAAAGGCAGCGCGTGGTCGGGCGCATCACCTTCGCCGGTGGTGCTGGCGATGAACAGCGCGCGCTGGCTGCCGGCCAGCAACGCGGCGTCGACCTCATGCAGTCCGCGCACGCGCGCTGGCACGCCGGCACCGCGCAGGGCCTCGGCGCTGCGTTCGGCCAGTTCGCGGGCAAAGCCGGTCTGGCTGGACCAGGCCAGCAGGATGGGCGCGGTGTCTCCGCTTGCGGCATCGTCGCGCGGGCGCCCACGCCACCACAGCGCAACGCAGGCCAGCGCATACAGCGCCGTGGCGAGTACCGCGATCTGAGACTGCCGCGCCGGTGGCGCGCCCTGCCCCCAGGCTTCACCGAGGTGCAGGCGCAGCAGCGCCCAGCCGATCAGCGCCAGCAGAAGCAGGACCAGCGCGTTGCCGAGCCACGCGCGCGACGGCCGGGTACTCATGGGCTCTGCTCGTCGAGCAGGCGCTGGAAGGCGCTGCTGAGGAATTCCTGCGGGCCGTCCGCTGCGCGTTGCAGGTAGCGCGCAGCCAGCCCTTCGCGTTCGGCCAGCGCCATGCCCTGTTCGCGGCCCAGCACGGTCAGTGCGGTGGCCCAGGCATCGGCGTGCATGGCGTCGTCGGCCACCACGGTGACTGCCGCGGCAACCTGGCGCACCGGTCTGCCCGAACGCGGGTCCAGGCTGTGACTGTAGGCCTCGCCATCGACCTGGTACTGGTGCCAGCGATCGCCGGAGGTGGCCACCGCCTTGCCCTCCAGCGCCAGCACCCGCAGCGGGGTATTGGTGTGCGCATCTTCTTCCGGCGCGGACTCCACCAGCACGCGCCACGGCTGGCCGTCCGGTTTGCGGCCGTAGCCGGCCAGTTCGCCGCCGACTTCGACCAGCGCGGCAGTGATGCCCTGTGTGCGCAGCCACGCAGCGACATGGTCGACGCCAAAGCCCTTGGCGATCGCGGAGAGATCCAGTTCCAGCCCACCCGGTTGCAGCAGCGCATCGTCCTGCCACTGCAGGCGCTGCCAACCGCAGCGATCGCGCGTGGCCTGCAGGGTAGCGTCGTCGGGCTGGCGGCGTTCACCGGCATGTGCACCGAAGCCCCACAGGGCAACCAGCGGACCGACGGTGGGATCGAAGGCGCCGCCACTGGTGGACGCGATCGCCTGTGCGCAGGCCACAACGTGGCGGGTCTCGGCCGGCAGCACGCACCATTGGCCCGCGTCGGCGCGGTTGTAGCGGCTCAGGTCCGAACCGGGCTCCCAGGTACTCATCTGCGCGACCACTTCGTCCAGCCGCGCCTGGATGCCGGCGTGCAGCGGGTGCAGGTCGCGCTGGCGCGGCGCGACCAGCGACACGCTCCAGGTGGTGCCCATGGTGGTGCCGCCGAGGCGGGCGATGTCGAGCAGGGAATCGGTCATGGTGATGCGTTGTGGGTGCGATGCCGGGCTGCCCGGCATCGCGGTCCACGTCATTACTGCGGCAGCACTTCCAGCGTGGCGACGTAGCTCAGGCGGCGCTTGGCGGCCTGCTTCACCGACGTCTTGTTGTCCTCGGTGCCGGTTTCCAGCCAGTACATGCCGGCTTCCGGCCAGGTCACCTTGATCTCGCCCTTGGCATCGCTGGTGACCTTCAGCTCGTCCTGTGCGTTGCGGTAGCGGGTGGCACCACGCACGATCTCGAATTCCAGGCCGGCCGCCGGCTTGCCATCGACCAGCACGCGGAAGGTGGCTTCCTCGCCGGCGAACAGATCGTTCGGGTGGCCGACGGCGACCAGCTCGATGCCACGGTTGGTCGGCTTCAGCGCGGTATCGTTCGGCGCGCCGTTGGTGACGAAGGTCTCCACGCGGCCGACCGACTGGCTCACTTCCAGCTTCTTCGCGTCCTTCGGCAGTTCGCCGAAGGTGGCAACGCTGCCGCGCCAGCGCTTGCGCTCGCCGTTCTGCTCGTAGGTGGCGAACAGGCCATCGTTGACCGACGCGATGCGGTAGGTGCCCGGCTGCTTCAGTTCGATGTCGAACACGCTGCGGTACTTGCCGGTCGACGCGTTCTGCGGCTGCACGCTGCTGCCGTCCGGTGCGGTGATCACCAGCGATTCCAGGCGCAGCGGCACGTGGTTGAAGTAGAACAGGTCGTTGGAGACCGCACCGTCGACAGTGATCCACGGCGCGTTGCCGGCGATCACGGTCTGCGAGGGCAGCAGCCAGGCCTTGTGGGCCAGGGCGGAGAAGGGAAGGGCAGCGGCCAGGGCGGCGGCGAGGACGAGCGTGCGCTTCATGCGGAAGACTCCAGTTGGAAGGGGTCGGATCCCTTTCCATCGGAAAGGGCTCTGACCCCGGGGGATACGGCGATGGGGTCAGAGCCCTTCCTGCGGAAGGGATCCGACCCCGGCTCAGGCAGTTATGGTTTGACGGCGAGGGTGACCTGGCCCAGTTCGGTGGCGCCCTGCGCCTTGCCGTTCTGCGCGGCGGTGGCCGGCCAGGTGAAGGGGATCTTCAGCAGTTCGCGGCCGCCGACTTCGCGCACCGCTTCCACTACCAGGGTGTAGTTGCCCGGGGCCAGCTGCTTCAGTGCCGGCTGCCTGTCATTGAACGACAGTGCGTGCTTGCCGGCCGGGCGGGTCGGACCGGTCACGCCGTCCACCGGCACCTGCAGGGTGCGGCCGCTCTTGCGCCACCACTGGCGCAGGTCGGGCAGCCACTTGGTGCCGTGGCCTTCGCTGTTGCTGGTCTGCTGGTACCAGACCGAGAGGTTGGCCGCGACCTTCTGGTCGGCGCCTTCCAGCCACACGGCCACATACGGGCGGTGGTATTCGGCCACGTTGAGCTTGGGCACTTCGACGTTGATGTCGAGGGTGGTGGCATAGGCCGGCGAGGTGGCCAGCAGGCCGCTGAGGGCGATGGTCAGGGTGACGCGCATGGGGCGGCTCCGGAAACGGGGAAAAGTCAGTGGATCAGCAACAGGGCGATCAGCAGCGGGATCATCAGGCCGAGGCCGACCAGCGGCCAGGTCATGCGCCGCTGCCGCGCATGCAGGTGCAGCAGGAACAGGCCGGTGATGCAGAACACCAGGCAGGCCACGGCGAACAGGTCCAGGAACCAGCCCCACGCCGGGCCCGCGTTGCGGCCCTTGTGCAGGTCGTTGAGGTAGGACACCGCGCCGCGCGAGGTCGATTCGTATTCCACCGCGCCGGTCTCGCGATCGATGCTCAGCCAGGCGTCGCCGCCGGGGCGGGGCAGCGACAGGTAGATCTCTTCGGGCGACCACTCGGCCGGTCGCCCGCCGATGGCGATGCCCAGCTGCGTGTCCAGCCACTGCCGGGCAGGGCGCGGAATCGGTGCGTTGCCGTCTTCGCGCGTGCCGAGCTGTCCAAGCAGCGCGGCCGGCAGTTCCAGATGCTGGTTCTGCACCTCGGGCTTGGCCTCGATCTTCGCGGCATGGTTGAGGGTCAGGCCGGTCACCGCGAACAGCAGCATGCCGATCAGGCACACCGCCGAGCTGATCCAGTGCCACTGGTGCAGCGTCCGCAGCCAGAAGCCACGGTTCTGTTGCTGCTGCACGGTGGAAGAGGCAGGACGGCTCACGGCACGGTTCGAGGCGGACGAGGACTGCCCATTACATCATTGATGAGAATAGCTCGCAATTGCGTATCGTTCTGTATCCCGGGAGCAGGCATTGCGGGTTGCCGGCCAGCGGCCGGCACTACCGATCGGAGATCCAGGCCATGCGTGGATGAAGCGGTGCCGACCAAGGTCGGCACCCACCGGGGAAGGGCACGGCGATCAGAACTTCGCGTTCAACGAAATCCAGTAGCTGCGGCGCTGGTCCTTGGTCGCGTAGTCATCCACGCAACTGAACTCGCTGGGATTGAGCAGCAGGCACGACTGCGAAACGAAGTCCTTGTCGAACAGGTTGTTGACCCGTGCATTGACCGTCAGCCACGGCGTAGCCTTCCAGCTGCCCCCCAGGTGGAAGATCGTGTAGTCCTCGTAATAGCGCACGTGGCGGGTGCCGGCACTGTCGATGAGGGTGTCGCGATAGCGGTCGTAGCGGCTTTCGCCGATCAGCGACAGGCTGATCGCTTCGTTGATCTGCCAGTTGAGGCTGGCGTTGGCCATGTGCTTTGCCGGCGTGGTGCCTGAGATCGGGCGTCCCTTGTCGGGGCCGCTGGTCTGCTCGCTCCTGGTCCAGGTGTAGTTGCCGCGCAGCTGCAGGGTTTCGAGCAGGTCGACATGACCGGCCAGTTCGGCGCCGCGGGTCTCGGCCTTGTCGATGTTCACGCTCTGGGTGAAGGTGCTGTAGCCCAGTGCTGCCCAGCCTGGGCCGATGTCCACGCAGTAGCCGCTGGCGGCGCGCGCCACTTCGCAGTTCGGGAACGTTCCGCCGCTGGCGATCTTGTCTTCGAACATGTTGAAGAAGCCGGTGACGTTGAAGCCCCAGCGCTGGCCTTCGTAGTAGGCGGCCAGCTCGTAGTTGGTGCTGGTTTCAGGCTTGAGGTTCGGGGAACCGACCAGCGGCAGCACGCCCTGGCCACCAAAGCCGGTGATGCCCGGGAACAACTGGTCCGGTCGCGGGGTCTTGTAGCCGGTGCTGACGCCACCCTTGAAGGTCCACGCATCGCTGGCGTTCCACACCAGGTAGCCACGCGGACTGACGTGGCTGCCGAACACGTTGTGGTCGTCGTAGCGCAGGCCGAAGGTAGCGGTGAGGGTATCGGTCAGCGCCCAGTTGTCCTCGGCGAACAGCGCCCACATGCGGTGCTTCTGCCTGGTGTTGCTGCGATAACCGGCGCCATCCATGCCGAACACGCCGTCGATCATGTCGGTGTCGTTGTACTGGCCGCCGACGGTCAGCTTGTGCGCGCCGAAGTCGAGGTCGAGCATCGTGTCGAGCACGTAGCCTTCCAGTTCCATGGTGCGCAGCGGACGCGGCAGGAACGCCTGCAGGCGCGCCATCTCGCTCGGGTTGAGCGCGGCCAGGGCATTGCCACGGCCGGCCGCGCAGTTGTTGGCGGCACCGGTGCGGCGGCAGACGTCATTCCACAGCGTCTGCAGGTTGGCGCGCTCGTCCAGGGTCAGCGGCAGCGAACGACCCAGGTTGCTGCTCTTGCTGTGGGTCAGTGAGGTCTGCCAGGTGCCGAAGCTGTAGCGGCCCTGGTGGGTCAGCGACAGCTGATCGCGCTCGTAGCGCTGGTAGGCGGTGTAGCCGACGCGCGGCTGCACCACGCGGCGGGTGACGGTGCCGCTGCCGTTCGGGTTGGGGATGACCGCATTGCCGACGCGCCACAGGCTGGCCAGGCTGTCCAGCGTGCCGGTCTGGCCTTCGCTGTTGTCGTACTTCTGCCGCGATACGTCGTAGTCCAGCCACAGTTCGTGGTCATCGTTGACCCGGAAGTCCAGGCGCACGCCGGTATTCCAGTTGGTGTTGGCCACCGACTTGCCACCGCCGCCGAAGCCGATGCTGCGCTCCCACAGGCTGCCGTCGGGCAGGGTCAGTGCGTCCCACTCCGGATTGGAGGCCTTGGCGTCGTAGTAGCTGCCGCGCACCGCCAGGCTGAGGCGGTCCTTCAGCAGCGGGCCGCTGAGATACAGGTCGGTGGTGCGCGCATCACCGAACTGGTCGTCCTGCTGCACGGTGAAGCCCTGGGTCACGGCGCCGTGCCAGCTGTCCTGGTTGCGTCGGGTGATGATGTTGATGACGCCACCCATCGCGTCCGAGCCGTACAGCGTGGACATCGGGCCGCGCACGACTTCGATGCGCTCGATCGCGTCCAGCGGCGGCAGGTAGGCGAACTGGCCGCCACCGAAATTGTTCGGGTACAGCTGGCCGACATTGCTCTGGCGGCGGCCGTCGATCAGCACCAGGGTGTATTCGGACGGCAGGCCGCGCATGGAGATGGTGGCGCGGCCGTTCTTGTCGGTGGCCTCCAGGCCGACGTCGATGCCCTCGACGTCGCGCAGCGCGTCGACCAGGTTGGTGTAGGGGCGCTTGCTGAGTTCTTCGCGGCTGACCACGCTGATGCTGGCCGGTGCATCGATCACCTTCTGCTCGAAGCCGGAGGCGGTGACCACCACCTTGTCCAGCGTCTGTGGCGCGCCGGAAGCGTCACCGTGGGCGAAGGCAGGGGCGGTCATGGCCGCCAGCACGGCGCTGGTCAGCAGGGTACGGGACAGGGACGAACGGACACGATGGCGCTGGGCCATGGCAGTAACCTCGAAGGATGCAGGGTGGTGCGATGCCAGGCGCGAACGGCGCGGCATGCACGGGGAGGCCCGGTCAGGGGCGGCAGGGATGAAGCAGGCAGCGGCGCGCGGGCGCGACCGCGCAGGCGGTCACGCGGGGCCGTGAATCAGGCGAGCGGCGGCGCCTGGCCGCGTTGCTGGCGGCGCCCGGGCGCATCGGCCCAGGGCGTATCCGGAGCGGCCAGCGGCCAGTCCGGGCGCACGCCGGGCATGGCCGGCGTGGCGGGTACGAGTTCAAGCTCGGTGCGCAGCCATTGGCTGGCCAGCAGCAACGGCGGGCGTGCCTTCTCGGCTGATTTCACCGGAGCGGCAGCACAGCGGCGCAGCTTGGCCGGTGCCTCTTCCTGCAAGGCTTCGCCGCCGCGCTCTTCCAGCGGCATCTGCACGGCCATTCCGGCCTGGCCGTGTGGCAGCAGCGGCAGGGTGCTCAGCAGCAGGGCCAGCATCGCCACCCACGCCAGCAGGCTGGCCAGCGCAGGACGCTGGCCGCGCATGGCGGTGCCCATCTTGCGATGGATGAGTGGACGAGGGCGAAGCGGGCGCAGCAAGCAGGGGTCCCCAGGGGTCTGCCGGCAGCGGCCGGCATCAACGGGGCGTGATTGTAATGAGAGCTGTTAGCTGTTGCAAATGAGAATGATTGCCAAAATGTCGCAGGCCAGCCCGACCGGGCTCAGACCTCGCTCCAGCGCCGCAGCAGGTTGTGGTACACGCCGGTCAGCTGCAGCACCGCCTCGGCGTCGCCGCCGGTCTGCCGCAGGCGCTCGATCGAGCCGTCCATTTCCCATAGCAGGCGGCGCTGCACATCGTCGCGGACCATGCTCTGCACCCAGAAGAACGAGGCCACGCGCGCGCCGGCGGTGACGGGGCGCACCCGGTGCAGGCTGCTGGACGGGTACACGATCAGGTCGCCGGCGGGCAGCTTCACTTCGTGCTCGCCGTAGGTGTCGCTGATGATCAGTTCGCCGCCCTCGTACTCGTCCGGCGCCGACAGGAACAGGGTGCAGGAAATGTCCGAACGCAGCTGTTCGCCGTTGGCCAGGTTCATCACCGCGCCATCAACATGGAAGCCATAGGTGCCGCCACCGCTGTAGCGGTTGAAGCGCGGCGGCAGGTATTTCAGCGGCAGCGCGGCGCTGAAGAACAGCGGGTGCCGGGCCAGCGCGACGAGGACGATCTCGCCCAGTTCGCGGCGCAGCGGTGAGGCCTCGGGCAGCTGCTGGTTGTGCTTGGCCTGCGCGCCCAGATGGCCGACGGTTTCGCGGCCATCGGTCCAGTCTGCGGCATCCAGTCGGCGGCGAAAGTCGGCCACCTGGTCGGCGCTGAGAATGTCGGGGATGTGCAGCAGCATGCGGGACTCCTCAGAGGGACGGCGGCGCGACCAGGGCGCGCACTTGTGGATGCGGCGACGCGGCCAGTTCGGGCACGATGTGCGCCATGAACGCCGGGCTGCCGTGGGCCAGTGCGAGCCGCAGCCAGTGCACGGCCTGCTCGACCTGTCCGGCCTGCAGCAGGATCGAGGCGTAGTTCGCCTGGCCGCGGAAATCGCCGGCTTCGGCCGCGCGCTGGTACCAGGCCAGGGCTGCCTGCGGATCGGGTGCGGTATCCAGCCCGTCTTCGAGGTGGCGGGCCAGCAGGTTCATCGATTTGGCATGGCCGAGGTGTGCGGCACGGGTGTACAGGGCCAGCGCCTGTGCGCGGTCCTGGGGCACGCCGCGGCCGGTGGCCAGCAGGTTGGCCAGGTTGTACAGGCCCCAGTCCAAGCCGGTGTCGGCCGCGCGCCGGTACCACACCGCGGCCAGCACCGGGTCGGGTGCGGTGCCCTGGCCCAGTTCGTGGCAGCGGCCCAGCATGTTCATCGCCATCGGCGCGCCGTTGTTGGCGGCGGTTTCGTACCAGAGCCGTGCCGCCGAGGCGTCCTGTGCGGTGCCTTTGCCTTCCATGTGCATCTGCGCGAGCAGCAGTTGTGCCTCGACCTGTCCGGCCTGCGCGGCGTCGCGCACGCGTGCGAAGGCAGCCTGCGGATCGTGCTGCAGCAGCGCGGCCAGAGCATCGCTGTCGATGGGGGTACGGGTTGCCATGGGGTGAGTATCGCCGGAAACAAAAACGGCGGCAGGAGAGCCTGCCGCCGTGGTGGAGCGCAGTTACATCAGAACTTCACGTTCAGTGCCAGGGTGGCCGAGCGACCCGGGGCGATGCTCGCGTAGTGCGAGGCATAGGCCTTGGTGAAGTAGGTCTTGTCGGTCAGGTTCTGCACGTTGAGCTGCAGGCTGATGTTGTCCTGGATCGCGTAGCTGGCCATCGCGTCGAAGCGGGTGTAGCTGGCAATCCACTTGGTGTTGGCGACGTCACCGTACTGCTTGTCCGAGTAGAACGCACCGGCGCCGATGGTCAGGCCGATCGGGAAGCGGTAGGTGGTCCACAGGTTGGCGCTGTGCTTGGCGGTGTTCGGGAACTCGTTGCCGTTGTTCGGCGACGGCACGTAGACGTTGGACGGGCAGGTGCGGCCCACCGGTGCGCCACAGACGAAACCGTTGTCCTTCAGTTCCGAGTCCAGGTAGGTGTAGCCGCCGTACAGGCTCCAGGCATCGGTCAGCTGTCCGGTGAAGCCCAGCTCGAAGCCGTTGATTTCCTTCTTGCCGGCGTTCTGGCTGGTGCCGTTGTCGATGGTCACACGTGCGTTGTTCATCACGGTGTGGAAGATCGCGGCAGTCAGGTTCAGGCGCTTGTCGAACAGGTCCCACTTGGTGCCCAGTTCGAGGTTCCTGGTGTCCTGCGGCTTGAGGTCGGCCACGGCGGCGCTCAGGCCGTCCGAACCGTCACCACCGTCCATGCCCGGCGGGGTCGAGGAGGTGCCCCAGGACAGGTAGATGCTGCCGTTGGCGGCCGGCTTGAACACCACGCCGGCCTGGTAGTTCAGGAAGTCGTTGCTGTTGCGCACGCGGGTCGGTGCCTTGCCGGCCACCGGAGTGGTCAGGGTGGTACGGAAGTCGTCGTAGCGAAGGCCGAGGTTGATCATCCACTGCTCATTGAGCTCGATGGTGTCGAACACGTAGGCCGAGGTGGTCTTGGTGCGCTGCTCGACGTCCAGTGCCTTGTCGCTGCGATAGACGATCTGACCGGCCGCCCATGGATCGTTCGGGTTCGGATTGTTGAAGTCGGTGCAGTTGTAGCCGGTGGCCGCGCCGGACACCTGGCAGCGAGTGCTGTTGGCGCTGTTTTCAAGGGGATTGGCGGTGCCCGGCGACATCAGGTAGCTGCCACGGGTCATCTTCTCGTCGCTGTACTCCACGCCCGCGCTGTAGCTGTGCTTGAGCGCGCCGGTCTGGAACGCACCGGTCAGGCCCAGCTGGTCGGCGAAGCTCTTGACGTCGACCGCACGGGTGTTGGTGCGACGCCACAAGGTGCCGTACAGGTTGGGGTTGCCCTTGCTGTCGTCCGGCTGGGTCCACAGGTAGTCGTTGCTGGTGTTGCCCAGGCGCGCGATGTTGCGCAGCTTGTGGCCACCGAAGTCGTAGCTGGCATCCAGGGTGCTGATGTCGGCGCGGGTGCGCTGGAAGTCACGGTCGACCAGACCGTAGTAGTTGTTGCGGTCCGGCACCATCGGGCGGCCATCACCATTCTTGGCCACGTTCGGGCCGCTGGAGAACGGATTGCTGTAGGGGAAGCCACCCGCATCGGGCAGGTCATCGCTCTGCATGTGGTAGTGGCTGGCGATCAGCTGCGCCGGGCCGTTCAGGCCGAACGCGATCGACGGCGCGATGCCCCAGCGGCTGACGTTGGCGGCGTCGCGGCCGGCGATGTCCGACTCGTGCTTCATCAGGTTCAGGCGGGCGGCGATGCCGTCGCCCAGCACGTAGTTGGCGTCCACGGTGCCGCGCGCGTAGCTGTCGGTGCCGATGCCCATGCTGGCGCTGGTCTCGTTCTTCAGCTTCGGCGTCTTGCTCACCAGGTTCAGGCTGCCACCACCGGAGTCACGGCCGCCGTAGGCCGAGCTCGGGCCCTTGACCACTTCCACCTGTTCCAGGTCGAAGATCTCGCGGGTCTGCGAGCCGACGTCGCGCAGGCCGTCGACGAACACGTTGCTCTGCGAATCGAAGCCACGGATGAAGGGGCGGTCACCGGTCGGGTTGCCGCCTTCGCCGGCACCGAAGGTGATGCCCGGCACCATGCGCAGCGCATCCTGCAGGTTGGTCGCACCGGTTTCGGCGATCAGCTTCTCCGACACGATCGACACCGACTTCGGGGTGTCCAGCAGCTCGGCGGTGAACTTCGGCGAGGACGGGTTGAACCAGCTGCCGCGCACCTGCACCTTGTCCAGCTCGGTGGCGTTGCGGGAACCGGCGTCGGCGCCGTCGGCAGCCTGCGCAGCCAGCGGAGCAAAGCCCGCGGCCAGGGTGGCGGTGGCGAGCAGGGAAACGCGCGGGGCGTGCTTGCGGGACGTGATGTGGGTCATGACTGTGGGTAGTGGCTTGGATCGGGAAAGGGCGAGCGCGAGCCGGCGCAGATGGGCATGCGGCGACAGGCGGGAAGTGGGTGCTGTAGAGCCGAGCCAGGCTCGGCTGGCGGGAAACGCAATCAGGCGCACGGCAACGGCCGCAGGGCGCCTCAGCTGGCGTGCGGTGCGGGCGGTGCGTGGCCGGGGTTCAACCGCAGCGCGGGATCATGCAACTGCCAGCGCAGGGCATCGGAGCGCCATAGCGGGATACGCGCGACCAGAGCGGCGCGTGCAGGGACCAGACCGGTGCAGGGCGAGGTGCCCTCGCCATCGAACGGAGGCTCCGGTGCTGGTGCGGCGTGCTGCGGGCATTCGTCGGCTGGCGGTTGCGGCAGCGGCATCGCCTGCAGCAGATCTTCAGCGTGTGCCTGCCAGCCGTGCGCGGCCGGATCGCCGCCACGCCCTTCGTGCAAGGCCGACCAGCCCAGCAGCAACGTCAGCAGCACGGCCACGAGCAGTGGCCACCCTTGGCGGGCGAGCTGGCACAGCGTGGCGGTGGGCGCGGGCGAAGCCATGGCGCAGGGGCGATGTCGTTACGAAGATGTTACGTAGAATAACATAAACGATAATGATTCGCATATGCGCAATCGGGTTGCCGATCTGGATGGCCTGGAAGGGCCTTGGAGGGCCCCCCAGTGCACTTCAGTGGATCCGCCCCATGGGTGCATGCTCTCCCGCGAGGCGCCCTCTGGGGGCTCTCCGGGCCGGGCGCCGCCTCAATCCCGGTCGTCGCGGGTCCAGACCGCGTCGTGCTCGCGCTTCACCGGGAACTTGGGCACAGGGCTGTAGGCCGGGGCGCACAGGGCGCGGCCATCGCGCACGTCGAAGCGCGCGCCGTGCAGCACGCACTCCACGCTGCCTTCGGTCGTGTTGAACTCGCCCGAGGACAGTTCGAACTCTTCATGAGTGCACTGGTCTTCCAGGGCGTACAGCTCACCGTCCAGGTTGAACACCACGATCGGCGTGCCGGTCACTTCGTCGAACACGCTCTTCATTTCACCCGGCAGCAGCTCGTTGCCGGCACAGACAAAGGTCCAGGCCTCGCTCACGCGGTGGCTCCGTTCAGCGGCTTTTCCAGGATCTCGAAGCGCAGGTCGTCGCGCTTCGGGATGCCGAAGCGTTCGTCGCCATACGGGAACGGCTTCTTGATGCCGGTACGGCTGTAGCCGCGGCGCTCGTAGAAGGCGATCAGCTCGTCGCGCACGTCGATGACGGTCATCTGCATCACCGGTACGTTCCATTCGCGCGCGGCGTGTGCTTCGGCGGCATCCATCAGCTGCTTGCCGACGCCGCCGCCCTGCTGGGCCGGATCGACCGAGAACATGCCGAAGTAGCCCTTGCCGTCGACATCGGCGACGTGGGCGCAGGCCACCAGCTGGTCCCCGCGCTCGGCCAGCAGGATGGTGGAGCGCGGGCGGTCGAGGTCGGCCTGGATGCCTTCGGCGTCGATGCGGGCGCCATCCAGCAGGTCGGCTTCGGTGGTCCAGCCAACGCGGCTGGCGTCGCCACGGTAGGCCGAGGTGACGAGGGCGATCAGGGCGGGGATGTCGGCCGGCGTGGCGGCGCGGAAGGTCAGGGTGCTCATGGCCCCATTCTAGGTGGGGCGTGGGCGGGCGCAAATGGGGGGAGGGGGCAGATCCCTTTCGCAACGCGGAGGAGCTCTGCCCCCGGCGTCTACTGACCCAACGGCAGGCCATGGACCGACTGGCACGGGCGCGGAATCGGCGGATGCTCGGGGTCGGATCCCTTTGCGCAGCGAAGGGCTCTGACCCCCTGTTACCAGGAGCAGGCCATGCCGAGGCCACGACGGGTCGATGCACCCGGATACCCGCAAACATGTCGTCCAGCGCGGCAACAATCGCCAGCCCGTGTTCTTCACCGATGGCGACCGCGCCGCCTGCCTTCGCCTGCTGTGTCATCACGCGCACCAGCAGCATTGCCGGGTTCACGCCTATGTGTTGATGGGCAACCACGTCCATCTTCTGGCAACGCCTGATGTCTGCGGCGGGCTGTCAACGATGATGCAGGCCGTGAGCCGGGCCTACGTACGTCGGGTGAATGATCGGCAGGGCCGCACCGGCACGTTATGGGAGGGGCGCTTCCACTCCACGGTGGTGGATTCGGATCGCTATCTGCTGGCCTGCCAGCGCTACATAGAGCTCAACCCGGTTCGGGCGGGGAAGGTGGCGCATCCCGGCGACTATCGTTGGTCCAGCTATCGCGCCAATGCGCGTGGCAGGCCCAATGCGCTGCTCGAGCCGCATTCGGCATTCGAGCTGATGGGTTCTGATGCGGATGAACGGCGCAGGCGCTATGTGGAGTTCATCGAGGCGGGCATTCCGGCGGGGGATCTGCTGGCGATCCGGCGGGCATTGCAGTCGCAACGGCGGCTGTCGGGAATGCTGGTGGGGTCAGATCCCTTTCGCGTCGCGAAAGGACCTGACCCCGGTGTGCCGGCTCAGCCCAGCAGCTTGCGCACCTTGGTCAGCGCGGTCATGAAGCGCTCGATCTCGGCGTGGGTGTTGTAGAACGCCAGCGAGGCACGGCAGGTTGCCGCGACGCCGAAGTACTGCAGCAGCGGGTGCGCGCAGTGCTGGCCTGACCGCACGGCCACGCCTTCCAGGTCGAGCAGGGTTGCCAGGTCGTGGGCATGTGCGCCGTCGATCAGGAACGAGACCACGGCGGCCTTCTCCGGTGCTTCGCCGATGATGCGCAGGCCATCGACGCGGCGCAGCTCTTCGGTGAAATGCGCCAGCAGTTCAGCCTCGCGTGCTTCCACGTTCTCCTGGCCAAGCTGCTGCAGGTAGTCGGCGGCCACGCCCAGGCCGATGAAGCCGGCGATGTTCGGGGTGCCGGCTTCGAACTTGTGCGGGGCATCGTTGAACACGGTGCCGTCGAAGCTGACTTCCTTGATCATCTCGCCGCCGCCAAGGAACGGCGGCATCGCATCCAGGTGCTCGCGGCGCGCCCACAGCGCACCGGTGCCGGTCGGACCACACATTTTGTGGCCGGTGATGGCGTAGAAGTCACAGCCGATCGCGGCCACGTCGACCTTGCGGTGCGGCACGGCCTGCGAGCCATCAACCACGGTGATGATGCCGCGCTTGCGCGCTTCACGGCAGATCTCGCGCACCGGGTTGACCGTGCCCAGCACGTTGGACACGTGGGTGACCGCCAGCAGCTTGACCTCCGGGGTCATTGCCGCGCGCAGCGCATCCAGATCGAGTGCGCCGTCAGGAGTGATCTCGGCCACGCGGATGGTGGCGCCGGTACGCTGTGCGACCAGCTGCCACGGCACGATGTTGGCGTGGTGTTCCATGCGCGTGATCAGGATCACGTCGCCGGCCTTCAATCGCGGCAGGGCCCACGAATACGCCACCAGGTTGATGGCGAAGGTAGTGCCGCTGCACAGCACCAGGTCGCTGGGGCGCACGTTGAGGAAGCGTGCCAGCGTGTTGCGCGCGCCTTCGTAGGCGTCGGTGGCTTCGCTGCCCAGTGCATGCACCGCGCGGCTGACGTTGGCGTTGTAACGCCGGTAGAACTCGTCCACCGCGCCGATCACCTGCACCGGCTTCTGGCCGGTGTTGGCATTGTCGAAATAGACCAGCGGCTTGCCGTGCACTTCACGCATCAGCAGCGGGAAGTCGAGGCGGACGCGATCCCAATCGAGCGCGCCGGTGCGTTCTTCGATCGGGCGCGGGGTAGACAGGTTCATGCCACACCCGCCTCGGCCAGGGCCTTGTCCAAACGGCGTGCCAGCTGCTCGCGCAGGGCTTCCGGCAGGATCTTCAGCGGCTCATGGCAGAACGCGGCGCTCAGCAGCGCCTGCGCCTGTGCCTGCGGCAGGCCGCGCGAGCGCAGGTAGAACAGCGCGTTGGCATCGAGCTGGCCGACAGTGGCACCATGCGCGGCCTTCACTTCATCGGCGTCGATGACCAGCGTCGGCTGGGTATCGATCTCGGCGTCGGCCGACAGCAGCAGGTTCTTGTTGGACAGGTTCGCATCGGTGCCGTCGGCGCCTTCGCGGATCTGAATGCCACCATGGAACACCACGCGGCTGCGGTTGGCGGCAACGCCACGCCACAGCAGCTCGCAACTCGTATCGCGTGCGATGTGGTCGATGCCCAGGCGGGTTTCGACGTGGCGGCGGCCATTGCCGAGCAGCACGCCGTTGGCGGTCAGCTGGGCATTGTCGCCTTCCAGGCGCACGTTCAGTTCATGGCGGCTGAGCGCGGCGCCCAGTTCCAGATCGACGCGGTGGTACTGCGCGTCGCGGGCCAGCACGGCGTCGGTGCGCAGGAAGCTGGTCTGGCGCGCGCTGCCGGCCTGCACGCGGGCGTGCTTGAGCACGCCATCGCGGGCGACATGGGCGTGCAGCACGGTGTTGTCCAGGTGGGCCGAATCGCCGACGCTGAGGCGGTGCTCGACCACGCCCAGGCTGGCGCCGGCACGCAGTTCGATCAGGTGGCGGTGGTGCCAGGCCAGGTCGGTATCGCCGGCGACGCTGGCGAACACCAGCTGCAGCGGCGCTTCGACCTGCACGCCTTCGTCCACGCGCAGCACCACGCCTTCATCGGCCAGCGCGGCATTCAGGCGGGCGAAGATCTCTTCGCTGCGCTCGTAGCGGCGGCCAAGGAAACGCACGGCGTCTTCGCCGGAGGCCAGTGCGGCCGACAGCGGCTGCAGCTGCACGCCGGCCGGCAGGCTCTGCACGTCGCTCAGCGCGGCATCCAGGCGGCCGTTGACGAACACCAGGCGCGGTGCCGGGATGTCGTCCAGCAGCGCGGCGTCCAGCGCCGGGCCCTGCAGTGGTGCAGCCGCGAACGCACGGCGTTCCAGCTGGCGCAGCGAGGTGTACTTCCAGGCTTCGTTGCGCGCGGCTGGCAGGCCGTCACGCAGGGCCGCGTCCAGCACTTCGCGGCGCGCGTCGCTGCCGCAGAAGGCCTGGGCCATGGAGTCGAGCAGGGCGCTCATCAGACCGCCGCCTCGCGCACCACGCGATCCTTGAGGAAATCGTAGCCGTGCGCTTCCAGTTCCAGCGCCAGTTCCGGGCCGCCACTCTTGACGATGCGGCCATCGGCCAGCACGTGCACCACGTCCGGCTTGATGTAGTCGAGCAGTCGCTGGTAGTGGGTGATGACCAGGAACGAGCGGTCGGCGCCGCGCAGCGCGTTGACGCCGTCGGCGACGCTCTTCAGCGCGTCGATGTCCAGGCCCGAATCGGTTTCGTCCAGGATCGCCAGCTTCGGCTCGAGCACGGCCAGCTGGAAGATCTCGTTGCGCTTCTTTTCGCCACCGGAGAAGCCTTCGTTGACGCCACGGTGCAGCAGCTCGTCCTTCAGGTGCAGCACGGCCAGCTTCTGGCGCACCAGCTTGAGGAACTGCATGGAGTCCAGTTCGTCCTCGCCACGCGCCTTGCGCTGCGCGTTCAGCGCGGCGCGCAGGAAGTAGGTGTTGTTCACACCCGGGATTTCCACCGGGTACTGGAACGCCAGGAACAGGCCGGCGGCGGCGCGCGCTTCCGGGTCCTGGTCGAGCAGGTCGCTGCCTTCGAACTGCACGCTGCCTTCGGTCACTTCATAGCCGTCGCGGCCTGCCAGGACATTGCCCAGGGTGGACTTGCCGGCGCCGTTCGGGCCCATGATGGCGTGCACCTGGCCGGGCTTAACATCCAGCGACAGGCCCTTGAGGATTTCCTTGTCGCCGATGCGGGCGTGGAGGTTTTCGATCTTCAGCATGGTCATGGCTTGGTAGGTTTCGGGGCTGCGGGGTCGATGCGGACGATCTGCACCGTGCCGTTGCCGGGCTGCCCAGGTTGAGCGGGGAGGGCGGAGAAAACCACGATGATCTCTTCACCGGGTTCTTGCAGGCAGGAGACTGCGAGGGAGGCCTGTCGGATGGATTCGGCAGCGGCGCGATCCAGCTCACGGTTGCCCGAGCTCAGGCGAGCCCGGATCGCGCCGAAGCTGCCGTCCTGCCGCGTTGTCAGCAGTATCGAGAATTCTTTCGGCGCGGAGATGACCGTGCTGGCGGGCAATTTGACCGGGGTGGCACCCACCAGTTCTTCGGGGGTGCAGGACGCGTTGGCCAGGGCCCAGGGCGAAAGGCCCAGCAGCAACAGTGCGGGCAAAGACGTACGCATCATCCGACGCTTCCTTCCAGCGAGACTTCCAGCAGCTTCTTGGCCTCCACCGCGAACTCCATCGGCAGTTCGCGGAACACCTGCTTGCAGAAGCCGTCGACGATCATCGACACCGCGTCTTCCTGGCTGATGCCACGGGCGCGGCAGTAGAACAGCTGGTCGTCGGAAATCTTCGAGGTGGTCGCCTCGTGTTCGACGGTGGCGCCCGGGTTCTTCACCTCGATGTAGGGGAAGGTGTGCGCGCCGCACTGCTTGCCGATCAGCAGCGAATCGCACTGGGTGTAGTTGCGCGCGCCATCGGCGTTGCGGTCCACCCGCACCAGGCCGCGGTAAGTGTTCTGGCCACGGCCGGCACTGATGCCCTTGCTGACGATCTTGCTCTTGGTGCGCTTGCCGACGTGGATCATCTTGGTGCCGGTGTCCGCCTGCTGGCGGTGATGGGTCAGCGCCACGGAGTGGAACTCACCGACCGAGTCGTCGCCGAGCAGCACGCAGGACGGGTACTTCCAGGTGATCGCCGAACCGGTTTCGACCTGGGTCCAGGTGACCTTGCTGCGCGCGCCACGGCATTCGGCACGCTTGGTGACGAAGTTGTAGATGCCGCCGACGCCGTTCTCGTCGCCCGGGTACCAGTTCTGCACGGTGGAATACTTGATCTCCGCGTCTTCCAGCGCGACCAGCTCGACCACCGCCGCGTGCAGCTGGTTCTCGTCGCGCATCGGCGCGGTGCAGCCTTCCAGGTAGGACACGTAGGCCTTGTCCTCGCACACGATCAGGGTGCGCTCGAACTGGCCGGTGTGGCCGGCATTGATGCGGAAGTAGGTGCTCAGTTCCATCGGGCAACGCACGCCCTTGGGAATGAACACGAAGCTGCCATCGGAGAACACCGCCGAATTGAGCGCGGCGAAGTAGTTGTCGCCTACCGGCACCACGGTGCCCAGGTACTGGCGGACCAGTTCCGGATGTTCCTTGATGGCCTCGGACATCGAGCAGAAGATGATGCCCTTCTCGGCCAGTTCCTTGCGGAACGTGGTACCGACGGACACCGAGTCGAACACCGCGTCCACCGCCACGCCTGCCAGCTTGGCACGCTCGTGCAGCGGCACGCCCAGCTTGTCGTAGGTGTCCAGCAGCTCCTTGGGCACGTCATCCAGCGAGGCGTACTTCGGGCCCTTCGGCGCGGAGTAGTAGCTGAGCGCCTGCAGGTCGATCGGCGCGATCTCCAGCTTGGCCCAGTCCGGCATCGGCATGGTCAGGAAGTGGCGGTAGGCGTCCAGGCGCCACTGCGTCATCCACTCCGGCTCGTCCTTCTTGGCCGACAGGGCACGGATGGTGTCCTCGTCCAGGCCCGGCGGCAGGGAGTCCGATTCGATCTCGGTGATGAAGCCGGCCGAATACTTGCGGCCGAGCTGCTCGTGGATCTCGCGGTTGGGGGTGTCGTCGTGGGCGACGTTTTCGATGGTTTCGGTGGCCATGGGGGGCTGCCTGTGGATCAGGAGACGACGTCGACAGCGATGGTGCGGCGCTGTTCGTCATCGGCAAGGGGAAGAGGGGGCAGGATCTGGGCGAGGGTGACATCGCGCAGGGCCTCGGAGACCACGTCGTTGATCAGCCGCCAGCTGCTGCGCGCGCCGCACTTGGGCGCCATGCCGCACTGGTGGTGGTCGTGGCTGCATTCGGTCAGGGCCAATGGCCCTTCCATCGCTTCGACCACTTCGAACAGCGAGATCTCGATGGCCGGGCGGGTCAGGCGGTAGCCGCCACGGACACCGCGCAGGCCTTCGACCAGGCCGGCCTGGGCCAGCGGCTTGAGCACCTTGCTGACGGTGGGCGGCTCCAGGCCGGTGAATTCGGCCAGTTCGGTGGCACTGAGCACCTCGCCCGGACGGGCGGCAAGCACGGTCAGCACCACGGTGGCGTAATCGGTGAGCTTGGTGACACGCAACATGGGAATGCGAGCGGTTCTTAAAGCGGACTGAAATTGTACGCTTTTATTCGCCGGCATCCAACCCGGGCATTCAGCCGGCGCTGGGACGGACCGGGACGACGCACCGGGGTCACCGCCGGGGCGCCATGCTGCGCCAACGGGGTGATTTTCGCAATCACCCGGAATGGGCGAGAATCCCGGTTCCATCCGCTGCAAACAGCCCGTGCCGATGCCGAAGAAGATCCAAGCCCGCAAGTCCGCCATCCATGGCAACGGCGTGTTCGCCGTGGCCCCGATCAAGCAGGGCGAGCGCGTGATCCAGTACAAGGGCCTGCTGCGCAGCCACGGCGACGTTGATGCCGATGACAGCGGCGACGTCGAAAGCGGCCATACCTTCCTGTTCACCCTCAACGATGACTGGGTGATCGATGCCAACTACAAGGGCAACGATGCGCGCTGGATCAACCACAGCTGCGATCCGAACTGCGAGGCGGTGATCGAGGAAGACGAGGACGGTGACAGCCGTGGCGACAAGGTGTTCATCGAGGCGCTGCGTGACATCAAGGCCGGCGAAGAGCTGACCTACAACTACGGCATCACCCTGGCCGAGCGTCACACCGCCAAGCTGAAGAAGATCTGGGAGTGCCGCTGCGGCTCGCCCAAGTGCACCGGCACCATGCTGCAGCCCAAGCGCTGACTGGTACCGGGTAGTGCCGACCGCTGGCCGGCAAGGCGCAATCCAGGTGCCGGCCAGCGGCCGGCACCACCCGGAGGCTCTCCACCTGCCGTGCACGGCAGGGTCACCGCCGTGCAAGGGCCGTTCTTCCATTCTGTCGGCACCCCCAACCGGAGTGCACCCATGGCAGAACGATTGAAGGGCAAGCAGATTGCCATCCTTGCCACCCACGGCTTTGAACAGTCCGAACTGACCGAACCCAAGCGTCTGCTGGAAGCCGAAGGCGCGCGCGTCAGCGTCGTGTCGCCTGCAAAGGAGGCGACGATCAAGGGCTGGAAAGAGAAGGACTGGGGCGACGCCGTTGCAGTGGATATTCCGCTGGATGAGGCCGATCCGGCCAGCTTCGATGCCCTGGTGCTGCCGGGAGGGGTCATCAATCCGGACACGCTGCGTACCGACGAGGCTGTACTCGGCTTCGTCCGCGCAGTAGACGAAGCCGGCAAGCCTGTGGCGGCGATCTGCCATGGCCCGTGGCTGCTGATCAACAGTGGCCTCGCCGATGGCCGCGAGCTGACGTCCTGGCCGTCCCTGCAGCAGGATCTGACCAATGCGGGGGCGAACTGGCGCGATGCCGAGGTCGTGGTCGACGGCAACGTGATCACCAGCCGCAAGCCGGACGACATCCCAGCCTTCAGTGAGGCGGTGGTCAAGGCACTCGCCGCCTGATGCGCTGCCGGTAGTGCCGGCCGCTGGCCGGCACTACCTTACTTGCCCAGCACGCCTGCCGGCACCAGGTTGCCCAGGTTCTGGTTGAAGGTGACCACCAGCTTGCCGTTCTTCACCTGTGCCGATTGCACCTGCAGCGCGCCAAGCACGCCGGCCACGGCCGGGTCCAGCTTGTAGATCGGCTCCCGCTGGGCGTAGTCGCTCAGCCAGGCGTTTAGCAGGCCACGGGTACGGGAGTCGAGACGACCGCCCTGGTTGGCCGGTGTGAAGTCATCCACGCTCGGCTGCTGCAGGTGGAACCCTTGGGTCTGCGCGTCGTAGCGCAGGCCGCTGCTGAGCTTCACCGTACCCAGTTTGGCCGGACTGCCACCGGCAGTGGCCAGTGCCACGTCCATGCCAAGGTTCAAGCGCTCGCCGGCCGGGAGGCTCAGCTGGGGGTGGCTCATGGTGAGGGCGATCAGTCCGCCCAACGCGTCCTGGGTGCGCGGGAAGCTGCCATCGAGATACTGCTGCACATCGCTGGCGCCGACCGACAGTTCGCGGCCGGAAATGGATGGGGCGGCCTGCGCGCCGATCGCGGCGGCGATCAGTACCGTGGAGGCGGCGAGGCGGGTCATCAGGGAACGCAGGCGCATGGCGGTGACCGCTGGACTGGGAAAGGATGGAGGAAAGAGTAGCCGGGGCGGCTGAATCGCGCGTGCATGCCGCTGCAACGGTTCAGTCCAGCGTTGGCCGCAGTTGCGCCGACTGGATCTGCCAGCCGCGGCCATCAGCACTGGGCTGCACGCGGTACCAGCCGCCGAAGCGGAAGGTGCCTTGGGTGGTGACCGCGCGCATCCGCACCGGCACCTCCAGCAGCTGGGGAGGGTGCTGGCCGTCGCGCGCCACCGGGCGCTCGCTGTCCAGCCGCAGCGTACGCACGCCCTGCAGCTGGCGTATGGCAGCGTCATCTGCGCGGTGCGGGTCGGCCGGTGGAATCGCCCATGCCGCGTCGCTGGCGCTGCGGTTGCGGTTGAGCAGCGCGATCACGTAGCGGTTGAGCATCACCGATGGTGGCTGGGCGTCGGCAGCGACCGCAGCGAACAGCGGATCGATCGCCGGTGTCTGCAGGGACGCCGCTTCGGTGCCGGCGATGCCCTGCGTTCCGGCGCTGGCGACAGCTGGCGCTGGCGCAACATCAGGCGCTGCCGCAGGCCTGGAGCAGCCGAGCAGCGCCAGGGGCGCGATCAGGAAAAGCGTCCTGCGCATGCCTCCTCCCCGAGGCGATGTGGGGGAGACAGTGTATCGGCTGCGCGGGAATCAGCGGGAGGAGGGCAACTGTTCCAGCGCATCCAGTGCCGGCAGCACCTGCCCGGCGATGGCGGCCAACGCATGTCCATCGGTCTCTGCGTGGCGCTGCACGATGTCGCGCAGCAGCTGGGTGGCGATCACCAGGGTCGCGCGTTCATCACCGCTGATGCCAGCGGTGCGTGGCGCCGCTTCCAGCAGGCGCATCAGGTCGCGGCTGGCGCGATGTTCCAGTTCGATGGTGCAGCGCCCGGTGCACTGCAACCCGTCCTTTTCGATGGGGGTCACCGAGATCCGGTAGCGGGTGGAGGGGCTGGCCATGAGGGGATGCTCGCCGTAGCTGTGGAGGATGTGCCCACCTTAGGCAAGGCCGTGCCCGGCGACGATGGCCGGGGCTGCACGCAGTGTTCCACCCGGTACGTTCCAGGGCCTGCCCAGGCCGCGCCTGGCTAATGGCGACGGGCTTGAACGGGGATTTTCCAGTATGCGGCAACGCTGTGTTGCGGATGCCCCGGGGCGGCGCATCCACGCGTGGCGTGGACCTGCTGCCGGGAACGTGCAAAAGAAAACGGGACGGCCAGAGCCGTCCCGTCGGAATCCGCGTTGGGGCGCGCGCTTACAGCGCGGCGTCCTTCAGCTTCTTCAGCGGACGCACCTTCAGCTTGGTGGTGGCCGGCTTGGCAGCGAACCACTGCTCTTCCTTGGTGAACGGGTTGATGCCCTTGCGCTTCGGCTTGGCCGGCACATTGACGGTGGTGATCTTCAGCAGGCCCGGCAGGGTGAAGGAGCCAGCGCCCTTCTTGTGCACCGAGGAGGCAACGGCGCTTTCCAGCGAGGCCAGCACAGCGCGGACGTCCTTGGCGACGACGCCGGAGGCTTCAGCGATGTGTGCAACCAGGCCGGACTTGGTCAGCACTTCCTTGATCGGCTTCGGAGCGGCCGGCTTGGCGGCTGCCTTCGTCGCGACTTTCTTCACTGCCTTCTTCGGGGCAGCCTTCTTAGCGGTCTTTGCCATGGTTTCCTGTTCCGTGAACGGTTGGTTGTTTGGTCGGCGCCGAACCCCGTCGGCAAGCGCAATGTAGGGCAACTCTTGGGCGCCGCCAATAGCCCGAAGCGCGGAAAGTGCATGTTTTTTCATATCCAGGCCGATTCAGTACATGGCGCGCCGTGGGGGAAGGGGGTGTGGCAACGCGCGCGACGGCCCACGCCCGCCCATCGGCGGAATGCGCGAAACCACTGAAAACAAGAGAAAAATGCGTTTCCTGCTGGTGAGAAAGTGTCCACGCGCCGGGTTCTGAAGGCGACCTGCGGCGTGCGGCGGAGCGACGCAGGGCTAACGCCTCCCGTGCGAGTGTGACCGTTCATCACCGTCACGCAGGAGCTGCACATGGGAATCTCGCGACACGCCACCGCGCACTGGGAAGGCGATCTGAAGTCGGGCAAGGGGCAATTGAGCACGCCGCAGAGCGGGCTGCTGGACAAGACACGCTACGGCTTCAACAGCCGTTTCGGCGACGAAAAGGGCACCAATCCGGAAGAGCTCATCGCTGCTGCGCACGCCGGTTGCTTCACCATGGCGCTGTCGGCCAAGCTCGGCGAAGCCGGCTTTACCCCGACCTCGCTGGATACCGAAGCCAAGGTAGATCTGTCATTGGAGGGCGGCCCGCAGCTGTCGCAGATCCGGCTGAAGGTGAAGGCAGTGGTGCCGGGTATCGACGCGACGCAGTTCCGTGCGATTGCCGATGACGCCAAGCAGAACTGCCCAGTGTCCAAGGCGCTGAGCGCGGTGCCGATCAGCCTGGAAGCCGAGCTGGGGTGAGGGTAGTGCCGGCCGCTGGCCGGCAACCGCATGATGTCGAGGTCCAGGTAACAGCCGGCCAGCGTTATGGCGGCCTTCCTGGCCGCCACCCTCCGGGCCGTCGCGTCCGACGTTGGCAGCGGCTCCTGCCGCTGCCTTCGGCTCCACCTCGATGGTGTTTACCAATCGATGGTGCCGCTGATCACCGTCTGCACCTGGCCGCCCGACCAGACCTCGCCGTCCTGGTCGACCAGCAGGGTCAGGCGCGCGTCATGGCCGACTTCGCGGCCCTGGCTGACTTCAAACGGCGTCCGTCCACGCGGCAGCGCGTCACGCAGGTCCAGCCACGCGGCCAGCACCGCATTGGCCGCACCCGAGGCGGCGTCCTCGAAGCGGCGTCCATTGCCGACGAAGGCACGTACGGCCAGGTCGAAACCCTCGCTGCCATCGCTGAAGGCATAGGCGAACACGCCCATGCTGTCGGTGGATTCAGCCAGTGCGGCCACTGCATCCCAGTCTGGCTGCAGCGCGCGCAATGCGGCCTCGTCGGCCACCTGCACCACCCACCAGCTGCGGCCACCCTGCATGCGTGCCGGCGGCAGTGTGCCCTGCGGCCAGCCCTTCAGCGCGGCCTGCAGGCGAGGATCGGTGGCCTCGGCAGTCTCGGCCAGCTGCGCGCGCGGGGTGCGGATGGCGATGCGCTGCTGCGTACCCTCACCGCTGACGCGCAGCGGCAGCGCGCCGGCAATGCCGTCCTGCACCAGCACGCCGTCGACCGCTGCGGCCAGGCCCGCCTGCAGCACCGCGTGCGCGGTACCGACGCTGGGATGGCCGGCGAACGGTACTTCCTTCTGCGGGCTGAACATGCGCAATCGATAGCTGGCGCCCGGCACCTGCGGCGGGAACACGAAGGTGGTTTCGGGCAGGCGCGTCCAGCGCGCGATGGCCTGCATGCTGGCGTCGTCCAGGCCCTCGGCATCGAGTACCACGGCCAGCGGATTGCCAGCGCCGGCGCGCGGGGAGAACACGTCCAGCTGCAGGAAACGGCGGGTGGTCATCAGGCGGCACTCCAGTAAACAGGCCGCATAGCGTAGCGCGGGGCACCAAAAAGGGGACGGAGGGAATTAAGTCGCTTTTGCCTCATGTGCCATAAGCGACTTATTTCCCTCCGTCCCCTTTTTCCCGTGAGCTACCAGCGGATGCTGCCGTCGATCACGCACTGCACCTGGCCGCCGATCCACACCGTGCCCTGCGCATCAACCTCGACCTGTACGCGACCATCGCGGCCGACTTCGCGGCCCTGGCTGGCGACGTAGCGGCCCTCGCGGCCGGGCAGGGCATCGCGCTGGCGCAGCCAGGCACCGATCAGCGCATTGGCGCTGCCGGTCACTGGATCCTCGGGCACGGCGGCTGCATCAGCCGGGCAGAAGGCGCGCACCACCCGGGTATGGTCGTCGCCGGCCTCGTCGGCGAACACGGCCACACCGGTCGCGTCGGTGGCGAGGCTCCAGTCGGCCAGCGTGGCCATGTCCGGCACAAGGTTGCGTACGGCGGCGGCATCGCGCAGCGGCAACAGCCACCAGCGTGCGCCGTTGTCCCACAGTTCGGGCACGTGCCCGCTGTCGGCCAGCGCCAGCAGCGCTTCGGGCGCTCCGTCGGCCGCTGTGTCCAGCCGCCGCGCCGGTGGGCTGGCCAGCTGGATCTGCAGTGCCTCGGCCGGGCCGCTCACCCGTACCGGCAGCAACCCCGCCGCGCATTGCTGCAGCAGGGCACGGTCGTGCGGGTGCGCCAGGCCGCAGGTCACCGCCGCCCAGGCGGCGCCGACGCTGGGGTGGCCGGCGAAGGCCAGCTCGCGGGTCGGGGTGAAGATGCGGATGTGGTAGTCGGCGCCCGGCGCGCTGGGGCGCAGGAAGAACACCGTCTCGGACAGGTTCAGCCAGGCGGCCAGGGCCTGCATCTGGCTGCTGGAGAGCCCGTCGGCGTCCAGGATGACGCCCAGCGGGTTGCCGGTGCCGGGGCGGGGGGCGAAGACATCGAGCTGCAGGTAACGGAGGACGGCCATCTACGGGGATATTGCGCTTAGAATCAAAGGTTCCGCCCCCGAGGGCGGCTTCCCCACATTCTACATAGCCAATCCATGTCAGCTTCCCCCCTTGTCGATCGTTGGATCGTACTGAAGTTCGGCGGCACCTCGGTGTCGCGTCGTCACCGCTGGGACACGATCGGGAAGCTGGCGAAAAAACGCGCGGAAGAGACCGGCTCGCGCGTGCTGGTGGTGGTGTCGGCGCTGTCCGGGGTCACCAACGAACTGACCGCGATCGCCGATGGCGCGCCCGACAGCCGGGACCGCGTGGCAGCGCTGGTCGAACGCCACGAGGCCTTCCTGGTTGAACTCGGCCTGGGCCGCGAGGTGCTGGCCGATCGCCTCGCCGCGCTGCAGGGCCTGCTCGACGACGCGCGTGCAGCCACCCGTCCGCTCGACTGGCAGGCCGAAGTGCTGGGCCAGGGCGAGCTGCTGTCCTCCACCCTGGGTGCGGCCTACCTGCGCGCGTTGGGCCTGGACATGGGCTGGATGGATGCCCGCCAGTGGCTGGACGCGATGCCACCGCAGCCGAACCAGAGCGACTGGTCGCAGCGCCTGTCGGTGAACTGCCAGTGGCGTGCCGACGCGGAATGGATGCAGCGCTTCCGTGCGCAGCCGACCCGCCTGCTGATCACCCAGGGCTTCATCTCGCGGCACGCCGATGGCGGTACCGCCATCCTCGGCCGCGGTGGCTCGGATACCTCGGCGGCGTACTTCGGTGCGCTGCTCGGTGCCAGCCGCGTGGAGATCTGGACCGATGTGCCGGGCATGTTCAGTGCCAATCCGAAGGATGTGCCGGACGCGCGCCTGCTGACCCGCCTGGACTATTACGAGGCGCAGGAAATCGCCACCACCGGCGCCAAGGTGCTGCACCCGCGCTCGATCAAGCCGTGCCGCGATGCCGGCGTACCGATGGCCATCCTCGATACCGAGCGCCCGGAACTGCCCGGCACCAGCATCGATGGCAGCGCCGCGCCGGTACCAGGGGTGAAGGCGATCAGCCGCCGCAACGGCATCGTGCTGGTGTCGATGGAAGGCATCGGCATGTGGCAGCAGGTCGGCTTCCTGGCCGATGTGTTCAACCTGTTCAAGAAGCATGGCCTGTCGGTGGACCTGATCGGTTCGGCCGAGACCAACGTCACCGTGTCGCTGGACCCGTCCGAGAACCTGGTCAACACCGATGTGCTGGCCGCGCTGTCGGCCGACCTGTCGCAGATCTGCAAGGTGAAGGTGATCGTGCCGTGCGCGGCGATCACCCTGGTTGGCCGTGGCATGCGTTCGCTGCTGCACAAGCTGTCGGATGTGTGGGCCACCTTCGGCCGCGAGCGCGTGCACATGATCTCGCAGTCGTCCAACGACCTGAACCTGACCTTCGTCATCGACGAGGCCGATGCTGACGGCCTGTTGCCGATCCTGCATGCCGAGCTGATCGACAGCGGCGCGATGCCGGTGGAAGAGACCGAAGTGTTCGGCCCGCGCTGGCGCGAGATTGCCGGCACCGTGCGCCCGCGTGGCACGCCGTGGTGGCGGGGCCAGCGTGCGCACCTGCTGCAGCTGGCCGATGCCGGTACGCCGCGCTACGTCTACCACCTGCCGACCGTGCGCGCCCGCGCCCGCGCGCTGGCCGCGATCAAGCCGATCGACCAGCGCTACTACGCGATCAAGGCCAACAGCCACCCCGCCATCCTGCAGCTGCTGGAAGCCGAAGGCTTCGGCCTGGAGTGCGTGTCGCATGGCGAACTGAAGCATGTGTTCCAGCACCTGCCGGAACTGTCGCCCAAGCGCGTGCTGTTCACTCCCAGCTTCTGCCCGCGCAGCGAGTACGAAGCCGCATTCGCGCTGGGCGTGACCGTGACGGTCGACAACGTCGAGGCACTGCAGCGCTGGCCGGACCTGTTCCGCAACCGCGAGCTGTGGCTGCGCGTCGACCTGGGCCGGGGCGAAGGCCATCATGCCAAGGTCCGTACCGGCGGCAAGGACTCCAAGTTCGGCCTGCCGATCGCCCGCGTCGACGAATTCGTGCGCGCGGCCACCGATCTGGGCAGCCGCGTAGTCGGCCTGCATGCGCACCTCGGCAGCGGTGTAGAGACCGCGCAGCACTGGCGCCTGATGTGCGATGAACTGGCCGGTTTCGCCCGCCGCATCGGCAGCGTGCAGACCATCGACATCGGCGGCGGCCTGCCGATTCCGTATTCCGCCGAGGACGAGCCGTTCGACCTGGATGCCTGGGCCGAGGGCCTGGCCGAGGTCAAGGCGCTGCATCCGGCGTTCCGCCTGGCGATCGAGCCGGGCCGCTACCTGGTAGCCGAATCCGGCGTGCTGCTGACCCACGCCACCCAGGTGGTGGAAAAGGACGGCGTGCGCCGCGTCGGCCTGGATGCCGGCATGAATGCATTGATGCGCCCGGCCCTGTACGACGCCTGGCACGACATCGAGAACCTCAGCCGCCAGGGTGGCTACGCTGAGGCCGCATTCGATGTGGTCGGCCCGATCTGCGAATCCAGCGATGTGTTCGGCAAGCGCCGCAAGCTGCCGGTGTCGACCGCGCCGGACGACGTGATGCTGATCGCCGATGCCGGCGCCTACGGCTATTCGATGGCCAACACCTACAACCAGCGGATGCTGCCGCGCGAAGACGTGATCGAGTGATCACCACCCGCGCCCTGCACCCGCCCACCGACACGCCCCGCGCAGCTGCGCGGGCCCGTGCCTGACCGGATACACCATGACTGCTTTCGACAAACACCAGGTTTCCCGCTTCCGCTTCGTCCGCTGCGAATTCGCTGCGGAGACCGGCGTGGCCAAGCTGGTCTACGCCTTCGATGACGGCCCGGAGATGGTGGAAACCATCACCGTGCCGGGCGCCCCGTTCGTGCTGGACGAGGCGCGCGCCGCCGCGGTGCAGCGTGCGCTGCAGCTGCTGCACTTGATTGCCGGTGTCAGCTACTACAAGGCAGGCGTGCCGGAGACGGTCAGCATCGACACTTATGCCATCGACGCCGATACCGCTGCGATGGTGGAGGCGGTCTACCTCAACGGCCTGGGCGAATTCGCCTACCGCAACGGCCTGAACCTGCGCGGGCGCTTCCGCCTGCCGGTGCAGGGCGAGGCGGTGCAGGCGCCGGTGCTGGGCCTGCAGGCGCACGCGCTGGTGGCCATCGGTGGCGGCAAGGATTCGCTGGTCAGCATCGAAGCGCTGCGCCGTGCCGGCGTGGACGAAACGGTGACCTGGATTGGTGGTTCGCAGCTGATCCGCGCCTGTGCCGAGCGTACCGGCCTGCCGACGCTGAACCTGGGCCGCGCGCTGGCGCCGGAACTGTTCGAGCTCAACCGCCAGGGCGCCTGGAACGGCCATATCCCGGTCACCGCGGTGAACTCGGCGATCATGGTGCTGGCCGCGTTGCTGCAGGGCGTGGACCAGGTGGTGTTCTCCAATGAGCGTTCGGCCAGCTACGGCAGCCAGATTCCGGGCACCGGCGAAGTGAACCACCAGTGGTCGAAGGGCTGGGCGTTCGAGCAGGCCTTCGGCAGCCATGTGCAGGCGCACGTGGCGGCGGACCTGCAGTACTACTCGCTGCTGCGCCCGATGTCCGAGCTGGCGGTGGCCCGCCAGTTCGCCAAGACTGATTTCTACGACGCGCACTTCTCCAGCTGCAACCGCAACTTCCACATCCTCGGCGAGCGCCCGGTGAACCGCTGGTGCGGCGTCTGCCCGAAGTGCCATTTCGTGTTCCTGGCGCTGGCCCCGTTCATGCCCAAGACGCGCCTGGTGCGCATCTTCGGCCGCAACCTGCTGGACGATGCCGAGCAGGCCGGTGGCTTCGATGCGCTGCTGGAATTCCAGGACCACAAGCCGTTCGAGTGCGTGGGCGAAGGCCGCGAATCGCGTGCGGCGATGGCGACCCTGGCGCAGCGCCCGGAGTGGAAGGAAGACGTGCTGGTGAAGCGCTTCTGCAACGAGATCCAGCCGCAGCTGGATGCCGCCGAACTGGAACTGGCACCGCTGCTGCAGCTGCAGGGCGAGCACCGGGTTCCGGCTGCGCTGTGGGAACGGGTGCGTGAAGATTTCGAAGCTTGAAGGAAAGCGCGTTGCGCTGTGGGGCTGGGGCCGTGAGGGCCGCGCCGCGTTTGCGGTACTGCGTGAGCGCCTGCCCACGCTGCCGCTGAGCCTTTTCTGCCCGGCGGCCGAAGTCGAGGCCGCACGCGTTGAAACACAGGGCGCCCTGGACGTGCGTGGCGAGCCTTCCGCTGAAGCGTTGGCCGCGTTTGACGTGGTGATCAAGTCTCCCGGCATCAGCCCCTACCAGCCAATCGCGCTGGCGGCGGAAGGGCAGGGCACCCGCTTCATTGGTGGCACCGCGCTGTGGTTCGCCGAACACGCGGCCGACGATGGCATCGTGCACGACACCGTGTGCGTGACCGGTACCAAGGGCAAGAGCACCACCACCGCGCTGGTCGCGCACCTGCTGCGTGCCGCCGGCCACCGTACCGGCCTGGTCGGCAACATCGGCCTGCCGCTGCTGGAAGTGCTGGACCCGCAGCCCGCGCCGGAGTACTGGGCGGTGGAACTGTCCAGCTACCAGACCGGCGAAGTGGCGCGCAGTGGCGCCCGCCCGCAGGTGGCGGTGGTGCTGAACCTGTTCCCGGAACACCTGGACTGGCACGGCAGCGAACAGCGTTACATCGAAGACAAGCTGCGGCTGGTGACTGAAGCCGCGCCGCGCATCGCTGTGCTCAACGCTGCCGATCCGCACCTGGCCGCGCTGTCGCTGCCCGACAGCGAAGTGGTCTGGTTCAACCAGCCGCAGGGCTGGCACATGCGCGGTGACATCGTGCATCGCGGTGAGCAGGCCGTGTTCGACACCCGCAACACCCCGCTGCCGGGCCGCCACAACCGCGGCAACCTGTGCGCGGTGCTGGCCGCGCTGGAAGCGCTGGGGCTTCATGCGGTGGCGCTGGCACCGGCGGTGCAGGATTTCCGTCCGTTGCCGAACCGCCTGCAGCGCATCGGCATGGCCGATGGCCTGACCTACATCAACGATTCGATCAGCACCACGCCGCACGCCAGCCTGGCCGCGCTGGAGTGCTTTGCCGGGCAGCGCATCGCGTTGCTGGTGGGCGGCCATGATCGTGGCCTGGACTGGACCGATTTCATGCAGCACATGGCGCACGATGTGCCGCCGGTGGAGATCGTGACCATGGGCAGCAACGGCCCACGCATCCACGCGATGCTGCAGCCGTTGGCCGATGCCGGTCGCTTCGGTCTGCACGCTGCAGGTGATCTGCCAGAGGCGATGGCGCTTGCACGCGCGGCGCTGGGTACGCAGGGTGGTGTGGTGCTGCTGTCGCCGGGGGCGCCGAGCTTTGGTGCCTACCGCGATTACGTGGCCCGTGGCCGCCATTTCGCCGAGCTGGCCGGGTTCGACCCGGACAGCATCAGCGCGATTCCGGGGTTGGGCATCGCCTGATCCACCTGCCCGGGGTCGGATCCCTTTCCGCAGGAAAGGGCTCTGACCCCAGCGGGATCCCGTACACCCATCCACGCGCGGCGTGGATCTACTGCTCCTGGTCGATGAACGCGTAATCGCGATCAATCATCTGTTGCAGGTACGCGTCGAAGCTGCGTGCGATCACCGCATAGCTGTCCGGATCGTGCAGGTAGCGCACCACCTGACCGACCGTGCCGCCCGGCGCCGGGTCGAAATCCAGGTACAGCATCGACGTGCCGCCGTTGTTCATGCAGTGCGAGAAGCACAGGCGGCGGTTCATCGGCAGATCGGCGTCGATGCCTTCACCCAGGATCTCCGGCTCGTCGTCCAGCCATTCCTCGTAGATGGAGCGGATGCTGTCGTCCCACTGCTGCTGGTCCTCGAAGATCTGCGCGACCGAGCGCAGGTAGTACGGGTAATCGCCCACATCTGAACCCAGCATCAGCACGCAGACCTCGCCGCCGGGGTACTCGCGGAAGTGGGTGCCATCCACGCGGGACAGCAGTTCCACCAGGCTGTCCGGCACCTGCGGCCACTGCACACGCAGGCGCTGCAGGTCTTCGGCGCTGGCGCCCTGGACATGTGCCCACTGCGGGGCATCCTCGGCAGGCAAACGCGGGATCAGGCCAGACAGAAAGCGGTCAACAAGGTTCATTCAGTTCGCAAGGTTGATGAGCAAAGGGCACAAGATTTCAATCAAAGCCGCGCCTTGCTGGTAGTGTAGTCCAGTGCGTTTTGTCCGGCGGGATCGCCGACAATCCGTAGAGTTTTCAGAATGTGAAGAGGCGAAGCATGAAACTCATAGGGCAGGAGCAACGGCTTACCCGTGAAGACCTCTGCGACTTCTCAAAAAGTACAGGTTTGAGGCTCTCCGATGAGTTCTCGGACTTTTACCTGATGAACAACGGCGGATATCCGGATATTCGTCCGGACGAGGCGAATCCACTTCTGCTGAATAGCTTTCTTTCGATCCGCTACGGTGATGCGACGATTGACGCTGTCTACCAATCGCTGGTGAGAGGCAACCCGGCGCTGGAGGGGTTGGTTCCCTTCGCTTACGACGATTGCGGGAATGTTTTCTTGTTGTCCGGAAAGCCCGGTATGCCTGAAGAGGTCTTTCTCTGGTTGCCGGGGGAGAAGGAGCAGGAGACCATTTTCAGCTCATTCGCTGAATTTCTTCATGCCCTCTACGAAGAGAAGGAGTGCCGCTGAAGCGGTGGCCTGTAACCTCAACCACACCTGCGTCACGCCGCCAATGCAGAATGCGACGCGGGAGGGGCGAATGCGGCTTAATCCCCTCCGTCCCCTTTTTCTGGAGCAGGCACATGAACCGTTGGCGATGCGGTGTGGTGATGGTGCTGGGGCTGGCGGCGATGCCGGCGTGGGCGGCGATGAAGACGCAGCCGGTGGAGTGGAAACACCAGGGCACGACCTTCAGCGGCGTGCTGGTCTATGACGACGGCGAGCATGACAAGCGCCCGGGCCTGGTGATGGTGCCGAACTGGAAGGGCGTGAACGAATCGGCCATCGAGAAGGCCAAGCAGCTGGCCGGCGACGATTACGTAGTGCTGGTCGCCGATGTGTACGGCAAGGGCGTGCGGCCGAAGACCGATGCCGAGGCCGGGCCAGTGGCCACCAAGCTGCGCAACGACCGGCCGTTGCTGCGTGCCCGCGCGCTGGAGGCGGTGAACGTGCTCAAGGCGCAGGCCGGCAAGGTGCCGCTGGATGCCAGCCGGATCGGCGCGGTGGGCTTCTGTTTTGGCGGCACCACGGTGCTGGAGCTGGCCCGGGCCGGTGCGCCGCTGGCCGGTGTGGTGAGCCTGCACGGTGGATTGGGCTCGCCGTTGCCGGCGCAGGCCGGTGGCAGCCATCCGTCGGTGCTGGTGCTCAATGGCGCCGACGACAAGAGCGTGACCGCCGAGGACATCGCCGGTTTCCAGAAGGAAATGAACGCGGCCAAGGTCGATTGGGAGTTCACCAACTACAGTGGTGCGGTGCACTGCTTTGCCGAGCGCGATGCCAACAGTCCGCCGGGGTGCCAGTACAACGAGCGGGCGGCCAAGCGCGCGTGGAAGGCGCTGGATGAGTTCTTCGAGGAGCGCTTCGAGAAACGTTGATTCGTGCAGCGGTAGTGCCGGCCGCTGGCCGGCAACCTCATGATGCTGCGGATGTCATCGGGAATGCCGGCCAGCGGCCGGCACTACCGATGCGTCAGTGCCGACCAACGGTCGGCACCCACCGATGCTTCAATGCCGGCCAGCGGCCGGCACTACCAGATGCGGTCAATGCGACCGTTTCAGTGCCGACCAACGGTCGGCACCCACCGGAATGCCGGTTTGGTAGGTGCCGACCGTTGGTCGGCACACCTCAACCCATCAATGCGAGCGCTGCACCGCGTAACGCGCCAGGCCACGCAGGGCCGCCACGGCATCGTTGTCGCCCAGGCCATCGAGCGCGCGCTCGGCGGCTTCGGCATATTCCTCCGCACGCGCGCGGCTGTACTCCAGGCCGCCAGTGGCGCGGATCGCGGCCAGTACTTCCGGCATCGCCGAAGCGTCGCCGTCCTGCACGATGGTGCGCAGGCGCTCGCGGGTGGCGTCGTCGGAGTGGGCCATCGCGTGGATCAGCGGCAGCGTGGCCTTGCCCTCGGCGAGGTCGTCGCCCAGGTTCTTGCCCAGTTCCTCGGCATTGGCCGAGTAGTCCAGCACGTCGTCGGCGATCTGGAACGCGTAGCCCAGGTGCATGCCGTAGTCGAACAGGGCCTGCTGGGTGGCTTCGTCCACGCCGCTGGCCAGCGCACCCAGGCGGGTGCCGGCGGCGAACAGCACCGCGGTCTTGCGCTCGATCACACGCAGGTAGGCGGCTTCGTCGGTGTCCGGGTTGTGCACGTGCAGCAGCTGCAGCACTTCACCCTCGGCGATGCGGTTGGTGGCGTCGGCCAGGATCTGCATCACCGGCATGCGCTCCAGCTCGACCATCAGCTGGAAGCTGCGCGAGTACAGGAAGTCGCCGACCAGCACGCTGGGCGCGTTGCCCCACAGCGCGTTGGCGGTGCTGCGGCCACGGCGCAGGCTGGATTCGTCCACCACGTCATCGTGCAGCAGGGTGGAGGTATGGATGAACTCGATGATCGCCGCCAGCTGGTGGTGCTCCGGACCGGCCTGGCCGACCGCGTGACCCGCCAGCATCACCAGCATCGGGCGCAGGCGCTTGCCGCCGGCGGAAATGATGTGGTCGGCGATCTGGTTGATCAGCACGACGTCCGAGGACAGCCGGCGCCGGATCAGGGCGTCGACGGCGGCCATGTCGGCCGCGGCAAGCGACTGGATCTGGGGCAGGCCCAGGGCGGGACGGGTGTCTTCGGTGATGGTCATGCGATCAGGCTTTCAGGCTCACCATCGATTATAGGCGCTGGCCGTGAATTCGGGCGCAAACCGGGCGGGCCGGCGTTCCCGGCCCCGCAAACGCTGCCGCCTGCGTGAATACGTATGCAGGTTGCGCCATGCCCGCGGGGCCGCCGCTAAGCTTGCCGGAACAGGATTTCGGCCCGCTTCTGGCGGGTCCCGCATGCCCGGAGGGGGGCTGTCGATGTCGCACTATCCATGGTGGCGCGGAGCCGTCATCTACCAGATCTACCCGCGCAGCTACCTCGATGCCAACGGTGATGGAGTAGGCGACCTGCCGGGCATCATCCAGCGCCTGGACCACATCGCCGCGCTGGGCGTGGACGCAATCTGGATCTCGCCGTTCTTCAAGTCCCCCATGGCCGACTTCGGCTACGACATCGCCGACTACCGCGACGTCGACCCGTTGTTCGGCAACCTGGATGACTTCGACCGCCTGTTGGCCAAGGCCCATGGCCTGGGCCTGAAGGTGATGATCGACCAGGTGCTGAGCCATACCTCGATCGAGCACGCCTGGTTCCGCGAGAGCCGCCAGGACCGCAGCAATCCGAAGGCCGACTGGTACGTCTGGGCCGACCCGCGCGAGGACGGCACCCCGCCCAACAACTGGCTGTCGCTGTTCGGTGGCGGCGCCTGGCAGTGGGAGCCGCGCCGTGAGCAGTACTACCTGCACAACTTTCTGGTCGACCAGCCGGACCTGAACTTCCATCACCCGGATGTGCAGCAGGCCACCCTGGACAATGTGCGGTTCTGGCTGGACCGCGGCGTGGACGGCTTCCGCCTGGATGCGATCAACTTCTGCTTCCACGACGCGCAGCTGCGCGATAACCCGCCCAAGCCGGCGGACAAGCGCGTGGGCCGCGGCTTCAGTCCGGACAACCCGTACGCCTACCAGTACCACTTCTACAACAACACCCAACCGGAGAACCTGCCATTCCTGGAGCAGCTGCGCGCGCTGCTGGATGAGTATCCGGGCGCGGTGAGCCTGGGCGAGATCTCGTCGGAAGACTCGCTGGCCACCACCGCCGAGTACACCCAGGACGGCCGCCTGCACATGGGCTACAGCTTCGAGCTGCTGGTGGACGACTACAGCGCGGCCTACATCCGCGACACGGTCTCCCGGCTGGAAGCGGCGATGACCGAAGGCTGGCCGTGCTGGGCGGTTTCGAATCACGATGTGGAACGCGCGGTCAGCCGCTGGGGCGGCTATCCGGCCGATCCGCGCCTGGCACGGATGCTGGTGGCGATGCTGTGCTCGCTGCGCGGCTCGGTGTGCCTGTACCAGGGCGAGGAGCTGGGCCTGGCCGAGGCCGAGGTGCCGTTCGAGGCGCTGCAGGACCCGTATGGCATCACCTTCTGGCCGAATTTCAAGGGCCGCGACGGTTGCCGTACCCCGCTGCCGTGGACCGACGCTCCGCTGGCTGGCTTTACCTCCGGCACGCCCTGGCTGCCGATCCCGGCCGAGCACCGGGCGGCGGCGGTGGGCGTGCAGGAGCGCGACCCGCACTCGGTCCTGGCGGCGTTCCGCGCGTTTCTGGCCTGGCGGCATACCCAGCCGGCCCTCCTGCACGGCAGCATCAGATTTCTTGAAAGCGCCGAGCCCGTGCTGCTGTTCGAGCGTATGCTTGCAGATGAAACCCTCCTGCTGGCCTTCAACCTGTCGGCCGAAGCGGTGAGCCATCCGCTGCCGCCGGGCAACTGGCAGCAGGTGGTGGTACCGGGCCCGGATGCGGGCACGGTGCAGGGCAATGAACTCCAGCTGCCGCCGCGCGCGGTGTATTGCGCCCGACGCAGCTGACCGTTTTCTCCGGTGGCGGTACTTGCGGGGACGGGGCCGAAGCGCCCCGTCCCTTTTTTATGGGTGGGCCTTGCGACCAACGGCCGGCATCCGCGCAAAGGAAAACCCGCTGCCTGCGCAGCGGGTTTCCGGTCCTGCTCCCTGTTTCTGTTGCCGGCCAGCGGCCGGCACTACCGGGTCCGGCTGCCGGGCAGGGCCCGGCGCTACCTCAGAACTTGTAGTTCACGCCCAGCATGTAAGTGCGGCCCCATTCGATGTACTCCAGCGGGCGGTCCTTGCTGCCGGCGTAGGTGCGGTACGGCTCGTTGGTCAGGTTGCTGCCCTGCAGCAGCAGGGTCAGGCCACGCAGGGCGCTGCTGTCGCTGAAGGTGTAGCTGACCTGCGCATCGGTCACGTTCTCGCCCACTACGTAACGCAGTGTGCGGTTGCCGTTGAAGTTGCCGATCTCACCGATGAAGTCCGAACGGCGGCGCTGGCTTACGCGTGCTTCAAAGCCACTGCGTTCGTAGTAGACGGTGAAGTTGTAGACGCGCTTGGACAGGCCCGGCAGGCTGATCGGGTCACTGCCCACGCTGGAGGCGCTCTCCGGATCCAGGATGGTGATGTCGCTCTTGTTGAAGGTCGCGCTGGCCTGCACGCCGAAGCCGCGCAGGCTGTCGGTCAGCATCTCCAGCGGGAACGACCCTGTCAGCTCCAGCCCCTTCAACGTGCCGCCCTTGCCGTTCTGCGGCGTGGAGAAGGTGCCGGTGGTCAGCACCGGTGCGGTCATGCCCGGCGGCGGCACGTAGTTGCCCAGCAGCGCGGTGAAGTCGTAGTTGTCCACCGACTGGGTATAGACGTAGCTCTTCAGGTCCTTGTAGAAGATCGCGGCAGCCACGTAGGCCTTCTCGCCGAAGTACTTCTCATAGGACAGGTCCAGCGCGGTGGCGCGCCACGGATCCAGCAGCGGATTGCCACCACTGCCACCCGGCCGGCCGGTGCCGGTATCCACGCCGAACTCCAGGCCGGCGCGCATCTGGTCCACGCGCGGGCGCGCGACCTGCTTGGCGGCGGCGAAGCGCAGCGTCTGCTGGTGCGGGAACATGAAGGCCAGGTTCAAGCTCGGCAGCCAATCCTTGTAGGTCTTGCCGGCAGAGAAGGGCTGGATGTTGCTGCCAGCCGGCTGCGAGCTGTCCCAGTAGCGAGAATCCGAGCTCTGGTCGGTGTGCTGCATCTGCACGCCGATGTTGCCGCGCACGCCCACTTCACCGATGTCGGTGTTGATGTTCAGGCGCGCCCAGGCGGTGGTGATCTTCTCTTCGACCGTCCACGACTTGGGGATCAGGTAGTCCAGGTTGTCGACCGGGTTGAAGGTCATGTAACGACCCACAGCGGCCGGTACGTTCCACGACGGGATGTAGCCGATGCCGGCGAAACCGAGGTTGACCGGGCGGTACTGCAGGTCCTGGGCGATGGTGGATTCGCCTTGGGCGCCGAGCAGGATGCTGCCTTCGGCCTGGGCCTTCTGCTTGCGACGGTCGGCGTAGTTCACGCCCACGTCCACATCCGAGAACCAGCTGGACATGGCTTCGGGAACCGGCAGCGTCGCCGCCAGCTTGGCGCCCTTCAAGCGGTCTTCCACCTCCGGCACCTTGCCGTAGCCGGAACCATAGATCGTGTTGGTCAGGAACAGGCTGTCCGGATTGGAGTAGTCACGCCCCGGCGTGATCTGCGAGAAGCTGTTGTTGTTCACCACCAGGCCGATCGTGTCGAACTGCGGGCGCGGCACCAGCTGCAGGTTGTTTTCCAGGTTGATCTCGCGGCGGGTCGCCTTGGAGTAGTTCAGGTCGGCGACCAGCTTCACGCCACCGACGTTGAATTCGTTGTTCCAGCCGAACGCATCGATCTTGTCCTTGCGCTTGTTGTACATGCCGCGCACCAGCGGATATGCATTGTTGATCGTGCCGCCGGTGAAGCTGCCATCGGCATTGCGGCCGACATTGCTGAACACAGGCAGGATCGCGTTGGGATCCTTGGTGTCCTCGCCATTGCCACTGAGGCTCAGCTCGAACTGGTTGGCGGTGTCAATCTGCTCGGCTTCGGTGTGGAACGCATCGAAGGTGCTGGTCCAGCTGTTGTTCGGCCGGAACTGGATCGTGGCCATCACGCCGTCGCGCTTGTTGTTGCCGGTACGGCGCAGTGCCTTGATGCCGTCGGTGAAGTAGGTGCCTGGCGCGATTCCGCGACGCTCGCCCTTGTCGGTGTGTTCGGTGGTCCACGGTTCGTACAGGCCGACCTGGTTCTCCTGGATCGGCATGTCGCTGTGCGCGTAGCCGATGGCAATGCCCAGGGTCTTGTCCAGGAACTGGTCGATGTAGCTGGCGCTGAAGCGGTTGCCGTACGGATCGACGTTGGCGGCGCGGCCCAGCGAACTCTTCTGGTAGCGGCCGCTGACCGCGATCACGCGCTCGCCGAAGCTGAGCGGGCGCGCGGTCTGCATGTCGATGGTGCCCGACAGGCCCTGGCCGACCAGCGCCGCGTCCGGGGTCTTGTAGACGGTCACGCCGTTGACCAACTCGGACGGGTACTGGTCGAACTCGACACCGCGGTTGTCGCCGGTGCTGACCACTTCACGGCCATTGAGCAGGGTGGTGGCGAAGTCCGGCGACAGGCCGCGCACGCTGATCACCTGCGCACGGCCGGCCACGCGCTGGGCGGCCAGGCCGGGCAGGCGCGAGATGGATTCGGCGATGCTGACGTCGGGCAGCTTGCCGATGTCTTCGGCGGAAATCGCCTCGACCACCGAGGTGGCGTCCTGTTTGACCGCGATCGCGCTCTCGATGCCGCGGCGGATACCGGTGACCTGCACCGTATCCAGGTTGGTGGCGGCGGTGCCGGCCGGCGTGGTGGTGCTCTGCGTGGACTGTGCCGACGCCAGCGTCGGCGCCAGCACAACGGCCAGCGCGAGACTCAGCGCACTGCGCTTGTGGTTCAACATTTTCCCCTCCCAGGCAATGTTGCAGATCGATTCGTGAACGTCCCGGCGGTGCCGTGAACGTGCGACGCGGTGGCCGCTGTCGTCGCCGCTATGGTAGGCAGCGCATTCTTCGCGGGAATCACCCTGCATACGTATTCAATGGCGTTTGCAGGGGTGTAATCGCTTTCAGATCCTGCTTGCGGTGGTGCCGGCCAGCGGCCGGCACTACCGGGGCATTCACAGCGGCGTGAAGCGAATGGCCTGCCCACCGCCCGGTGCCAGCACCAGCGTCAGTGCATCGGCGCTGGTCACCTCGCGGGTTTCGCGCGCGAACGCGAACGGATTGCTACGGAAATCGGCGCCTTCGCCATCGCGGTAGATCTCGGCGCGATAGCGCACGCCTGGCTCCAGGAAGCCCAGCGATACCGGCAGCACGCGGCCGTGTTCGTCGGTGATGCTGCCGAGGAACCAGTCGCGGCTGTTGCGGTCGCGGCGCACGATCGTCACGTAGTCGCCCACTTCGCCATCGAGCACGCGGCTCTGCTCCCAGTCCACCGCCACGTCCTCGATGAAGCGGAATGCCTCGCGGTGCTGCAGGTAGTGCTCGGGCAGGTCGGCGGCCATCTGGATCGGGCTGTACAGCACCACGTACAGCGCCAGCTGGCGGGCCAGCGTGCTGGGGATGGCCTGGCCGTGGCGGCCCTTCAGGCTGAGGATGCCGGGGGTGTAATCCATCGGCCCGGCCAGCATGCGGGTGAACACCAGGTTGACCTCGTGCTCCGGCGGGTTCGGCGGCTGGCCCCAGGCGTTGTACTCCATGCCGCGCGCGCCTTCGCGAGAGATCCAGTTGGGGTAGGTGCGGCGCAGGCCGGTGTCCTTGATCGGCTCATGCGGGTTCACCGACAGGTGCCGGCGCGCAGCCTCCTGCACCACCTTCAGGTGATGGCCGGCCATGAACTGCCCGTCGTGCCACTCGCGCCTCAGCGGGCCCCCCGTGGGATTGCGGCGGTCGACCTGGCCATCGTCGCAGACGTAGCCGGTCTTGAACTGGTCCACGCCCAAGCGTGCGTACAGGTCCAGCGCGGCGCCCAGCTGATCCTCGTAGTGCTCGATGGCGCAGCCGGTTTCATGGTGGCCGATCAGGTGCACACCCTTTTTCAGGCCATACGCCGACAGCGCCTCGATGTCGAAATCAGGCGTGGCCCGGGTGAAATCGAAGTCGTAGCCGTTGCCCACCCACATGCCGTCCCAGCCCGGATTCCAGCCCTCCACCAGCACGCCGCGGAAGCCATGCGCGGCGGCGAAGTCGATCACCTTCTTCGTCCTGGCGGTGGTGGCCGCGTGCTTCGGCCCCGTGGCCCAGCTCTCGTTGTCCAGGTGCATCGACCACCACACGCCCACGTACTTGGCCGGCTTCACCCAGCTCACGTCGCCCAGCGCATTGGGTTCGTTGAGGTTGAGGATCAGGTCCGATTCGACCAGGCCACCGGCGCGGTCCGCGATCTGCAGCGTGCGCCACGGCGTGGCGAAGGGCAGGGCACGACGCACCTTCCAGCCTTCGGCCGAGGGTGACAGCTGCGCGCGCAGGCGTTGCCCCTCGGTGCGCCGCAGCCACATGCCGGCGTAGTCCACCAGAGCGGCCTCGTGAATGGCCACATGCAGGCCATCGCGGCTGCGCACGGTCATCGGCGTATGCACCAGCGGCACCTCGCGCAGCGGCGTGCGCTGGTACAGATATTCGTAGTGGATCGGCTCGCCGGCGGGGATCCACCAAGCGGTGGATTCAGGCGCGATGGCGAATTCGGTCAGTTCGTCATCGATGATCGCCTCGTGCAGGTTCGGCTGTTCGGGGAACACATAGCGGAAGCCCAGGCCATCGTCGTAGGCGCGGAACACCACATCCAGCCGACGCTTGCTGCCGGTGGTTTCGGCCAGCTGCACGGTCAGCTCGTTGAAGTGGTTGCGGGTGAGCCGGCGCTCGCCCCACGGCTGCTCCCAGCTGTCGTCGACGCTGCGCCGCTGCTGGCCAAGCAGGGCGAAATCGCGGTCCAGGCGGCCGTCGCGCAGGGCGAAGCCGAGCTTCGAATCCTCCACTACGGGGTCGCCGAAACGCTCGACGCGGTAGCGGGCGGTGCCGCCGTCCAGCACGAGGCTGACCTTGATTACCTTGCCCGGTGACTCGACGCTGGCCACCTGTGGCGCGGCCTGTGCCAGCGTGGCCACGCCCAACAGGGCCAGGCCGAACATGTGCGCGAACAGCGCGCGTACAACCGTGTGTGGCATCGGCATTTCCCCTCCCAAGGCGCCGTTGGCAGACCCGGACCATAAGCCAGCGCAGCAGGTGCGCTACCGCGTGGCGCCATGAATACGTATGCAGCTGGACGCAGCCGACAGCCCCGCGTCTACCATGGGGCCAAGGCACCTTGAGGGAGGGGCCGTGCCCGCCCGCCGGCAACGACGGTGCGGACCTACAACGCGTGCAGAGAGGGAGGGAGGCCGACGGGCGCAAGCCGGTCCGCCGCTTCGATGCTGAAGATCATTTGCCTGACCGCTGCCCTGGGGGCAGCGCTGGGGACGACCGCGCAGGCGGCCGACCTGCAATTCGACGGCCGCCATGCGCGCGCCGAAGCCGCTGCCAACGGCAGCTTCGTGCTGCATGCGCCGAAGGGCGATGTGCGTATCGCGCCGATGCCGATGCGCAGCCAGACCGGCAGCGTGATGTTCGATGCCCTGTTCGCGCTGGCCCAGCAGGAGATGGACCAGGACCGCGTGGACGCGATTCGCGATCCCGCGTTCGACGAAGGCCGACCGGTGCCGTGCGAGTGCTTCCAGACCGGCGCGCGCTGGCCCTATGTGTGGACGCGCGATGTCAGCTTTGCCGCCGATCTGGCGCTCGCACGCCTGGACCCGAAGCGCACCCGGCAGTCGCTGCAGTTCAAACTGTCGGCGGCGCGCGACGGGCACACGCCCGGCCTGTTTGTGGCGCAGGACACCGGTTCCGGTGGCAGCTGGCCGATCAGCAGCGATCGCGTGGTGTGGTTCCTGGCGGCACGTCATCTGCTGGAGGATCGCGCGTTTGCCGACCAGGTCTGGCAGGCGCTGCAGGGCACGCTGGCGCAGGACCGCGCGATGGTGTTCGACGCGCAGATGGGCCTGTACCGTGGCGAGACTTCGTTCCTGGACTGGCGCGAGCAGACCTATCCGGACTGGACCCGCGAGGACGTGCGCTTTATCGGTGATTCCTATGCACTGTCCACCAACGTGCTGCACTATCAGGCACTGCGCCTGGCCGAACGCCTGGCCGGGCAGCACGGCGATGCCCGCGCGGCCGATTACAAGGCCTGGGCCGACGCATTGGCGCAGCAGATCGATGCGCGCTTCTGGCGCGAGGATATCGGCCAGTACATGAGCTACATCGGCGAAGCGGCGCACCCGGTGCCGTACGCCAAGTTCGATCTGCTAGGCCTCTCGCTGGGCATCCTTGCCGAGGTGCTGCCGCCCGAGCGCGCGCGGCGTGCGCTGGCGGCGTATCCGATGGGGCCAGCCGGCAGCCCGGTGGTCTGGCCGCAGGAAGCACAACAGCCGATCTATCACAACCGGGCGATCTGGCCGTTCGTCAGTGCCTACTCGCTGCGTGCGGCGCGGCAGCTGGACGATGCGCCGCGCATCGCCGCCGAGATCCGTTCGCTGATGCGGGGCGCCGCGCTGGCCGGTTCCAACATGGAGAACTACGAGCTGGTGAGCCAGGCCGTGCATGTCGAGGAAGGCGCGCTGAGCGGCCCGGTGGTCAACTCCGAACGCCAGCTGTGGTCGGTGGCCGGGTATCTGTCGATGGTGGTCGAAGGCGTGTTCGGCGTGCAGGACGATGGCCGCGTGCAGCCCAAGCTGCCGGCCGCGCTAGTGCCGGAACTGTTCGGCACGCAGCGCAGCATCAGCCTGGAAGTCACTGGCAAGCGCTATGTGCTGGAGCGTCCGCAGAGCGTGGGCGATGGCTTGCTGGTGGCGGGCAGGACCACCACGCGCGGCACGACCACCACGGTGCAGCTGGTGACTGCCCCGGCAGCAACAGGCTTCGCTGCCACGACTGCGGATGCCAACGCGCGTGCGCCCGCAACACCGGCGGCACCGCAGGCCCTGCGCAGGGGCACGGGTTGGAACGTTCCGGTGCAAGCCGGGCAGGTTCTGTGGAAGGACGGCAGGGCCGTCGTCGCCAGCAATGGCCAGGTGCAGATCAGCGACGATGGGCTGCAGCATTGCCTCAGCCTGACCCGACGCGAAGGCGCGTTGGAATCGCTGCACAGCCCAATGGTCTGCGTCGGTCCGCAGCAGGTGCTGAAGGGTGCGCAGCGCTGGCCGTTCACCTCGGCCAAGGCCGGGCAGGTCCGCCTGCGCCTGCAATATCGAAACCCGAACGGACCGATCAACACCGGCGTCACGGCTGCGGTCAAGCAGCTGGTGCTGCAGTGCCCGGGCCAGCCGTTGCAGCGGCATACGGTCACGCTGCCGCACAGCGTGGCCGTGCAGGACTCGACCTCGGCAACATTCACGGTGCCAAAGGGGCAATGCACGGTCGCGCTTGAAGAGGGCTTCAACATGAGCGCGCTTGAACATTTCGCGCACTACACCGGGGGCAAGGGCGGCCGCGAAGGCGTGCTCAACCAGGCCCAGGTGCAGGCGCTGACGGTGGCGCCGGCGCCGGTGGCGATGGAAGAGGGTGCACGATGAATCGTCCCGCCAAACCGCAGCTGTCGTTCTGGCAGATCTGGAACATGTGTTTCGGCTTCCTCGGCATCCAGTTCGGGTTCGCCCTGCAGAACGCCAACGCCAGCCGCATCTTCGAGACGCTGGGTGCGGACATCGACGCGGTACCCGGGCTGTGGATTGCCGCGCCGCTGACCGGCCTGCTGGTGCAACCGGTGATCGGTTACCTGTCCGACCGCACCTGGACCCGCTGGGGTCGCCGTCGTCCATACTTCATGATCGGTGCGGTGTTGACCACGCTGGCGCTGCTGGTGATGCCGAACTCGCCGACGCTGTGGATCGCGGCCGGCACGCTGTGGGTGCTGGATGCCTCGATCAACGTATCGATGGAGCCGTTCCGTGCCTTTGTCGGCGACCAGCTGGCGCCACGCCAGCGTCCGGCCGGCTACGCGATGCAGAGCTTCTTCATCGGCGTGGGCGCCATCGTCGCCAGCTTCCTGCCATTCATCCTGGCCCACTTCGGCGTTGCCAACACCGCGTCCGCCGGGGAAGTGCCCGACACTGTGCGCTATGCGTTCTACTTCGGCGCGGTGGTGCTGCTCGCGGCGATCACCTGGACGGTGGTCAGCACCCGCGAATATTCACCGGCGGAGCTGGCCGGGTTCGATGATGCCGAGCCGCCGGAACATCACGCGGCGGCCGCGATCAACGGCCCGGCTTCATGGACGCGGGTGACCCTGTGGCTTGGGTTGGGTGTGTTGTTGGCGCTGCTGATCACCTGGCGGCAAGGCGACAGGATGCTGTACGTTCTGGCAGGCCTGTGCGCCGGCTACGGCTTGCTGCTGGCGGCCGCGCGCGCGCTGCCGGCTACGCATATGCTGGCAGCCATCGTCGGCGACCTGCGCGCAATGCCGGTCACCATGCGCCGCCTGGCGTGGGTGCAGTTCTTCTCGTGGTTCGCGCTGTTCGCCATGTGGATCTACACCACCGCTGCGGTGGCCGGTACCCACTTCGGTTCGACCGATCCACAGTCGGCCGCCTACAACGAAGGTGCCAACTGGGTGGGCGTGCTGTTTGGCGCCTACAACGGCTTCGCTGCGCTGGCGGCGGTGCTGATTCCGCCGATGGTGCGTGCGATCGGCCTGCGCTGGAGCCACCTGGTCAACCTGTGGCTGGGCGGCGCCGGCCTGGTCTCGCTGATGTTCATCCGCGACCCGCACTGGCTGCTGCTGTCGATGGTGGGTGTGGGCTTTGCCTGGGCCTCGATCCTGTCGTTGCCGTATGCACTGCTGTCCGACAGCGTGCCGGCGTCGAAGATGGGTGTGTACATGGGCATCTTCAATTTCTTCATCGTGATTCCGCAGCTGGTGGCGGCCAGTGCGCTTGGCTTTGCCCTGCGCGCATGGCTGGGTGGCCAGCCGATGCATGTGCTGGTGCTGGGCGGCTGCAGCCTGTTCCTGGCCGGCCTGTGCGTGCTGCGGGTTCCGTCCCGTCCGGAGGTGGTGTGATGCGTGGTGTCCTGGCTGTTGCTGTTTCCCTTGCCCTGTTCGCCGGCCAGGCCGCGGCCGCGCCGCGCCCGGACTACGTCGGCACCACCGAGCCGTTCGCCAGCGATGCGGTGTATTTCGTGGTCACCGACCGCTTCGTCAACGGTGATCCGTCCAACGACCATCGCGATCAGGGCGGCACGCATCGCACCTTCGATATTCCGGTGCCGTGCCCGGACAAGGTGGACGGCAACATCGGCTACCTCGGCGGCGACTTCCGCGGCGTGCTCGACAACGCGCAGTACATCCGCAACCTCGGCTTCGGTGCGGTGTGGATCACGCCCATCGTCGACAACCCGGACGAGGCCTTTACCGGCAGCAAGCCGATCAGCTGCACCAGCACGCTGACCGACCGTGGCAAGACCGGCTACCACGGCTACTGGGGCATCAACTTCTACAAACTTGATGAGCACCTGCCCAGCAAAGACCTGGATTTCGCCGGGTTGACCAAGGGCCTGCACGGTGCTGGCTTGAAGGTGGTGCTGGACATCGTGGGCAACCACGGTTCGCCGGCCTGGACCATGCCGACACGGCAGCCGCAGTTCGGGCAGATCTTCGACAAGGACGGAAAACTGATCGCCGACCACCAGAACCTGCCGCCGCAGAAACTGGATCCGAAGCACAACCCGCTGCACGCGTTCTATAACAACATCGGTCCGGTCGACAGCAAGGACGGCTCGATCTTCGACGGCAACCTGGCCGAGCTGTCGGACTTCAACCAGGACAATCCGGCGGTGATGGACTACCTGGTCGGCGCCTACCTGCAGTGGACCGCGCAGGGCGTGGACGCGCTGCGCATCGACACCATCGGCTGGCTGCCGCACCCGTGGTGGCATGCCTTCGTGAAGCGCATCCGCGCCGAGCATCCGGGCATGTTCATGTTCGGCGAAGCGTTCGACTACGATGCCGCGCGCATCGCCGAGCATACTTGGCCCGCCAACGCGAACGTGAGCGTGCTGGATTTCCCGTTACGCGGCGCACTGGAGCAGACCTTCGGCACCGCCGCCAAGGGCTTTGAGACACTGACCGAGCCGCTGCACCTGAGCGGCGGACCGTACGCCAACCCGTACGAGCTGATGAGCTTCTACGACAACCACGACATGCCGCGCCTGCAGGCCAGCGACGATGGCTTCATCGATGCGCACAACTGGCTGTTCACCGCGCGCGGCATTCCGGTGGTCTATTACGGTTCGGAGACGGGCTTCATGCGTGGCCGTGCCGAGCATGCCGGCAATCGTGCGTACTTCGGCCAGCCGCGTGTGGATGCGGCGCCGAAGAGCCCGATCTTCGCGCCGCTGCAGCGTATCGCCAGGCTGCGCGAAGCCACCCCGGCGCTGCAGCGCGGCCTGCAGGTGAACGAGCGCCTGCAGGGCGATGAGGCAGTGTTCTTCCGCGTGCTGCAGCATGGCGAGGTGGCGCAGACCGCGCTGGTGCTGCTGAACAAGGGCGACAGGGCAAAGAGCTTCACTGTGTCGCGTTACGTCCAGGCGGGCCGCTGGCGCGATGCGCTGGACGGCGGTTCGTTGCAGGTGAACGGTCTGCTGAAGGCCGACGTGCCCGCGCACGGCGTGAAGGTCTATGTGCTGGACGCTGCCGTGCAGCAGCCGGCGCTGCAGGCCGAGCTGGACAAGGCGATGGCCGACCAGAAGGCGCGGGACCAGCGTCTGGGGCGGTAGTGCCGGCCGCTGGCCGGCAGCCCCGGATTCCGGGTACCTGCAGGTGCGGCCAGTGGCCGGCACTACCGGGTTTGGCCGCATCCGGCACAATAGGCACCCCTCACGCCCCGCCGTATCGCCATGACCGACCTCGCCCCGCAGACCCCGATCGAAACCCTGCTGAAGGCGGCGATGGACGGGGCGGTGCCGATCCGCGCCTTCATGGAGGCCTTCGTCGCTTCCGAGGTAGTGCTGCTGACCGGCAGCCTGGTCACCCCGGACGGCAGCGGCTTCGACCCGCTGCTGTTCGACAAGCAGGGCACCCTGCATGTGGCGGTGTTCACCGAGCCGTCGCGGGTGGGCGTCTACAGCCAGCAGGCCGAACACCAGATCCGCTGGCTGATGCTGGACGTGCTGCGCCGCGTGCCGGGTGGCTACGGCGTGGTGATCAACCCGGGTACTTCGCTGGGCTTTGAGATCTCGCCCAGCGGCGTTGGCGAGATCCTGAAGGACTTCGCCCAGGGTTGATTGTCATGTAGAGCCTAGCCCATGCTCGGCTGCCGTTCGCGCAATGCCGGATCGGTCGAGCACGGCTCGATACTACAGAGAGCTTCTCTTCGGGCACCGTACGTGATCCCCTTTGGACAACATCGGCATCGAGGCTCTCTCCATGGAATTCAGCGAATCACCCGCCGACGCACCGGCACGATCACGCCATTCCCGCTCGGCCCTGATCTTCCTGATCGCGGCGATCGCTGCCGCGCTGGTGTCCATGCCCCTGCTGCGCGCGGTGGGCATGGTGCTATGGCCGGTGTTCGTCATTGCCTGGCTGATCAACCTGGGCGCGGCCTGGCATCTGGCCCAGTGGGCGCGCCAGCAGCGCCGTTCGGCATGGGCGTTCGGGTTGCCGGCGGCGCTCGGTACCGTCGCCTCGATCGTGGTCTTCGTGCTGCTGGCGTTGCTGGGGCCGAAGGCCAGGCCTCAGCCGGAAATCACCGGCTGAGTGCTTCGTTCCACTCGTTCCACAGGACACCGTCCACGGCGGTGAGCAGTGTCTGCTGGACCTCGATCAGCGTGTTCATCTCATCCAAAACCGCCTCCAGGTCGGTGATTGAGATCTCGAATCTGGCCGTGCACTGGCTCATGGCATGTACGTGTTCATTGCCATGCGCTAGCTCGATGGCTTCCTGGAGGACATGGGGCGCGTCGTTGAGAGAGAGCCGCAGGCGAACGTCTTCATCGCCCGTAATGAGAACACTGTTCCCACCCAGCTCCAATTCGAGCTCAAGACCACAGTCGGCCAATACCTCGGCTGCCCAGTTCAGTGATGCGGAGATTCCGTGTGCGGCGAAGTAGATATGGCTGGATGTCATCGCGGCCTCTCGAAGGTTCACGGAGAGTATCGCTTGCCTTGAAATGGAATCTGGTGGTGTCCCTGCATCTATGGCCAATCAGGACTTTAAATGACGCAATTGGGCGTGGCATGTCGTTTCTGTCTGCAGCAGTGATGCCAGCCATTTGACTGGCACCACCGCATACCTCACATCGTTACCTTGCGCCGGTTGTCATCGCTCACCCGGTCGATCAGCTTGTTGTAGGGATCGAAGCCTGCTTCGTCCGGCTTTTCATCCACCGTCACTGTGATCTTCGGATCGGCGCTGGTGATGTGGTGGCGCTGCAGGTACAGCACCTTCTGGTCGCGCTCCTTGCCCGACGGCCCATTGGCGAACACGCCGACCTCGACCCAGTCATCCATCTTTCCGTCGCTCTCCTTCCCCTTGCCGTCGGCGTACTGCTTGGCGGCGTGCAGGTCCAGGGTCACGTCGTAGCGGCCGTCATCGCGCTTGCGGGCGCTGGCGGCCATCACGCGGTTGTCGTAGAAGCTGATCTTCTCGAACAGGTCGGTGACCAGCTGCTGGCGGTCGGCCGGGGTCTCGGTGCGGATGTAGTCCAGCAGCTCGCGTGAGGTGGTGTACGGCGGTTGCTGGTACCCCTTGTCCTGCAGGAAGCGCTTCAATGCGCGGTTAAGCGCCTGCTCGCCGATCTCCTCGCGCAGCCGGTAGAACACCAGCGAACCCTTCTGGTAGTGGATGTACTGCTGGTTCTCCACACGTTCCAGCGGCTGTTCCTCGATGGCCTCGCCGCCGCGGCCGGACAGGTAGCCGTCCAGTTCGCGCTTGAGGAACTGGCGCATATGCTGGCGGCCGTACTCCTGCTCCATCACCATCAGCGCAGAGTACTGCGACAACGATTCGGACAGCACCGTCGCGCCCTGCACGTTGGCACCGATCACCTGGTGCGCCCACCACTGGTGTGCGATCTCGTGCGCGGTTACGTAGAACACGTAGTCCACCTTGTCCGGGTCACGCAGGTCGGCGATGAAACCGATGGCCTCGGAGTAGGGGATGGTGTTGGCGAACGACTGCGCGAAGCGCGCATAGCCCGGGAACTCGATGATGCGCACCTGGCGATGCTGGTACGGGGTGAAGTTCGCCTCGTAGTAGGCCAGCGATTTCTGCACCGCTTCGATCATCCGGTCCACGTTGTAGCCGTGCGCCGGATCGAAGTAGACCTCCACCGGGATGTTCTTGTACTTCGCCCTGCGCACCTCCCAGCGTGCCGACAGGTAGGCGTAGAAGTTCAGCATTGGCCGGTCCATGACGTAGCTGAAGCAGCGTCGGCCATTTACCGTGGTCTCCTTCAGAAGGTAGCCCGGCGCCAACGCCACCTGGTCCGGTGCCGTGCAGACCGTGGTGCGGAAGTCGAGCCAGTCAGCATCGTTGGCTATGTACGTGTTGGCACGCGCGGCTTCGTCTTCCAGCTTGGGCATGCGCCGCGGCTCACCCAGGTCGCGCTTGCGCCGCTCGTTGCGGTCGGTGATCTCCGCGCCCTCGTTGTAGCCGAACGACGGCAGTACGCGGCTGTTGAAGAACGTGCCGTTGCCCACGATGTTGCTCGGTGCCTGGCCGGCGGTGATGCCATTGGGTTTCTGCACCACCCGGAAATGGACACGTCGGCTTTCGCCCGGTTGCAGCGGTTTCTGCAGGCGGTAAATGCGGTAGCCGAGATCGGCGTCATGCATCGATAGTGTCTGCCCACCCAGGTCGACCGCGACCAGCTGCTTGTCATCGCCCATCGAGACGTGCACGTCCTGGATCGGCGTGGCGTGGGTATTGCGCACCGTCCAGTTTGCATCGATCACCATCGACTGCGATTCGGGGAACAGGTCCACGCGGTTGTCCACCGCCACGATGCGGGGCTGCGGCAGGTTGCGGTACTTCGACAGCTCGCGCTCGTAGCGGGCCTGCAGGTCCAGCTGTTGATCCGGGGAAAGGAACTCGTTGCGGATGTTGGTGCTCCAGTACAGCCAGCCGCCCACGGCGACAAAGGCCAGGGCGGCCACTGCGGCGAAGGCACCGGTCGGGCCGCGCAGGCGACGGCCGGCCAGGGCCAGGCGCTGGCGCAGGCTCTGGCTGACACCTCGTACCCAGAAGGCCGACGCCAGGCACATCAAGGTCAGCAGGAACAGCGCCCAGTAGCCCTGGAACGCCAGTTGCCCGGTCAGGAAGTGGCCGTAGCCGTTCATGTCCGAATAGGGCGCGTTGGGCCAGCTGCCGAAGTTGTACAGGTTCTGCGTGTAGTCGAGCAGGCCGAGCACGCCCTGGCCGATCATCACCACGATCAGCAGCGCATAACCGACGAACTTGTTGTTGGTGAGCACCTGCAGCACCAGCGCCAGGCCCCCCATCAGGATGTAGACCACCGAATCCAGCGCCAGGCTGCGCAGGTACAGCAACGGCTCCAGATGCGTGTAGCCCTTGGCCAGCTGTACGCCCATTGCCGCCAGCGCGCCGGCCGCCTGGAAGCAGACGATTACCGCCAGCAGTGCGGTGAATTTGGCCAGCAGCGGCACCCAGTTCGGCACCGGCATGGCATCGGTCACTTCATTGATGCGCGCACTGCGTTCCTTCCAGACCAGCTCACCGGCGAAGAACAGCACGATGATCACCAGCAGCCAGCTGAAGGCACCCTGCAGGCCCATGATCATCTGCGAGGTGACCGGCCAGATCGAGGTGCCGTACAGGGTCTGCCGGAACAGCGCGCTGGGCAGGAAGTTGGCCAGGCCCAGCACCAGCAGCACGATGAACGGCACGCTGCGCAGCACGCCGCGTGTATCGAAGCGGACCTGGCGCAGGAACTGCTGCCACGCCGTGCTGGCAGTGAACGCCGGTATCACGCGCGGCAGTGTCGCGCGGGTGGGGCGGACCACGCTGGCATCGCCAGCCGGTTGCGCGTGCCTGCGGCCCCAGCGCCGACGGCCACTGCCGCTGCGTTCGGTGCGGAACAGCGCGAAGGTGGCGGCGAACAGTACGGCAGCCACGCCCAACCACAGGGCGCGGTTGGCCAGCAGGTAACCGGCCAGCTCGGGAATCCCGTTGTTGCGCTCGGCGGTGGACCAGTAGCGGATCGTGCGGCCCAGTGCGCGCATGCCCAGCGGTTCGCTCAGCACCGCGATCCACGTATTGTCGATGTCGCGCAGCAGGGCCGCGCTGGCGCCGTACAGGACGAGGTAGGCCACCAGGCCGATGTAGACCCACAGGATCGAGCGGGTCAGCGCTGCCAGCAGCGACAGCAGTGCCGTGGTGAACAACAGGTTCGGAATGACGATGACCGCGAACGTCCAGGCATAGCCCTGCCAGCTGATCGGGCCCATGCGCTCGGGATCGACCCATGGCATGAACGGCGCCAGCCACAGGCCGAACGCGATCAGGATGTAGACCAGCAGCCCGGCCGCCAGGGCGGCAGCGATGCGCCCGGCCAGGTAATCGCGGCGCTTCACCGGGCTGGCGAAGATCAGTTCGGCAGTGCCGAGTTCGAAGTCACGCAACAGCGCGTTGCTGACGAACAGCGCGGTGACCAGCATGCCGAGCAGGGTGAAGATGCCCAGCATCTGCGCGATCACGGTGGGCGCGTTGCTGTGCACGTTGCCGGCGCCGCCACCGATCTGCACGGCGTCGCTGGAGGCGGCGGCGAAGGCAAGCAGGGCGAACAGCCCGGCCAGCAGCCACAGCAGCGGGGAACGCAGCTGCTCGCGTAGTTCGAAGCGGAAGAAATTGAAGATCATGGCGTGCTCCGCTCAGGCTGCCGCGCGGGCACGGGCCTGCAGGCGCAGGCGCTGGAAGTACACATCCTCGAGGTCGGGAGCCACGGCCGCGAAGCCGTCGCCAGGGTCGTTGGCGCTGTGCACGTGGATCACCGGGCGGCCACCGACCAGGCGGGTGGACAGCACCACGTAGCGTGCCTCGTGGTCGGCCAGTTCCGAAGGATCGACCTGCTTGCGCCAGACCTGCTGCTGCAGGGCGTCGATGGCATCGGCCGGGCGCCCGGTCAGCAGCACCTGGCCTTTGTTCATGATCGCCATCGTCGGGCACAGATCGGTCACGTCCTCGACGATGTGGGTGGAGAGGATTACCGCCACGTTCTCGCCGATCGCCGCCAACAGGTTGAGGAAGCGGTTGCGTTCTTCCGGGTCGAGGCCGGCGGTGGGTTCATCGACGATCACCAGCCGCGGGTCACCCAGCAGCGCCTGGGCAATGCCGAAGCGCTGGCGCATGCCGCCGGAGTAGGTGCCCAGCTTGCGCTTGCGCGCGTCCCACAGGTTCACCTGCTGCAGCAGCCCATCGACCACCTCGCGGCGCTGCGCGCGCTGGGTCAGGCCCTTGAGCACGGCGAAATGCTCCAGCAGGTCCAGCGCGCTGACTTTCGGGTACACGCCGAAATCCTGCGGCAGGTAGCCGAGCCGGCGGCGCACCGCGTCCTTGTCGCGCAGCACGTCGATCGGCGCCTCGCCTGGAATGGTGAGGGTGGCCGTGCCGCTGTCGGCTTCCTGCAGGGTGGACAGCGTGCGCATCAGCGACGACTTGCCGGCGCCGTTCGGCCCGAGCAGGCCGAACATGCCGCGCGGGATGTCCAGGCTGACGTTGTTGAGGGCATGCACGCCATTGGCGTACGTCTTAGACAGCGAATCGATCTTCAGCATGCGACGTACACCTTTCCATGGACGATGTCTGCGCGTTATCCGCGCATCGGCTTCCGTGCGCATCCGCCGTTGGTCATGGGGGGAGAATTCCGCCGTCGCACGTTGGGGCGTGGCGGGAGGTCTGGTGGCGCTTACCGGCGCAGCGACGATTCCCGCACCACCAGCTTCACCGGGATGCTCTGGCTCTCCACCGGTTGCCGGCCGATCAGCGCCAGCAGGCGCTCCACCAGCAGCTGGCCGGCCTGCTTGGTGTCCTGCTGGACCGTGGTCAGCGCCGGGGATACCGAGGCCGCCAGCGGGATGTCGTCGAAGCCGGTCACCGCCACGTCCTGCGGCACCCGCAGGCCAGCCTCGCGCAGGGCGCGCATCGCACCGATGGCGATCAGGTCGCTGGCGGCGCAGATCGCATCGATCGGTTCGCCGCGCGCCAGCAGCGCCTGGCAGGCCTCCTGGCCGGAAGCCTCGGTGGTGATCGCATCGTGCTGCAACGCCGGTTCGGCGGCCAGGCCGTGGTCCTGCAGGGCCGCGACATGGCCGCGGTAGCGCTCCTGGAATTCGGGGTAATGGCTGGAGGCATGGCCGAGGAAGGCGATGCGGCGGCAGCCCTGCTGCAACAGGTGGGTGGTGATGTCATGCCCGCCCTGGAAGTTGTCGCTGCCGATCGACACGCCCGGCTGGCCGGGCAGGGCGGCGCCCCAGCGCACGAAGTGCGTGCCCTGTTCGACCAGCCGCTGCAGGCGATCGCGCGATTCGTGATAGTCGCCGTAGCCGAGCAGGATGATACCGTCGGCCTTGTTGCTGTCCTCGTAATCGGCCTGCCAGTCGGTGGACAGCTGCTGGAACGAGACCAGCAGGTCCTGCCCGTGCAGCGCGCAGGCACGGGTGATCGAGCCCAGCATCGAGTGGAAGAACGGGTTGATCAGCGAATCGTCGTTGGTCGGGTCCTCGAAGAACAGCAGGGCCAGGGTGCCGGCGTTGCGCAGGCGCAGGCTGGAGGCGTTCTTGTCGACCTTGTAGTTCAGCTCGCGGGCGATGCGCAGGATGCGCTCGCGGGTCTCGGCGTTGACCATCGGGCTGCCACGCAGGGCCCGCGACACGGTCGGCTGGGAGACCCCGGCCAGGTGGGCGATGTCCAGGGAGGTGGCTTTGCCTTTGATCGTCATGGGAACGCGGGAGGGGGCAGGGGGAGGAGCCTGGGCATGATGCCATGGGCAGACGCCAATGCCCCTCCGGATGTCCACCGAAGCGAGGGTAAGTCATTGCCGGACAAGGAAATCAGTTCAATCCTCCTGCGCGGCCGGGGTCTTCTGACCGGGCGGATGGCGGCGGCAATGCTAAGATGCATCGTTCTCGCATTCCCCCAAATTTCAACAGGGGCGGCCTCGCCTACTGCACCCCCGCCCGGGGCTGTGCTATCACTGGCGGTCTGCCCCTGGACAACGGACGAAGGTACCTATGGCGCGCGGCATCAACAAAGTCATCCTGGTCGGCAATCTCGGCAACGACCCGGACGTGAAGTACACCCAGGGCGGCATGGCGATCACCCGCATCAGCCTGGCCACCACCAGCGTCCGCAAGGACAAGGATGGCAACCAGCAGGAGCGCACCGAATGGCACCGCGTGGTGTTCTTCGGCAAGCTCGGCGAGATCGCCGGCGAGTACCTGCGCAAGGGCAGCTCGGTCTACGTCGAAGGCAGCCTGCGCTACGACAAGTACACCGGCCAGGACGGCGTGGAGAAGTACTCCACCGACATCATTGCCGATGAAATGCAGATGCTGGGCGGCCGCGGTGAAGGCGGTGGCGGCGGCGGTGGTGGCAACTACGGCGGCGATCGTCCGCAGCGCCAGCAGGCGCCGCGCCAGGAGTATGGCGGCGGTGGTGGCGGTGGCGGCCAGCGTGGTGGCCAGGGCGGCGGCTATGGCAACCAGGGCGGCAACCAGGGCGGCGGTTACGGCAACCAGGGTGGCAACCAGCGTCCGCAGCCGCAGCAGGCGCCGCCCATGGATGACTTCGCTGACGACGATATTCCGTTCTGATCGAACGCTCGTTCGCAGCAGAAAAGAAAGCCCCGCTCATGCGGGGCTTTTCTTTTTGCGCGATGCCATCTGCGTTGTGCCTCGCACCATCAGTTTTTCGTGCACCGCGACTTGCAAACAGACAATTTCCTCCCCTATGGTGCAATCGATTGCATTGCTATGAATCGTTGCGTTTGATACCGGTTGGGAGGCCGGAAGGTGGATGTCCATCCATTCGATCAGACCGGCTCCTTCGAGGGGGCTCACGCGGCGCGATGCGCTGCGCATCGCAGTTGCCGGCAGCATTGGCCTGGGGGCCGCGACAACCGCGGGCGCATTGCCCGCATTCGCCGCCATGGCGCCACTCAAGGGCAACCTGAAGCATTCCGTCGCACGCTGGACCTTCCCGCAGCTGTCCGTTGCCCAGCTCTGCACGACGGTGAAGGACATTGGCTTTGCCGCGATCGACCTGGTCGGCCCGGAAGACTGGCCCACGCTGAAGGCGAATGGCGTGTACAGCTCGATGTGCAACGGCGCAGAACTGGGCCTGACCAAGGGCTTTGCCGGCCGTGAGTTCCACGACCAGCTGGTGGAACGCTACACGCGGCACATCGATCTGGTCGCCGATGCCGGCTATCGAAACCTCATCTGCTTTTCCGGCAACCGCAACGGTATGGACCCGCAGGACGGCATGGCCAATGCCGAGGCCGGGCTCAAGCGCATCCTCGGGCATGCCGAGAAGCGCGGCGTGGTGCTGGTGATGGAGCTGCTCAACTCCAAGGTCGATCATCGCGACTACCTGTGCGACCACTCCGCGTGGGGTGTGGAGCTGTGCCAGCGGCTCGGCTCGGACAATTTCGGCCTGCTCTACGACATCTACCACATGCAGATCATGGAGGGCGACATCATCGCCACCATCGGCAAGCATCACGCCTGCTTCAAGCACTACCACACCGCAGGCGTGCCCGGCCGGAACGAGATCGGAGACCAGCAGGAGCTCCACTATCCAGCCATCTGTCGCGCGATCCGCGACACCGGTTTCAAGGGGTATCTGGCGCAGGAGTTCACGCCTGCAGCGCCCGATCCCGTTGCCTCATTGCGCGAGGCGATCCGCCTCTGCGACGTCTGAAACGATATCCACCCAGGTGAGAAACCCATGGCAGATAATCACTACGACGCCATTGTTGTTGGCTCGGGAATCAGTGGCGGTTGGGCGGCGAAGGAGCTGACCGAGAAGGGCCTGAAGGTCCTGATGCTGGAACGCGGGCGCAACATCGAGCACGTCAAGGACTACGTCAACGCGATGAAGGAGGCGTGGGATTTCCCGCACCGCAACCGGCCAACGCAGGCAATGAAGGCCGAGTTCCCGGTGCTGATGCGCGACTACGGCCTGGCCGAGAACCTGGAAGGGATGTGGGCCAACGAACAGGAATCGCCCTACATCGAGACCAAGCGCTTCGACTGGTTCCGTGGCTACCACGTCGGTGGTCGTTCCTTGATGTGGGGGCGGCAGAGCTATCGCTTCTCCGATCTGGATTTCGAGGCCAACCTCAAGGACGGCATCGCCACCGACTGGCCGATCCGCTACGCCGATATCGCGCCATGGTACGACCATGTAGAGAGGTTCGCCGGCATCGCCGGCACGCGCGAAGGACTGGACGTGCTGCCAGACGGCGAGTTCCTGCCGCCGATTCCCTTGAACATCGTCGAGAAGGATGTGGCCGCGCGCATCAAGAAGGCCTTCGGCGGAACGCGCCATATGATCCACTCGCGCACTGCCAACATCACCCAGCCGATGCCCGAGCAGGGGCGCGTCAACTGCCAGTACCGCAACAAGTGCATCCTGGGTTGTCCCTTCGGTGCCTACTTCTCGACCCAGGCGGCGACGCTGCCGGCGGCGATGAAGACCGGGAACCTGACCTTGCGGCCGTTCTCGATCGTCAAGGAAGTGCTCTACGACAAGGATCGCAAGCGCGCGCGTGGCGTGGAGGTGATCGACGCCGAAACCGGCCAGACCTACCAGTACACGGCCAAGGTCATTTTCCTCAATGCATCGTCGTTCAACTCGACGTGGCTGCTGATGAATTCGGCCACCGACGTCTGGGACGGCGGGCTGGGCTCTTCGTCCGGCGAGTTGGGGCACAACGTGATGGACCATCATTTCGGTGCGGGCGCCTCGGGCCGGGTCGAGGGTTACGAAGACAAGTACTACTTCGGCCGCCGTCCCTGCGGCTTCTACATTCCGCGGTTCCGCAACGTCGCGGCCGACAAGCGCGGCTACCTGCGCGGGTTCGGCTACCAGGGCGGTGCCAGCCGCACCGGATGGTCGCGCGAGATCGCCGAGCTCAACATCGGTGCCGATCTGAAGGAGGCACTGACCGTGCCGGGTGACTGGCGCATCGGCATGACCGGGTTCGGTGAAATGCTGCCGCACCACGACAACACGATCCGCCTGGACCACGACCGCAAGGACAAATGGGGACTGCCGGTGCTGGCGATGGACGTGTCCATGCGCGCCAATGAACTGGCGATGCGCAAGGACATGGCCGCGGATGCCGCCGAGATGCTGGAGGCGGCCGGCGTCAAGGACGTGAAGATGCACGACAACGACTATGCCCCGGGCAAGGGCATCCACGAGATGGGGACCGCACGCATGGGACGTGATCGGAAAAGCTCGGTATTGAATGCGCACAACCAGGTCTGGGATGCCCCCAATGTCTATGTGACCGACGGTGCCTGCATGACCTCCAGCGCCTGCGTGAATCCCTCGCTGACCTATATGGCGCTGACCGCGCGCGCGGCCGACCATGCGGTACGCGAACTGAAAGCGGGGAACCTCTGATGGATCGCCGCGAACTGTTGAAGATGATCGTTGCCGCAACCGGTGCGGCCATGGTTGGCCTGCCTGCGCTGGTGCATGGCAAGGTGCCGGCTGCCGGGGCGATGCCCGCGTTCTCCGATGCCGACATCGGCATGCTGGACGAGATCGCCGAAACCATCCTGCCGCGGACAAGGACGCCCGGGGCCAAGGACGCGGGTGCCGGTGCGTTCATGGCGACGTTCGTCAGCGACTGCTACACCGCCCGGCAGCAGGCGACGTTCCGCGCCGGCCTGGCCGACATCGACACGCGCGCCGGTGGCCGTTTCGTATCGCTCACGCCGGAAGCCCGCACCGGGTTGCTGCGAAGGCTGGACGCCGAAGCCAAGGCACGCAATGCCGACGTGACCGAGACCGGCACTCCCGAGGAAGGCGAGGCCATGCCGCATTACTTCACGATGATCAAGCAGCTGGCCATCTTCGGCTTCTTCACTTCAAAGGTCGGGGCGACCGGTGTGCTGCAGTACGTCGCCGTGCCGGGCCGCTACGACGGTGACCTGGCCTATGTCCCCGGTACGCCCGCGTGGGGGACCAGCTGATGGACACCACCCTGATGCTCCGCCCTGCGTTGATCACGGCCGGCCTGCTGGCCGCTGCATCTGCATTCGCTCAGGACGGCGCCGACGCTGCGCGTGACCCGAAGAAGACCGAAGTGTGGACGCCCGTGCCCGCAGTCGTGGCCACGCCGCCAGGCAAGGCCCCCTCCGATGCCATCGTGCTGTTCGATGGCAAGGATGTCTCGGCGTGGGAGGCAGAGCAGGGCGGGCGCGTGCCCTGGACGGTTGCCGATGGCGCCATGACCGTCGTTCCGGGCAGCAAGGGCATCCGCACCCGGCAACGCTTCTGCGATGTCCAGCTGCATGTCGAATGGCGTAGCCCCACCGAGACGAAGGGCTTCGACGGCCAGAACCGGGGCAACAGCGGCATCTTCCTGCAGGAACTGTATGAGCTGCAGGTGCTCGACAGTTACAACAACCCGACGTATGCCAACGGCCAGGCGGGTTCGATCTACAAGCAGGCCATGCCACGGGTGAACGCCTCGCGCGCACCGGGCCAGTGGCAGGTCTACGACATCATCTGGAAGGCACCGCGCTTCTCGCAGGGCGGCGGCCTGACGTCGCCCGCGCGCATCACCGTGCTGCACAACGGCGTACTCGTGCAGGACGACACCGTGCTGGCAGGCAGGACCGAGTACATCGGTGCGCCTTCGTACGCACCCCATGCGTGCGCGCCGCTCTATCTGCAGGAGCATGACTCCAGGGTCAGCTACCGCAACATCTGGGTGCGCGAACTGTAGCGGTACGCAGCCGGCGTGGTCGCCGGCCGCCTACTTCGCCAGATAGCTGGCGAGGTCGTCGATCTCCTGCTGCGACAGCTGGGCAAAGGGCGGCATCAGTCCTCCGCCCTTCCTGATCTTGTCCTTGACCTGGGCGGGCTGAAGCCGCTTGCCGACGTCGGTAAGCGCTGGGAAGGTCGGCGGTACGCCGGCGCGTTCAACACCGTGGCAGGCAGTGCAGTGCTGGGCATAGAGTTTCGCGCCGGCGGCAGGATCGTCCTTGGCCCGGGCTGCCGTTGAAGTGCTCATGCCGCCCAGGGCCAGGGCCAGGGCCAGGGCCAGGATCATCTTCATGTGGGGCTCCTTGATGCGTCAGCGCCGTGCACGGGTGGGCACGTTGGCGGGCAGGTGTTCACGCAGGTAGTCCGCGCCGGTCTGGATGACCTTGGCCGGGTCGCGTGGCTGGTCGTGTTCGACGATGTACCACTGCACCTTGGCCGCCGCAGCGGCGGGCAGGATCGCGTTCCAGTCCAGCACGCCCTGGCCCACCGCGGCGAATCCGCCTTCATCCTGGGCCTGGCCCTTCGGCGCATTGTCCTTGGCGTGCACCGCAAACACGCGTCCACGGAATTTTCCCAGCATCACCGCCGGGTCCAGGCCCGCGCGTGCAACCCAGGCCAGGTCCAGCTCGGTCTGCAGGTCGGGCCCGGCCGCTGCGAACAGCAGCTCCAGCCCGGTCTGACCGTCGAAGTCGGCCAGCTCGAAATCGTGGTTGTGATAGGCCAGGCGCATGCCCTTGCCGCGCACCTGCTTGGCGATGCGGCCCAGCTCCTTGCCCAATGCGGTCCAGCCCGCGGCATCGGTTGGGCGGTCCTTCTGGTCCAGGTAAGGCACCACCAGCGTGCTGTTGCCGATCGACCGGTTGAACGTCACCACACCATCCAGGTTGCCCCGCAGCTCGGCCAGTGGCACGTGCGACGAAACCGCCTTGATCGAATACCGGTCCAGCAGCTGCTTGAGTCCGGTGGCGCTGGTGTTCTGCGTACCGACCGTTTCCACCGCACGGACGCCCGCGTCGTGGACGATCTTCAACTGCTGATCGAGCGAGCCTGCATTGCGCAGGGTGTACATCTGCACCGCGATCGGCTTCTGCGTGGTGGCGGCTTCGCTCGCGAAGGCGGGCAGGGCAGCGAGCAGCAGGACGAGACTTGCACTTCTACGGAAAAGAGCTTTCATCAACAGATCCTCCCGGAATTCAACCGATGGTGGTCCAGGCACGTGACCTGGCTGATGCAATGACGCGATCGACGATCCGTGCCGAGCGCAGGCCGTCTTCGAAGGTGGGCAGGCCCTGCGGCCGCCCGCCTTCAATGGCGCGATAGGTGTCGGCCACAAACGCCTCGAAACACTGGGCGTAGCCCTGTGCATGCCCGGCCGGCAGCACGGAAAGGCGGCGTTGTTCGGCGCTGCCGGCACCGGGGCCGCGCATGAAGGTTTCCTCGCGCTGGTCGGGCAGGCCGATCCAGAGTCGTTCGGCATCCTCCTGGTTGAAGGCCACGCTGGCCTTGGCGCCATCGATCTCGAACCAGAGGCGGTTGTGGCGTCCGGCCGAGACCTGGCTGACCGTCAATGACGCCAGCGTGCCGGCGCCGGTCCTGAACATCGCTGCGGCCACGTCTTCGCTGGTGACAGCCTGCATCGCCCTGGCGGCCGTTGGCGTGCTGAAGCTCTGCCCGCTGACGGCGCCACGCTCGGCGATCACCGTGGAGAACGCCGCGTTCACTTCGGCGAAGCCCTCGCCACTGACCCATTCGACCAGGTCGCACCAGTGCGAACCGATGTCGGCGAACACGCGCGACGTGCCTCCCAGCGCGGGGTCCACGCGCCAGTTGTTGCTGGCCGGATCCAGCAGCCAGTCCTGCAGGTAGCTGCCGTGGATCAGGTGCAACGGCCCCAGATCGCCCCGGGCGATGCGTGCGCGCGCCTCCCGGACCACTGGGTGGTAGCGGTAGACGAAGGGCACCGTGGCAACCAATCCGGTCGATGCGGCCAGCGCCGCCAGCGCCTGTGCATCGTCCAGCGTCGTCGCCAGCGGTTTCTCGCAGATCACGTGCTTGCCGGCTTCCAGCGCAGCCTGTGCCATGGCGCGGTGCAGATGGTTGGGCGTGCACACGTGCACGACCTGTACCTGCGGATCGGCGATCACCTCCTCGATATCCCGGTAGGCGCGCGGGACATTCCAGGACTGCGCGGCCTCATGCGCGCGCTGCGCTGACGAGGCGGCTACGCCGCGCACCTCGGCACCGGCCAGCAGTGCCGCACGACGATGCACTGCACCGATCATGCCAGCGCCGACGATGGCGATTCCAAGCTTGGGCATCGACGGGGATCCTCAGGGTGTGGAGGGCGCGGCCGTGGCCGCCGGCCGGTCGCGGAACAGCAGCAGGAAGGCGATCAACACCACCAGTGCAACGCCGGCCGGGAACAGCCAGATCTGCTGCCAGTCGGGGCCGGCCTCGGTGGTGAAGTGCTCCACCACCGCGCCGGACAGGAAGGTGCCGATCAACATGCCCACGCCGTAGGTAGCCAGGGTGATGAAGCCTTGCGCGCTGCTGCGCGCGGCGGGGCCGGCATGCGCATCGGTGTAGATCTGGCCGGTGACGAAGAAGAAGTCGTAGCAGATGCCGTGCAGCACGATGCCGATCACCAGCAGCGAGAAGCCGCTGCCCGCATCGCCGAAGGCGAACATGGCGTAGCGCACCACCCAGGCGGCCATGCCGACCGCCAGCATGGTCTTCACCCCCAGCCGCACGAACAGGAACGGCATGGCCAGCATCAGCAGCACTTCGGAGACCTGGCCCAGCGACTGCAGGCCTGCTGCGCCGCGCACGCCCAGGTCGTTGAGATACGGATTGGTGAAGTTGTAGTAGAACGACAGCGGGATGCAGATGGCGATGGAAGCCAGGAAAAACACCAGATAGGCACGCGATTTCAGCAGACGCAACGAATCCAGCCCCAGGATCCGCCCCAGCCCGGCATCGCGCTGCTGCGCCAGCGGTGGCGTGTGCGGCAGGGTGAATGCATACAGGCCCAGCACCAATGATGCCAGCGCGGCCATGCGGAAGGTGAGTTCAAGCCGATGGGCCTGCTCCCAGCCCAGCCAGCCGATCAGCACGCCTGCGACGATCCAGCCGATGCTGCCGGCCACGCGTACCAGCGGGAACTGTTTCTCGGGCGACTGCATGTGCCGCATCGCCACGCTGTTGGCCAGTGCCAATGTTGGCATGAACAGCAGCATGTAGCCCATCACGCAGGCCGAGAACACACTGAAGCTGGTGGCGGTGGACGCCAGCCACATCAGCACCGCGCCGGCCAGGTGCAGCACCGCGAGGATGCGCTGCGCCGCGAAGTAGCGGTCTGCGATCAGCCCGACCAGGAACGGCGCCACGATGGCGCCGATGGACTGGCTGAGGAAGGCGGAGGCCACCTGGCTGGCGCTGGCCTGCAGCGGGCCCTGCACCAGGTAGGTTCCGAGGGTGACGAACCACGCCCCCCAGATGAAGAACTGCAGAAACATCATCGCGCCCAGGCGCGACATGGCGTGCGTCATGGCTTGCCCTCCCGGGGCGGTCTTGGCTCAGATTCCCAGCATGCGGTGCAGTGATGCGGCGTCCGTGCCACTGTCGGCAAAGTCGTCGAAGGCGTGTTCGGTCACGCGGATGATGTGGTCGCGGATGAAGGCGGCACCCTCGCGTGCGCCGTCCTCGGGGTGCTTCAGGCAGCATTCCCATTCCAGTACCGCCCAGCCGGGGAAGTCGTACTGGGCGAACTTCGAGAAGATCGCCTTGAAGTCGATCTGGCCATCACCGAGCGAACGGAAGCGGCCCGGACGCTCGATCCAGTCCTGGTAGCCGCCATACACGCCGCTGCTTGCGCTGGGGCGATACTCCGCGTCCTTGACGTGGAAGATGCCGATGCGCGCGTGGTAGCGGTCGATGAAACCCAGGTAGTCCATCTGCTGCAGCAGCAGGTGGCTGGGGTCGTACAGGATCTTGGCGCGGGGGTGATGATCCACCACATCGAGGAAGCGTTCGAAGGTCGCGCCATCGTGCAGGTCCTCACCTGGGTGGATCTCGAAGCAGAGATCCACGCCGCAGGCATCGAAGGCATCGAGGATCGGGCGCCAGCGGCGGCCGAGTTCGGCGAAGGCTTCTTCCACCAGTCCCGGTGGGCGCTGCGGCCAGGGATAGAAATAGGGCCAGGCCAATGCGCCGGAGAACGTGGCATGCGCGGTCAGCCCCAGCCGCTGGCTGGCTTTGGCGGCCAACAGAAGCTGCTCCACCGCCCAGGCCTGGCGGGCGGCGGGATCGCCACGCTTGTCCGCGGGTGCGAATCCGTCGAACAAGCTGTCGTAGGCCGGATGGACCGCGACCAGCTGCCCCTGCAGATGGGTGGACAGCTCGGTGATCTGCACGCCATGACCGGCCAGCATGCCGGCGAGGTCGTCGCAGTACGCCTGGCTGCGCGCGGCCTCGGCCAGATCGAACAGGTGGGGCGCCGTGGTGGGGACTTGTACGCCAGAATAGCCCAGACCCGCGGCCCATCCGGCCAGCGTGTCCAGCCGATCAAAAGGAGCCGTGTCGCCGATGAACTGCGCCAGGAACAGCGCTGGACCCTTGAGCGTCTTCAACGTGATTCGCCCTCGATGCAATCGATTGCATTATCCTAGCAGGGGCTTACGCAAGACCTGTTGTGCAGTGCACAGCGGGCGGGAGAACTAACGCCATGGCCACCATCTACGACATCGCAAAGCACGTCGGCGTCTCCGCCGGCACCGTGTCGCGTGCACTATCGCGGCCGGACAAAGTACTGCCGGCCACGCGCACGCGCATCGAGCAGGCCGCCGCGGCGTTGGGCTACGTGCCCAACACGGTCGCCCGCACGCTCAAGACCCAGCGCAGCGGCAAGATCCTGGTCACGGTGCCGGATATCGCCAACCCGTTCTTCGCGCAGATCCTGCAGGGCGCGGAAGACGCCGCGCAGGCTGTCGGCTATGCGGTGCTGCTGGGCGATACGCAGGACCAACCCGACCGCGAGGAGCGCTACGCGCAGATGCTCCGGCGCAACGAGGCCGACGGCATGATCGTGCTTGGCCATCGCCTGCCACCGACGGCGCGCGAGATTGTCCAGCAGAGGGGGGCTGCCGCGCCGGTGGTCAACGGCTGCGAGTTCGATCCCGCGCTGGGCCTGCCCAGTGTTCACATCGACAATGCCGCCGCCGCACGCGCCGTCATGGAGCACTTGTACGCACTGGGCCATGAACGGATCGCCGTGGTCGGTGGGCCGCCGGACAATCCCCTGCACCAGCAGCGCCTGGAAGGGGTACGGGCGGCCGGCAAGGCGCGTGGCCGCCTGCGCCAGCTGAGCATCGTGCCCGGGGATTTTTCAGTGGAATCCGGCCATGCGGCTGCCATGGCGCTGCTGGACGGCACGTCCGCACCAACGGCGATCTTCTGCTTCAGCGACCAGATGGCGCTGGGCACCCTGGCGGCCTGCCGGGAGCTGGGCATCCGCGTGCCGGAAGACCTGTCCATCGTCGGCTTTGATGATCTGGCGTCTTCCCGCTACCTCACGCCGCCGCTGACGACCATCCGGCAGCCGATGCGGGAAATCGGCGCGCGCGCGGTCAACCTGCTGCTCGCCATCATCGAACAGGTGGATGTTCCGCTTCAACAGACGCTGGATTTCAGCCTGATGGTGCGGGGATCGACGGCTGCGCCCCGACGCAGGTGACCACGGGGTGGGGCCGCGGGAGGGTGGCAGCCGGCCCGCGCGATATCGTGCAACCTTGATCCCGAATTGACGCAAAGCTGTCAGACTCATCGCAGGCAGCCCGGCAAGGGCCGTAGCAGCAGGTGCGATCGCGCAAGGGGGGCGGCAATGCCATTTTTCACCGATTCGGCGGAAGGCGCGGTCGAAGGCATTGGCGCGGCACGTCGCATCGGCTGGATGCGTTTCGTCGGCAATGGACTGGGAGCGATTCCCATCGCCTCGATCATGCTTGAACGCCAGGATGGCGGGCTGGCGTGGGTCCTGCTGCTGCTCAACGCGCTGGCGTGGCCGGCACTGGCATTGCTGCTGACCCAGCGCTCCCGCCAGCCGGCGGTCGTCCAGTTCCGTTGCATGGTGGCCGACTCCTTCTTCGGCGGTGGCTGGATCGCCTTCATGGCGTTGAGCGCGGTGCCCAGCGCACTGTTCGCCGCGCTGCTGGTGGCCGACAAGATCGCTGCCGGTGGCGTGCGCCTGGCGATGCGCGCCACGCTGGCCCTGCTGCTGGGCTTCGCACTCACCTGGTGGTTGCTCGGCTTCCCTTACCAGCCGGTCACCTCGCAGCGCACGATCGTGCTGAGTGTCCCGTTCCTGTTCGTGTATGGCATCGGCCTCAGCATTCTCAGCTGGCAGCTGGCGCGCCGGGTCAAATCGCAGAACCGTCAGCTGCAGCGGCTCAGCCGGATGGACCCGCTGGTCGAGCTGGCCAACCGTGGCTTCCTGATCCTGCGTGCGCAGCAGGCGCTGGACCGGGCCCAGGGCCAGGGCGGCTTTGCCTGCCTGCTGATGCTCGATGTGGATGATTTCAAGCGCATCAATGACTCGCATGGCCACCGCGCCGGTGACGAGGTGCTGCGGCATATCGCGGCGACATTGCGCACCTTTGCCCGGCCCGGTGATACGCCCGCGCGGCTGGGGGGCGATGAGTTCGTGGTGCTGCTGCGCGACTGCGCGCCCATCGATGCGATGCACGTGGCCGAGCGGGTGCGCCTGCACCTGCGGGAGGCCGCGCGGCAGGCCACGCCGGGCGTGGAGTTCAGCGTGAGTATCGGCATTGCCGCGACGCCGCGTGGCGGTAGTGTCGAGGACTGGTTGGCACTGGCCGACCGCGCGCTCTACCACGCCAAGCGGCAGGGCAAGAACACAGCCAGCTACGGCGAGTGAGTGCGGCACGGCTGCCGCCGAACGAGGCCGAAACGCCCGTTCATCCTGCACGCGGAATCGGCACGCCAATCCTCTACCATGGGCCACCCCGCCCGGACGCGCCGCCCATGCAAGACGCCCTCGTTGCCCAGCCCAAGCCCCCCGTTGCGAGAATCGCGGCCTGGCTGATGATGCTGTTGGGCATGTGGCTGGCGCTGAAGCTCGGCCTGGTGGTGACGCTGCTGTCGGGCCTGCTGGTGTTCCAGCTGACCCATGTGCTGGCGTCCACCGTGGAAGGCAAGCTGCCGCCGGGGCGGGCGCGGGCGATCGCGGTGATCGTGCTGTCGGCGATCATCATCAGCGCGCTGGTGCTGGCCGGCATCGGCGTGGCCTCGTTCTTCCGCAACGAGACCGGTGGGCCGGACGCGCTGCTGGCACGGCTGATGGATATCCTCAATTCGTCGCGCCACCAGGTTCCAGCGCTGCTGCAGCCGTATATCCCCGAGGACATGCCGGCGCTGCGTGCGGCGCTGAATGACTGGGCCGCCGAGCACCAGCGCCAGCTGGGCGTGGCCGGTACCTCGGTGGTGCAGGTGGGTGTACGCGTACTGATCGGCATGGTGCTGGGCGCGATGATTGCGCTGTACGACGAACTGCCGCTGCCGACGATGGGGCCGCTGGCGCAGGAGCTGATCGGGCGCACCAGCCGCCTGGCCACCGCGTTTCGCCAGGTGGTGTTCGCGCAGGTGAAGATCTCCCTGCTCAACACCCTTTTCACCGCCATCTTCCTGCTGGGCGTGCTGCCGTTGTTCGGCGTGCACCTGCCCCTTTCCAAGACGCTGGTGCTGATCACCTTCGTCGCCGGCCTGCTGCCGGTGGTGGGCAACATCATCTCCAACACCATCATCAGCATCGTCGCGTTGTCGGTCTCGTTCTATGTGGCCGTGGCCGCGCTGTTGTACCTGATCGTGATCCACAAGCTGGAGTACTTCCTCAATGCGCGCATCGTCGGTGGCGAGATCCAGGCGCGTGCCTGGGAGCTGCTGCTGGCCATGCTGGTGATGGAGGCGGCCTTCGGCCTGCCGGGCCTGGTCGCCGCGCCGGTGTTCTATGCCTACGTGAAGCGCGAACTGGTCGACCAGCGCTGGATCTGACGCGGCTGGGCATGACGTAGTTGTCCCGGTTCGAATGCCCGCACGGCCTTGTCGGTGCGTTCGCGGTCGGCAGGGTATACCCACCGCCACGGTTGGCCCGCGAGTGGCTTGGCGCCTTTGTAGCCGGCCGTTACAGTGTTCGGCACTACAGGGGAAATGTGCATGGCCCGCAAGGCGTCGCCCATCGGATTGCGGACCTGGGTCTGGATCCTGGCTGGGCTGTTCGTAGTCTGTACGCTGCCGCTGATGGCCATCGCACTGGTGCAGGGCACGCTGCGCTTCACGGCCGCCGAGGACAACCTGGCCAGCCTGCGCCAGCTGCGGCAGACCTTCGACCTGGCCAACCTGGTGTCGGCCGAACGCGGCCCCGCCAACAGCCTGCTGGGGGCCGACCCGGCCGATGCGGCCGAGCAGGCACCGCTGGCCGCGCAGCTGGCGGCCGCGCGCAAGCGGGTCGACGCTGCCCTGCTGCAGCTGGACACCGTGTTCAAGGCTGATCCGGGAGTGGTCGACGAGCATGGGCTGCTGGCCGACGCGCAACGTCGCCTGCAATCGGCGCGGGCTGCGGTCGACCGGGTCTTGGCGCAACCCCATGACGCACGCCGCGTGGAGGAGGTGGAGCGTGCGATCAGTGGCATGTTCGCCGTGGTCGATCGCCTGCACCTGCTGACCTCGGCACAGATCAACGTGCTGGTCAGCGCCGACCGTGAAGCAGCGATTCCGGCGATGCAGGGCCAGGTGCTGATCGATCTTCGCGAGCATGGTGGCCGCCTGGCCTCGAATGTGATGGCGCCGGTGGCGGTGCCAGGGGCATGGCGGGAGGAACAGGTACGCGCTGCACTGCAGACCGAGGGTCGCCTGTTGGAGCTGTGGCGGTTGGCGGGCAGCCACGAGTCGGTGTTCCGCAGTGACCCGGAATTGTCATGGCACTGGGACATGGCGCGTCGGCAGTTCTTCGGCGAATCGCTGCCGATGATCGAGCAGTTGATCGAAGATGGCCGCCGAGGCCTGCCGCCGCCATGGACCGCCGCCGAATTCACCACGCGCTACGTGCCGACCCTGCAGTCGCTTGAGGCGCTGCGTGATGGCTACCTGAGCGTGTCCATCGCCCGCTTTGAACGCACCCGCAATCGCGAGGCCATGCGCCTGGCCGTGCTGCTGGCGACCGCGCTGGGCACACTGGTGGTGCTGGGCGTGGCATTGCGCATTGCCCACCGGCAGATCCTGCAGCCGTTGCTGCAGGCGCAGGCGCAGGTGATCCAGCTTGCCTCGGATGCACCCGGTCCGGAGCAGCATGTCACCCACCCGCTGGCCGAGATGCAGCGCTTGTTCGACGCCATCGAAGTACTGCGTGAGAAATCGCGCGAGCGCTCGGCACTGACCAGCGAGCTGCGCCAGCTCGCTGGCACCGACGAGCTGACCGGATTGTTGAACCGGCGCGCGCTGGATGAGGTGGTGCAGCGGAGACACGCGGGGGGCGATGCAAGCGCCGTGGTGATCCTGCTGGACGTGGATCGCTTCAAGGCGATCAACGATGGCCATGGTCATGATGCCGGCGACGAAGTGCTGGTGCGGGTGGCGCAGTTGTTGCGGCATCAGCTGCGCCGCAGCGACAGCATCGCCCGTTATGGCGGCGAGGAATTCCTGGTGCTGCTGGCCGACGGTGATCTGGCCGGTGGCCGCCAGCTGGCCGAGTCATTGCGATTGGCCCTGCAGCAGATGGACATCGCGCTGGCCGGCGGCACCGTGCTGCGGGTGACCGCCAGTTTCGGCGTGGCCGAGGGCGGCACCGACGCGCTGGGCTGGCGCACCCTGCTGCGTGCCGCCGATGCGGCCATGTACCGGGCCAAGGCGCAGGGGCGTGATCGGGTACGGGTGGCGGGTGGCGGTCGCATCATGCGCTGAGGGCACGCCTCAGCCGATGCGTGCATGCACCCGCCGCAGCGTCCGCGCGATCATCCGGCGCGCGATGGGACGTGGTACCGATAAGCCACGCCAGCGCAGCGCACCCACCCGGAAGGTGGCGGTGGCGGTGGCCAGTACGTTGCCTGCCGGGTCAGTCAGCCAGCCACGCGTGAAGGCGATGCTCCCCTTGCTGTGCTCGACTTCGCCCCAACCGATGATGCGCCCTGGTCGTGCCGGACTGACGAAACTGGTCTTGGATTCCACCGTGACCGCGATGCGGTTGGCGGGCAGAGTGGCGTAGATCGCCGGCCCCATGCAGTCATCCAGCATCGCCGACAGGAAGCCTCCCTGCACGTTGCCCATCGGGTTGGTCAGCATCGGCCCGGCGTCGAACTCGACATGGATGCGGCGCAGTGCGTCGTCGTAGTCGACGAATCGCCAGCCGAGCAGGGTGCCCGCCTGGGAGGGCGGCAGATCACCGTTGACCACGCTGTAGAAGATCGATTCGGGATTCATGGGAGCCTCGATGGAGGGAGAGGAGGGAGCACGCATCAGGACAGTGCCAACAGGGCCAGCACGAATCCGATGACCGACAGCAGCACCACCGCGGCGCCGGCGGGCACCGGTGTACGCGCACCGGTGCGTCGCCGCACGCCGGAAGCGACCAGTACCGGCGGTACGGTGGCGAACAGGCAGAACAACTGGAAGGCCAGCAGTTGCGGCAGCGCGAAGTGTCCGCCGAAGAAGATCAACCAGGCCAGCATCACGCCAGCGCCGGCCAGTGCGATCCAACCGGCGCCGACCACGCGGATGAGTGCCATCAGCAGCAACTGCATGCGCGGTTCGACCTCCTTCCATGGCAGGCCCACGGCCTGGCCGTGGTAGGGCATGAAGTCGGAGCGTTTCAGGTAGGCCGCAGCAAACAGCGAGACAATGAAGAACGTCAACAGGTAGCAGCCGAACGCGAGCCAGGCGAACAGGTCCATGTGGGGGCCATGCGGTTGCGGAGGGGAGCCCCGGTGATGCCGGCGGCCATGCCGGATGCATCGCGAGGTTGCGCGATTCTCGGGCAATGCCCTGTTAGAGGCGTGTCGCGGCGTGGAGGACCGTTCCTCCATCCGCCTTTAACGCGGGTGTGGTGGTGAGGAATGCGTCACACACGTGCCATGCGCCCTATCGCGTTTTCTGTGAAGAGGTCGCAACTGCCCATCCACGCTTCGGTCACCGCTCTGCGCAGACGCTGGGACTCCATCCGACGAGGGACGACGACATGACCCAGCTCACCCTGCCTGAACTGTCCAGGAAAATGGCCGGCATCGATTTCACGATGCTGCAGACCCACGCCGGCGGAGAGATTGCCGGTCGTCCGATGAGCAACAACGGCGACGTGGACTATGACGGTGACAGCTGGTTCTTCACCACCGAAGACACCGACATGGTGCGCGAGATTGAAGCTGACCCCGCCGTCGCGCTGGGTTTTTCCGGCAGCAAGTCGCTGCTGGGCAAGCCACCGTTGTTCGTGCACGTGCAGGGAAGGGCAGCGCTGGTGCGCGACCGGGCCACGATGAGCCAGCACTGGGTGAAGGAGCTGGAGCGATGGTTCGAACAGGGCGTGGATACACCGGGACTGGTGCTGATTCACGTGCGCGCCAGCCGCATCCACTACTGGGATGGCGAGGACGAGGGCGAAATCGTTATCTGAGCGGAACCGTGCAGGGCCCGGCGCATCGTGTTCCAGGGTCAGCAGTTCGCAGGGTGTGCTGCCGGATCCCCAACATTGGCCAGCTCCGGTGCCAAGGCGTGTTCCACCGCACGCCGCAGCAGTGCCGGCGCGACATAGTGCCGGTGCCCGGCGTCGATCAGTGCCATGTACATGCCGCCGAACGCATTGAAGGTCTGCACGCGAGAGCCCAGGCTGATCTCGACATGTCCATCGCTACGCCGCTGCACGCGCACGCTGCTGCGGAAACGCAGGTGCCGATCGTCGGCGCCGAGCAGGACTTCGGCGTCGTTGTCCTGCGTATCGATGTGCGAATCCAGCACCGGAAATCGACCAGCGAACAACCGGCTGCGATCGGTGGACAGCAGTGACGACACCGGGCATCCCAGCGGCGACGTGCGCAACCGCAACGGCGCCACCAGTCGGTTTCGCAGCGCCATCAGATGGCCTACGCCGCTGGGCGGATTGCGCAGGAAGCCGTCCAGTACATCGGCCAGCAGTGCCGACGCGGAGCGGTGGACCACCTGCGAGGGTTCCAGGCACAGGGTGGTCAGGTCCTGGTAGTGGCTGTGCGGCAGCGCTGTGGGCAGCAGGCCATCGGTGGCGGCGGGCCGCGAACGGATGGGATAGGCCGGTGTGGCACGTTCGACGAACCCGTGCAGCGGCCGCATGGGGATGCGGCGCAGCTGGCCGAGCAGGGCACGGGTACGCGCGCAGAGGTGTGCGCACAGGCTGGGAGGCGCCGCCTGCAGCGACAGTTGCAACAGCGGTGCCGCCGCAAGCGAAGTGCCCGAAGGCCAGTGCGATTCCGGAAGCACCTCGGTCAGGCTGGGGATATCGGCGGCATTGCGTTGCACCTGTGCACGCGCCTGCTCGCTCATCGCGCCGGCCAGTTCATTGCTGTGGCAGGACAACGCGAACAGCGCGGGATGTGCAGGATGGTTCGACGCGAACTGGTGCCAGGTGCCGCCGCCGAAGCGCACGGTAAACAGGCAGTCCGGTGGGATGCGGATGCGCCGAAGCGTGCGCGCGAAGGCACCGGGATCTGCTGCCAGCTGCGTGTCGGAGGCGGTGGCGAAACGCAGCTCGGCTCCCGCGCTGCCGGCGATGGCGGTGAACATGCGCGGGCCTGCATGGCGATGAAACGGGTGGCCACCGGCACCGACGGTGAAGCTGTACAGCGAGGAGGCATCCCCGTGCTGCAGGTGCATTCCACCCAGTCGCGCCGAAGGTTCATCCAACGCATCGATGAACGCCGGGTGGTGGCGCTGACGCTGGCCGGCGTCACTCACCAGCGCGTCACCGGCACCGATGCCGAGCTGCGCGATCAGGGTGACTTCGGTCGGACTGCCGCCGTTCTGTGCCGGAAGCTGCACTGCTGGAAACGAACGGCGATCGCGGGTCGAACCAGGCATCGTCATGCTCCTTGGCGGGGCGGATCAGCGGGCGGGGGCCTTGCGACGGGCGCGGGCTTCACGCTTGAGCGGGCCGCCGACCGGGCAGACTTCGGCCGCCCACGAGAACAACGTGTTGGCCAAACGGTCGGGTACCTGCCTGAAGTACACGAACTGGCCGCGTTTCTCGCGTTCGATCAGTCCGGCTTCCTCCAGGATGCGCAGGTGGCTGGACAACGCCGGCTTGCTGAAGTCGAAGCGCTCGGCCAGCTCGCCCGCGCTGAGTTCGCCGGCACTGAGATAGGCCAGGATCTGCCGGCGGGCGGTGGAGGCAAGGGCTTCGAAGATGCGGTCCATGGCGAGCTAATTAACTAATTCGTTAACTGATACTCCTCCCGCCGGTGGCGGCTGTCAAGCCATGACCCATTGCGCGGCACGCCCGGGCTTTGCCATCCTCCCTGCTGTTTTCCGTAGCGTGGAATCCCGATGCGTCCTGCGTTCTGGCTGGCTTTGGCCCTGCTGCCCACCCTGGCGGCGGCGCAACCCGCGCGCACGCCCAAGGCCAAAGCTCCGGCGCAGGATCCCTTCAGCGAGTTGTTCGATACCGCCTGCATGCAGCACATCGGGGCCCCGGCGCGGTTGCAGTCGCTGATGGAATCGAATGGGCTGTCGCCGCTGCAGCCCGCCGAAGCCGCCACGCTGTTGCAGGGGCAATCGGGTGTGGCCTGGATGGTGCCCCTGGCCAGTGGCCGTTATGCGGTGAGCTGGGCTGACGATGGCACGTGCACGGTCTACGCCGAGAAGGCCGACGCGGCGGTCGTGCAGAAGGGATTCGCCCGGTTGGTGCAGGCCGCGCCGATGCCGTTGCAGGTGCGCTCGCTGCCGGGACGTGGGCCGCTGTCGGCCGATCAGGTGGCCATCCAGTACGGCTGGGCCACCCCGGGGCAGGGCAAGCTGCAGGTGCGCTTCCGCCTGGTCACGCGGCAGGCCGCCGATGCCGGCGTGCAGGCGATGGCCTCTGCGACGCCGGGTGAGGCAATGCTGGAGCGGGGCGCGCCCGGGCCCTGACAGGAGCCACGCCTGCGGTTCAGCCTTTCACGCAGCGTGTGATATATCGTTTATCGATAAATCCATCCCGGGGGCGGCGCGTCCACCCCAACACCGGAGGCCGCTTGACCGCTCGTCCCGCCCGCGCCAGACCCGCGCGAGGCCTGTTTGCCCTGGCCCAGGCCGCCGTACAGGCCGTCCGGGCGATGTGCTGGCTGGGCATCCTGGCCGCACTGCTGGCGGTGCCGCTGGTCGCCCACGACCGCCGCTGGCTGCTCGACAGCGTGCATGACGCCGAGGCCGCTGCCGCGCACGGCAATGATCTGTTCCTGCACTTCTGCCTGGGCCTGGGCGCGATCATCGCGCTGCTGGTGCTGTGCCTGCTGTTCCTGCGCCATCTGCTGAGGCTGCTGAAGTCGGCGGCGCGCGAGCGGCCGTTCACCCACGCCAATGCACGGCGCCTGCAGCGCATGGCCTGGCTGATGCTGGCAATGGAACTGCTGTCGATCCTGATCGGTGCCTATTCGGCCTGGATGGGCCCGGATTTCACCTGGATGGAGGTCGGCGGTGGCATGTCGATCACTGGCCTGGTGGCCGTGCTGATGCTGTTCGTGTTGGCGCGCGTCTTCGCCGTGGGCGCAGCGATGCGCGACGACCTCGACGGTGTCATCTGATGGCGATCGTCATCACCCTGGACCGCATGCTGCAGGAACGCGGCATGACCCTGTCCGAGCTGGCCGGGCGCATCGACATCACCCTGGCCAATCTGTCGATCCTGAAGACCGGCAAGGCGCGCGCCATCCGCTTTTCCACCCTTGATGCGATCTGCCGCGAGCTGCAGTGCACGCCCGGCGACCTGCTCGGGCACGACCCGGCGCAGGCACAGGACGCTGACTGAGCGGTCGCTCTTTTCCCTTACCTACTGACGAAACGGACCTGAAATGGAATGGTTGGCTGACCCCTCGATCTGGATGGGCCTTGCAACCCTGGTCGTGCTGGAGATCGTTCTCGGCATCGACAACCTGGTGTTCATCGCGATCCTTGCCGACAAGCTACCGCCGCACCAGCGTGACCGCGCGCGGGTAATCGGCCTGGCGCTCGCCTTGCTGATGCGGCTGGTGCTGCTGGCGGCGTTGGCGTGGATCATGAAACTGACCGAGCCGCTGCTGACGCTGTTCGACCACAGCTTCTCCGGGCGTGACCTGATCCTGTTGGGCGGTGGCCTGTTCCTGCTGTTCAAGGGCACCATGGAGCTGCACGAACGGCTGGAAGGCCGCGAACACCACGAGGATGGCAAGAAGGTCTACGCCAGCTTCGCAATGGTGGTGGCACAGATCGTGGTGCTCGACGCGGTGTTCTCGCTGGACTCGGTGATCACCGCGGTGGGCATGGTCGACAACCTGGGCGTGATGTATGCCGCCGTGACCATCGCGATGGCGCTGATGCTGTTGGCCAGCAAGCCGCTGACGCGCTTTGTCAACAAGCATCCCACGGTGGTGGTGCTGTGCCTGGGCTTCCTGCTGATGATCGGTTTCAGCCTGGTGGCCGAGGGCCTGGGCTACAAGATTCCGAAGGGTTACCTGTACGCGGCGATTGCCTTCTCGATCCTGGTCGAGGCGTTCAACCAGTGGGTGCGTTTCAACCGTGAGCGCAACGAACGCCGCCAGCCGTTCCGCCAGCGCACCGCCGACGCCGTGCTGCGCATGCTGGGCGCGCGCCCGGCCAATGGCCACGACGACGAAAGCGCGGACGAACACGTCGATGCCGAAGAGCGCCTGCAGCCGGCGGAGCACGAGATGATCCGCAGCGTGCTGGGGCTGGCCGATCGCCCGGTGTCGAGCGTGATGACGGTGCGTGCCGACGTGCAGTGGATCGACCTGGCCCGTGGGCAGGAGGATGTGGTGGCACGCCTGGTGGCGTCGCCGCACACCCGCCTGCTGGTGGGTGATGGCGACCTGGACAGCCTGCGTGGCGTGGTCCAGAGCCGCGACCTGCTGGCTGACCTGCTGCAGGGCAGGCCGCTGCAGCTGGAAGGCAACCTGCGCGAGCCGCAGTACGTGCTGTCCAGTGCCAGCGCATTGCAGGCGCTGGAACTGATCCGCCAGCACCCGGTGCCGTTGGCGGTGGCGGTGGACGAGTACGGCAGCGTGGAAGGCCTGGTGACCGCCAACGACCTGCTGGCGGCCATTGCCGGTGACCTGGTCGATACCCAGGACGAGCGCTATGGCGTGGTCGCGCAGGGCGAGGACCAATGGGAGGCCGACGGTGCCCTGACCCTGGACGACCTGCAGCGGCTGGCCGGCGTATCGCTGCCGCGCAGTGCCGACTACATGACCATCTCCGGCCTGGTGCTGGAGCGTCTGGGGCGCCTGCCGGACATCGGTGACGCGGTGGAGATTGCGGATGTTCGCATCACCGTACTGGCGATGGAGAAGCGTCGCATCGCCCGCCTGCGGGTGGAGCGCCTGGGGCATCCGTAGCGTCGAGCCATGCGCGATCGAGGTTCTGTAGCGTCGAGCCATGCTCGACGGCTTCCTGAGCAGCCGAGCATGGGCCCGGCTCTACACAACACGACCCGCAGCCGTCACCATGGCGGGCCCGCTTTCTGTCATGGATGGTTGCAGTGCTGAGTACGATCGGTTTGTTGATGGGCCTGTATGTGGCCTGGCGCCTGTTCTGGCCACTGCGCATGCCCATCTGGATGAAGGTCGTGCTGTCGTTGCTGCTGGTGGGCGTGGCCGTGCAGCTGCGCATCGTCGCCACCTTCTGGGGCACGATGGCCTCGCCGGAGATCCCGAAGCTGGCCATCGCCGTTCTGGCCACCGGCTCCACGGCGGTACTGCTGCTGGCCTTGATGATGCTGGTGCTGGATGCCGGCCTGCTGCTTTCGCGCCTACTGCGTTGGCCGCGCATCGTATCGGTCCTGCGCGCCTCGAAGCTGCGGCCGTTGGCCGGCCTGCTGGCGCTGCTTGTGAGTGGCTATGGCATCAGCCAGGGCATGGCCGTGCCCCAGCCTCGGCAGATCGACGTGGCGATCAAGGATCTGCCTGCTGCGTTCGACGGCTATCGCGTGCTGCAGCTGACCGACATCCATGCCAGCCGCCTGCTGACGGGCGACTGGGTGCGCAGGGTTGTGGACGAGAGCAACGCACTGACGCCGGACCTGATCGTGATCACCGGCGACCTGATCGACGGTAGCGTCGAGGCGCGTCGCGAGGACGCACGCCCGTTGGCTGACCTGCATGCACCGGACGGCGTCGTCGCCATCACCGGCAACCACGAGTACTACGCGCAGTACCAAGAGTGGATGCAGGCGTTCCGGGCGCTGCACATGCAGGTGCTGGAGAACAGCCACCTGCAGGTGCGGCGCGGCGATGCGGCGCTGACCATCGCCGGCGTCACCGATCCGGTGGCGGCACGCTATGGCCTGCCGCTGCCGGATCTGGAAACCGCGCTGGCCGGTGCCGATCCCTCTGCACCGGTGATCCTGCTCGATCACCGCCCTCGCAATGCGCGCGAGGCGGCCGCGCGCGGCGTGAAGCTGCAGCTCTCTGGGCATACCCACGGCGGGCAGATCATCGGCATGGACCAGCTGGTGAAGCGAGCCAATGGCGGTTTTGTGTCCGGCCGCTACGACGTGGATGGGATGACGCTTTACGTGGGTAACGGTGCGGGCCTCTGGGCCGGTTTCCCGGCGCGCATCGGCGTGCCGTCGGAGATCACCCTGATCACGCTGCGCCGCGCGCCTTGACCTGAAGTGGGGTCATATCCCATTTTCGCAGGTAAAGGTATCTGGCCCCAGCCCCTCAGGCCGCCCGCAGCGGCGGCCGCACATGCGCACTTCGGCGCAGCGCCTGCGCCCGCTTGGCAATCCAGCGCACCACGAAGGCGGTGAACAGCAGCGCCGACGGCACCGCATACCAGAAGTTGCCCGGAACGCGCTTGAAGTACGAGTAGGTAAACACCGCCGCGATGATCCACATGCCGGTGACGTGCAGGCGACGCCAGGCGGTGGGTCCCATGCGCCGGGCGAGCCCCCGGTGCGAGGTGATGGCCAGCGCCAGGATGGCAATGTAGCCCACCGTGCCCGGGAGGTTGGCCAGCGCGGATCGTGCTGGCCAGAACGCCGGGTTGAGGACGCCGAAACTGGTGATCGCGACTGCATGCAACAGGTGCGAGAACGCGAAGGACAGGCCGATGATGCGCCGTTCCCGCAGCAGGAAGCGGGTGAACGGGCCGGGCAGAAGGCTGGCGAACGACGATGCCGTGAACGCTGCCAGGAACAGCAGGAACGATGTGCGCGCAGTGACCCGGATCGCGGCTCGGCTGCCTTCGGCTGCATCGGGATACAGGGCGAAGGCCGCCAGCGCGAAGGCGATCAGGACCACCGCTACGGCCACGAACAGGCGCCAGCCATGCAGGAAGGACGTGTTGGAAGGAGCCATGATGAGACCTCGAAGTAGGGGACGGTAGTGCCGGCCGCTGGCCGGTCAAGGAAGGGGTAGTGCCGGCCGTTGGCCGGCCAAGGAACGGGTAGTGCCGGCCGCTGGCCGGCAACCTCAGAAAGCAGGCAATGCAACCAGCACGCCCGCCGCGCACAGCTCGCCCAGAACAGGCACGCAGGCCATGCGCAATGCGTCCGCTGCCACGCCATGTGTTTCGGACAGCAGCTGCAGTGCTTCATCCACCGACGCGCTGTCGTCACCGAACACCGACAGCAGCGCGTAGGCCAGCGGTGACAGTTCCTCGGTCTGCAGGCTGAAATCGGCGAGGCGCTGGATCACCAGCAGCGTGGGAGCCGTGCTCAACACCGGCTCCAGCGCCCCGTCCTCATGTACTGGCCACTGGTAGCCAAGCACCCGCACCAACGGCGAAATCGCCAGCACATCATTGCCTACGGGAGCGCGCTGCAGCGGCCGCCCGCCGTCACGCGCTTCAATGTGCAGCGACTGCTGCGTGCTCTCGTAGTGCGCCAGTTCCGCTGCCCAGCCCGGCAGCGCCAGCGTGTCCTGCACCGCCAGCCAGGCCGCGAACTCGCCCGCGATCTGCGGGAACAACGGCGTGCGGCAGGCGTGCCTCGCGTAGTAGTGCTCGACGGTGTTGCGCCAGCAGGCATCGCCCAGCTGCGACTTCAGCCGCGGCAGGCTGCCCGCCAGCAGGCTGTCCAGACTGTCAATGCACAGGCGGCGGTAGACCGCCATCCGCCGCGCCTCGATGCCATCGGGTGCGGTCTTTGCAGGGTCGCGCACACGATCGGCCCAGCGCCGTTGCAGGGTCGCCAGCGACTCAGCCATGGGTCACCTCGGGCCAACGTGCCTCGGCCTGCGCCTGGCGGATCTGCCCGACCTCGGCCAGCAATTCGGCAAGCGGGGGGAAATTGAAGTCGCGTTCGAGCAGCGTGGGGCGCACGCCCACCCGCGCATAGGCCTCGCGCAACAGTGCCCAGACCACGCCTTTCACCGGCGCACCGTGGGTATCGATCTTGAAGCCATCGTCTTCATCGAAGTGGCCTGCTACGTGCAGCGAGGCGATACGGTGGGCCGGCACGCGGGCCAGGAATTCGAAGGCGTCGTAACCGTTGTTGCAGGCGTTGACGAAGACGTTGTTGACGTCCAGCAGCAGGTCGCAGTCGGCTTCGGCGAGCACGGCGTTGATGAAGTCGATCTCGCTCATGTCCGCGCCGGCAACGGCGTAGTAGGAGATGTTCTCTACTGCGATGCGTCGGCCCAGCATGTCCTGCACCTGGGCGATGCGACCAGCGACATGGTGAACGGCCTCGGCGGTGAACGGCAGCGGCAGCAGGTCGTAGACATGGCCGCCGGCGGCGCAGTAGCTCAGGTGTTCGCTGTACAGCTGCACCTGGTGCAGGTCGAGGAAGGCACGGGTCTGTGCCAGCAGTGTGCGGTCCAGCGGATCAGGACCACCCAGCGACAGCGACAGGCCATGGCAGGTCAAGGAGTGGCGCTCGCTGAGTTGGCGCAGCGCAGCGCCGTGTGCACCGCCGATGCCGATCCAGTTGTCGGGAGAGACTTCGAGAAAGTCGATGGCTCCGGCCGGCATGGCCAGCAGTTCGTCGATCAGGCCGCGGCGCAGGCCAAGACCGGCGGCATGGGTGGGCAGGGGCAGGGACATGGTGGATGCTCCAGAGAGAGGGCGCCGCCTTGAAGGCAGCGCCGGGTGAACGTCGATCAATCGGCAACGCGGGAGAACAGGCCCTTCGGCATCGGCTTGCCGTTGGCGGTGTAGACGCTGCGCAGGTAGTCGTGCGCTTCCTGCTCGCTGATGTAACCGTCGTGGTCGGTGTCGATGCGGTCGAACTCGGCGGCGCGCTTGGCGGCCACAGCGTTGAACTCGGCACGCGAGACCTTGCCATCGTGGTCGCGGTCAGTGCGGGCAAACGAGGCGTCGCCGCACTTGCCTTCGCCACACTGGCCCTCGGCCACCTTGGCCTTGCCGGCGGGCTTGCCGGTGGTGGCCTTGTTGGCCCCGCACTTGCCTTCGCCGCACTTGCCTTCGGCGGCGGCGCTCATGGCCACCGCGCTGATCGCCAGCGGTTGGATCGCTGCGGCCTGGCCGGCCAGCAGCAGGCCACCGGCCAGGGCGATGCCGATGGCACCAATGCGCGGCAGGCGGGAGGAGGGGGTGTTCCTGGTCGAGATGGACATGGTGATGACTCCTTGGGAAAGCACGCGGGGCGTGCGGGATGGACGCCGCCGAGGAGGCGACGGAAAGCGAAAGGCGCGGGAACAGGGGAATCAGCTCAGGCGGCGTGGCGACGGCGCAGCAGATAGCCCAGCAGCAGCACGCCGCCGAGCAGGGCACCGCCGAAGCCGATGCCGGGCAGCAGCGCCGCAACCGGCAGCAGCAGGGCGATCAGGCTGACGCCCCAGCCCAGGCCGTCATTGCCGACAGCGGCATGCTGTGAGCCGGCCAACAGCCGGTCCACGCTGAGCGCGCCACCGCCGTTGAGGATCAGCGGCAGCAACATGGCCAGGAACAGCAGCGGCAGCTTGAAGTTGCCGTAGCCCTGGTCGGTGATCGCATAGCCCTGCCAGAGTTCACCCAGGCCGTTCCATTGGTCGGGCCAGTGCACGGCGGCGATGGCAACGATGGTGAGGACCCAGAAGACGTAGGCCACCGAGCGCGTGGCCAGGCCGAGCAGCAGCATCACCGCGCCCACCAGTTCCAGCCAGGTCGCCAGCTGCCAGTTCAGCGAGGCGGGCAGGGCGGAGAACGGGAACGGGAAGCGGCCTTCCAGGTCGGCGAACCAGTTCTGGCCGCCCAGCTTCTCGCGGCCGGATTCAAAGAACTCCCAGGCCAGCAGGGTGCGCAGCGCCAATGGCGAGAGCCAGCGGCCGACGGCGTCCAGGCGGGGGGTATACATGGAAGAGGCGGTGCTGATCATGGTGGTGTCCTGCGGGCCAGTGGTCGATGGAGGCCATTCCAGGCGGCGCAGGTATCGGCAACGTGTGCCGTTGCCCGGGATTTTGTCAGCGACTGTGGCCGCGGCCGGGTTTCGTACAGTCAGATACAAAGACGATGCGTTGACGCACATCGGGGCGTTGCGCGCCCGCGTGCGGGGAGCGATATCCACCCGGTAGCGCCCGGCCAGGACCGGCGCCCGAATGTATCCCACTGTAGAAACCCGCCTGCGCCCTACAGTCCGGTACCACTCCGCGCCGCGGAGAAACAGCGGTGATACACCGGCAGGCGGAAATGGCCACTCCCAACACCGGAGTGCCACCCATGATCCGTACCTCGTTGCTTGCCGCTGCTCTCGCCCTTGCCGGCGCAGCCGCCCCCGCCTTCGCTAGCCAGGCCGATACCGCTGCACCGCCCACCGTCATCCTGGTGCACGGCGCCTTCGCCGATGGCTCCAGCTGGAGCAAGGTCATCAGTACCCTGCATGACTGGAAGCTGCCGGCGGTGGCCGTACAGAATCCGCTCACCTCGTTGGCCGACGATGTCGCCGCCACCCGCCGCGCGATTGCCGCCGCGCCTGGCAAGGTGGTGCTGGTCGGCCACAGCTGGGGTGGCACGGTCATCACCGAAGCGGGCAATGACCCGAAGGTGCAGGCGCTGGTGTACGTGGCGGCTTTCGCACCGGATGCAGGGCAGTCTTCGGCGCAACAGGGCGAAGGTTTCCCGGTCGGTCCGGGTCTGACCCGACTGCGGGAAAGGGATGGGTACCTGACCTTGCCGGCTGATGCCATCGCCCAGGACTTCGCGCCGGACGTGATGAAAAAATCGGCCGCACTGCTGTACAGCACGCAGGTCCCGTTGAAGGCCAGCGCGCTGGGCGAGGTGGTGAACGTTGCGGCGTGGCGCAGCAAGCCGAGCTGGTACGTGCTCAGCCGCGATGACCGCATGCTGTCGCCGCAGCTGCAGGCCGCGACCGCACGTCGCATCGGTGCACAGCTGCAATCGATCGGCAGCAGCCATGTGTCGCTGCTTTCGCATCCGGCGCAGGTGGCCGACAGCATCCTGGAAGCGGCGGGGGTGAAGCCGGCGGAACTGCCACTGGCCGAGCAGGGGGGCTGAGCGATGGCCGCACTGCGTGCGTACGTGCTGCCGTTGCTGATGGGCGTGCTGGGTGGGGCTGCGCTGTTGATGGCCTGGCCCAGTCCGGAGGCCGATGCGCAGCCGGCACAGGCCGTTCCCGCCGCCGGGTTCGACGGTGGCGGACCCTGGCACAACAGCCCACCGCTCACACTGGAGCAGTTGCGGGGGCAGGTGGTGCTGGTCGAGTTCTGGACCTACACCTGCAGCAACTGCCTCAACGTGGCGCCGCATGTCCACCAGTGGCATGCACGCTACGCGTCGCAGGGCCTGAGGGTGATCGGCGTGCATACGCCGGAGTTCGCCTATGAAGGGCTGCCCGGCAACGTGCGCAAGGCCATCGCACGGTTGGACATCACCTGGCCGGTGGTGCAGGACAACCAGTACCGGATCTGGAACGCCTGGCGCAACCGCTTCTGGCCCGCGCTGTACCTGCTCGACCGTCAGGGGCGGGTGGTCTACCGCCATTACGGCGATGGCGACTACGCACGTACCGAAAGCGAGATCCAGCGCCTGCTGGCCAACGCCTGAGCCGCGCTACCATGGCCGCGCAGCGCGGCCCTGACCTCCGTCTTCATCGAGAACGCAATGAACCACGTACCGCATATCCTGGTCGTCGACGATGACAGCGAGATCCGCCAGATGCTGGCCGATTACCTGCAGCGCAACGGCCTGCGCGTGAGCCAGGCCGACGGTGGCCGGGCCATGCGCGCGCTGATGGATACCCATGCCGTGGACCTGGTGGTGCTGGACGTGATGATGCCGGGCGAGGACGGCCTGAGCCTGTGCCGCAACCTGCGCGCCGGCAAGCATCGTGCGGTGCCGGTGGTGCTGCTGACCGCCCGCGACGACGAGACCGACCGCATCATCGGCCTGGAAATGGGCGCTGATGACTATGTGACCAAGCCCTTCTCTTCGCGCGAACTGCTGGCACGCATCAATGCGGTGATCCGCCGCACGCAGATGCTGCCGCCGAATCTGCAGGTGAGCGAAGCAGGTCGCCAGCTGGCCTTCGGCGAGTGGCGCCTGGACACCACCGCACGCCATCTGCTGGATGTGCAGGACACCGCGCATCCGCTCAGTGGCGCCGAGTTCCGCCTGTTGCGCGTGTTCCTCGATCACGCCAATCGGGTGCTCAGCCGTGACCAGCTGCTCAGCCTCACCCAGGGCCGCGATGCCGAACTGTTCGACCGCTCGATCGATCTGCTGGTCAGCCGCGTGCGGCAGCGCCTGGGTGACGACGCACGCGAGCCGACCTACATCAAGACCGTGCGCAGCGAAGGCTATGTGTTCAGCGTGCCGGTGCAGTTGCTGGGGCCGGACGAATGAACACTACCGCACACCGCCCACGCTGGCCGCGCACGCTGTCGGCGCGGCTGCTGCTGGTGCTGCTGGGTGGATTGGCGCTGGCCCACGCACTGTCTTTCGGCCTGCTGTTCTTCGAACGCTACCAGTCCACCCGCAGCATGATGCTGCGCAACCTCGATGAAGACGTGGCCGTGAGTGTCGCGCTGCTGGAGCACCTGCCCGCAGGCCAGCGCGCGGCCTGGGTGCCGCGGCTGGAGCGGCGCACCTACCGTTACCTGCTGCGCCCGGCTGCGGCCGGGCCGGGACTGCAGACCGATCGTGCACGCCAGGTCACCGCGATCATCGACGACAGCCTGCAGCGCCGCTATCCGTTGCAGGCGCGCCAGGTGGCTCGCCTGCCGGAGCGGTTCGAGGTGGAACTGCGCCTGCACGACGGCACTCCCTTGACCATCGAGGTCACCCCGTCGGGCCTGCCGCTGGCGCGCTGGCTGCCCGCCGTGTTGCTGGTGCAGCTGGCGCTGCTGCTGGTGTGCGCGTGGCTGGCGGTGCGCCTGGCCATGCGCCCGCTGCAGCAGCTGTCGCATGCGGTGGAGCATCTGCAGCCGGGCAAGGACGGGCCCGAACTGCCTGAAGATGGCCCGGCGGAAGTGGGCGGCGCGGCGGCCGCGCTCAACGCACTGCAGGCACGCATTCGTGGCCATGTCACTGAGCGTCTGCAGATCCTGGCCGCGATCTCGCATGACCTGCAGACCCCCATCACGCGCATGAAGCTTCGGGTGGAGACCCTGCCTGAAGACAGCACCCAGCAGCGGTTGCTGGACGACCTCGACCACCTGGGTCAACTGGTGCGTGAGGGCGTGGCCTATGCGCGCAGCAGCCACGTCGCCAGTGGCGCACCGGTGTCGATGGACCTGGGCGCGTTCCTGGCCAGTGTGGTCGGCGATTACGAGGACATGGGCAAGCCGGTCAGCGGTGGTGCGCCCGCTGGACTGGTCGTGCAGACCTGGCCGCAGCCGCTGCGCCGGGTGGTCGGCAATCTGGTCGACAACGCATTGCGTTACGCCGGTGCCGCCGAGGTCGAGGCGGGCCGTGATGACGCCGGCAGAGTGTGGATCAGCATTTCCGACCGTGGCCCTGGCATTCCCGAGGACCAGCTGCAGGCAGTGCTGGCGCCGTTCCATCGGCTGGAAAGCTCGCGCAACCGCGATACCGGCGGCACTGGCCTGGGCCTGGCCATCGCGGTGCAGCTGGCACAGTCGCTGGGCGGCTCGCTGAGGTTGCACAACCGCGAGGGCGGCGGCCTGCGGGCGGAACTGCAGCTGCCGGGGTAACGGGCGGGGTCGGATCCCTTTGCGGGAGCGAAGGGCTCTGACCCCGATGTGGGATCTGCGGCGTTCCTGCACGGCTTCGGGATCGGCGATCATCTGCAGGGAGTGTCGAAACCAGGAAACACGCAATGCAGGGAACGCAGCATTCAATCCGGCGCCCGCGCCACGCCGCGCTGCTGGTCGGTCTACTCGCGCTGGCGGCATGCCAGCGCACACCGGATGCGCCGACCGGGGCACCCGCAGCGGGCGCACCGCTTGCCGCCCCGGCCACCGCAACAGACCTCTCTCCGCTGCTCGATGCCCTGCCGACCTGCGCGCTGGACGGCTGGTACATCGATCAGCAGACCGGGCGCCCGGCCCATCCCTGGTTGGCGACGAACGCACCGAAGCCCTGCAAGGAAGACGGGGAGAACGAGACCGCCACGTTCTGCGTGCAGGGGCAATGGAAGGGGCTGCCGGTGGAGGAAGTGATCCTGCCGACGATGACGTTCGTTTCGTTCCGTGGGGCCAGGATCGGCCTGCCGCTGGAGAAGGCACGTCCCATCGTCCGCCAGCGTTTCGGGCAGGACTTCCCGGGTGGTGCGGCCTACGAGGAAGGGCGCGAGCCGAAGCTGCTGGCCGACCCGGAGGATGCGCAGCGTTCGTGGCTGCTGTGCAGCATCCCTGAACCGGGAGACGACCTGGGCAGCCAGGCAGGCGTCAGCTACTCGGGCATGAACCTGCCCTACGACCACGACGGTTGCAGCTACCGCTACAGCCCGGTCGACTTCTGCGATGCGCGGCACCGCGGAGCCATCGAAGATGCCCTCCAGCATCAGAAACCCAATTTCAACAAGCACTACCTGCTGGTGCAGGTCGATGATCGACCCGAGTACTTCCAGCGCACGCTGGTGCTGGTCGATACCCGCACGGGCAGGGCGACGCCACTGCCGTTCGATGCCTTCACCGGCCCGGCGGGGAAGGGCGGAGAGGCCACCGGCTACGGGACACTGGAAACGGGCGTGGACCAGCCGCAGTTCTGCCTTGATGGCGCGCTGCTGGTCTACCGCGTGTTCGAGCAGGGGCGCTTCTGCTTCGGCTCTGACGGCGAGCGTTTCACCGGTCATGAAACCCAGTACATGCAGGCGACGGATAGCCGATGACCCGTATTTCACCCCGGTCATGACATCCTGCTCCGAACCTGCGCAACCGGGATCGAGGCTGTTGAAGGCGAACACGCAATGACGTTGGCGCGGCAGCGCTCGATGTGGGTGGCGGGCCTGTCCACGGTGGTGGAGTGGTACGACTTCACCCTGTACCTGTACTTCGCCACGGTGTTGTCGCGGGTGTTCTTCGGCGGCGGCGAACAGGCGCTGCTGGCCACCCTGGCCGGCTTTGCGGTGTCCTACCTGATGCGCCCGCTGGGCGCGCTGTGCTTCGGCCACCTGGGCGACCGACTCGGCCGGCGCTGGATGCTGCTGGCATCGATGGCGTTGATGGCAGCGGCGATGCTGGCCACTGCACTGCTGCCGACAGCGGCCATGGCCGGAACGACGGCGGGTGTGCTGCTGCTGGTACTGCGCTGCGTGATGGCGTTTTCGGTGGGCGGCGAATACACCGGGGTGGTGGCGTACCTGCTGGAAAGCGCACCGGCGCAGCGACGTGGCCTGGTGACCTCGCTGGCGTCCGCAGCCAGCGAGGTGGGTGCGCTGCTGGCGGTGGCGATCTCTGCGGTTACCGTGGCGCTGCTCGCGCCCGCGCAGCTGGACAGCTGGGGCTGGCGTATTCCGTTCTTCGTTGGCGCGGCGCTGGCACTGGTGATCCTGGTCGCGCGCTCGGGCATGCACGAGTCGCCGGAGTTCGAGCGGCAGCGCCGCGAGGGCAGCATTCCCGCGACGCCGCTGAAGCATGTGCTGCGCAACCATCCGCTGGCGGTGGCGCGCACGTTCGCGATCTCGGCGCTGGGCTCGATTACTTACTACGTCGGCATCACCTATGTGCCCGCATTCCTGCATGCGCGGGGCCACGATGAGGGCGATGCGCTGTGGCTGTCGACGATTGCGGCCGTGGCGGTGATCGCGATCACGCCCCTGTGCGGCGCATTGTCCGACCGTGTCGGACGACGGCCGGTGCTGTTGGGCCTGACCGTGCTGGCAGCGCTGCTGCCGCTGTCCTTGTTCGCGTGGATGGCGCAGGCGACGCCGCTGGGCATCGCGCTGGCCGCGGTGTTGCTGGCCTGCGTGGCCGGTGGCGTGAGCGCGGTGGCGGCCCCGGCCACGGCCGAGCAGTTTCCCGGCGAAGGGCGGGTGAGTGGGCTGGCACTGGGCGTGACCATGGCCACGGCCTTCTTCGGCGGGGCAACGCCCTGGCTGGCGCAATGGTGGGTGGAACGCAGCGGCTGGGCGGCGGCGCCGGGCGCGATGATCGCGCTGGTGGCGGTGCTGGTGCTGCCGGTGCTGTGGACCCTGCCCGAGACGGTCCCGGGCAGGGCCAAGCGCTAGCGGGTCAGACCTTCAGGGTCTGCTCGATGTCGGCCAGCACGGCGGCCGCATCGACGCCGATGGCAATCGACTGCACCACGTGGCCGTCCCACACGCTGGGGCCGAACGCCAGGCCTTCCGGCTTGGGAATGGTCATACCGCGGGCGACGCCGTCGGTGGCCACGCGCACGCTGGCGCGCTCGAACTGGAACAGCTCCGGACGGGTCAGCGCGATGCAGGCGCAGCAGTCGTGCACGACCATGCCCTTGTGGCCGGCCTGCAGGTAGAAGTCCACGTAATCCTGCGACAGCGCACGCACCAGTTCGGCATCGGCACCACCGATCGCAGCCAGCTTGTCCAGGCCGTCACGGTCCATTTCCACGCGGGTGGTCACGTCCAGGCCGATGGCGGTGACCGGCCAGCTGGCGGTGAACACCACGTCGGCCGCTTCGGCGTCGCCCCAGATGTTGGCCTCGGCGGCCGGGGTGATGTTGCCGTTGACGTGGAAGGCGCCGCCCATGATCACTACGCCGCGCACCAGGCCGGCGATGTCCGGCGCCTGCTGCAGGGCAAGGGCCAGGTTGGTCATGCGGCCGACCGCGACCAGGGTCACCTCGCCCGGATGGGCGCGGACCAGGTCGATGATCAGCTGGTGGGCGGGGCGCGCGTCGGCGGCCACGTCCAGTTCGGCCGGCACCGCGTGGTTGCCCAGGCCGTTGTGGCCATGGATGTGAACCGGCCAGGCTTCCGGGGTGGCTTCCGGCTGCAGCGGGCCGCCGGCACCGCGTGCGACCGGGGCGGCAAAGCCCCAGGCCTGCTTCAGGTACAGCGCATTGTGCGTGGTCGACTCCACCGAGGCATTGCCGAAGGTGGTGGTGACGCCGATCAGGTCGATCTGGGCGTGCTTGTGCAGGTACAGCAGGGCCAGGGCGTCGTCGACGCCCGGGTCGGTATCGAAAATGACTTTCAGCATGTTGTTGTTCTTCTTCTTCCGTGTGGTGCGGGGGGCGCCGGCGGCCCGGAAGCAGGCCGGCGCGCCCTACATTGTCCCATCTTCATGACAGGCAGAGCGAACCGGGGCGCCGGTGGGGGCATATCATCGCCTTCAAGGTAGGGTATCGACTCGAACCGTTTGAGAGCTGTCCTGCCAGACTCCGAACCATCTTCATCGATGATGAGCCAGTGCCACTTTGCATTGCCGACACCTACTATGCAGAGAACGGCAGCACTTCCGTATTTGAAGAGCGCACCTGGCTCATTGGCTGGAGGTGACTCCTTGGTGGAAACAATTGCAGAGAATTTCAGGAAGATAGCGATGAAATATCAACTAACAGAAGGGCAGCTCAATGGCCCAGCTCAACTTTCGGCCATTGATAGCCTGCCAGAAGGATTGAGAACGGCACTCCCTAAGAGCTACCTTGAATTCCTTAAGACTCACGACGGCGGCGAAGGATTCATTGGCGATAACTACATCATTTTTTGGAGGGCAGAAGAGCTGGTTGATTTCAATCGTGAATATGAAGTCGAGACGGATGCGCCCGGTGTATTTTTGTTCGGCTCCAGCGGGGGAGGAGAAGCATATGGATTCGACATGTGGGATGTCGCTATGCCGGTAGTAATGATTCCTTTTATAGGCATGGATCGTCAATACGCCATCTTGGTAGCGGCCGACCTTCCAGATTTATTCGTGCAATTGGCAGAGCGAGAATGATTGGCCTGGATAAGCACGAACGCCCTAAAGGCATGGAGCTGTTCGAGCTTAGACCCGTTATCGTTGGTGGTGATCCGGTCAGCCCTGAGAATAAAGCCTGGTTGACGAGAGAGCAGCATTTTGAGGCTGTGCGCTACTGGAATAGGATTGTCAGAAGTCTGCGTGATGGGCCGAAGTAGCTGGAGATAGAAAGGTGTAGAGGGAGTAGGTCGGGAGCGGCCAGCTGCTATATCAGACATCTTGAATTGCTAAGCGAACCGGAGGATGTCCGGCTCGTGCAAGATGCTTTGTAGAATTCCTGCAGGTCTGACTAAAATGCCTGGTCAACATTTATCGATAGCCCCGCAGAATATTTATTCGAACGGAAATTCGATGAAAAAAGCCGCGCTGCAACCAATGGATCAGTCGCGGTGGGTATGCCCCCCTGCTCAAGGAGCTGCGCCATGCTGGTGGTAACCCTGGTCCTGGTCGCCCTGGTATTGGGCTTGAACCTCGTCGCCACCTTCGTGGTGCTGGGGCGCGAAGAGGTGTCGGCAGGCGGCCGGACGGTGCAGTTGCTGCTGGTCTGGCTACTGCCGCTGGTCGGCGCCATCCTGTGCATGGCGGTGGCCACGGCCGATGGCTCGGGCAGCCGGGGGGATGGCGGCGGAAGCCATGACACCTCCGTTGGCTATTCCAGTGACAACCACAGCCATCACAGCTACAGCAGCTCCGACTGCGGTAGCGGCGACAGCGGTGGGGGTGGTGACGGTGGCAGCTGCGGTGGTGGCGATTGACGAGATGTTCCAGGATGCCGGCCAAGGTCACGTCCTGGTAGTGCCGGCCGCTGGCCGGCAACCTCATCCGCTCAACCGCCGCCTTCGGTCGGCAACGGCGCCGGCACGTTCAACAGCCCACCTGCCGCCACATAGGCGGCCAGTGCCTGGCCCTGGCTGAGCAGATGGCGCTCCATGGTGCGTTCGGCAGCCTGCGCGTCGCGGCGGCGGAAGCACTCCATCAATTCGCGGTGTTCGGCCAGCGACTGCGCGGTGCGGCCCGGGGTCAGCAACTGGCGGCCGCGATGCATCTTCAGGATGCGGTGCAGGTCGTGGGTGATGCGGATCAGCCACGGGTTGCCGGCGTAGTGCTGCACGGTTTCGTGGATCAGGTAGTTGTTGCGGTAGTACTCGGCGATGTTGCCCTCGGCCGCCGCGGTTTCCATCGCCGCATGCAGGTCTTCCAGCTGCTGCACGCCGGCATCGTCGATGTGCCTGACCGCTTCGTGCGCACAGCGGCCTTCCAGCATGGCCATCACCGGGAACAGTTGGTTGAGGTCTTCCAGCGTCAACCGGGTGACCCGGCAGCCACGACCGGCATCGATCTGCACCAGGCCTTCGGCAGCCAGCAGCTTCAGCGCCTCGCGCAGCGGCGTACGGCTGATGCCCAGTTCTTCGCACAGTGCGGGCTCGTCGATCCACTCACCCGGCGGCAGCCGGTAGTCGTAGATGCGCTCGCGCACGTGTTCGGCCACCTCTTCGTACAGAGGTGCGCGCTTCTTCGGTGACCGCGGGGCAGGGGCAATGGCCATGGAGGAAGTGTACCGCCAGGTAGTGCCGGCCGCTGGGCGGCAACCCATGATCGCTGGATGGCTTCATGGGATTGCCGGCCAGCGGCCGGCACTACCGTTGGGTGGTTACATCCAGCCCGGTACTACGAATACCAGCCAGGCCAGCAGCGGCCCCAGGGCCACCACCAGGCCGCTGTAGACCAGGAAACGGCGGAACAGGGTTTCGCGCTCTTCCTTCGCGGCCGAAGCCACCACCAGCGCGCCATTGGTTGAGAACGGGCTGACATCGACGATGGTGGACGACACCGCCAGCGCACAGATCACGCCGGCCGCACTGAGGTGGCCCTGCATCAGGAACGGTACCGCCAGCGGAATCGTGGCGCCCAGCACCGCAGCCGACGAGGCGAATGCGGAGACAATGCCGCCGACGTAGCAGACCAGCAGCGCGCCGAGCAGCGGAATGCCGATGTCGGACACGCCATTGCCGATGAAGTCCACCGCGCCGGCATGCTCCAGCACGCCGATGTAGGTCACCACACCGCAGATCAGCAGCACGGTGGACCAGCTGATGCCATCCACCGCGCCCTTCTGGCTTTGTGGCGACAGCAGTGCCAGCGCGACAGCCACGGTGATCGAGACCAGGCCGACGTTGAGGTTGTAGATCAGCGCGGCCACGCCCAGGCCGAGCAGGCCGATCAGGGTGAACAACCGCTCGCGGGTCAGGCCCACCGCATCCAGTGCCGCCGGATCATTGCTGAGCGTGCCGCCGCCAGCTGCGACCAGCGCGCCATGGCCTTCGATGGCGAATTGCCGCGACGATGCCTGCGGGCCACCGGCCATTGCCATCTCGGCATTGCCGATCGTTCTGGCCGCGGTGATCGAGCCACGCCGCAGCAGGGCGATGCCGCCGAACGCGAAGAAGCAGATCGTCGCCATCATGAAGTTGAAGCCCAGGCTGGTCAGGAATACCGCCATCTCTGTCACTTCCAGCCCGGCTTTCTGCACAACGCCGTTGGTGATGCTGCCGTACACGCTGATCGGCGAGAAGCCACCGGCCTGCGCGCCATGGATGACCAGCAGGCCCATCATCAGTGGATTGATGTTGTACTGCTTGGCAAAGCGCAGCGCGACCGGACCGATGATGGCCACCGCTGCCGGGCCGAGCGCGCCGAAGGCGGTCAGCACCGCGGTGATCACGAACATCACCCACGGAATGGCCACGATATGGCCGCGCACGGCTTTTACTGCCCAGTGCACCAGCAGGTCGATGGTGCCGTTCTTCTGCGCGATGGCGAACAGATAGGTGATGCCGACCAGGGTCAGGAACAGATCGCCGGGAAAGCCAGCCAGGACCTCCTTGCCGCCCATGTCGACCCACAGCCCGCCGACGATGAAGGCCAGCGCGAAAGCGACGGCACCCATGTTGATTGGCATCGCGGTGGCGACGATGAACATGATCACCAGACCGATGATCGTTGCGATTTGTGGACTCATGCGCCCTCCCAGACACGTGACTCACGTATAGCGCGGATGGAGACCCGCCATCCCGGGGTAAGGCGACGTACGGCCTGTTGCGTGATACGTACTGCTCGAACCCGTTACTGCAGCCGCTCCAGCGCGCTGCGGACCCAGGCCGCGGCGCCTTCAAGGCTCTGAAACTCTTCCACAGCGCGCACCTCGCAGCACGGGTAGGCCGGCGCGACCATGCGCGCCAGCGCGTTGCCCGGGCCCAGCTGCAGGAACACGCGCGTGCCGCGCTCGAAGGCCTGGCGCATCACCTGCGCCCATTCGATGGTCTGCGTCAGTTGCAACGACAGCGTGCTGACTGCCGTTGCGCGGTCCCGCACCGGTCGCGCATCGATGCCGGCCAGCAGCGGCAGGCGTGGGGCCTGCAGTGGCGATGCATCGAGTGCGGCAGCGAACGGTGCGACCGCCGCCGCCAGCAATGGTGTGTGTGCGGGCACGCGCACCGGCAGCACACGGATGTCCGCGCCCTGCGCCCGCGCTGCATCGGCCAGCCGCTGCAACGAGGCGTGCGTGCCGCCCACGATGAAATGGTCCTGCCCGTTGGCGATGGCCACGTAGGTGCCCTGCGCATCACACAGCGACTGCAGGCTGCGGCGGTCCAGCCCGAGCACTGCCTGCAGGCCTGCATCGGCAGGGCTGGCGCTGTCCATCAACTGCGCACGTTGCACAGCCAGCGCCAGGCAGGTGGTGGCATCGAAGCTGCCGGCGATGGCGTGCGCGGCGAGCTCGCCGATGCTGTAGCCGGCCACCAGCACCGGTGCAGGCACCGCTTCGCGAAGGCCCTGCCAATGCGCGAGGCTGGCTGCACACAGCAAGGGCTGCGCCAGAGCATTGTCGAAGCGCGATTCGTCAGCAGCTGCCGCGAACACGTCGCGTCCAAGCACTGCGCTGGCGGTCTCCAGTACGTCGCGCACGGCGGGCAGATCGCGCACGCGGCCGAACATCGCCGCATGCTGCGCACCTTGGCCGGGGCAGAGCAGGGCAAGGCTCATGCGACCTCCTGCTGCAGCAGGAACCAGGCACAGGCCAGCAGGTCGGCACTGCCGCCGGGGCTCAGCCGGCGTGCGACGAATCCATTACCGATGCTGTGCAGGCGTGCCTGCCAGCCGGGTACGAAGGCGCCGCCGGCATCGAGGAAGCCTCGCGCCTGTTGCTGGGCCCAGCGCAGGCCGTTGGCGCCGCCACGGTGCAGCAGGTTGAGGTCATCCACGCACGCGATCAGCTGCACCAGGGTCTGGCACATCGCGGCCTCGCGTGACAGGTCGCTGGCCAGCGCGTGGCGCAGGGTAGGCAGTGCCACCTCGCGCAGCAGCGGGTAGCCGGCGGCCGCTTGTTCGCGCACACCCTGCACGCCGTGCCGTGCGCGCGCGCGCTGGCCAGGGCTGTTCGCATCCAGCGGTGCGCCGGCGAGCTCGGCAGCCCAGCGGCGCACTTCCTGGCAGACCTGCTCGGCTGCGATGGCACCGCCCGCGCGGCCCCGACAGGCAGCGGAAGCCGCCACCAGCAGGCCAAGGCTGAAGACCGCGCCGCGATGGGTATTGATGCCGGCGGTCGCGCGCAGCATCGATATCTCCGCAGCGATGCCGTGCCGGCGCAACGTCTGGAACGGCGCCGCGCTGACACCGGCGTCGGCCACGGCGACGAAGTAGTGGCGCAGCGCGAACAGGCTGCGCAGGAACGTGCCGGCGTCCATGTCGTGGTGGCTGCCGCTGTCGAAGGGGGTGACCAACCCTGGCTTGGGTGCAAGGGCGAGTTCGGCGTGCAGGCTGGCGATGGCGAGGCGCCCCAGACGCGCGCTGTCCACGGCAGCTGGCCTGACCGCCGGTTGCACGAGGGCGTTCACGCGCTCACCCCGGTGGAGGCGAACAACGCATCACGTAGTTCCAGTGCGGCACCATCGAGGCGCTTGACCAGTACCTCGCGGCTGCGCCCGGCGTATTCGCGCCAGTTCACCGCGCCACCATCCACCAGGCACAATTCGCCATCGACCCGCCGGCCGTGTTCGGTCTCCCATGCCTGCAGCCGTGCGACCAGGGCATCGGCCTGTGCGGCGGTGTCGATCCGCCACAGCAGATCGATGTCCGAGCGCGCGTGCACATAGTGCAGGCCCGTGAGGTGCTGCCATGCGAAGGCACCGAATACACGCGCTGCGGCGATGTCCTGCAATGCCTGCAGCGGGCGCTGCCAGTCCTGCACAAGGTCGCCTTCCAGCACCGCCTGAAGTGTCGGTGGCGCCGCGGTGCGCAGCACATCGTGTGCCGGCACGCGCAGGGCCAGGCGCAGTTTGCCCTCGGCGGGTGGCAGCGGCACGCCGAGGCGCAGGCGGGGATCGGCATCGTCGGCGGCTCGCCGGGCGACGATGGCGGGCAACCCCTGCGCAAACCAGTCGCCCAGGCGCGGCTCATGCGCGGCGATGTCCGCCTGCCAGCGGGCGTGCGCTGGCAACCAGACCAGCGTATGGCGTGGCAGCCGCTCAGGCATCGCCCTGGCTCACGGCTGCAGCCACGCGTGCGGCCAGCATGCGACCGCCACGTTCGGCACCCTGCACGGCGCGGCGGTCGCCATCGGTGGGCGTGCGCAGCGCCTGCAGCAGGTGTGCGGCCAGCTCGCCGCTCCAGATCGAATCCACCGCGCCCATCGCCACGTAGTTTTCCACGCCCGGTGCGAACACCGGCGAGCTCTGGCTGAGCGCCTGCAGCTTCTCCAGCGGTTGCTTGGTCACCCGCGCCATTGCGCGCAGGTCCATCACCCGCACCTGTGCATCGGGCAGGGCGTGGATGTGGTCGGCCATCAGGCCGAATGAGAGGAAGCCACCACTGACGGATTCGCCGTAAACCAGGGTGATCAGGCGCGCACCACGGCGGCGTGCCAGATCGAGCGTCTGCGCGAGATGCGCAAAGTAACCATTGATGCCCAACAGTTCGTCGCGCCGCGCCAGGCGCTGGCCGGCGGTATCCACCAGCATCACGATCGGTCGCTGAGGATGCGCGCAGGTGCTGTCCAGTACCGTCCCGGCCAGTGCCAAGGCGTGGTCCACGCCGACTTCAAGTTTGTCGGCGGTACCGATGACGGTCACCTTGCCATCCTCGGTGGCAGCGCTGCCGGTCAGCACCGAATCGTTCACCGCAATGGCATGCCCATGCGGGAACAGGGCATCGAGCAGGGTCTGCAGCGGCATGCTCATGGCAGGCTCCGGTCGGCGGTGGCGATGAGGAACTCATCGGTGTCGAGCAGCGGTAGTCGCTCGGGGGCTGCGATGCCTTGGCGGGCCCAGATCTCCAGGCCATCGCGGCAATCGCCCCAGACCTGCACGCGCGCCTTCAATGCCGCGTGGCGGGCCTGCAGCGCGGCCAATGCAGTATCCGGATCGGTGCTGCTGGTATCAGGCTGCAGCGCGTTGCTGGCCGCCTGCGCGAAGGCCTCGATGGCATCGGGCACCAGCACCTGTGCCTGGTCGATCAGGTAGCGGTGCTTGCCTCCCGTTACGCGCCAGACCAGCGCGCGATCGCGGGAATCGAACTCTTCCACGCCGCGCACGGTCTCGATCACTTCCGGGCCGGACAGCGACAGGCGACCCTCTTCGGACATGATGACCGTAGTGCAGCAGCGGGCGACGATGCCCATGCCGCCGAAGGCGCCGTTGCCGCTGCCGATCAGCGCGATCACCGGCACACCCGCTGCACGCGCGTCCAGGGTGGCGCGCATGATCTCGGAAATGGCGATGAGCCCTGCATTGGCTTCGTGCAGGCGCACACCACCGGTGTCCAGCAGCAGAAGCACGCCTTCGGGATGTGTTTCGACTGCGCGGCGCAGCAGCCCGGTCAGTTTGGCACCGTGCACTTCGCCCACCCCGCCGCCCATGAATTCACCCTGCTGCGCGGCCAGCAGCACGCGTCGGCCACGCAGCGTGGCTTCGCCGACAACGATGCCGTCGTCGAACGCCGCGGGCTGGTCGAGCTGTGCCAGGTGCGGGCTTATCATCCGCCGCGCCGGGCCGAGGAATTCCCTGAAGGAACCGGCATCGACCAGGCTGGCGATACGCTCGCGCGCATCGGCTTCGTAGTAGCTGTAGCGCTGCGTCCGGTTCATCGTGGATCTCCAGCACGCAGGGTTTCCACGGCCTGGTCCAGGCGTAGGCTGACTACCGCCGGGGTCGCACCGGCATCGTTGATCGAGATGCGTACATCGCGCAGCGGATGACGCTGTGCGAAGTCGCTGATCACCGCTTGCCACACGCTGCCGAAGCCCTTCGCGGCGGTGATGATGCGCACCGTCATCGCGCCGTCCAGTGCGGCCGGCTCCAGCAGGATTTCCAGGTTGCCCGAGGCCAGCACGCCGACCAGCACCGCATCGCGCGGAAACTGCACCGCAGTGTGCCCTTCGAATCGATAGTCGAGGGTTTCCATGCTCAGCCCCTTACCAGTTGCGGAAGCGCTTGGGCGGGTCGTACAGGCCGCCGGACCAGCGCACCAGGTCCTTCACCGAACGCGCCGCCAGCAGTTCACGGCTGGCATCGCGCACGGAGATGCCGAGGTCATCGGGACGGCGGATCACGCCGCGGTCGCGCAGGTTCTCCACCATCGCGCGGTCGCGCCCCATGCCCACGGCGGTATAGCCGGCCACGCCACGGATCGCCTGTTCGCGCTCCTCAGGGGTGCGGCACAGCAGCAGGTTGGCAATGCCTTCCTCGGTCAGCACATGGCTGACGTCGTCGCCGTAGATCATCACCGGCGGCAGCGGCATGTTCGCGCGTTCGGCCAGGTCCCAGGCATCGAGGCGCTCGACGAAGGCCGGCGCCATGTGCTCGCGGAAGGTTTCCACCATCTGCACCACCAGCTTGCGCCCACGCGGCATCTCACCCGGGCGCGCGGCCTGCTGGCCGGCCTTGATCCAGGCCTCGCTGGCATGGCGCCGGCCGCGTGCGTCCGAGCCCATGTTCGGTGCGCCACCGAAGCCGGCAATGCGGTCGCGGGTGGCGGTGGAGCTGTTGCCCTGCAGGTCGATCTGCAATGTGGAACCGATGAACATGTCGCAGGCATACAGGCCGGCGGTCTGCGAGAAGGCGCGGTTGGAACGCATCGAGCCATCGGCGCCGGTGAAGAACACATCGCCTCGCGCGGCGATGTACTTCTCCATGCCTAGTTCCGAACCGAACGAATGCACCGATCTGACGAAGCCCGATTCGATTGCCGGAATCAGTGCCGGGTGGGGGTTCAACGCCCAGTGCTGGCAGATCTTTCCCTTCAGGCCGAGCGATTCGGCGTAGGTGGGGAGCAGCAGTTCGATGGCCGCCGTGTCGAAGCCGATGCCATGGTTGAGGCGGTTCACGCCGTACTCGGCGTAGATGCCCTTGATCGCCATCATCGCCATCAACACCTGGATCTCGGAGATCTGCGCCGGGTCGCGGGTGAACAGCGGTTCGATATGGTTCGGCCTCGGCGCCTGCACCACGAAGTTGACCCAGTCAGCGGGAATGTCGACGCGGGGGAGGGTGTCGACGATCTCGTTGACCTGGGCGATGACGATGCCGCCACCGAAGGCGGTGGCTTCGACGATCACCGGCGTGTCTTCGGTGTTCGGCCCGGTGTACAGGTTGCCGTGCCGGTCTGCGGCCTGCGCGGCGACCAGGGCCACGCGCGGGGTCAGGTCGATGAAGTAGCGGCCGAACAGTTCCAGGTAGGTGTGGATGGCACCGATCTGGATGCGCCCTTCAGCCACCAGGTTGGCCAACCGCACTGACTGCGGGCCGGAGAACGAGAAGTCCAGCTTCGACGCGATGCCACGCTCGAATACATCCAGGTGCGACGGCAGCGACAGCACCGACTGCACCATGTGCAGGTCGTGCACGCGGGCCGGGTCAAGATCGGCCAGGGCCTGGGCGAGGAAATCGGCCTGCTTCTGGTTGTTGCCCTCCAGGCAGACCTTGTCGCCTGGCTCCAGCAGTGCATGCAGCAGCTCGCCTACGTCGCCGGCGGCGACCTCGCGTCCCCGGGCCCACGGCGCGGCACGTTCCAGGCGGGCCTGGCGGCTGCGTTCCAACGTATCCCAGCTCGGGTTCATCGACCGGCTTCCGATTGGTGTCGATGTAATTACGACATAATTACGAAGGGCGCCGCAACCTGCAGTGCAGCAAAAGGAAGGGCCCGCGCGGAGGCGGGCCCATTCAGGTATGCCGCGACGGTGGGTCGTGGCGGAGGGCGTGCCGATCAACGGTCGGCACCCACCAGGCACCCACCGGTTCGCGGGTTGCTCAGAACGTCCAGCGCAGGCTGGCCGACACGAAGCGCGGTTCGCCGTAGTTGTTGTAGTCCAGATTCGCCCAGTAGGTCTTGTCCAGTGCGTTGCGCACGCTCAGCGTTGCGGTCCAGCTGTCGCTGATGCGGTAGTTGGCATTGAACTGCACCAGCATGTAGGCCGGCTGGTTCACCGTCACCGTGCCGCCCAGCGGGTAGGCGATGTTGTAGCCCTGCACCTTGCTCTGCCATTGCACGCCACCGCCAACGCTCAGGCGTTCCAGCGCACCGCGCAGCTGCAGCTGGGTGTTGAGCTGCAACAGATCCTTTGGCGGGTTGGCGTACAGCAGGTCGGTAGCCGCGCGGGTGACCTTGACGTGGGTGTAGCCGGCATTGACCGTCCAGCCCGGCAGGATCTCGCCGTTGACGTCCACTTCCCAGCCGCGTGCCTTGGTGCCGTTGACGCCGATGTAGGCGGAGGTGCCATCGCTCAGCGAACCTTCCGGCACGCCCATGTCGCGCACGGCGTAGTTGTCCTGCTTGGCCTCGAACACGGCGGCGTTGGCGGTCAGGCGGCCGTCCAGCCACTGGGTCTTGATGCCCGCTTCCAGGTTCGAACCCTGCACCGGTGCCAGCAGGTTCTCGTTGCGGTCCTTGAAGTTCTGCGGGTTGAAGATCTCGGTGTAGCTGGCATAGGCCGACACGTTCGGGGTGATGTCGTAGACCAGGCCCACGTAGGGAGTGACTTCATCGCTCACCTTGTACGCGCCGCTGGTGCCGGTGTAGGTGCCAGCGGCGTTGTAGGAGCGGGTGAGGGTTTCCCAGCGGCTCAGGCGTGCGCCGGCAATCAGCGACAGCGGATCGGCCAGGCGCAGGCGGGTGGCCAGGTAGACGCCACTCTGCGTGGTCTTGGCCACGCGGCGCGCGCCGGTGCGGCGGTAGGTCACCTCGGAGATGTCGCCGTTCCAGTTGTACACGTTGGGAATGTAGTAGCAGCGCTCGCCGCCGCAGCGCGCCCAGTCGCTCGGGAAGTTCAGTGCCAGGGTATTCGTCGTGCCTTCCAGGTCCGACCACTGTGCACCGAGGGTCACATCGTGGTCACGGCCGAACAGATCGAAACTGCCGGTCAGGTAGGCATCGACATTGCGGCGGGTGTCCTTCGAATCACCGGCGGCCGCGCGCAGGTAGATGCCCGCGCCGGTCACCGGGTCCGGGTTGCCGGTGCCGTACAGGCGCACGTTCTGCACGTTGCCACGGGTATAGGCGGTGTTGATCTTCAACAGCCAGTTGTCGCCGAAACGCTGTTCCAGGTTGGCGAAGGCGGTGTTGCTCTCGCGCTTCCAGTAGCTCCACTTCGGCGACAGGTTGGTCGAGCGCGGCAGGTGCGCGAAATGGCCCTGGTTGTCGAAGAACGGCACGGTGCCCCAGGTCGAGCCGGTGGGGTTGTTGTCCTGGCTCTGGTAACCGAGGGTGATCGTGGTGCTGTCGGTGACGTCGCCTTCCAGCACCGCCATGCCGGCCATCTTGTTCTCGTCGTAGCGGTCGTAATACAGGCCACGATCGGTGTAGGCGGCGACCACGCGGCTGCGGAAGCGGCCGTCGGCGGTCAGCGGCGCGGTCACGTCGGCCTCCATGCGACGGTAGTCCCAACTGCCGGCGCTGACCGCGAACGACGCATCGAATTCCTTGCCCGGGCGCTTGCGCAGCAGGTTGACCGTGGCCGACGGGACGCCGGCGCCGCTGAGCAGGCCGTTGGCGCCGCGGATCACTTCGATACGGTCGTAGAAGGCGGTGTCGTACTCCTGGTTGGTGGAGCCGCTGTAGGTGGGAATGCCATCGACCTGGAAGTCGGTGATGGCGAAGCCGCGCGCGTAGTACAGCGGGCGCTGCGTGTCATAGAAGGACACGCTGACGCCGGTCACGTTGCGCATCACATCGTTGATGCTGAACAGCGATTCGTCCTGCAGGCGCTGCAGGCTGATCGCGGTGGCCGACTGCGGGGTTTCCTGCAGGGTGATCGGCAGGCGCGTGGTACTGGCCGGCGGCGCCGACTGTTCGGCACGCACGCTCACCCGGTCCAGGGTCTTGGCGTCGGCTGCGCCATCAGTGGCGGCGAACGCGCTGGGCGTGGCCAGCAGGGTCAACGACGAAAGCAGGGCGGCCGGCAGCAGCGCGCGGCGGGGCAGGCGGTTATCGAAGGTCAGGCACATGGTGGGCTCGAAGCGTGGAGGCGGGGAGGGGCGGCAACAGTCGTCCAGCACCCGGGGCGGCGGCTTCGGGCACGGTCAGGTCCGTCTGGGGCGAGGCGCGGTCACTGCGCAGGACGCAAATGTAAATAATTCTTAACAACATTACAATTAGCGTCATTGTGCGCAGGGTTCCCGGCACGGGGCATCGCTTTCTGTAGAGCCGAGCGATGCTCGGCTGCTTTTTGCCGGAGCCGAGCACGGGCTCGGCTCTACAGGCGTAGCCTGCACAAACGCAAACGGCCACCCGAAGGTGGCCGTCCGTCTGCATCGAAAGCAAACTGCGGGCTTACAGCGCCTGCAGTTCCTCGTTGGCGTTGCGCTTTTCCTTGGCCGGCGCCGGAACCGCCGCCGGAGCGGGCGATGCCGCGTTCGCGTCCACCGGCACCTCCAGGTAGGGCAGCTGCAGGGTCTGGCTGGTCAGTGTGCGGATCTCGTTGACCAGCGCGGCGCTGTCGTTGAGCTTGCGCCCGTACGACGGCACGATCTCGCGCAGGCGGGTTTCCCAGCCGGCCTTCATCTGCTCCGGGAAGGCCTTGGCCATCAGGTCAAGCATGATCGGCGGCGAGGTCGACGCGCCCGGCGACGCGCCGAGCAGGGCGGCGAGGGTGTGGTCCTTGTCGGTCACGATCTCGGTACCGAACTGCAGCACCGGGCCCTTCAGCGGATCGCGCTTGATGATCTGCACGCGCTGGCCGGCGGTGACCAGCTTCCAGTCACCCGGCTTGGCATTGGGGAAGTACTTGACCAGTTCGGCCTGGCGGTCGGCATCGTTCAGGCGCGCCTGTCCCATCAGGTACTGCACCAGGTCCAGGTTGTCCTTGCCCACTTCCAGCATCGGGCCAACGTTGTTGTGGGTGACCGAGGAATACAGGTCCCACCACGAGCCGTGCTTGAGGAACTTGGTGCTGTACAGCGCGAACGGCCCGAACAGGACCACCGGCTTGCCGTCCAGCTTGCGCGCATCCAGGTGCGGCACCGACATCGGCGGCGAGCCGGTCTCGGCCATGCCGTAAGCCTTCACCCCATGGCGCGAGGTCACGTCCTGGCCCTGGAAGGCGAGGAACTGGCCGCCGACCGGGAAGCCGGCGTAGTCCTTCGATTCCGGAATGCCGGACATCTGCAGCAGCTTCAGTGCAGCGCCACCGGCACCGATGAACACGAAGCGGGCGTGGGTGGTGGACTCGGTACCGGCCTTGAGGTCCTTCACCGTCACGTTCCAGCTCTTGTCGGCGTTCTGCCGCAGCGCGCTCACTTCGTGGTTGAGGTGCAGGCTGAAGTTCGGGCTGCGCTGCAGGCCGGCGGTCAGCTGGCGGGTGATCACGCCGAAGTTGACGTCGGTGCCCAGCGGCATCCAGGTCGCGGCAACCTTCTGCTTCGGGTCACGGCCTTCCATCAGCAGCGGGGCCCACTGCTTGATCTGGGCCGGATCCTCGGAGTACTGCATGCCGTAGAACAGCGGATTCTTCACCAGGGCCTGCTGGCGCTTGTGCAGGTAGGCGATGTTGTCATCGCCCCAGACGAAGCTCATGTGCGGGGTCGGGTTGATGAAGTCGCTGGGCTGGCCCAGCCGGCCTTCCTTCACCTGGTGCGACCAGAACTGGCGCGAGACCTCGAACGATTCGGCGATGCCGACCGCGCGCTTGGTCTCGATGCTGCCGTCGGGCAGTTCCGGGGTGTAGTTCAGTTCGGCGAAGGCCGAGTGGCCGGTGCCGGCGTTGTTCCAGCCGTCGGAGCTTTCACCGGCGACGCCGTCGAGGCGTTCGTAGACCTGGATGTTCCAGTCCGGCTGCAGTTCCTGCAGGTAGGTGGCCAGGGTGATGCTCATGATGCCGGCGCCGACCAGCACCACATCGACGGGCTTGTCGTTGCTGGCGGCGGGCACCGAGCGCTGGGTCAGCGGCCAGTACAGGAACAGCGCGGCGGCCAGCAACAGCAGCACGAGCAGGGCGAGAAGAGCCTTGCCAAATTTCTTCATGGGGGCGGGATCGTTGGCGGAGGGGAAGGGGTCAGGATGCGCGTGGGGCAGGGAAAGGGCGTGAAGAAACAACGCCTTGCAACATCCTGGCGCGATTCTAACTGTTTCCGGTCCTTTTTTGATGCAACGCAGCATCCGGCCTTTCGCGGCACCGTCACCCATAGCGCCAGGTCATGCCTGGCGACGCCTTCAATCAGACCAGCTCCAGAATCTCGTCTCCGGCGTCGTCGATCTCGCCGGTCGGGCGCCAGCCCAGGCGGCGGTAGAAGCCGTGCGAGCGCGATCGCGGGTCGGCCGAGCAGGCCAGGAACAGCCGCCGGTGGCCGGCATCGCGGGTCAGGCTCACCACGTCCTGCAGCAGTTGGCGGCCGATGCCGCGGCCTTCGTAGTCCGGCAGCAGGGCCAGCACCAGTACTTCGCCGCTGTCGCGGTCGGCGAAGCAGTAACCGGCCATGCGCTCGCCGTCCCAGGCGACGCGGCCGATCGAATCGCCCTGGGCGATGCCGGCTGCCCAGCTGCCCTCGGTGATGCCCAGCTCTGCCAACTGCGCGGCGCTGAAGGCGTTTTCGCGGGTGCGCCCCCGCAGGTCGATGCAGGCGGCGGCATCTTCGGGGCGCGCATCGCGGACGAATACAGGCATGCAGGGCCTCCTTGCATTGATCGGCCGACCAGTATCCGCATCACGCATGGACCCGGCGTGGAGGGTTGATGGAGATTGGATGGAGCAAAAAGGGGACGGAGGGGATTAAGTCGTCTTTGCCCGATGTGTCGCTTGGGCCTTATACGACTTAATCCCCTCCGTCCCCTTTTCAGCGCTTGCGCCGGATCAGTGCCGAGGAGGCCTCCAGCACCGCGCGGGTCAGCAAGGCCATGGTCTGCACGTCGCCCTTCCAATGCTGCCAGTACAGCGGCACGTCTTCCCATGCGCGCTGCCGTACGTAGACCAGGCGGCCCGCGTCCAGGTGCCGCTTGACCAGCGGCAACGGATTCATCGTCCAGCCCATGCCGCCGAGGTTGGCCTGCACGAAGGCGCGCGTGGACGGAATCCACCAGGTCGGCGCGGTGCTGGGCAGGTCGTCGCCGGCCATGCGCCGGGCGAAGCGCGACTGCATGTCGTCCTTGCGGTTGAACACCAGCACCGGGGCCTGCGCCAGCGCCTGCGCGGTCACGCCCTTGGCGAAATGACGCTCGCGGAACTCGGGGGTACAGGTGGCGGCGTAGCGGATGCTGCCCAGCGCATGGATCTGGCAGCCCTGCACCGGCTCGTCCAGGGTGGTCACCGCGCCCAGCACCGTGCCCTGGCGCAGCAGCTCCACGGTGTGGTCCTGGTCTTCCACGCGCAGGTCCAGCGTGGTGCCGGTGGTCTGCGCGAACTGGTAGGCCGCCTGCGGGAACCAGGTTTCCAGGCTGTCGTGGTTCACCGCCACCGGGATGCTGGCCTGTGGCAGATCCTCGTCGGCCAGGCCCATGCGGTGCAGCGCATCGTGTTCAAGCAGGGCCGTCTGCTCGGCCAGCTGCACCAGCAGCTGCCCCTCGGCGGTGGCGGTGGCCGGGGTGCCGCGCTTGACCAGCAGCCGGCCGATCCGGTCCTCCAGCGCTTTGACCCGCTGCGAGATGGCCGAGGGCGTGACATTCAGCGACTGCGCGGCGCGGTCGAAGCTGCCTTCGCGGATCACCGCGGCCAGGGCGCGCAGCTGGGCATGATCGATGCGCATCGAATTAAGCTCCGCTAATGTTGGTTTAGGAAGTTTAGCTCGTCTTTTCCATGTTGCGGCGCGACAATGGCGCTCGTTCCGGTGCTGTCCGCCTTCGCGAGGCACCGTCCCCCAAAGCAAGTAAAGGCAGTGAATCCCATGTTCTCGGTCATCTCCGCCAGCACCGGCCTCGGTGCCTGGTTCTCTGGTGCAGCTACCGGCATCGGCCTGTTCGCCGTGGTCGGCGCCCAGAGCGCCTTCATCCTGCGCCAGGGCATCCTGCGCAAGCACATCGTGCCGGTGGTCGCCACCTGTGCGGCCATCGATGCGATCTTCATCTTTGCCAGCGTGGCCGGCCTGCGCACGCTCACTTCGGCGCTGCCGTGGCTGACCACCGCCGTGCTGTGGACCGGTGTGGCGTTCCTGGCCTGGTACGCGATGAAGTCGGCACGCCGTGCGATCGCCGGTGGCGGCGGCATGGGCGAGGCCGACAGCGATGACGGCAGCCGCCGCGCGGTGCTGATGGCCGCGGTCGGTTTCTCGCTGATCAACCCGCACTTCTGGCTGGACATGATGGTGATCGGTTCGATCGCCGAGAACTTCGGCAACGCCCGCATGGCCTTCGCTGCCGGCGTGGTCACCGCCAGCTGCCTGTGGCTGACCGCGCAGGGCCTCGGCGCGCGCCTGTTGGCGCCGCTGTTCACCAAGCCCAGCACCTGGCGCGTGCTCGACGGCACCATCGCGGTGATCCTCAGCATCCTGGCCCTCACGTTGGCGGTGCGCGGGGTCCACTGACCCGGCGCTCGCCCCCCGAACCCACGTCCTGACTCTCTCTCCAAGGTAGTGGTAACGACGGCACCGGCAACGGTGCCGTCGTTTTTTGTGGGCCACTGGCGGGCCGGGCACTGGCCTGCCTAGAATCGGCCAGCCGGGACAAGGGGTCCAGGCAGGGGAGAGATGGATGCACAAGCGCTGGCTGGCCGCCCTCATCGTGGCGGGACTATGGGGTGGAACCGCTGCTGCGGTCGATCTGGGCGCCTATGTGCGAGCGGACAAGTTCGGCGATGTCATGCTTTCTCCCGGAGGCGACTATCTCGCCGCGACCGTGCCTGCGGACGGCTTCACCGCTGTGATCATCCTCCGTACGGACGACAACACGCCGGTGGGCAATCTGCGCCCACCCCTCAATTCGCATGTCTTCAACATGCACTGGGTCAACAACGATCAGGTGATGTTCGGTCTGGCGCAGAAGTTCGGCACCCGCGATGCGCCCTGGGCCACCGGCGAGCTGCTGACACTGGATGCGCGCACCGGGCGACCGGAACTACTGGTGGGCTACCGCGATCTTGGCCTGCGCGTGCGGCCCAAGTACCGGACGTCGGCTGCTGCGTTCCTCAGTGACGCGCTGCCCGGCGATGATGCCCACGTGGTCATCGCGGTAGGCGGATCGCGGCTGGATGCCAACGGCTATGCGGCCCAGCTGGAACTGGCAAGCGGCAAGCAGCGGCTGCTGGCCCGCGCGCCCATGCCGGGTGCCTCCTATGTGGTGGATGCCCGAGGCGACGTGCGTTTTGTACAGGGCGCCGGAACCGACAATGTCCATCGGCTCTACCACCGCAACGGTGGTGATTGGGTGCTGGTCAATGATGAGAAACGCAGTGGCCGCAGCGAGGCGTCGCTGGGCTTTTCCGCCGACGGCCAGCTGGCCTACCTGCTCAGCGAGCAGGCCAGCGGCCCCGATGCCATCGTCAGCTGGAACCCGGCCACGCAGGAGCGCAAGGTCGTGCTGCGCGACGAGGTCGTCGATCCGGCGCGACTGATCCACCGCCCGGGCAGCACTGTGCCGGTCGGCGCGCTGTTCCTGGGAAACACGCCGCATACCCGGTTCTTCGACGAAAGCTCGGACGAGGCACGGTTGTACCGCAGCCTGGAGGCGGCCTTCCCCGGGCATGCAGTATTCATCACCTCCAGTACCCGCGACGGTCGCCGGCTGCTGGTGGAAACCGGGTCCGGTTCCAATCCGGGCGAGTTCTACCTCTACGACCGCGACCGCAACCAGGCGCGCTTCCTGATGGCGCGCAGCGAATGGATTGATCCGGAGACCACTGCGTCGGTGCGGCCGGTCCTGCTGAAGGCGCGTGACGGGCTGGAGCTCCATGGATTCCTGACAGTCCCGCATGGCAGCACTGGCCGTGACCTGCCGATGGTGGTGGTGCCGCATGGTGGGCCGATCGGGATATTCGACAACGGCAGTTTCGACCACGAGAACCAGTTGCTGGCCGCTGCCGGCTACGCCGTGCTGCAGATCAATTTCCGCGGCTCGGGCAACTACGGCCGTGCGCACAGCCGGGCAGCACTCAAACAGTGGGGGCGCGCGATGCAGGACGACGTGACCGACGCCACGCGCTGGGCGATCAGCGAAGGCATCGCCGATGCCCGGCGCATCTGCATCTACGGTGCCAGCTACGGCGCCTACTCGGCGATGATGGGCGCCGCGCGCGAACCGGGGCTGTACCAGTGCGCGGCCGGCTATGTGGGCGTCTACGACCTGCCGCTGATGTTTACTGGCGGCGATATCCAGGACCGCGATTCCGGAATGAGCTACCTGCGCGAGTGGCTGGGTGATCCGGCCACGCTGGGCGCGGTCTCGCCGGTCAACCTGGCCGAGCGGATCAAGGTGCCTGTGTTCCTGGCGGCCGGGGGTCAGGACAAGCGCGCCCCGATCCAGCACACCGAACGCATGGAAGCGGCGCTCAAGCGTGCCGGTACGCCGGTGGAAAGCCTGTACTACAAGACCGAAGGGCACGGCTTCTATACCCAGGCCCATCGCAGCGAGTACTACGGCAAGCTGCTGGCGTTCCTGTCGCGCAGCCTGGGTGGCAAGACCGCCACGACTGCGGCTGCGGACGGCAAGGGCAGGGCGCCGTAACGCAAAGGGCGGCGGATGATTCATCCGCCGCCCCGGTTCCTGCCTGTGCGTGGGGTTACTTCACCCCGTGCATCATCTTCTTCAACAGTGGTGCGGCAATGAAAGCGGCCAGCGCACAGCCCAGGCCGATCCACATCAGCAGCCAGAACAGGTGCGCATAGGCACCGGCGGCGGCCACCATGTCCAGCGATTCGCCTTCCGGCACCTCGATCGCGGCCAGCTTGCCGAACAGCGCGGCCAGCGTTTCCGAGAACGCGGTGGCCAGGAACCAGGTGCCCATCATCAGGCTCATCACCCGCGGCACGGCCAGCTGGGTCACTGCGGAAAGGCCGACCGGCGACAGGCACATCTCGCCACTGGCCAGCAGGAAGTAGGCCAGCACCAGCCACCACACGCTGGCCATCTCGCCGGTAGCGCCCACCTGCTGCGCGGCCAGTGCCAGCGGCACGAACGACAGTGCGCCGATCACCAGGCCCCAGGCTGATTTGACCGGCTTGCCCGGTTCCCAGCCGCGGCGGTCCATCCACGTCCACAGTGCGGCGAAGGCCGGTGCCAGCAGCACCAGGAACAGGCCGCCGAGATAGGTCAGCGAGCCGGCGGTCTGCGGAATCACCAGGCAGTCGCGCACCAGCAGCACCAGCATCAGCACGACGATGGCGGCGAAGAACGTGCGCGGCGCAGCCGAACCCGGACGACGCTCGGACAACCGCGCGCTGACCACGAAGCCCAGCGGTGCCAGCAGCAGTGAGAGGATCGACCACGGCAGCGGCGTACCGCCGGTGATCACCAGCGAGGGCACGATGTCCTTGGTCAGCAGCCGGTCGGTGAAGGTCACCCACGAGCCGTAGGACTGCTCGTACATGGTGAAGAACACCAGCGCCATGAAGATCAGCACCATCAGCGCGATCATCTGCTGGCGCTGTACCGGCGTGCACTTGCTGCCGGTGAACCAGGCGAACCAGACCAGCACGCCGCCCAGCACCACCACCATCAACATCAGTGCCAGGCTGATTTCACCGCCCAGCGCGAACGCGCCGTTGCCGGCCGCCCACATCAGCCACGCCACCGGCAACACACCGAGCACTGCGCACAGATAGATGAGCCATTCGCGCGGCAGGCCCAGCACCTTCTGCTTCAACGCCGCCGGTTGCGGCGGCTCGGCGTGGCCCTGCAGGTACTTCTGGCCCCACAGGAACATGGCCAGGCCGGCCAGCATGCCGATGCCGGCCGCACCGAAACCGTACTTCCAGCCGTAGGCCTCGCCGAGGAAGCCGCACACCAGCGATGAGAACAGCGCGCCCAGGTTGATGCCGGCGTAGAACAGCGAGAAACCCGAATCGCGGCGCGGATCGTCCTTGGCGTACAGCTTGCCGACAATGGTGGAGATGTTCGGTTTCAGGAAACCGACGCCCATGATGATCAGCGCCAGCGACAGGTAGGTCACCGCCAGTGCCGAGGTGTCGCGCACCACTTCGCCGTTCACCCGGTACGCAGCGTGGCCTTCGAAGGCCATGCCGAGGTGGCCGAGTACCAGCAGGATGCCGCCGAACAGCACGGCCCGGCGCATGCCCAGCCAGCGGTCGGCCAGCATGCCGCCGAATACAGGGATGCAGTACACCAGGCCACCGTAGGCGCCGAGCAGGTCCAGGCCGGCCTTGTCGCCGAACAGGTGGTACTTGGTCAGGTACAGCAGCAACAGCGCCTTCATGCCGTAGAAGGAGAAGCGCTCCCACATTTCGGTGAAGAAGCAGACATAGACGCCTTTGGGGTGGCCCAGGAAGTCGTCGGAAGCGATAGCGGTGGAATTCATCGCGGAATTATAGGCCTGTGGCCCGATCCGCTTTCAGTAGATCCACGCCATGCGTGGATTGCCGGACTGGCCTGGGCGATCACAGGTACCGCAACCACGGCAGGTCACGCCTTCGCGCCTTGAACCGCGCGAATGCCCGGGTCGGCGGGTACAGCACCACCGCCAGCGCACAGGCCACCAGCAGCAGGCCGCTGACCGAATCCAGGGCATACAACTCGCCATGGGTCGGCCCCCAGGCCGCCAGCGCGCCCAGGTACAGCGCCTTCAACACATACAGGTGCAGCAGGTAGAAGAACATCGGCGCGGCGCCGATATCGGCCAGCGGGCGCAGCGCACGCGCCAGTGGCGGCCATTCGTAGAGGCGCAGCAGCAACAACCCCACGCCCAGGGTCAGCAGCAGGAACTGCAATGACGGCGGGTACTTGGTGATGTTGAGGATGCTCAGCCAGGTGCGCAGTGCTGTGGTCTGGTACTGCCAAGGAGCATCCCCGTACTCGTTGGCGAACCGCAGTAAGGCGAACAGGGCCAGCGCGCCGACGCCTGCCCACAGCAGCCAGTGATGGCGCTGCGCCGGCGCGCGCTCGCGGGCGAACCAGGGCCCCATCAGATAACCCAGGGCGATCACCCCGATCCACGGCAGCACCGGATAGGAGGTGCGCAGGCGCAGTGCGCCGGCCTCGATCCAGTCGCGCTGGTGCAGCACTTTCCACAGCACCGCCAGCAGGCCATCGCCTTGCACCCGCAAGCCGTCGAACAGGTTGTGCCCGGCCACCACCGCGATTGCCAGCACCAGCAGGGCCGGGCGTGGCAGCCAAAGCAGCCCGGCCAGCGCGATCATGCTCAGCCCGATGGCCCAGATCACCTGCAGGTACAGGGTTTCCGGCGGCAGCTGGAAGGTCCAGGCGAAATTCACCAGGGTCAGTTCCAGCACGACCAGGAACAGCCCGCGCTTGAGCAGGAACGCGGCCGTGGCCCGGCGCGGATCCGCCTGGCGCTGGCCGTACAGCCAGGCCGACAGGCCGGTCAACAGGACGAACACGGGTGCGCACAGGTGGGCCAGCAGACGGCAGGCGAACAGCGCGGGGGAGACCGTCGCCGCGTCCATCGGGTCGCTCACCTGGTGCTGCAGGAAGAAGGTCTCGCGCACGTGGTCGAGCAACATCAACAGCATCACGGTGCCGCGCAGCTGGTCGATGGAGGCCAGGCGGGTAGTGGGGGAAGGGGCCACGTGCGAGGTTCGGTCGGCGTGACAGGATATAACATTACAATTGCGTCTTTCCAGCGCGTGCTGGGCGGTTCCGACGAGCGCGCGCGTCGGCTCAGGGCAGGCAAACCGAGGGGCTCCAGCCCAGCGCCTCGTCGTAGTGGACCTGGATCGCTCGCAGGCTCCCGTCGGGGTTGGCCTTCAAGCAGAATCGGGCGCTGTGGTGTTGCGTGGCGCCGGTCCTGGAGGCCGACAGCGAAACGTCGTACAGGCGTCCGGGCTGCAGCGGCATCGCCGTCTGCCTTGAAATGGCGTTGGCTGGCAGTTCTCCGTAGACCACGCAGGCTCCGGGCGGAAGTGGGATTGATGCGGGATGGGCAAAGTAGAACGACCATTGCCGCCGCAGCGGTGGAGTAATTGCGTCATGCACCTCCACACCAAACACCTCCGGAGTTTTACCGATACGCTTGCGCTCCTTCCTGGGTAGTCCGAAACAAGGTTTGCCGGCGTTGTCGGTGATCTCGACTGCGCCAATGCGGCTCCAGGCAGATGCGTAATCGCAAAGCGGCATCAGGCAGGTCAGGGCCACGACAGCCACGACCGGTGATTTGATCGGGCGGATCCGCAGTGGGTTGTTCATCGGGCGGCTCAGCGTCATCGGTTCAGATCATGAACACGATGCACGGGGCGTTGAGGCACTTCAAACGATGATGGCTGGAATGCTGCAGTACTGGCTCGCCTGGCCCCTGCAGGACATGAGACCGCGAGGCCCGGCAGCCCTCGGGCATGTGCCCCATGCGCTTGATGCGTTGGCCGAGTTTGGCCAGAAGCGACTATCTCACTGCCGACCTGGCCGCAACCCTCCCGAACCGCACTGGACTTGCTGCCTCCTGAACGCTAGCGTGCAAGGGATTTTTTGCCAGCAGGGGCTTCCATGAACCACGACGCTGCGCCCAAGCAGCTCACCTTCCGCGCTGTGGCCCTGGCCATCGTGCTGGCGGTGGTGCTGTCGGCCGCAAACGCCTACCTCGGTCTGTTCGCAGGCCTGACCATCGCCACCGCCATTCCCGCCGCGGTGATTTCCATGGGCGTGCTGCGCCTGCTGGGCGGTGGCTCCATCCTTGAAAACAACATCGTGCAGACCGGCGCTTCGGCCGGTTCGTCGATCGCCGCCGGTGTGATCTTCACCATCCCGGCGCTGGTGATCATGGGCTACTGGCCGGACTTCAAGTACTGGTGGGTGCTCGGCATCGCCGGCCTCGGCGGCCTGCTGGGCGTGTTGTTCTCGGTGCCGCTGCGTCGTTCGATGATCGTCGAAGACCCGCTTCCGTTCCCGGAAGGCAAGGCTGCGGCCGAAGTGCTCAAGGCCGGTGAGAATCCGGGCCCGGGCCTGAAGATCCTCGGCCTGTCGGCGGTGATCGGTGCCTTCGTCAAGCTGGCCGCGGAAAGCGGCATGCGCCTGATCCCGGATGCCTGGGCCACTTCGGCCTACGTCGGCAGCTCCAAGGTCACCGCCTTCATCGGTACCAACCTGTCGCCGGCACTGCTGGGCGTGGGCTACATCGTCGGCCTCAACGTCGGCATCGTGGTGGTGTCCGGTTCGATCCTGACCTGGCACATCGCCATTCCGATCTACCAGGCGTTCTTCATGAACACCGATCCGGCACTGGCCGCGTCGGTTGCCGCGGCTTCGTCCACCGAGGCGGCGTTCGCCATCTGGGGCGCGAAGATGCGCTACCTGGGTGTCGGCGCGATGCTGATCGGTGGCATCTGGACCCTGATCTCGCTGCGCAAGTCGCTGCTCAACGGCGTCAAGAGCGGCTTTGCCGCCGCCCGCAAGAGCGGTGGCCCGGTGCTGGCGCACACCGAGCGCGACCTGCCGATGAAGTGGATGCTGGTGGCCTTGGTGGTCTTCGTGCTGCCGCTGCTGGCCCTGTACCAGGCCATCGTCGGCCAGTGGCACGTGTCGATCCCGATGACCCTCATCATGATCGTCGCCGGCTTCCTGTTCGTTTCGGTCTCGGCCTACCTGGCCGGCCTGATCGGTTCGTCCAACAACCCGGTGTCGGGCATCACCATCTCCACCATCCTGTTCGCCTCGGCCGTGCTGGTCGTGCTGCTGGGCGCCGACGGCCTGAAGCCGGTCGGTGCCGGCGGCGCGCCGCTGGGCGCCGTGGCCGCCATCATGATCGGCGCGGTGGTGTGCTGCGCCGCTGCGGTTGGTGGTGACAACCTGCAGGACCTCAAGGCCGGCTACATCGTCGGCGCCACCCCGTGGAAGCAGCAGCTGATGCTGGGCATCGGTGCCTTCTCGTGTGCGCTGATCATGGCCCCGGTGCTGAACCTGCTGGCCACCGCCTACGGCATCGGCGTGAAGTCCGAGCTGCACCCGAACGCGCTGGCCGCACCGCAGGCCAACCTGATGGCCTCGGTGGCCAAGGGCCTGTTCGGTGGTGAACTGCCGTGGACCTTCATCGGCATCGGTGCCGTGGTCGGTGCCGCCATCATCGCCTTCGACAGCTGGCTGAAGGCGCGCAACGCCCGCTTCCGCGTGCCGGTGCTGGCCGCCGCCATCGGCATCTACCTTCCGCTGGAACTGATGGTGCCGATCTTCCTCGGCGGCCTGATCGCCCACCTGGTCGAGCGCTTCCACAAGGTGCGCGCCGATGACGAAGAAGGCCGCGACCGCGTGCACAAGCCGGGCGTGCTGTTCGCCGCCGGCCTGATCACCGGCGAAGCGCTGATGGGCATCGCCATCGCGATTCCGATCGTGGTCAGCAGCCGCGCCGACGTGCTGGCCGTGCCGTTCCACCTGCCGGGCGCGCAGTGGATCGGCCTGGCCGTGCTGTTCCTGGTCGGCTGGCTGATCTACCGCACCGGCAAGTACGCCAAGGCGTAAGGGGGCTCTGCCCCTGGGTTCAACGGGTAGTGCCGGCCGCTGGCCGGCAATCCCGGAATCCCGTGATACCCCTGGTTGCCGGCCAGCGGCCGGCACTACCGCAGACCCCGCTTCGGCGGGGTTTGCTGTTTCTGGCGATTGTCCGTCTGCAGCCATGACCGATGGCCTTGGCAGCCCCGGCCGCACGGGCCTACCATCGGTTTTTTGCCGTCCTGCGGAGACCCCGATGAAACTGCGTCATGCCCTGCTGCCACTGAGCCTGCTGGCCGCCCTGCCCAGCGTCGCCGCTGCCCGTGGCCTGGAAGTCCGCGACATGGTGGCCATGGACCGCGTCTCCGCGCCGGTGCTGACCGCTGACGGTGGCACCGTGGTGTTCGCCAAGCGCAGCGTCGATGCCAACCTGAAGGCCTCCACCGCGCTGTTCGCGCGCAGCCTGCGCACCCGCGATGCAGCGCCGCCGAAGCAGATCACCCCGGCCGGCTGGAACGTCAATTCCGCTTCGCTGTCGGCCGATGGCCAGACCGTGTATTTCCTCAGTGCCAGGAACGGCAGCCAGCAGCTGTACGCGCAGCCGATCAGCGGCGGTGCTCCGCGCCAGCTGACCGATTTCCCGGTCGACGTGGACAGCTACCACGTGTCGCCGCAGGACGACCGCGTGCTGTTCAGCGCCGGCGTGTTCCAGGACTGTGCCTCGGACCTGGCCTGCACCGAGAAGAAACTGAAGGAAAAGAAGGACGCCAAGGCCAGCGGCCAGGTGTGGGATTCGCTGTTCGTGCGCCACTGGGACACCTGGAACGACGGTCGCCGCAACACCCTGTTCGTCGCTCCGCTGCCGACGGCCAAGGCCGGTGCGGTCAAGGGCGCGTCGGCGCTGAGCGCGACCATCGATGGTGATGCGCCGTCCAAGCCGTTCGGCGGCAATGATGACTTCGCGTGGTCGCCGGACGGCGCCAGCGTGGTGGCCAGCATCCGCGTGGCCGGCAAGCAGGAGCCGTGGTCGACCAACTTCGACCTGTACCGCTTCGACGCCGCCGGCAAGCAGGCACCGGTCAACCTGACCGCCTCCAACCCGGCCTGGGATGCCGGCCCTGTGTTCAGTGCGGACGGCAAGACCCTGTTCTACCGTGCGATGAAGCGCCCGGGCTTCGAGGCCGACCGCTTCGGCCTGATGGCGATGGACCTGGCCAGCGGCAAGACCCGCGAAATTGCGCCGCAGTGGGATCGCTCGGCGGGCGGCATCACCCTGTCCGCCGATGGTGCCAGCATCTACACCACGGCCGATGACCTTGGCGAACACCCGCTGTTCCAGATCGACGTGGCCAGCGGCAAGGCCACCAAGCTGATCGGCGACGGCAGCGTGACCTCGGTGGATGTGGCCGGCAACAGCGTGGCGATCACCCGCAACAGCCTGAAGAGCAACGACCAGGTGCTGGTCGGCCTGCTGCCGGCTGCGGGCGAGGCCATCGGCGAACTGCGCGCGCTGACCCCGGCCGCTGGTGAGGTGCTGAAGGAGGTCAGCTTCGGCGACTACGAGCAGTTCGAGTTCAAGGGCTGGAACAACGACACCGTGCATGGCTATGTGGTCAAGCCGCACAACTACCAGGAAGGCAAGTCCTACCCGGTCGCGTTCCTGATCCACGGTGGCCCGCAGGGCAGCTTCGGCAATGGCTGGAGCTACCGTTGGAATCCGCAGACCTACGCGGGCCAGGGCTACGCCGTGGTGATGATCGACTTCCACGGTTCCACAGGCTACGGACAGGCCTTCACCGATGCGATCAGCCAGCACTGGGGCGACCGCCCGCTGGAAGACCTGCAGAAGGGCTGGGACGCGGCGCTGAAGAAGTACTCCTTCCTCAACGGTGACAAGGCCTGTGCGCTGGGCGCCAGCTACGGCGGCTTCATGGTCAACTGGATCGCCGGCAACTGGAACAGCCCGTTCAAGTGCCTGGTCAACCACGACGGCGTGTTCGACCAGCGCATGATGGGCTACGCCACCGAAGAGCTGTGGTTCACCGAGTGGGAGCAGGGCGGCACGCCGTACCAGAAGGCCGCGAACTACGAAAAGTTCAACCCGGTCAACCACGTGGCGGACTGGAAGAAGCCGATCCTGGTCATCCACGGCCAGCAGGACTTCCGCATTCCGGTCGAGCAGGGCCTGGCCGCGTTCACCGCTGCCCAGCGTCAGGGCATCGAATCGAAGTTCCTGTACTTCCCGGATGAAAACCACTGGGTGCTGAAGCCGAACAACAGCATCCTGTGGCATGACACCGTCAATGCCTGGCTGAAGCAGCACATCGGCAACTGATGACTGCAGCGCCGCCCTTCGGGGCGGCGCTTTTGTTTCGCCATCTGCTTTACCGGTGGGGGCCGACCGTTGGTCGGCACACCCTCATGATCCGCCGCCAACAGCAGCCGGCCAGCGGCCGGCTCTACCCAGAGCACCTGCATGATCCAGAACGACATCGTCGTCTTCGGTTTGATCGCCGCCACCCTTGGCGCCGTGTTCTGGACCGCCTCGCGCGAGCAGGGCCTGTGGAAGCGCTTCTACACGTTCGTGCCGGCGCTGCTGCTGTGCTACCTGATTCCCGGCATCTACAACACCGTCGGCCTGATCGATGGGCAGAACACCAAGCTCTACAACCCGATCGCACGCGACATGCTGCTGCCGGCAGCGCTGATCCTGCTGACCCTGGCGGTGGACATCAAGGGCATCCTGCGGCTCGGCCCGAAGCTGGTGCTGATGTACCTGGGCGCCTCGGCCAGCATCATGCTCGGTGCGGTGGTGGCGTTCCTGGCGATGCGCGCGCTGCATCCGGAAACCGTGGCCGGTGACACCTGGGCCGGCATGGCCGCATTGGCAGGCAGCTGGATCGGTGGCGGTGCCAACATGCTGGCAATGCGCGAAGTATTCGACGTCAATGCGACCACGTTCGGCCAGTTCGCGGTGGTCGATGTCGGTGTCGGCTACGTGTGGATGGCGGCACTGATCTTCCTGGCGGGGCGGGCAGCGAAGATCGACGCGCGCAGTGGCGCCGATACTTCGGCCATCGATGAACTGAAGGAGCGCATCGCGCGCTTCCAGGCCGAACACGAGCGCATTCCCAGCCTCACCGACCTGATGCTGATCGTGGCGGTGGCCTTCGGCGGCGTGGGCCTCTCGCACGCCATCGGCGCGCCGCTGGCAGCATGGTTCAAGGCCAACGTCAGCTGGGCCTCGCAGTTCAGCCTGGACGCGCCGTTCGTGTGGGTGGTGGTGCTGTCGACCACGCTGGGCCTGAGCCTGAGCTTCACCCGTGCGCGCACGCTGGAAGGCGCGGGCGCATCGCGCCTGGGCTCGCTGCTGCTGTACTTCCTGATCGCCTGCATCGGCATGCAGATGGATCTGCTGGCGCTGCTGGACCGCCCGTGGCTGTTCCTGCTCGGCCTGATCTGGATTGCCGTGCACATCGTGCTGCTGTGGTGCCTGGGCAAGCTGCTGAAGGTGCCGTTCTTCTATTTCGCCATCGGTTCGCAGTCGAACATCGGTGGACCGGCCTCGGCGCCGGTGGTGGCCGCGGCGTTCCATCCGGCACTGGCGCCGGTGGGCGTGCTGCTGGGCACGATGGGCTACGCCACCGGCACGTACCTGGCTTACATCGTCGGCATCACCCTGCGCGCGCTGGCAGGGCAGGGATGATGGGGTAGTGCCGGCCGCTGGCCGGCAACCAGGTAATGCTTCACGGGTTCATGAGGTTGCCGGCCAGCGGCCGGCACTACCGATGCGTTACGCCACCGGCAACCCACGTTCGATCAACCACGCCTTCGCGTCTTCGGCGTCCTGCTCGAACCGCGCCGAGTGAAAAGAGGGGCGCCGCAAGGTCCGGCGCGTCGCCACGCGCCCGCGGCCTTACGCCACCGGCAACCCGCGTTCGACCAGCCACGCCTTCGCGTCTTCGGCGTCCTGCTCGAACCACGCCTGTGTCGACCCCAGCCGATACGTGTACCCCCAGGCATCCATGTCGGCCATCAACCGCGCACTGCCGACACCAGGCAAACGCCCGGCCAGCACGATCTGCAGGTAGCAGGTGGCATCTTCCTCGGCCACCGAATCGGTGGCGTCGGTGTGCACCTGCGCGCGCCGCTCCGGCGGCAGTACGATCAGGTGGCAGGCTTCATGCAGCATCGAATGCACCGGGGTGTCATCGCGCACATAGACATTGCTGGCGATGATGCCCGCCTCGGGCTCGCCCCAGTAGCTGCCGGGAATCGGTTCGCCTGCGGCCACGTGGTGCAGGCGAAGGCCATGCGCGGCGAGCAGGCACTGCGCGTCGGCGAAGGCGATGTCGCCCACGCAGGTGATGTCCACGGCGGTTGTCGTATCGGTCATGCAGGTCACGCGGCCCCGCCCATGCAGGCACGGGCGGGGCGGGGCATCAGGGTTTGTCCGGGCCTTCAGGCAGCGCCACGGAGATGTCCAGCACATCGTGCTGGCCATCCTTCACCAGGTCGACCTTGACCGCATCGACGTCGATGTTCACGTACTTCTTGATCACTTCCAGCAGCTCGCGCTGCAGCAGCGGCAGGTAGTCCGGGCCACCGCGGTGGCTGCGTTCCTGCGCAATGATGATCTGCAGGCGGTTCTTTGCGGTTTCGGCGGTGGTCTTCTTCGCTTTGAGGAAATCGAACAGGCCCATGCTTACCCTCCGAACAGCTTGCTGAAGAAGCCCTTCTTCTCGACGCTGGTGAAGCGCATCGGGCGATCTTCGCCGAGGATGCGCGCGACGGCGTCGTCATACGCCTGGCCGGCAGCGGATTCGACATCCAGGATCACCGGTTCGCCCTTGTTGGAGGCATTGAGCACGTCGCCCGATTCGGGGATCACGCCGATGGCCTTCAGCCCCAGCACTTCCTCGACGTCGGCGATGCTGAGCATCTCGCCGGTTTCCACGCGCAGCGGGGTGTAGCGGGTCAGCAGCAGGAAGGCAGGCACGTTCTGGCCGGATTCGGCCTTGTGGGTCTTCGAGTCCAGCAGCCCGATGATGCGGTCGGAGTCGCGCACCGAGGACACTTCCGGGTTCACCACCACCACGGCGCGGTCGGCGAAGTACATCGCCAGGAATGCTCCCTTCTCGATGCCGGCCGGCGAGTCGCAGATGATGTAATCGAAGCCATCGGCGGCCAGGTCCTTCAGGACCTTGCCCACGCCTTCCTGGGTCAGTGCGTCCTTGTCGCGGGTCTGCGAGGCGGCCAACACGTACAGGTTGTCGAAGCGCTTGTCCTTGATCAGGGCCTGCTTGAGGGTGGCTTCGCCATGCACGACGTTGACGAAGTCGTACACCACGCGGCGTTCGCACCCCATGATCAGGTCGAGGTTGCGCAGGCCGACGTCGAAGTCGATCACCGCCACCTTCTTGCCGCGCCGCGCCAGGCCACAGGCCAGGCTCGCGCTGGAAGTGGTCTTGCCCACGCCGCCCTTGCCGGAGGTGACTACGATGATTTCAGCCAAAGGACTTCTCCTGGTTCTGCATTAGTTTGGGGCTGCGTCAGTCCAGCGCAGCGATCTTGATCTGGTCCTGTTCCAGCCACACCTGCACGGCCTTGCCGCGCAGGTTGTCCGGAACATCGTCCAGTACCTTGTAGTGGCCTGCAATGGCCACCAGTTCCGCATGGAAATCACGGCAGAAGATGCGTGCCGCGGTGTTGCCCTGGGCCCCTGCCAGCGCGCGGCCGCGCAGGGTGCCGTAGATATGGATGCTGCCATCGGCGATGACCTCGGCGCCGGCGCCGACGGTGGCCATCACGGTCAGGTCGCAGTTCTCCGCGTACAGCTGCTGGCCCGAACGCACGTTGCCCAGCTGCATGCGGCCCGGCTGCGGCGCGGCTGCATCGGCGATCTTGGCTACCGGTGCGGCCGGGGCTGGCTTCGGTTCGGCACGCGCGGCGCGGCGCGGTTCCGGTGCGGGCGGCGGCGGGGCCGTTTCGGCCTCGGCACGTTCGTACTGGGCGCGGAACTTGGCCAGCAGCGGCAGGCCGAGCTGCTGCGAGAGCAGGTCGACCGCGCTGGTGCCATAGGCCAGCGCCACCGGCAGCACGCCGGCGCTGCGCAGGCCATCGACCAGCGCCTGTGCAGTGGCCACGTCCGGAACCTGGCTCAGGCCGCCGAAATCGAGGATCACCGCCGCGCGGCCGAACAGCTTCGGCGCACGGGTCACGCGCTCGCGCATTTCCTGCACGAGGCGTTCGACATCAAGGGTACGGATGCGAAGGTTGGCGATGCCCACCTGGCCGATCTTCAGTTCACCGGCCTGTTCGTAATCGAAATTCACCGCCACGCTCAGGTCCCCGTCGGCCGCTGTGCCTGCGCCGGCAGCTGCCGGGCGCGTGTCCATGCCACATCCGGCAGCTTGCCGCCGTAGGTCTCCTGGACCCACGGGTAGCTGCACAGTTCCTTGGCCAGCATGCTGGCACGCACATCGACCTGGGCCATGGTGTTCTGGCCCAGCTCGCGGAAGCCGAAGCTGCCGTGGAAGAGCAGGGCGGCATCGGCGCCGTGGTCGAGGAAGACTTCGCAGGTCATCTGCGGGTAGCGCAGCTCGGCAAAGCTCTGCGCGTCGGCATAGAACGCACGGCCGACGCCACCGCCGCGGCGGCGGCTGGCGACCACGATGCGGTCGATGTAGAAGAAGGGGGTGTCCAGCTGCTGCTTGAACCAGGCGAAGTTGCTGCTGTCGTGCTGGCTGTCGCTGCCGAAGCCGATCAGGAAGCCGGCCAGGTTGCCGTCGCGCTCGGCGACGCGGAAATACTCAGCGGTTTCATAGAACAGGCGCAGACGGGCCGCATCCAGGGGAAGGATGGCCAGGCCAGCGTTGTTGTTCAAAGCCAGGACGGAATCGAGCTCGTGCTCGCGCACGTCGCGGATGACAATCGACATTGTGACTCCGTGGGGTAACGCGGTTGGTCCATCAAGGGACCCTGCGCACGATTATTGCATGCCCGGGGTGGGCTGCGGCATGAACAGGCGACCGGGCAGGCATGACTTCCGTGGGGTGCGGTGTGCAGGCCGGGCCCGTAGAGTGCTGGCATGTTGGGAGTCCTCAGCCATACCCGCGTCCTTCGCCTGGCCGGCCTGTTCACCTGGGTCATGGTCGGTCTGCCCCTGGCGTACTCGCAGTTCGAGAACCTGCACAGCCGCGGTGACATGGGTGGCTGGGCGGTCCTGCTGTTCGTCGCCTACCTGTCCTTCGGCACCTCCTATTACTGGCTGACCCGCATCCTGCGCAGCGACAGCCCCACCAGCTGGCTGGACCGCGGCCTGCTGCTGCTGCTGACGATTTCGGCGCTGGGCGTCAGCTTCCTCAGCGGCTCGGGCCTGGGCAGCATCCTGATGATGGTGGCCGCCGGGGTCATCCCGTGGATGCTGTCGGTGCGGCTGGGCGTGCTGTGGCTGCTGGTCAGCCAACTGGCGGTGGCCCCGGTCTACTACTTGCTGCTGCGCTTCCCGTTGTTCGAAGCGGTGATGCAGTCGCTGCTGTACGGCGGCTTTTCCATGTTCATCTTCGTGACCAGCCTGGTTGCCCGGCAGCAGACCGAGGCGCGCGACGAACAGCGCCGGCTCAATTCAGAGTTGCGTGCCACCCGCGCCTTGCTTGCCGAGAGTGCCCGCGTCAATGAGCGCACCCGCATCTCGCGCGAGCTGCATGACCTGCTGGGCCACCAGCTGACCGCGCTGACCCTGAACCTGGAGGTGGCCGGGCACCTGGCCGAAGGGCAGGCGCTGGAGCACGTGAAGCGCTCCCATACCTTGGCCAAACTGCTGCTGGGCAACGTGCGCGAGGTGGTCAGCCAGCTGCGCGAGACCGGCGCGATCGACCTGGCCGCGGCGCTGCGCCCGCTGACCGAGAACGTGCCCTCGCTGGACATCCAGCTGGAGATCGAGGATCCGCTGAACGTGGAGGACCCCCAGCGGGCCCACGTCCTGCTGCGCTGTACCCAGGAGATCATCACCAACGCGGTGCGCCACGCCGGTGCGCGCCACCTGTGGATCAAGGTGTACCGTGAAGCCCCGGACCGGGTGGTGGTGGAGGCCCGCGACGACGGTGTCGGCGCGGACATGGTCAATGTGGGCAATGGCTTGCGCGGCATGCGCGAGCGCCTGCAACAATGTGGTGGCCAGCTGCAGATCGAGACCCGTCCCGGTGAAGGCTTCCGCCTGCGGGCAACGGTGCCGGCAACGGTGCTGGTGGCCGCCCTTACCAAGGTTCCTGAAGGAGTACGTTGATGATTCGCGTCTGCCTGGTCGATGACCAAACCCTGGTGCGGCAGGGAATCCGCTCCCTGCTGGCGCTCGACGATGGCATCGAGGTAGTGGCCGAGGCCGGCGATGGCCGGCAGGCGGTCGAGCTGATCCCGCAGGTGCGCCCCGACGTGGTCCTGATGGACATGCGCATGCCGGTGATGTCCGGACTGGAAGCGCTGCAGGTGCTGTCGCGGCAGGAACAGCTGCCGCCGACCATCATCCTCACCACCTTCGATGACGATCAGCTGGTGCTGGCTGGCCTCAAGGCCGGTGCCAAGGGTTACCTGCTCAAGGATGTGACCCTGGCACAGCTGGTCGGTGCCATCCGTACCGTGGCCGAAGGGGGTTCGCTGGTACAGCCGGCGGTGACCCAGCGCCTGTTGTCGGGCCTGGAGCACATGCGCAACGAGTTCGTCAGCCTGGACCGCCCGGACCCGCTGACCGACCGCGAGACCGAGATCCTGCGGCTGATGGCCAGCGGCTTCTCCAACAAGGAGATCGCCAACTCGCTGGGCGTGGCCGAGGGCACCATCAAGAACCACGTGTCCAACATCCTCTCCAAGCTGGGTGTGCGCGACCGTACGCGCGCGGTACTGAAGGCGTTCGAACTCCAGCTGGTCTGAGGAAAATCGTTTCGGTACAAAGACTTGGGTGGTGGCAGGGGGTTCCGGCCAAGGTGCCCCCCTACTTGCCGGGTAGCGGTATGCGTTACCCTTCGAATTCTTTGTCCATACAAATACGCAGCCGGCAGGGAAACCGGTGCGCCAATCCCGATAAACAATGCCCGCGAAGCCTGCTAGGATTGGCGCTTCGCTTCAATCAACCCGGCCGTGGGATCGGCCCCGGAGACTCTCTGAATGACCCGTATTATCGAGTTCCTGATCGCCTTGGGGATCGTGGCTGGCCTGTTCGTCATCATTGGCGTATGTCTGCCGGGCGAGCGTCACATCACCGAAAGCATCGAGACCAACCGCAAGATGACGATCGTGTACGACACGGTCAGCAGCCTGCGCCGCTTCAAGGACTGGAACCCGCTGGTACTGCGCGATCCCGCCGTTGAACTGAAGCTGTCCGGCCCGGCCTCCGGCAAGGGTGCCACCCTGGACTTCACCTCCAAGGACCTGGGCACCGGCTCCTGGAAGATCACCGACGCCGAAGAGAACAAGCGCGTTGCGATCGCCATCGAAGACGCCACCAAGGGTCACGACAAGGTCACCACCTTCACCCTGGAGCCGACCGGCAAGGGTGGCCGCAACGTGAAGATCACCCAGGACTACTCGGTGAAGTACGGCTTCGACCTGTTCGGCCGTTATGCAGGCCTGTATGTCAGCCGCCAGATCGGCGACGACATCAAGATGGGCCTGTCGCGCATGGCCAACATGCTGGCCACCGTCCCGAACGTCGACTACCGCACGCCGGAAGCCCCGCTGACCGATCTGGCCATCGTCGATGTGCCGGCTGAGGATCTGCTGGTCGTCAACGCCGGTAACGTGGACCGCGGTCAGGACACGATCACCAAGTCCATCAAGGACAACCAGGAGTGGATCAAGCGCGTGATGGAGGCCAATGGCCTTGAAGCCGCCGGTCCGTTCCGCATCATCACCACCGACTTCGGCCAGGAGAAGTACGCCTTCGACATCGCCCAGCCGGTGAAGAAGAAGGGTGCTGAAGGTGCCACCGCTGAGGCCCTGACCGTCAAGATCGACGGTGGCGCTCCGGTGAAGTACGTGCACGTGGCTCCGCACCGCTCGGCACATGCGGCCTACACCGGCCACATGGCGGGTCTGGACGTTGCCCGCAACGGCCTGCGCGCCTGGGCTGTGACCTCCGGCAACGAAGTGATCGACCGTCCGTACGAAACCTGGAAGGATGGCATCGACAAGTCGTTCACCCCGGAAGGTACCTACGACATCTACTGGGCCGTCAAGTAAGCCTCGGCTGACCCATGTAGTGTTGGACACGAAAACGCGCCGCTCATTGCGGCGCGTTTTTTTTCATCTGGCGCCCGGAAAGGGCGCTGTGCAAGGAGCCCCCATGTTCAACCTGGAACGTCGCGCACGTAAGCCTTCCCTGCTGGCCTGCCTTGGTGCGCTGCTGGCGGCGGCATCGATCGGCCTGTCCGCCTACGCATCGCACGGTGTGGCTGACCCGCTTTCACAGCAGCACCTGAACATGGCGGCACTGTATGCGTTCGCGCATGGCGCGGTGCTGGTGGCGCTTGGCCCGCGTGCGCAGGGGGCGACCGCGCACCTGGCGCTGTACGTGCTGCTGCTGGGCGTGTTGCTGTTTTCCGGCAGCCTGGTGGGCGGTGCCTTGTGGCAGTGGCCGACGCGGATGGCGCCGATCGGGGGCACCAGCATGATGGCCGGATGGGTGTTGCTGGCGATCAATGCGTTGAGGCGGTGACGGTCGCAGGGCTGTCGCTCCGATCCATGCCGATGCGATCGTGATGGTTCATGGGCGTTACTTTTCTTTTCGCGCGAAAAGAAAAGTAACCAAAAGAAACGCGCCGCCGGCCGCGAGCCGGCGCTGCGCACCGGTCCCCTGCGCTCCTCGGCCCGTCGAGGGGCGGTGCGGGAACTCGCTGCGCTCAGACACCCGCACCTCTTCGCCCTCGCCGGACCTGCGGTGCTCGGCTCGCTTGAAGGCGGACCCAACAGCCGCGCGCTGATCCGTTGTAGAGGCTTCGAGCGAAGCGACCGGCTTCTGTCTTTGCCTTCTTGTTCCATCCCGCGGCTATGCGCTGACCGCTCCAGGCTTTCGCCATGAGGGGCTCAGCCGTTGGCCGGTCTCCAGCACCAGTGCCACGGTTCGTAGACGATGCCGTGCGGGTTGTCGCGCGGGTAACTCAGATGGAAGCCGTGCCCGCCGGCATGCGCCTGCAGCCACGCGAACGCATCGGTGGCGTCGAACGACTCTTCGGCCGGGGCGTCGCCCGGTGTGCCGATGTCCAGCGCGTGGCCGCTGTGGTGTTCGCTGAAACCCGGTGCGGCATTCACCTTCAGGATCTCTGCCACGCTCAAGCCGCGCGCCAGCTTCCGTTCGAAGATGCCCAACTGGTAGGCATGGCTGCGGAAGCCGGAGATGGCATCCAGCGCAATTCCATCCCGTGCCGCGTGCAGTCGCATCCGTCGCCAGCCCTGCGCGGCGCCACGGCGCAGCCACAATGGACGTGCAAAGCGGTCGCGACCGGCGAAGTGCAGCAGGCACGGCTCGGATTCCAGCGGCAGGCCGCTGTCGTCGGCATAGCGCTGTCCATCCAGGCCAAGCTGCTGCAGGCGCTGCTGCAACCCGGCCAGCGGCAGCCACTGATCTTCCAGTCCGGCGCCGAAGGGCCGTGCAGCCGCGGCATCCAGCAGTGCCAGTGCTTCCTCGACCCCGGGTTCGCGCGGCAGGCGCGGCACCATGGGGTGCACACCCTGCGCCAGTACCACCGCCAGATAGCGGCCATCACGCTTGCGCCGCAGCACCCACTGCGCCTGCGACAGCAGGCGTGCATCCAGGTTGCTGCGTGCGCGCAACAGGTGGGCGGGCCACAGCTCGATGGCCTCGGTATTGATCAGCAGGGGGGCGCGTCGTTGCATCGCCGCAGCTTACTGCCGTGGCGCCGACGCGGCCACCTTGCGCAGCGCATCGAGCAGCGCCTGCGGCCGGTCCACACTGAGCAGCAGCGTGCTGCCATCACTGACCGGCAGGGCGAGCACCCGCGCACGGTCGGTGACCAGGGCGAAGCCCTTGCCGCCTCCCTGCAGGCGAAAGTGGCCCGAGTAGAAGCCCGGCATTGAATAGCCATTGGTTTTGACACGGATGCCATAGCGGCGGTCACGCTGCAGGTCGACCACCTCGGCCTGGTCCAGCCGCAACTGCGCCACCGGCACCCGCCGCCGGTACATCGTTGAACGGACGTCCAGCACATCGCCGGCCAGTTCCACCCGGCGGCGGAAGAAGGCCGTGCCCAGTCCAATGCCCAGCAGGGCAATCACCAGCAGGCTCCATGCCGCACTGCCGCCCATCCGGAACCAGGGCGGCGACAGCGTTACTTCGATCCAGGGTGCGCTCGCCGGTGCCTTGTACAGCTGTGCATACAGGCAGGCCACGAAGGCAGCCAGCAGCGGCAGCACGATCCAGAGCACGCGCAGCGGCGAGCTCTCTGCCACGTCAAAGGGTTTCGGGTCGCTGCCGCCCATGGTTCAGGCCTCCTTCTTGAACACCAGCATCGCCGGGCGCATCGGCGCCGGGATGATGATGTTGACCAGTTCCCAGCCCAGTTGGCCCTGGCGGCTGAGTTCGGCCTGGATGTCCTCGGGCTTGAGTACACCCATCATGGACGTCTTGACCTCGATGGTCTGGTAGCTCCAGCGCTTGCTCATTCCTTGTCCTCCGGCGATGGCGTGGGTTTCGGCAGGCGTCCTGCCTTGCGCAGGGCGTCGCGCAGTACGTATTCGATCTGCGCGTTGAGGCTGCGCAGCTCGTCGTCAGCCCAGCGCTGTGCCGCGGCCAGGACCTCGGCATTGATGCGCAGCGGATAGGCCTTCTTCTCACTCATGAAAACTCCTGGCGGGGCGGTGGGGCGCCCCGTTGCGAGGATGGCTCAGTAAAGCGAACCGGCGTTGACGATCGGTTGGGTGCCGCGGTCCGAGCACAGCACGGTCAGCAGGTTGCTGACCATGTGCGCCTTGCGTTCCTCGTCCAGTTCAACCACGCCATTCTTCTGCAGTTCGGCCAGGGCCATTTCGACCATGCCGACTGCACCGGCCACGATGCGCGTGCGAGCGGCGATCACCGCGTTGGCCTGCTGACGCTGCAGCATGGCCTGGGCAATTTCAGCGGCGTAGGCCAGGTGGCTGATGCGTGCGTCGATCACCTGCACGCCGGCGTCGGCCAGACGCTCGGCCAGCTCGTTCTTCAGGTGCTGGGAGATCTCGCTGGCGTGGCTGCGCAGGGCCAGCTGGCCATCCTCGTGCTGGTCGTAGGGATAGCTGGTGGCCATCGCGCGCAGCGCGGATTCGGACTGGATGTGCACGAAGCTCTCGTAGTCGTCCACGTTGTAGACCGCTTCGGAGGCGTCGACCACCTGCCAGACGATCACTGCGGCGATCTCGATGGGGCTGCCGTCCAGCTCGTTGACCTTCAGCTTGCCGCTCTCGAAGTTGCGCACGCGCTGGCTGACCCGGCGCTTGGCGAAGAAGGGGTTGTTCCAGCGCAGGCCGTTGTCCTTGACCGTGCCCACGTACTTGCCGAACAGGCTCAGCACCGCCGCCTGGTTGGGCTGGATGGTGTACAGGCCGGCCAGGATGAACACGCCCAGCACCACCAGCAGGGCGCCCAGCAGCATCAGCAGCAGGTTGGGCGAGCCGGCACTGGCCTTGGCTGCCACTCCCAGTACGAACAGGGCGGCGCCAGCGAGGGCGACGAGCAGGGCGCCGGCCAGCGTGCCGAGGCCGTTGAGGGAAGACAGCGACTTCTCTTTCATGGCGGTACGTCCTTGAGGGTTCGGAGTGAAGATATCAAAGTGATATCACTTGTCGGCTACCGTTCGTCGGATGCCGTGGCCGGGGCGGTCGGCCAGCTAGAATGCCCACCCGCCTTCACATCGCTGCTGGAACCGCCATGGCCAAGCTTGGAACTCCGTTGTCCCCCTCCGCCACCCGCGTGCTACTGCTGGGCTCGGGCGAACTCGGCAAGGAGGTGGCCATCGAGCTGCAGCGGCTGGGCGTGGAAGTGATCGCCGCCGATCGCTATGCCGATGCGCCGGCCATGCAGGTCGCGCACCGCTCGCACGTGATCGACATGCTCGATGCGATGGCGCTGCGCGCGCTGATCGCCCAGGAGCAGCCGCACCTGGTGGTGCCGGAGATCGAGGCCATCCACACCGAAACCCTGGTCCAGCTGGAACAGGAGCAGGGCCTGCGGGTGATTCCGACCGCGCGTGCCGCACGCCTGACCATGGACCGCGAGGGCATCCGCCGCCTCGCCGCCGAGACCCTGGGCCTGCCGACCTCGCCGTACCGCTTCGTTGATACCGAGGCCGAGTACCGTGCTGCCGTGGCCGCCATCGGCCTGCCGTGCGTGGTCAAGCCGGTGATGTCGTCCTCGGGCAAGGGCCAGAGCACCCTGCGCAGCGAGGCGGACATCGCCCCGGCGTGGGAGTACGCACAGACCGGTGGCCGCGCTGGCGCCGGCCGCTGCATCGTCGAAGGCTTCATCGACTTCGATTACGAGATCACCCTGCTGACCGTGCGCCATGCCGGTGGCACCTCGTTCTGCGCGCCGATCGGCCATCTGCAGAAGGACGGCGACTACCGCGAAAGCTGGCAGCCGCAGCCGATGTCGAGCGCGGCACTGGCGCGTGCCGAAGAGATTTCGCGCGCGATCACCGACGACCTCGGCGGCTGGGGCCTGTTCGGCGTGGAGCTGTTCGTGAAGGGCGACGAAGTGTGGTTCAGCGAAGTGTCGCCGCGCCCGCACGACACTGGCCTGGTGACGCTGGTATCGCAGGAACTGAGCGAGTTCGCGCTGCACGCGCGCGCCATCCTCGGCCTGCCGATTCCAGTGATCCGCCAGAGCGGCCCGTCGGCCTCGTGCGCGCTGCTGGCGCACGGCGAGGGCGTGCCGTACTTCAACAACGTCGCTGCCGCGCTGCAGGTGCCGGACACCGCCGTGCGCCTGTTCGGCAAGCCGAGCGTGCATGGCCACCGCCGCGTGGGCGTGACCCTGGCGCGCGCGGCAACCATCGACGAAGCACGCGCCATCGCGCGTGATGCCGCCGACGCCATCGGCGTCGAACTGCGCCCGTAAACCAAAAAAGGGGACGGAGGGGATTAAGTCGTTTGTGGCACAAACGACTTAATCCCCTCCGTCCCCTTTTTCCACCGTGCAGTCGACGAACAGTCGACTCTACCCAGTCGACGCTACCGCACGTCCACCCACACCAGGTGGTGGTCGCTGCCGTCGGCGATCTTCGCTTCCGGGCTCTCATTGGCCGGCCAGAAGATGCCGCTGCCCACGTACTCGAAACCGGTCGAGGGCAGCACGTAGTCCAGGCGCATCGTGCCGGACTTCGGGCCGAAATCGCCGGTGGCGTGGAACGGTGCGCCCTTGCGCTCGATGCCCTTGGCCGCATAGGCCAGGCTGGTCTGCTCGCCGCCGACGCTGCGTGGGGTGGGGTAGCGCAGCACGCGGGCGTTCTCGATCAGCTCGACGATCGCCTCATGGCGGCCATCGCCATCGACCGGGTCATTGTTAAGGTCGCCGAGGATCACGAAGCGCGCGTCCTGCGCCAAGCCGCCGCACTGGCCCTTGTCGTCGCACAGCCACGGCTTGTCACCCTTGGACAGGTATTCCTGCCACAGGCGCAGTTCGTCGTGGTTGCGCGCCGCGTTGCGCTTCTCCGGACCGTCGAACACCGGCGGGGTCGGATGCGAGACCAGCGCATGCACCACGCCGGCCGGGGTCTTCACCGGCACGTCCCAATGCGACTTCGACGACAGGCGCAGCTGCGACCACACGTGGTCGTTGTAGAAGCTCTGGCCGGTACGTGGATCGACCGGGCGGATCGCGCCGGGCATCGCGCTCCACTTCAACAGCTGGAAGCTGCGCACCTTGGCTTCGTCGATCGGATAGCGCGACAGCACCAGCATGCCGTACTGGCCCGGGTGCAGGCCGTAGCCCCACGCGTCATTGCCACGGCTGCGGCCTTCGCCACCGACCACGCCGTTGTTGTCCAGGTCCAGCCCGCTGGGCACGCCGGTATTGACCGGTGCCAGGTAACGGTAGGCGAAGTGCAGCGGCTTGCCGCCGCCAGGCTGGGCCACTTCCAGGTAGCGCTTCTGGAACAGGTCGGCGGCGCGATGGGCGTCGTCGAAGTCGAACTCATTCAGCAGCACCAGGTCCGGGCGCACCTGCTGCAGCACCGCGGCGATCTTGCGCGCGTGCTCGCTGTCGCCTTCCAGCTCCTTGATCAGGCCGCCGGCGTCATCGGAGTACAGCGAGGTGTTGTAGGTGGCCAGGCGCAGCGCAGCGGACGGCTTTTCGGTCATCGCAGGGGACGTGGCGAAGGCGGGGGCCGTGGCGCCGCAGAGCAGGGCCAGGGCGAGGATCAGGGGATGGCGGCGGGTCATGTTCATGGGCCGTATTGTGCACCCGGCCCGGTGTCAGCGGTTTGTCAGCGCCCGTCCAGATCGTTGTCGAAATCGTGCCAGCGGCGGCCATCGTAGGCTTCCAGCGGATGGAAGCGACGCTTGTAGTCCATCTTCTGGTGGCCGCGGATCCAGTAGCCCAGATACACGTGCGGCAGCCCCTCGCGGCGCGCCCATTCGATCTGCTGCAGGATCGCGAAGGTGCCCAGCCCGCGCGCGGCGTGGTCCGGGTCGAAGAAGGTGTAGACCGCCGACAGGCCGTGCTCGGTGACGTCGGTCACCGCCACCCCCAGCAGCTGGCTGGGCTGGCCGTCGTGGCCGGGCAGGCGCATTTCCATGAAGCGGGTGTGCGACCAGCTGCCGATCAGGAACTGCTCGAACTCGTGCGGTCCATGGTCGTCCATGCCGCCGTTGGCGTGGCGGTGGGTGAGGTAGCGGTGGTACAGCGCGAACAGGTCGTCGCGGGCGGTGGCGGCGGTGATCCGCACCTCCAGGTCGGCATTGCGGGCGGCACACCGGCGCTGGCTGCGGTCCGGGGCGAAGCGCGCCACCGGGATGCGCACGGCCACGCAGGCCTGGCAGTGCGCGCAATGCGGCCGGTAGACCAGGTCGCCGCTGCGGCGGAAGCCCCAGCTCAGTGCCAGCGGATAGAGCGCACCGAGGCGGCGGTCGTTCGGGTCCAGCACCAGGTCGCGTGCCACCCGGTCCGACCAGTACCCGCAGGGGTGCTCGCCGGTCTGGAAAAGTCGCAGTTCGTCGTCTCTGTCGCCATGTATCGCCATGGGCACAGCATAGCCCCAGGTTGTCGCAGTGGCGGCGACTGTCCGGCGGATGAATGGAATCGGCAGTAGCGTCAACCGACGTCGCGCCCGGGCGTTGTTGTCCCCCGAGGGTGAAGTGATCACCCCGACGCTGTTCCCATCCCCAGGAGTGACCTCATGATCCGTACCCCCCTGCTGCTGGCCCTGCTGCTGGGCACCTCCGCTTCCGGTATCGCGCTCGCGGCCGACACCCCGACCACGCCCGCGCCGCGCCCGGCCAGGCTGGACACCAACGGCGACGGCGTCATCGACCGCAGCGAGGCCGCCGCCAACCCGCGCCTGGCCGCGAAGTTCGACGAGCTGGACAAGAACAAGGACGGCAAGCTCTCGCGCGATGAGCTGCCGCGCTGGCAGCATGGGCGACGTGGCCACGGCGGTGAGCGCTGGGCCAGGCTGGACGTCAACAAGGACGGCCGCATCAGCCGCGAGGAAGCCAAGGCCGATCCGCGCCTGGCCGCGCGCTTCGACCAGCTTGATCTGAGCAAGGACGGCTACCTGGACAAGGCCGACCGCGAGCTGCGCATGAAGCAGCATCGTGATGCCTGGTTCGCTGCCGCCGACACCAACAAGGACGGCCAGCTGAGCAAGGCCGAGTTCGACGCCGCCAAGGGCCCGATGCACGGTGGCCCGCGCCATGGCGGTCCGCGTGATGGCGCTGCGCCGAAGCCGCAGCGCTGAGGTTCAACGCAGTGAATGACGACAACGCCGGCGTACTGCCGGCGTTGTCCGTTACACGTTTCCGTTGCGCATCAGCGCATATACCACCAGGCCGATCACGAATACGTTCGCCCCGATGATGCCGGTGCGCCCGTACACGGATTCGTATTTCCAGTTGGTTCCGCTGCGGCCGCGCCGCGCTGAATCGCGCGCGATCATGGGTGCCATCACGCGCTGCAGCGGCACCAGGCACTGGTAGTTCACCGTACCCAGGCCGATGACGAGAATCGCAAGTTGCAGCCAGATTGGCACCTGCAGCATCAGCGAGATCAGCAGGCTGGTGCAGACGACCATCGCGGTGAACGTATTGAGGTGCACGAAGCGCCGCACTGCTGTTCGTTCCTGCTGGGTGTCTGCGAAGCGCAGCAGGAAGCGGCCACCCAGATGGCTGCCGATGATGCCGCCGACGACGCCACCGGCAACGGTGGCCCAGTCGCTGGCGGGAATCAGGTGCAGCTGGCTGGCGGCGGCCGTCAGTGAACCCATGGCAGCCCCGCCTGCGGCACTGACGCCGCCCAGGCCCAGCTTGCTGCCGCCCACGCCGACACCGGTGCCGAGCAGGATCGCTGCGCTGGCCGTGCCGGGCGCGGCCACCAGTACCATCGAAGCCACCGCCGTGGCGAATGCGGCGCTCGGCGCGCTGCTGCGCGCGAACTCACCGAAGCGCTGCAGCAGGCCGTCGCGCACCAGGGCACGTGCACGTGACAGGCGCTTGCGCACGGCAGCATCGCTGAGCCCGAGCAGGTCGGCGACCTGTTGCGAGCGCTGCCCTTCGCGGTAGTACAGCAGCAGGACTTCGCGGCTGTCGGCCGGCAACGCGGAGATGATGTCCTCGGCGGCGATCTCTTCTTCCACCCGCTGCAGCCGGTCGGCCGCGCCCGGTGAAGGGTCGGCGGCCATGCCCATCGCCACCTCGGCGGCCTCGCCGGTCAGCGGCCGGCCACGTTGTGCACGCAGCCAATCGCGGGCCAGGTTGCGGGTGATCTGCCGAAGCCAGGGCAGGAAACTGGTCGAACTGCGCAGCTGGTGCAGCTGCTGCCAGCCCTTGACGAAAGCCTCCTGCGCGATGTCCTCGCTGGCTTGGCGGTCGCGGGTGATGGCCAGCGCGATGGCGGTGACCGTGTTCTGGCAGGCCAGCACGATGCGGCCATAGGCGTGCTGGCAACCGCTGGCGGCGGCCGGCAGTTCGCGTTCCAGGGTCTGGTCGATCGATGCGGCGAACGTCGTCATGGCGGCGGCTCTCCTGCTGGGATTGTGTCCCATGACGGAGCCGCGCGCCCAATGTGACCGACTTTCTGTGCGGTAGTGCCGGCCGCTGGCCGGCATCCTCATGACAAAAAAGGGGACGGAGGGGATTAAGTCGTTTGTGCCTCAAACGACTTAATCCCCTCCGTCCCCTTTTTGTGGCTGCCGGACGGCGGCCGGCACTACCCGTGCGTCATTTTGAGGGCTGGATGCGGACCCGGACTTCTTCTTCCTCTTCCGGCGCGGCCTGCGGTGCCGGCTGTGCCTGCTGCGGCTGGGCCTGCGGGGCAGGGGCCGGTGCGACCGGTGCCGGGGCACCACGATGGCGCAGGCCGATCACCAGCGCCACGCCGGCGATCACCACCAGCAGGGCGATGCGGATGCGCCAGGCCCAGCTGCGGCCGCCGCTGCCCGGTTCCGGCGCGTCGCGGAAGGCGAACTCGGCGGTCGGGTGGTCGCGACGGGTGGTGTCGAGCAGGCGCGCCTCGCGCAGGATTTCACGCGCGCGCGGCTGGTCGTCGGCGCGTACGATCCACACCGCTGGATAGGCGTTGGCGTTGCCCAGGTCGGTATAGCTGAACTGACCGCGGCGGCGGGTCTTGTACGAGCGCCCGTTGGTCACCTTGACGTCGATGCCATGCTCGCGCAGGAGCTCGGCCACGCCTTCGACAGTTTCCACGCGCTGGCTGCTGAAGATCTGGCGCATGGGGTTACTCCTTGGCTGGCACGGCAGCGGCCGCGGCCTGGTCGGGAACGACGCGGATCAGGCCTTCCTGCGCGGTGCTGGCCACCAGCACGCCATTGCGGGTGAAGAACTGGCCGCGGGCCAGGCCGCGCGAATCCTGCGCGCTGGGGCTGTCCAGCGAATACAGCAGCCAGTCGTCGGCGCGGAACGGGCGGTGGAACCAGATCGCGTGGTCGAGCGAGGCCATCTGCACGTGCGGGTGGTAGTAGCTGATACCGTGCGGGAAGGTCGCCGTGCCCAGCAGGTGGAAGTCGGAGGCGTAGGCCAGCAGCGCCTGGTGCAGCTCCGGCGCATCGCCCACCGGTTCGCTCAGGCGCAGCCATACCTGGTGGTAGGGCGGGCGCTTGGGTGGGTTCAGTTCGTCGCGCGGGTACACGTGGCGGAACTCGAACGGGCCACCGCGCGACAGCCAGCGCTGCACCTTGATCGGCAGGCGTTCGAGCACTTCCGCCGGCAGCGGACGATTCGGCTCGATGTCTTCCGGCTGCGGCACTTCGGGCATCTTGTGCTGGTGCTCGGCGCCGGTCTCGGCCTGCTGGAACGAGGCCGCGCAGAAGAAGATCACCTTGCCGTGCTGGATCGCGGTGACCCGGCGCACCGAGAAGCTGCCGCCATCGCGGGTGCGGTCCACGTCGTAGACGATCGGGTGGTCGATGTTGCCGGCGCGCAGGAAGTAGGCGTGCAGCGAGTGCACGTGGCGGCCGTTGTCGACCGTGGCCTGCGCCGCGGCCAGCGCCTGGCCCAGCACCTGCCCGCCGAACACGTACTTGGTGCCGATGTCGCGGCTCTGCCCGCGGAACAGGTTGTCCTCCAGCCGCTCCAGCGTGAGCAGGTCGATCAGCTCGGAGACGACGGGTTCGGGCGTGTCGTTCAAGGGGGGCGGCCACAGCAGTGAAGAGGCCCCGATTATACCGGTGCAGGCCAGCCCATCATCGGTAGTGCCGGCCGCTGGCCGGCAGCCTCAGGCGTCCCGGAAGGATTGCCTGGTTGCCGGCCAGCGGCCGGCACTACCGTTTACTTGCCGAGCCGGGCTACCAGGGCCTGCAGCGCGTTCTGTGCATCCGGGGCGAACCAGGCCTCGACGAAGCGGTCCAGCTGGATCAGGTCCGGGTGCAGCGCCTCATGCAGGTCGGCACGGGCAATCGCGCGGGTCAGCAGCATCGGCTGGCGCGGCTGCTTGAGCAGGTTCTGCAGCCAGGCAATGGCGCGTGCCACCACCAGGTCTCCCTCGGCCAGCTCATCCACCAGGCCGATCTGCAGCGCCTGTTCGGCCGGCACCAGCGAACCGGTGGTCAGCAGCACGCCGGCGCGGTGCACGCCCACCGCGCGGCGCAGCAGGCGCTGGATGCCCTCCGGCGCAATCAGGCCCACCTGCACCTCGTTCAGGCCGATGGCATACGGCCGCGACGGATCGGCGCTGCGCGCCATCACCCGGTAGTCGCAGCACAGGGCCAGCACGCAGCCACCCGCCGGGGCGTGGCCGGTGATCGCCGCGACCACCGGAATGCGGCTCTCGGCCAGCGTGCGCACGGCGCCAAAGAAGGCGTTCCAGGTGTCCAACAACTTGTGCTTGTCATCGCCATGCGAGAGCAGGTGCGGCACGTCCATGCCGCCGGTGAAGACGCGCTCGCTGCCCGACAGCACGATGCCATGCGCGTCTTCGGCCATGGCCAGCTCGATGGCATGGATCAACTGCCGGCACAGTTCGGTGTCCAGTGCGTTGACCGGCGGCCGTGCCAGGCGCAGTTCGCGGATGGGGCCATGGTTGATCACCTCGATGAGCGTCGTCATGCTGCGGTCTCGTTGCGAAGAAGGAACCTGGGCGATGATAACCAAACCATTCGTTGGCGTACTGTGGGTCCTGTGTGCGACCGCAGCATCGGCCTCGGCCGCCGAACCGGCGTGCGTCACGGTGGAGCAGGGCTGGGCGCGGTTGCCTCCGAATCCGGCAATGCCGATGACCGCCGGCTACGGCGTCATCCACAACGGCTGCAGCAAGGCGATGGCGATCACCGGCGCGACCAGCAGCAGCTTCGGTGATGTGTCGCTGCACGAGACCACGATTGTCGACGGGGTCAGCCGGATGCGCGCGATCGAGCGCCTGCCGCTGGCAGCCGGCGCGCGTGCCGAGCTCAAACCCGGTGGCCTGCACCTGATGCTGATGCAGGGCAAGGGTGCGTTGAAGGAAGGGCAGGTGCTGCCGCTGCGGCTGCAGCTGGAAGGTGGTAGCGAAGCGAGTGCGACGTTGACCGTGCGCAAGGCCGCGCCGTAGCGGGATGGCAGTGCCGGCCAGCGGCCGGCACTACCAAACAGGCTTACGACCAGTCGTAAGAGAACAGCACCGTGCGGCTGACCGGCTCGTACAGCATCACGATCGCGTCGGCACCGGTGGCGCACCAGTTGTAGCCGGCTACGTCGGCCACGGCGAAGAATTTGTTGCCATTGCGGGTGATGATCACCGTTTCGGCATCGTCCGCAGCGTTGGGGTCATCGGCCGCCTCGGTGAAGCCCAGTTCGAAGGCTGCGGGAATCTCCGCGGTCTCGGTCCAGTTGCCGAAACCAATGGGGCCACCCAGCGTATCCAGATAATCGCGCTCGCTGGCCTCACCCTTGCCGTAGCGCGAGTAGCAGGCGAGACGACCGTGCGTGGCATGGTAGTCGCGGGCCTTGGCGTAGCTCTCGCGCATCTGCGCGATGTGTTCCTGTGCGTCCTTGTCCTGTACCGCATCGCCGATGAAATAGCCCTCGTTGCCGAGGAAGCGCATCTGGTTGCCGGCGGTCAGTTCGAAGGCGATCCAGTTGGTGCCGGTGAAATCGTTGTGGTGGTCTTCGGTGGTCTCGCCGATGCAGCCGTCGTACGGCTCGATCGGGCACAGCATCGTTGCCACCTGGCCAGCCAGTTCCGGGCGCAGCACGCCCAGGTCGATCTTCAGCAGCGGCAGCAGGTGCTGGCCGAGCCAGGCCTGGTCGGCGGGAAAGACGTCGGTGGGGAAGGGGACCATGCCGGGCAGCAGGTCGCGCAGTTCGGTCTTGTGGATCATGTCAGTCCTTTGATCAGTGTCGGTCGTGCCGGCCGCTGGCCGGCAACCTCATTGCAGCCAAAGCGTGCCGACCAAGGTCGGCACCCACCAGGGCGCGTCAGGTAGAGGCGCTGCGGATCGCCTCCGGCAGCGGTGCGCTCTTGCCGGTCTGGGTATCCATCCAGACCACCACCACGTTGCCATCGGAATACAGCTTCGAATCGTCCTGCTGATCGACGATGCGGTGGCCGATGGTCACGCTGCTGTTGCCCAGGCGCTCGACGAACAGTTCGACCACGATGTCGTTGGGCCACACGATCGGCAGCCGGTAATTGACGTTGGTCGCGGCCACCACCGGTGCGATGCGGTCGGTCATCGATACGCCGTCCACGCCCAGCATCCAGCGCACGCGCGCTTCCTCCAGGTAGGAAATGTACTTGGCGTTGTTGACGTGGCCCATGCTGTCCATGTCACGCCAGCGCACGCTGATCGGGATGCGGGCCAGGATCTTGTGTTCGCTGCTCATCAGGCGTCCTTCTTCTTGGTCGTGCTCTTGCTGGCCTTGCCGGTGCTCTTGGTAGCCACCGCCTTCTTCGCCACCTTGGCCGGCTTCTCAGGCTTCACCTTGCGCGGCGGGCGGGCATCGGGCTTGTTGGCCACGGCGGCCGGCTGTTCCGGGCGCGCGCTGGTGGATGGCAGCATGCGGGCCAGGAACTGGCCGGTGTACGACTGCGGGCAGGCCGCCACGTCTTCCGGCGTGCCGGTGACCAGGATGGTGCCACCGCGATGCCCGCCTTCCGGGCCCAGATCGACGATCCAGTCGGCGGTCTTGATCACGTCCAGGTTGTGCTCGATCACCACCACCGTGTTGCCCTCGTCGCGCAGCTTGTGCAGCACGCCCAGCAGCGCTTCGATGTCGTGGAAGTGCAGGCCGGTGGTCGGCTCGTCGAGGATGTACAGGGTGCGGCCGGTATCGCGGCGCGACAGTTCCTTGGACAGCTTCACGCGCTGCGCTTCACCACCAGACAGCGTGGTCGCGCTCTGGCCCAGCTTGATGTAGCTCAGGCCGACGTCGACCAGCGTTTCCAGCTTGCGCGCGATCGACGGCACCGGCTCGAACAGCTTCAGCGCATCCTCGACGGTCATTTCCAGCACGTCGTTGATGTTGAAGCCCTTGTACAGGATCTCCAGCGTTTCGCGGTTGTAGCGCTTGCCATGGCAGACATCGCACGGCACGTACACGTCCGGCAGGAAGTGCATCTCGACCTTGATCAGGCCGTCGCCCTGGCAGGCTTCGCAGCGGCCGCCGCGCACGTTGAAGCTGAAGCGGCCCGGCGAATAGCCACGCGCGCGCGCTTCAGGCACCTGTGCGAACAGTTCGCGCAGTGGAGTGAACAGGCCGGTGTAAGTGGCCGGGTTGGAACGCGGGGTGCGGCCGATCGGCGACTGGTCGATGTCCACCACCTTGTCGAACAGGTCCAGGCCATCGATCTCCTTGTACGGGGCGATCGGGTGCGAGGAACCGTTGATCTCGTTGGCGGCCAGCGAGAACAGGGTGTCGTTGATCAGGGTCGACTTGCCCGAGCCGGACACGCCGGTCACGCAGGTCAGCAGGCCCGACGGAATCGCCAGGTCCACGCCCTTCAGGTTGTTGCCGCTGGCCCCGCGCAGGTGCAGGGTCATCTTCGGATTCGGTTTGTGCCGGCGCGCCGGAATCTCGATCGCGCGCTTGCCGGACAGGTACTGGCCGGTCAGCGAGCGCGGTGCCTCCAGGATGTCCTGCAGGGTGCCTTGGCCGACGATCTCGCCGCCATGAACGCCCGCGCCCGGGCCGATGTCCAGCACATAGTCGGCCAGGCGGATCGCATCCTCGTCATGCTCCACCACGATCACCGTGTTGCCGAGGTCGCGCAGGCGGGTGAGGGTGCCGAGCAGGCGTTCGTTGTCGCGCTGGTGCAGGCCGATGGACGGCTCGTCGAGCACGTACATCACGCCGACCAGGCCGGCGCCGATCTGGCTGGCCAGGCGGATGCGCTGCGCCTCGCCACCGGACAGGGTGTCGGCCTTGCGCTCCAGGGTCAGGTAATCCAGGCCCACATCGACCAGGAAGCCGAGGCGTTCGCCGATTTCCTTGACGATCTTCGCGGCGATTTCGCCACGCCAGCCCGGCAGGCTCAGTTCGCTGAAGAACTTCAGCGCCTCGTCGATCGGCAGCACCACCAGGTCCGGCAGCGGGCGGTCGGCCACGAACACGTTGCGAGCCGCCTTGTTCAGGCGCGCGCCGTGGCATTCCGGGCACGGCTGCTCGCTGATGTACTTGGACAGTTCTTCGCGCACCGCCGGCGACTCGGTTTCCTTGTAGCGGCGTTCGAGGTTGGGAATGATGCCCTCGAAGCGGTGCTTGCGCTGGGTGCGGCCACCGGCTTCGGTGAAGTAGGTGAAGGTGATCGCTTCGTCGCCGCTGCCGTACAGCACGGCCTGCTGCACCTTGGCCGGCAGCGAGTTCCACGCCGCGTCGACGTCGAACCGGTAGTGCTTGGCCAGCGAGGCGATCAGCTGGAAGTAATAGGCGTTGCGACGATCCCAGCCGCGCACCGCACCGGCGGCCAGCGACAGTTCGGGATGCACCACCACGCGCGAGGGGTCGAAGAACTCGGCCATGCCCAGGCCATCGCAGCCGGGGCAGGCGCCCATCGGTGCGTTGAACGAGAACAGGCGCGGTTCCAGCTCCGGCAGCGAGTAATCGCAGACCGGGCAGGAATACTTGGAGGAGAACAGCGTCGGCGCGGTTCCGGTGTTGTCCAGGCTCTGCACCGAGGCCATGCCGTCGCCCAGCTTCAGCGCGGTCTCGAAGCTCTCGGCCAGGCGCTGCTTGATGTCCTCGCGCGGGCGGAAGCGGTCGATCACCGCCTCGATGGTGTGCTTCTGGCGCAGTGCCAGCGGCGGCACCGCGTCGATTTCATGCAGCTCGCCGTCCACGCGCACACGGACGAAGCCCTGCGCACGCAGCTGGTCGAACACCTGCGCATGCTCGCCCTTGCGGTCGCGGATGACCGGCGCCAGCAGCATGTAGCGCTGTTCCGGGTCCAGCGTCAGCACCTGGTCGACCATCTGGCTGACCGTCTGCGCTTCCAGCGGATAGCCGTGGTCCGGGCAGCGCGGGGTGCCGACGCGGGCGTACAGCAGGCGCAGGTAGTCGTAGATCTCGGTGATCGTGCCGACGGTCGAACGCGGGTTGTGCGAGGTCGACTTCTGCTCGATCGAGATGGCCGGGGACAGGCCTTCGATGTGGTCCAGGTCCGGCTTTTCCATCACGCTCAGGAACTGGCGCGCATAGGCCGACAACGACTCGACATAGCGGCGCTGGCCTTCTGCATAGATGGTGTCGAACGCCAGCGAGGACTTGCCCGAGCCGGACAGGCCGGTGATCACGATCAGCTTGTCGCGGGGCAGGTCGAGGTCGAGGTTCTTCAGGTTGTGCGTCCGCGCGCCGCGGATGCGGATGAAATCCATCGCCATGGGGGATCCGGTTGTGGGGGCGTTGGCTGGGTGCCGGGCCAGCAGGGAACGGCAATCGGTCAGCCTACCGAGGTGACCAGATGGGGGCAATGGGCGACATTGCCAGCCCGGTGTCTCACCTTGTGAGACAGGCCGTCAGCCAGGGGTCAGATCCCTGGCTGACGGCGTGAAAAGGGTTCTGACCCCTTTCCGGTGCCGTCTCCTTCGACGTTCAGGGGTTGACTTGACCCGCGCCCGCTGATCTGCGTAAAATTCCGCTCCTGTCCGCCCTCGATGGCGGCAGCTCAGACCACAATAACTACAGAGGAAGGCCTGGTCATGTACGCAGTACTGGTCACCGGCGGTAAGCAATACCGCGTGGCGCAGGGCGAAAAGCTCCGCATTGAAAAGCTCGAAGTCGAAGTCGGCAGCGAGATCAAGTTTGACAACATCCTGATGCTGGGTGACAGCGACGGCGTGAAGCTGGGCGATGCGCTGAAGGGCGCTGCCGTCACCGCCAAGGTCCTGTCCCAGGGTCGTGCTGACAAGGTCCGGATCATCAAGTTCCGTCGCCGCAAGCACCACATGAAGCGTCAGGGTCACCGTCAGTACTACACCGAAATCGAGATCACCGGCATCGCCGGCTAAGCATCAGGAGAAGCAGTCATGGCACATAAAAAGGGCGTAGGCTCCTCGCGCAACGGTCGCGACTCCAACCCGAAGTACCTGGGCGTCAAGATCTTCGGCGGCCAGGCCATCGAAGCCGGCAACATCATCGTGCGTCAGCGCGGCACCCAGTTCCACCCGGGCACCGGCGTTGGCCTGGGCCGTGACCACACCCTGTTCGCCCTCGTGGACGGCAAGGTGGAGTTCTCGGTCAAGGGCGCCAAGAAGCGTCGCACCGTCAGCATCGTCTCGGCTGACGCCTGATCCAGGCATCGCCGGCGCCCGTGCCTCGGCATGGGGGTGCTGCATGAAGAGCCCCGCTTCGGCGGGGCTTTTCGTTAGAGTTGAAGCAAGACCGGCCAGGCCGGGCTGCCGGCCATCGGCAGGCATAACATTCAAGGTGGCGGCCGGCAGGCCGCGCCCATCGCAGGCATCGAAACAATGAAACTGGTAGACGAAGCAGAAATCGAAGTGTTCGCCGGCAACGGCGGCAACGGCTGCATTGGCTTCCGTCGCGAGAAGTTCATTCCGCTCGGCGGCCCGGACGGCGGCGACGGCGGTGCGGGCGGCAGCGTGTACATCCGCGCCGACGAAAACCTGAATACCCTGGTCGACTTCCGCCATGACCGCATCTTCAAGGCGCAGCGTGGCGAGAACGGCATGGGCCGCCAGGCCTACGGCAAGGGCGGCGAAGACCTGACCATCACCGTGCCGGTCGGCACCGTAGTGATCAACGTTGCCACCGATGAAGTCATCGGCGACCTGACCCAGCACGGCGACCGCCTGCTGGTGGCCAAGGGCGGCCGCGGTGGCCTGGGCAACATGCACTTCAAGAGCTCGACCAACCGCTCGCCGCGCCAGGCGCTGCCGGGCGAGCCGGGTGAGGAGCGCACGCTGAAGCTGGAGCTGAAGCTGCTGGCCGACGTCGGCCTGCTGGGCTTCCCCAACGCCGGCAAGAGCACCCTGATCCGTGCCGTTTCGGCGGCGACGCCGAAGGTGGCCGATTACCCGTTCACCACGCTGTACCCGAACCTGGGTGTGGTGAAGGTGGAAAACTACCGCAGCTTCGTGATTGCCGACATCCCGGGCCTGATCGAAGGCGCGGCCGACGGTGCCGGCCTGGGTGCGCAGTTCCTGCGCCACCTGCAGCGCACCCGCCTGCTGCTGCACCTGGTGGACATCTCGCCGATGGAGGGTGGGGTGGAAGGCATTTCTCCGGTCGAGCAGGTACGCGCCATCGAGCGCGAGCTGGAAAAGCACGATCCGGAACTGCTGCAGAAGCCGCGCTGGCTGGTGCTGAACAAGGCTGACCTGATGTTCGAGGATGAAGCGAAGGCTGCGGCCGAGCAGATCGTCGCCGAGCTGGGCTGGAAGGAGCCGTGGTTCCTGGTCTCCGCGCTGGGTCGCGAAGGCACCTTCCCGATCATGAGCCGGATCATGGCCTTCTTCGATCGCCAGAAGGAAGAAGAGCAGGAAGCCCGCGACGCGCGTTAATGCTGTTGTGGTTCCATGCGAAAAACCCGGCTTCGGCCGGGTTTTTTTTTTTCCCCGGTAGTGCCGGGCGCTGGCCGGCATTCCTCGGGGTTGCCGGCCAGCGGCCGGCACTACCGGATCGCGCGGACCCCGTGGATCGCTGGCAACAAAAAACCCGGCCGGGGCCGGGTTCTTGTCTGCTGCCCGGCCCCTAAGGGCAGGGCGGCAACGCCGGATCAGGCGGCCTTGAGGGCCTTGATGCGGTCGTTCAGGCGGCTCTTGTGGCGAGCAGCCTTGTTCTTGTGGATCAGGCCACGCGCGCTGAAGCGATCCAGGATCGGCTGGGCAACGGCGAAGGCGGCTTCGGCGCCGGCGGCATCGTTGGCGTCCAGCGCCTTGATCACTTTCTTGACAGCGGTGCGCAGCATCGAGCGCTGAGCCACGTTGCGCGCGTTGCGCACGACGGTCTGCTTGGCGCGCTTCTTGGCGGACTTGATATTGGCCACGGTGGTGGTTTCCTGAAAAAATCGGTGTTATGGGAACAGCAAGCTAGCTAGTATGATGGCGTAAGAAATGCACGTCAAGTCGATTGTCAAGAGGGACGCTGAGTGAGTTCACCCAAGTTGTTGCGGGGCCTGCTGTCGTTCAGCAGCATGACCATGGTCTCGCGCGTTCTCGGACTTGTCCGGGACTTCGTGGTGACCACCACGTTCGGCACCAACGCCATCACTGATGCTTTCTGGGTCGCCTTCAGGGTACCCAATTTCCTGCGGCGTTTGTTCGCCGAAGGCTCTTTCGCCACCGCTTTCGTGCCCGTGTTCACGGAAGTGAAGGAGACCCGCAGCCACGCCGAGCTGCGTGAACTGATGGCCCGCACCGCCGGCACCCTGGGCGGGGTGCTGATGCTGGTCACTGCGCTGGCGCTGATCTTCGCGCCGCAGCTGGCCTCGGTCTTCTCCAGTGGCGTTGATACCGATCCGGTCAAGCAGGGCCTGCTGGTCGACCTGTTCCGCCTGACCTTCCCGTTCCTGTTGTTCGTGTCGCTGACCGCCCTGGCCGGCGGCGCGCTGAACAGCTTCCAGCGCTTCGCCATGCCGGCGCTGACCCCGGTCATCCTCAACCTGTGCATGATCGCCGGCGCGCTGTGGCTGGCCCCGCGGCTGGGCGGCACCCCGGAAAAGCAGATCCTGGCGCTGGGCTGGGCGGTACTGGCTGCCGGCATCCTGCAGCTGCTGTTCCAGCTGCCCTCGCTGAAGGGCATCAACCTGCTGACCCTGCCGCGCTGGGGCTGGAGCCATCCGGGCGTGCGCAAGGTGATGACGCTGATGGTGCCGACCCTGTTCGGCTCCTCGGTGGCGCAGATCAACCTGCTGCTGGACACCGTCATCGCGGCCAAGCTGACCGATGGCTCGCAGTCCTGGCTGTCGCTGGCCGACCGCTTCCTGGAGCTGCCGCTGGGCGTGTTCGGCGTGGCGCTGGGCACGGTGATCCTGCCGGCGCTGGCCCGTCACCACGTCAGCACCGACCGCGAAGGCTTCTCGCGCTCGCTGGACTGGGGCCTGCGCATGACCCTGCTGATCTCGGTGCCGGCCATGCTGGGCCTGCTGCTGCTGGCCGAACCGCTGATCGCGACCATCTTCCAGCACGGCCAGTTCAGTGCCTTCGATACCCGCATGACCGCGCTGTCGGTGTACGGCCTGAGTTTCGGCCTGCCGGCGTTCGCCCTGCTGAAGGTGGTGTTGCCAGCGTTCTACGCACGCCAGGACACCAAGACCCCGGTGCGCGCGGGTGTGGCCGCGCTGGTGGCCAACATGGTGTTCAACTTCGCCCTGCTGGCGGTGCTGTACCAGGTCATGGTGCCGGACGAGCTGAAGGCGCAGGGCGTGATGGCGGCCATCGGCAAGCAGCCGGGCCTGCATCTGGCGCTGGGCATTGCCAGTGCACTGTCCAGTTACCTGAACCTGGGCCTGCTGTGGTACTGGCTGGGCAAGACCGACGTCTACCAGCGCCGGCCGGGCTGGGGCGGCTATCTGCTGCGACTGCTGCTGGCCTGTGCGGCCATGGTTGGTGTGCTGCTGGCCCTGCTGCACTGGCTGCCAGGCTTCTCGGCGATGAGCGTGTGGGAGCGGATCGGCAGCCTGTCGCTGCTGGTCGGCGGTGGCGGTGCCACCTACGCGGTAGCCATGCTGGCGATGGGCTTCCGCCCGCGCGATCTGCGTGGGCATTGATCGCGGCTTGTGGCGGCTATACTTCAGGGTTACACCATTGAAGCGGCGGCCCCGGTCGGGCCGGAACGAGAGTTGATGAGCAGGCTGTTCAGAAGCGTCGAGGGCGGGGGGTTGTTCCCCAACGGAAGCGTGGTCTGTATCGGTGCATTCGACGGCCTCCACCTGGGCCATCGTGCGCTGGTCCGCCACGCGGTTGCCCGCGCGCGCGCCTTGGGCGTGGCCGCCGTGGCCGTGGCGTTCGAGCCGCTGCCGCGTGAGTTCTTCGCCCAGGGCACACCGCCGCCGCGGCTGACCCTGGCGCGCAGCAAGGTCGAGATCCTGCGCGAGCTCGGTGTCGATGCGGTCGGCCTGCTGCGATTCGACGCGGCGATGGCAGCGATGCCGGCCGAGGCCTTCGTGCGCCAGTTGCTGGTCAAGCGCCTGAGTGCGCGTGAGGTCTGGATCGGCCCGGAGTTCTGCTTCGGCAACCGCCGCCGTGGCGACCTGGCTCTGCTGCAGAAAATGGGTGCCGAACTGGGTTTCACTGCGGGCGAAATTGAAGCGGTCGACCTGCATGGCGAACGCATTTCCAGCACCCGCATCCGCCAGCTGCTGCAGCAGGGCGACTTCGCCCGTGCCAACGACCTGCTGGGCCGTCCTTACGCGATCAGCGGCCGGGTGGTGCGCGGGCGCCAGCTCGGCCGTACGCTGGGGTTCCCCACCGCCAACCTGCGGTTCCCGAAGACCCCGGCGCTGTCGGGCATCTACGCGACCTGGGTGCATGGCGTGTTCGACCAGCCGTGGCCGTCGGTGTCCAGCTTCGGCACCCGCCCGACGGTGGAGGGCGTGGAGCCGCTGCTGGAAGCCCACCTGTTCGATTTCCAGGGCGACCTGTACGGGCGCCACATCGATGTGGAGTTCGTCGCCAAGCTGCGCGACGAAGAGAAATTCAATGATCTGGCGGCGTTGACCGACCAGATGCACCGCGACGCCGAACAGGCGCGCGCCATCCTTTCCGAACATAGATTGCGAGCCACTGCGTGAGCCAGGACTACAAGACCACCCTGAACCTGCCAGCCACCGAATTCCCGATGCGCGGCGATCTGCCCAAGCGCGAGCCGGGCATTCTGGCGCGGTGGGAAGAGCAGGGGCTCTACCAGCAGCTGCGCGACAACGCCGCCGGCCGCCCGCTGTTCGTGCTGCACGATGGCCCGCCGTACGCCAACGGCCGCATCCACCTGGGCCACGCGGTCAACAAGATCCTGAAGGACATCATCGTCAAGTCGCGCTACCTGGCCGGCTTCGATGCGCCCTACGTGCCGGGCTGGGACTGCCATGGCCTGCCGATCGAGATCGCGGTGGAAAAGAAGTGGGGCAAGGTCGGCACCAAGCTCGACGCCGTTGAATTCCGCCAGAAGTGCCGCGAGTTCGCCGAAGAGCAGATCAACATCCAGCGCGTGGACTTCAAGCGCCTGGGCGTGACCGGTGACTGGGACAACCCGTACAAGACCCTGAGCTTCGACTTCGAAGCCAACGAGATCCGTGCGCTGTCCAAGGTCGTGGCCAACGGCCACCTGGTGCGTGGTGCCAAGCCGGTGTACTGGTGCTTCGACTGTGGCTCGGCGCTGGCCGAGGCCGAGATCGAGTACCAGGAAAAGGAATCGCCGGCGATCGACGTGGCCTACGCCGCACGCGATGCGCAGGCCATCGGCCAGGCGTTCGGCGTGAGCGTGCCGGCCGACGTGGACGTGGCCGTACCGATCTGGACCACCACCCCGTGGACGCTGCCGGCCTCGCTGGCGGTGTCGCTGGGCGCGGAGATCACCTACGTGCTGGCCGAAGGCCCGGCGCACCACGGCAAGCGCCGTTGGCTGGTGCTGGCTGCGGCGTTGGCCGAGCGCGCGCTGCAGCGCTATGGCGTCGAAAACGTGGTGCTGCACGGTGAAACCACCGGTGCGGCGCTGGAGAACCAGCTGCTGGCGCACCCGTTCTACCCGGAGCGCGAGATCCTGGTGCTCAACGGCGACCACGTCTCCGACGAGGACGGTACCGGTGCGGTGCACACCGCCCCCGGCCACGGCCAGGAAGACTTCGTGGTCAGCCAGAAGTACGGCCTGCTGGACAAGTACAACGCCGGCCAGGTGACCCCGATCGACGGCCGTGGCGTGTACCTGGAATCGACCCCGCCGGCCGGTGACGTGGTGCTGGCTGGCCAGCACCTGTGGAAGGCGCAGGAGGCCATCGTCGGCGTGCTGCGCGACAACGGTTCGCTGCTGGCGTTCCATCCGATCCGCCACAGCTACCCGCACTGCTGGCGCCACAAGACGCCGGTGGTGTTCCGCGCCACCCCGCAGTGGTTCATTTCGATGGACAAGGCCAACCTGCGCAACGATGCGCTGGCCGCCATCGACACCGTCGGCTGGTTCCCGACCTGGGGCAAGGCGCGCATCCAGAGCATGGTCGACGGTCGCCCGGACTGGACCATCTCGCGCCAGCGCACCTGGGGCGTGCCGATCGCACTGTTCACCCACCGGCAGACCGGCGAGATCCATCCACGTTCGGTGGAGCTGATGCAGCAGGTCGCCGACCGCGTCGAAGCCGAGGGCATTGACGTGTGGTACTCGCTGGATGCCGCCGAACTGCTGGGCGCTGAAGCCGCCGACTACGAAAAGGTCACCGACATCCTCGACGTCTGGTTCGATTCGGGCGTGACCCATGAAGGCGTGCTCGCCGCGCGTGGCTTCGGCAAGCCGGCCGACCTGTACCTGGAAGGTTCCGACCAGCACCGCGGCTGGTTCCAGTCCTCGCTGCTGACCGGCGTGGCGATCGACAAGCGCGCCCCGTACAAGCAGTGCCTGACCCACGGCTTCACCGTGGACGAGCACGGCCGCAAGATGTCCAAGTCGCTGGGCAACGGCATCGAGCCGCAGGACATCATGAACAAGCTGGGCGCGGACATCCTGCGCCTGTGGATCGCCTCGGCCGACTACAGCAACGAGATGTCGCTGTCGCAGGAGATCCTCAAGCGTAATGCCGATGCCTACCGCCGCCTGCGCAACACCGCACGCTTCCTGCTCGGCAACCTGGACGGTTTCGATCCGGCCCAGCACCTGCGTCCGCTCGACCAGATGGTCGCGCTGGACCGCTGGATCGTGCATCGCGCGTGGGAGCTGCAGGAGAAGATCAAGGCGGCCTACGACGGCTACAACATGGCCGAGATCGTGCAGCTGCTGCTGAACTTCTGCAGCGTGGACCTGGGCTCGCTGTACCTGGACGTGACCAAGGATCGCCTGTACACGATGCCGACCGATTCGCACGGTCGCCGTTCGGCACAGAGCGCGATGTACCACATCGCCGAAGCGTTCACCCGCTGGGTGGCGCCGATCCTGACCTTCACCGCCGACGAGCTGTGGGGCTACCTGCCGGGCGAGCATGCCGGCCATGTGCTGTTCACCACCTGGTACGACGGCCTGGCGCCGCTGCCGGCCGATGCCCAGCTCAACGCCACCGACTTCGACCAGCTGCTGGCTGTGCGCGAGCAGGTGGCCAAGGTGCTCGAGCCGATGCGTGCCAACGGCGCCATCGGTGCCGCGCTGGAAGCGGAGATCACCATTGCCGCCAACGAGGAGCAGGCCGCGAAGTGGCAGCCGCTGGCCGATGAACTGCGCTTCCTGTTCATCAGTGGCGACGTGCAGGTGCGCCCGGCGACCACCGACGAGGTGTTCGTCAGCGCCCAGCCGACCACCAAGGCCAAGTGCGTGCGCTGCTGGCACCACCGCGCCGACGTCGGCAGCAACGCTGACCATCCGGAACTGTGCGGCCGTTGCGTGAGCAACGTGACCGGCGCCGGCGAAGTGCGGAGCTGGTTCTGATGGCCGCGCCCCGTCCGCATCCGAACGCCCTGGTCTGGCTGCTGCTGTCGGCGGCCATCATCGGCCTGGACCAGTGGTCCAAGGCCTGGGTGCTGTCGAGCCTGCCGGAGTTCCAGCCGGTGGTGGTCATCGACGGCTTCTGGAACTGGTACCGCACCTACAACACCGGCGCCGCGTTCAGTTTCCTGAGCGACGCCGGTGGCTGGCAGAAGTACTTCTTCACCGCGCTGGCGATCGCCATCAGCGGCCTGATGGCGTGGTGGCTGCGCGGCACCGCGCGCGGCAACTGGAAGGCCGCGGTGCCGTATGCGCTCATCATCGGCGGCGCCATCGGCAACGTGATCGACCGCCAGGTGCACGGCCACGTGGTCGACTTCATCCAGTGGTACGTGGGCAGCTACACCTGGCCCTCGTTCAACATCGCCGACTCGGCCATCGTGGTGGGTGCCATCGGCATCGCCCTGTTTGGCCTGTTCGACGGCAAGTCCGCCAAAAAGGCGGATAATGCCAATCCGAAGCCGTAAGCCGGCCGCTGCCGGGAGATTGAACTGATGGATGTGCTGCTCGCCAACCCGCGTGGTTTCTGTGCCGGTGTCGATCGTGCGATCGAGATCGTCAAGCGCGCGATCGAAACGCTGGGCGCGCCCATCTATGTTCGCCATGAAGTGGTGCACAACCGCTTCGTGGTCGATGACCTGAAGCAGCGCGGGGCGATCTTCGTCGAGGAACTCGACGAAGTGCCGGACAACAACACGGTGATCTTCAGCGCCCATGGCGTGTCCCAGGCCGTGCGCCAGGAAGCCGAGCGCCGTGGCCTGAAGGTGTTCGACGCCACCTGCCCGCTGGTGACCAAGGTCCACTTCGAAGTCGCCCGCCACTGCCGTGCCGGCCGTGACGTGGTGCTGATCGGCCACGCCGGTCACCCGGAGGTGGAAGGCACCATGGGCCAGTGGAACCGCGAAGCCGGCACCGGCCAGATCTACCTCGTGGAAGACGTGGAGCAGGTTGCCACGCTGCAGATCAACCAGCCGGAAAACTTCGCCTACACCACCCAGACCACGCTGTCGGTGGATGACACGCGCGGCATCATCGATGCGCTGCGCGAGCGTTTCCCGGCGATGCAGGGCCCGAAGAACGACGACATCTGCTACGCCACGCAGAACCGCCAGGATGCCGTGCGGGATCTGGCCAAGCGCTGCGACCTGGTGCTGGTGGTCGGTTCGCCGAACAGCTCCAACTCCAACCGCTTGAGCGAGCTGGCCCGCCGTGAGGGCGTGGAGTCGTACCTGATCGACGGCGCGCACGAGATCGACCCGGCATGGGTGGCAGGCAAGCAGCACATCGGCGTGACCGCCGGCGCCTCTGCACCGCAGGTGCTGGTCGATGGCGTGCTGGCGCGCCTGGCCGAACTGGGCGCCACCGGCGTGGGCGAGCTGGACGGCGAACCGGAATCGATGGTGTTCGCGCTGCCGAAGGAACTGCGCCTGCGCCTGGTCGACTGACCGGGAAGCGCCTCATACACGCATGGCGTGGATCTACTGGAACTGCTCTGGTGGGTGCGAACTGGCACACGGTGGGTGCAAACCAGCACAAGGTGGGTGCGAGCCGGCACAAGGTGGGTACGAACCTTGGTTCGCACGCTTTTTCGCACGCAAGGATGGGCGGCCCGCCCATGACCTTTGGCCATGGGGCAGGGCACTTTACAGGCCTAGCATCGGAAGATTCTCCGTTGTTGGAACCTGCCCGATGAAGACCCGAGCCTTGGCGATGTCGTTGCTGTTCGCGCTGGCGGCCACGCCTGCACTGGCACAGACCTCGCCACCGGCGAACGCGGTGGCCCCCGGCCTGCTGCGCATCGATGTCGACGCGCGCGATCTGGCCCGGCGCATCTTCAAGGTGACCGCTACGGTGCCGGCCAAGCCCGGCCCGATGACCCTGCTGTACCCGCAGTGGATTCCCGGCAACCATTCACCCACCGGCCCGATCGACAAGCTGGCCGGCCTGCGCGTGACCGCCAACGGCACGCCGCTGGCCTGGCAGCGTGACCAGTTCAACGTCTATGCGTTCAAGGTGAACGTGCCCGAGGGCGTGAGCGAGATCGTCGCCCACTTCGACTTCCTGTCCTCGCAGGGCGGCAGCCAGGGCCGGGTGGTGATGACCCCGGAAATGCTCAACCTGCAGTGGAACGCCAATTCGCTGTATCCGGCCGGCGTCGATGCGCGCAACCTGCAGGCGCAGGCCAGCGTGACCCTGCCCAGGGGCTGGTCGTTCGCAACCGCGCTGGAAACCGCGCGGCGCGACGGTGACACCGTGGTGTTCAAGCCGATTTCCTATGACCATCTGGTCGATTCGCCGTTGTTCGCCGGCGAGCACTACCAGCGCATCGATCTCGATCCGGGCGCGAAGGTGCCGGTGCACCTCAACGTGTTCGCCGACGAGGCCAAGTCGTTGAAGCCCACCGACGCGCAGATCACCCTGCACCGCGCGTTGGTGCAGCAGGCCTACAAGCTCTACGGTGCGCGCCACTACAACCACTATGAGTTCCTGCTGGCGCTGACCGACCGTCTCGGCGGCATCGGCCTGGAGCATCACCGCTCCAGCGAGAACAGCGCCGATCCGGGCTATTTCACCGAGTGGGACAGCAACGCGTGGATGCGCGACCTGCTGCCGCACGAGTACACCCATTCCTGGAACGGCAAGTACCGTCGCGGCGCCGACCTGGCCACCGCCAACTTCAACGTGCCGATGGGCGACAGCCTGCTGTGGGTGTACGAGGGCCAGACCCAGTTCTGGGGCCAGGTGCTGGCGGCGCGTTCGGGGCTGTGGTCGACCGCGCAGGCGCGCGACATGCTGGCCAATGTGGCCGCGACCTACGACCGTGGCCGACCGGGCCTGGCCTGGCGGCCGCTGCAGGACACCACCAACGACCCGACCATCGCCCAGCGCCGCACGTTGCCCTACCGCAACTACCAGATGAGCGAGGACTACTACTCCGGCGGTCAGATGCTGTGGCTGGAAGTGGAGGGCAAGCTGCGCGAACTGAGCGGCAACCGCCGCAGCCTGGACGACTTCGCGCGTGCGTTCTTCGGCGTCGGCAATGGCGACTGGGATGTCAACCCGTACACCTTCGATGATGTGGTCGCGACCTTGAACGGCATCGCGCCGTACGACTGGGCGACGTTCCTGCGCGGGCGCCTGGACGGCCACGGTTCGTTGACCGGCGGCCTGGAGCTGGCAGGCTGGAAGCTGGTCTACCGCGATACGCCGAACGACGCCTACAAGGCACAGGAAAAACGCGCCAAGGCGGCACTGCTCGCCTATTCGCTGGGCGCGACCGTGCTCGACAGCGGTACGGTCGGCGATGTGATCTGGGACAGCCCGGCGTTCAACGCCGGTCTTGCACCGGGCATGAAGGTAATCGCGGTTGGCGGCCGTGAGTACAGCAGCCAGCGCTTGAAGGACGCGGTGGCTGCGGCAGCGAAGGACAAGGCGCCGATCGTGCTGCTGGTGAAGCAGTTCGACCGCATCGAAACGATGAGCATCGCCTACCACGGTGGCCTGCAGTACCCGGTGCTGGAGCGTATCGCCGGCAAGCCTGACCGCCTCGCAGAATTGTGGAAGGCGCGATGAAGCCGCGCGCCCGCGATGGCGTGATCCTGCTGATGGCGATCCTGGCCATCGTCGGCACGTTCCTGCACGGTGACGGGCGCTGGCTGCATTGGCTGGCGAAGCCGGCGACCACGCTGCTGATCGCGGCCATCGCCTGGCGGGTGCGTGATCCTGCGCAGCCGACCTACCGGCGCGCGGTGCTGGCCGGCATGCTGCTGTCGTGCGTGGGTGACATCGCGCTGATGCTGCCGATGGACGCGTTCGTACCGGGGCTGGTGGCGTTCCTGCTGGCGCACCTCTGCTACATCGTGGCCTTTCGCGATGGCCTGCGTGCCGGACGCGGCCTGCTCGCCGCCAGCGTCCTGCTGGCGGCCTTTGCCGTACTCAATGTGCTTGGCCTGTGGCCGCACCTGCCGGTGCCGATGCGTGTGCCGGTGCTGGCATACGTGGTGGTGCTGGCATCGATGGCAGCGCTGGCCCTGGCACGGCAGTGGCGCAGCCCGCAGCCCGCTGCCGTGGAAGCCCGAAGCGCCCGCTGGGCCGCGGCAGGTGCGTTGCTGTTCGTCGCCAGCGATTCCCTGCTGGCCTGGGACCGCTTCACCGGCGGCCTGCCGCTGGCCAGCGTGCTGGTGTTGTCCACGTACTATGGCGCGCAGTACGCCATAGCCCGTTCAGTTTTGCCTGGTCATCGCTAGCCTGGCCTCGTTATGATTTTCTGATGGCTAGGGGAATCAACGCGCTGTTTGCAGTTATCGATGCCATCCGGGCGGAGTGGTCAAAGCCTCGGGTCGCCATGCATCAGCATGGGGCGTGTCCTTTCCTGCTTCGATCCTTCTTCGTAGAACGTGGTGCTGCAATATCAGAAGACCGGCGATTACAGGGCTGCCCAGCGCAGTTGCTCGCATTCTGGAAGGTGTACGCTTCGGCGGAATTGTTCAAGGACGAGCAATTCGGTCAATGGGGCATGGAGATGCTCAGCGTCGAGGATGCACACGTTCAGACGACCTTCCTCGCTGGTTCGCGTCCGTTGGATTTCCGGAGCGGCGATGTCGTATTTGGCCGCTTCTACGGCGACTCAGATCTACTGGTGATGAACGCCTTTGGTACGGTGCTGGTCTGCCTGCCTTTGGACGAGCGAAAAGATTGGCCTGAAGCATCGGACTCGCTTGCAGGCTTCCTATCCCGGCTGCATGAAACCCAAGGTTCCAAGTACTGGGAGTTGTGATCCATCGAGGGTATCCGCATTGGCTGCCGGCTGGTTCAAGTCTTCTCGTCAGCGAACAAATGGCCTTGCTCTACCTGCTGGAGTAACGGCTGCCAGAGCTGGATGGGTCGCGTTGCCTACTGACGGCTTACGCCGCGGGCGTTGCCCTGTGCGTCGAACTGCAGGCGTACGGATTCGCGGTCACCGGCCACTTCGTCCGGCAGCCACACCAGCTTGCCGCCCTTGCGCACGATCACATACACGTGGCCGACTTCGGATGCGGGGTTCTGCAGGGCATTGCGTTGTTCCTGCAATGCCTGCGCCACGCGCGGCACGGCCTCGAAATCGATGCTGGCCAGGGATGTGCTGCTGCGCTGCAGGCTGATGGTCGGCGCGAACTGCTGCGGGTTCACTGGATTGCCCTTGCGCCATTGGCCACGCTCGAAGTGGTAGCTGTCGACGTGGGTCGGCTGCTGCGGGTCGACCAGGTCCAGGTTGATGCGGCCATCGTCGTAGAAGTGGATGCTGTGGAACACCGTCAACCGGTGCCCGGACAGTGCAGGCATCTGTTCCAGTGCCTGGCGGGCGGCCAGCAGGTAGTCCGCATCGAACAACCGGTTGCTGCGTTCGGGAACCGGCATTGATCGCGGTTCGGGAATCGGGGCGAGCGAAGCGGGCCTCTCGCGCGATGGCGGCATGGTGATCGGCGCGGTCGCGCGGTCAGCCTGCACCGAATGCCCCAGTGTTTCGCCTATCGTCTGCAGCGCACCACCGGCAACGGCGGCGCCGGCCAGCACCAGCAGCACGGCGGAAAATACCACGGGTGTGGAAGGCGGCCGCTTCATACAGCCTCCAGGCGCACATTGCTGCGGTCATCCGGGTCGTACAGCAGCGTGACCTGCTCGCGTGGAACGTTGGCCAGCTCGATCAACGGGATGAAGCGGCGCACGCTCACCTGCTGTATGCCACCTTCGCGGTCGGTGTATTCCAGCTGGAACTCCACCTGCGGCTGTTCGTTGAGGTAGGTGCCGGTCTGGCGCACCTTCAATACCCGGGCCTCCACACCGATGCCGCGGTACTTCAGCGCGTCTCCGCGGGCATCGGCGTGCAGCAGGCGGCCGAGCAGGCGCAGGACCAGGGCGTAGCCGCACAACACCAGCGGGCACACCAGCAGTGGGTGGCCGAAGGTCAGGAAGGTCCAGCCCAGGCCCTCGCTCTGCAGCCGGTAGGCCAACACATAGGCAGCGGCAACGGTTCCGATGCCGAGTGCTGCACCGATGCCACGCCGCCACAGGCTGGCGACATTCAGTTCGGGCTGGGCGCCGTCCAGTACCACGTTCGGGAACGCGCCCGGCACCCGGCTCAGGCGTGCATCGACGTGCCTGCCGACGCCGAAGCGCTGCAGTTGCGGCTTGCTGTCGACTACCAGCAGCAGTTCGCGGATCGGCGTGCCGGACAGGTTCTTGAAGGACAGCTGCAGTTTCCATTGCGCGAAGCCACGCACCTGCACGCCGGTCTGTTCAGCGTTTTCGATCAGCGCATCGCGTGGTTCGCCATCGGCGAGGATCGAGCGAACGCGATGCAGGGCGCGTGGTGGGCCGAGCAGCAGGAAATGCAGGAACGCGAACAGCAGAGAGAGCCATGCAGCCAGCGACAGCACAAGCAGCAGCAGGGACAGCCATGGCGCGCTGCGATCAGCCAGCGCCACCGGCCAGGAGGTTCCGAAATAGAGGATGCAGGGGAAGGGCAACGCGAAGAACAGCAGGAACGCGCCCCAGAACCAGAGATAGGCTTTCATGGGGAAGGTGGCAGACCGGTGGAACAGGCCGCGTAGCGTACTACGCTCAGCGGAACTGCAGGGTAAGCAGGTAGTAGCGACCCAGTGGATCGTCCAGCCCCGGCATCTGCCCACCATTGCCGACCAGGTAGTTCACCGGTTGCGCATCAAGCACGTTGTGCACGTCCAGCGCCGCGATGACGCGTGTGCCCAGGCGGCGCGCCAGGTGCAGGTTCCAGCGCAGCTGGCGCGGATTCATGCAGTGGTTCTGTTCGATCTGCCGCTGCGGGCACTCGGCGCCGGGCAGCCATGCGCGGGTGCGGCCCACCTGGTTGCCGCGCAGGGCGATGTCCCAGTTGCTGTTCTGCCATTGCACGTTGAGGACCGCCGCCATCTCGGGCGTGACATGCCCGCGCAGGTCGATCGCCGGCTCGTGGTCCCGACGGCGGCGCAGCTCCTGCTGCTTCAGCGCGTCCAGCGAGAACAACCACTGGCCGGTGCTGCCGGTGTCGATCCGGTATTCGCCACGCAGCACCCAGTTGCGGGAAGTGGTGCGGCCGATATTGTCGAACGACAGGCGGAGGCTGCTCAGGTTGCCATCCTCATCCAACTGCCAGGTGTCACGGTTCCACACGGCATCGGTCGGCTGCAGCGCGAGGATCTCGTTGCGCAGCTCGACGATGTTGTGGGTCAGCGAAAGCGAGAACGCATCGCTGGGTGACCAGGTCGCCGCCAGCGAATGGCTGCGTGAGCTCTCGGCCTTGAGCGCGTTGTTCTCCTCCACATCCGCAGTGACCACGCAGCGGCCGTCCGGCTCGCTCTGTGCACAAGGTGGCAGTGCGCTTGAGACGGGCAGGGTAAGGGTGCCGAACTGTCCTGGCGGGCGGCGCTGTTCGAACAGGCTGGGCGCGCGATAGCCGCGGCCGCTGGCCAGCAGGAACGACCAGTGCGGTGTTGGCGTCCAGCGCAGGCCGGCACGGGGCGAGAATGCCGTGTAGTCGCCGTCGTAGTCCCAGCGCGCGGCCAGGTCCATGCGCAGTTCCGACGTGAGTGGCAGGCCCAGTTCCGCATACGCGCCGCCACTCTGCCGCGACAGGCGCCGCTGCTGCTGCGGCAGCCCCAGTGCCAGATCGCCCTGGCTCAGCAGGGTGTCCGGGTGCGACGTCCAGCGTTCGTGGCGCAGATCGATGCCGGTAGCCAGCTGCGCATTGCCGCCCCGCATCGGCATCAATGCGCGCTGTATGCCCCACCAGCCCTGCCACTGCTCGGTAAGTCCACGGTTGCGGATCGATGGGAACAGCGAAGTGGCTTCATCGGCGGGCAATGCATCGAAGCCTGGCAGGAACCTGAGCGACTGCGCCGCCTCGATGAACGGTTCGGCGCGCACGGTGCCCGGCGTGGCCAGGGTGACGTCGCTGCGCTGCGCGCTGATGCCGGCGTCCCAGCTGTGGCTGCCCTGGTCCCGGCCGATGCCCAGGGTGAGATCGGCGTCGGTGGCACGTACCTGGGGACGCACATTGCCGGCTTCGCGCAGGACGCTGTTGAAGGTGTAGCCGTACAGGCCGAGGGCGACGGCGGTCGGGCCCAGATCGAAACGCTGCCGGTTGTGGCTGGCGCGGGCTTCGGCATAGACGTAGCGTCCCTGGCCACGCTCATGCCGGTAGCGCAGATAGGCCGAGGCGGTATCGGAGGCCGGTTGAAGCGAACGAGGGCGCGAGCTGTCGAACCAGCAGGCGCCATTGCGTCGTTTCAATGGTCCGTCGCAGCGCGTAGCGGGCCAGTAGTCGCCATCGCGGAAGGCGCCGATCAGGTACTGCGACGTCTCGGCGTGCCAGTCACGCTGGTCTCCCGCCAGGTGATCGACGCGATGCAGGTCGATGCCTGCGAACCAGCGGTCGCCGCTCCCGCGCAGGCCTCCGGTGGCGGCCTGCACGCGGTACTGGCCGGCGTCGCCACGACTGCTCAGACCGGTCTGCAGCGTTGCCTCCGGACCGTCGGCCTGGTCGCGGAGGATGATGTTGACCACGCCGGACATGGCATCGGCACCGTAGATGGCCGAAGCACCGCCGCGCACCAGTTCGATGCGTTCGACAAAGCTGAGTGGAATGCCGCCCAGGTCGGTGAGCCCGCCCTGTTCCAGGGACACCATCGGATAACGGGGCAGGCGCCGGCCATTGACCAGGAACAGGGTGGCGCGCGGTCCCATGCCATCCAGGCTGGTGGTGGCGGCCGCACCGACAGGCAGGTACTGCGAATCGCCACTGCGTGCGCTGCTCATCGCTGGCAGCCCGTTCATGCCCGGCAGGTGTCGCAGCAGGTCGAACAGGCTGCCGTAGCCACTGCGCAGGATATCTGCGCGATCGATCGTGGTCACCGGCAGGGTGGTCTGCACGGAGGTGCGCGGCAACCGGCTGCCGGTGACATGGATCGGCGCCAGGTCCACCTGGGGGGGCGACTGCGGGGGCATGCGCGGGCGCGGCGCCACCGTTGCCGGAACCGGCGGCGCGACGGCGGGCGCGACGCGGATGCGGCGGACCACGAAGCCACCGGACGGTGTTCGAAGGATGGTCACCGGCATGCCGGCGACCAGCTGTTTCAGGGCCGATGCTGGATCGGCCTGGCCATGGGTGCCGTTGGCATGGAGCCCCGCCAGTTCCCGGGCATCGAACACCAGAGCGATGCCGCTTTGCCGTGCCCATTGCTGCAATGCCGAGGGCAACGGGCCAGCGTTGATGCGGTAGTCGTGGGTGGCAGCCGGATCGCCTGCGAGGGCGGCAGGCGGCGCGGCGACCAGCAGCGCCAGGCACAGCAGGGGGCGGAGCAGCCCCCACTGCAGCGCGCCTGGTCCTGCCATCACCGCAGGCCTCCTCAGTACGTGCGGCGCAGTTCCAGCGCGCCATCCGGGCGCGTCTGGCCAGCAATGGACCAGCCAAGTTCCAGCGCGGACAGCAACTCCTGTGCGTCGCCTGCGCGGAACGTGCCGCTGACTGCCAGATCGGTGATCTCCGGGTCGGCGATCACCAGCGGTGCATGGCCATAGCGGTTCATGCGTTCGACCACGATCGACAGCGGGGTGGCATCGAAGACCAGCTGCCCATGCAGCCAGCCCTCGGCGGCTGCCGTGGAGGACAGCGCTGGACCGGGCTGGATGCGCCCGGAGGGGAGTACCTGCAGTTGCTGGCCAGGGGCCAGGGTGTGCTGGGCGGCGCCGTTGCTGACTTCCACCGCACCCTCCAGCAGCGCGACCTCGACCAGGCCATCGTGCAGGCGCTCGACCTGGAAGGTGGTGCCGATATCGCGGATGGTGCTGGTGCCGGCGCGCAGCTGCAGTGCTTTGTTCGATGGCGCGACCTGCAGCTGCAGGCGGCCGCGTTCGAGGTCCAGCTCGCGGTGGCGCCAGCCAAAGCGTGCGTGCAGCGTCGTGCCGGCATCGAGCGTGGCTACGCTGCCATCGGGCAGGGTCAGCCGCTGCGCCTGATGCGTGTCATTGGCAAAGCGCTGCGGGGCTGGGTTGCCATCCACCGCTACCATCCAGCCCACGCCGATGGCCAGGCAGATACCAGCGGCCGCGGCCGCGGCAGGCAGCCAGCGGCGTCGGGCAGGCCGTGCCGCACGCGCCGCAGCCGTCCGCAGCCATGGGTCCGCAGCCAGGCCCTGGCCCTGCTGGAAAAGATCTTCGGCCTGCGCCCAGGCTTTGACATGGGCAGGGTCTTCAGCCAGCCAGTCTTCGAACGACTCGCGTTCGGCAGGGGTGCAGTCCGGGGCCTCCAACCGCGCCACCCAGGCGCTGGCGCGTGCGAACAGCGAGGCGTCTTCCGTGTGCCGGTGGCTGCTCATTCGGTATCCCCGTCGTTGTGCAGCGGATCCGGTCCCAACTCCTGGCGCAGGCCCTGCAGGGCGCGGGCGATGTGTTTTTCCACGGTCTTGGCTGTAATTCCACAGTGCCGCGCGATCTGCGTATAGCTCATGCCGGTGATCCGGTTGAGCAGGTACACCTCGCGCGCACGCTCGGGCAATTTGAAAAGGGCCTGCCGCAGCAGGGACAACATCTGCCCGGACTCTGCCTGGCGCAAGGGGTCCGGCGACGGGCTGGTGGGCTCGTCGTGACCATCATGCTCGGCCAGTGACAGGTGCGGTCGCGACTGCGGCGATCGGCCGCGATCGGCCAGGCGATTGCGCGCGATACGATACAGCAGCAGGCGCAGTTCGTCGGTGCCGTGCGCGCGATAGCGGATCAGCCGCTCCATGCAGTCCTGCGCGATGTCCTCTGCATCCTCCGGCCCGACGCCCCGTGTGCGCAGGAACGCGCACAGTGGCGCGCGTTCCTCGCGTACGAACGCGATGAAGGCGTCCGCAGGCGCGGGTGGCTCCGGCGCGTGGTGGATCAGGGGGGACGGAACGGACAGGGCTGGCCTCGGCTGACGTTGGCGGGTGCGCCTTCGAGTTTTACGCGACGATGACCGGATGGGGAAGAGTGTGTGGTGCCCCTCTCTCATTGTGAATGCATTCATTTTTTCCGGCCGACCGGGCTGGGGGAGATTCCGGCGCTTTGCCGTTTGACTCCTTACCCGCGTGTTGCGGGTGGAGAGAGAGAACGTATGAAGCATTCGAAGTTGAGCCTGGCCCTGGCCGGGCTGATCGCCGTTGGCGCCATCGCGGCGGCTGATGACGTCATGGCAATGAGTTATCACGTGCAGGGGGATCGCATCTTCCTGAGCGGCGGGGTGACCTACGCCGATGTGGTGTCGTTGCCCGCCTTGCTGGCCAAGGCACAGGCCGAGGGCCGGCCGATCCGCGAAGTGGTGCTGCGCACCTCCAATGGTGGCGCGCTGATCGCCGGCGAGTGGCTGCAGGGCGTGATCCGCACGTCCGGCCTGAACACCATCGTGTCCGGCCACTGCATTTCGTCCTGCTCGATCATGCAGTCCGGTGGCGTCGAACGCTATCTGGCCGGTGATCTGCCGATCGTCGATTCGGTACAGATCCACGCGGCCAGCAACAGCGGCAAGGTGATCTACACGCCATCGCCGCGGATGACCCAGATCTACACCGGCAACTACGGCGGCGGCATCGATGCCGGGCTGCTGCACAAGGCCATGTATGAAGTCGTGCAGCCCAACGGCCTGCTGGTGTTCCGCGATCCGGCGCGCACCACGGGTGCCTCGGTCACTTTCGATCCTGATGGCAGCGGCAGCAAGCTGGAGTCGTTCCCGGGCCAGGACATCTACAGCAACAGGGTCATCACCGCCAAGGGCTACCGCGATCCGGGCGATACATTGAATGTCACCGCCAACGTGAGCGGCGACATCAATCCGGGCTACCTGCGCACCGGTCGCCAGCTGCAGACCTTCGTCGATGATGACTTCGCGCGCTGGAACACCAACTGGCAATCCAGCTACATCAACCTGGCGCAGAGCATCTACAACGCGTCCAGCAATGGTCCGCAGGGCATCGGCGCGAACTCGGTACAGGACTACCAGAACGATCCGTACTACAAGGCCCTGCTGCTGTCGAAGCTGCGCCTGGGCGATCTGGATGCGTCCACGCTGGACAACTCCATGGGCGTGATCCGCGTGACCAATGGCGCGACATGGCGGACCTCCGCGACCACCGGTGCCGACTTCATGCTGGTCGACAACGGCACCATCGCGCTGGAAGGCGGCGCCCTGCGCGCTTCGGAGGTGCGGGTAATGGGCGCAGGCATGCTGGTCGGCAATGGTGACGTGGCCGGCACCGCTATGGATCTCAGTGCGCTGGCCAGCGGTACCCGCCCGTCCTGGCGCGAGGACGGCTTCAACCGCCTGCGCGTGTACGGGACCCTGATGCCGCGCGGCGGCGATCTGGTCACCCATGGCTACGTCAACATCATGCCGGGCGGGAAGGTGCTGTTCGATGTGACCGAGAACGGCGGGGCGGGCAGTGGCCGCCTGCGTGTAGGCAGTTTCTTCGACAGCAAGCAGACCGACGGCGCGCTGGTGATCTCCAAAGGGGCCTTCCTCGAACTGAACGTGGCGCAGGGTTACTACGGCCAGGACTTCCGCCGTGACCTGGTGCAGGGCCCGATCTACCAGGGCGGCTTCGAAGAGGTCGTGCGCCTGGGTGACACCGGCTACAGCGCCAGCATCACCGGCGGCGAAGTGTTCCGCCCGCGCCACAACTCGCTGCTGAGCTTCAACGTGAAGCAGGCCGCTGACGGCCTGTGGCTGACCGCCAACCCGGGTTTCGACCAGCTGGGCCTGTTCACCAACGGCACTTCCGGCGATGGCTTGGGCCGCGCGCTGGCGACTGCTTCCGATCGCAGGGATGGTGGCCTGAAGTCGCTGCTCGGCGCCCTGCAGTTCGCCGACCGTGATGTGATCGCACAGCAGGCCGGTGCCCTGCGCGGTGACGCGCACGCGACCCTGCGCCTGGCCGACAACGCATTGGTGGGCAGCATCGGCAACGTGGTGCAGCAGCACCAGGCCGCGATGCGCAGTGGCGGTGATGCCGACGGCCTGGCCTCGCAGGCCGCGCAGTCGGTGTCGGCGCAGCCGGGCATGCGCCACGGCAGCCTGTTCAACCAGCTGGCCATGCATCTGGTCGAGCCGGCGGCGGGCGGCGGTGAAGGCAGTGGCCCTGGTCGCAACCATGGCCTGTGGGCGCGCGGTTTCGCCAGCCACGGCCGCATCGATGCCGACGGTGGCGTGGCAGGCTTGAGCCATAACATCGGCGGCATCGTCGTCGGCGCCGATACCCGCGTTGCCGATGACCGCGTCACCCTGGGCGTCAGCGTGGCCGCGGCGGATATGTCGACCAAGGGCCGCGACGGCTCCGACTTCAGTGGTGACGTGCGCGCGCTGGACGTGGGTGGCTACCTGGACGCGACCTATTCGCGCGGCTATCTCTCGGCGGCGGTGCGCTACACAGACCTGCGTCACGACACCCGCCGCAGCGTCAGCGGTATCGATGGCCTGCAGCAGCCGCTGCGTGCCAAGTACAGCAACGATGCGATCTCCGCGCGGGTGGAGCATGCGTTCTCATTCACCACGGGCAAGGGCCTGGTGATCCAGCCGCTGTTGCCGGTGGTGGACTACGCGCGTACCTCGGCCACGCGCTTCAATGAAGGGCAGGGCGCGGGTGCACTGGTCGGTCGCAGCGGCAGCCTGGAGAGCATCCGCGTGGGCGCCGGCCTGCAGCTGTTCAGGACCTTCGAAGGCAACAACGGCGAGCGCATTACCCCGCGTGCCCGCGTGGTCTGGCAGAAGGAACTGGGCGACTCGCAGGCGCGCTACAGCACCGGCTTCGCCGCAGCACCGGATCTGGTGTTCGGGGCAAGCAGCCAGGCCGTGGGCGAGCAGGTGCTGGCCTGGAACCTGGGCGTGACCAGCCGCGCCAGCGAACGCCTGTCGATCATGGCCGACTACGTGGGCGAGCGTCGTGACGGGCAGATCCAGAACGGCGTGATGCTGGGGCTGGGTTACAAGTTCTGAGTGGCACAGGGCACCGGCGATGTTCGCATCGCCGGTGCCATCCCCACGGACGCGTGGCTGCGGTATGGTCGGCATGGCATTCCATCCAGGTTATTCCATGCAGATCGCCGTCTTCAGCGCCCGACCCTACGACCGTCGCTTCCTGGACGAAGCCAACCTGCGTGAGGCGGCGGGGCAGGGTTACACGTTCGTCTACTTCGATGCCGCGCTGGATGTGCATACCGCAGCGCTGGCACAGGACTGCGCCGCGGTCTGCGCGTTCGTCAACGATCGGCTGGATGCGCAGGTGCTGCGCGCGCTGCACGCGTTGGGCGTGCGTGCGGTGCTGCTGCGCTGTGCGGGCTTCAACAATGTGGACCTGGCCGCTGCGAAAGCGTTGGACCTGTTCGTCGCGCGGGTGCCGGCGTATTCGCCCGAAGCCGTGGCCGAGCATGCACTGGCGCTGGTGATGACCCTCAACCGCCAGACCCATCGTGCCTACAACCGCGTGCGCGAAGGCAACTTCATGCTCGACGGACTGCTTGGACGGACCCTGCATGGCCGCACGGTCGGCATCGTCGGTACCGGCAAGATCGGCCTGGCCACCGCGCGCATCTTCAAGGGCATGGGCTGCACGGTGCTGGGGCACGACCCGTATCCGTCGGCGGCCTTCGCAGATATCGGCGAGATGGTGGCGCTGGATGAACTGCTGGCGCGCGCTGACATCGTCTCGCTGCACTGCCCGCTGACGCCCGATACCCAGCACCTGATCAATGACGCCTCGCTGGCGCGGATGAAACCGGGCGCGATGCTGGTCAATACCTCGCGCGGCGGATTGGTGGATACCCATGCAGTGATCCGCGGGCTGAAGTCGCGCCGGCTCGGCCACCTGGCCATCGACGTGTACGAGCAGGAAAGCGCGCTGTTCTTCCAGGACCTGTCCGGCGAGATCATCGACGACGAGGCCTTCCAGCGCCTGATGACCTTCCCCAACGTGCTGGTGACCGGCCACCAGGGCTTCTTCACCGTGGAGGCGCTGCAGGAGATCTCGGCGATCACGCTGGGGAACCTGCAGGATTTCGCGGCTGGGCGGGTGTGTGCCAACCGGGTAGAGGCGGACTGAGCCGGGTGGATTGACCGCCGGGGCGCCCAGCCCGTAAAATCGCGGGCTCCGCCGGAATAGCTCAGTTGGTAGAGCGGCGCATTCGTAATGCGTAGGTCGCAGGTTCGACTCCTGTTTCCGGCACCAGTTGTAGAAAAGCCCCGGCCTTGGTCGGGGCTTTTTTTATGCTCTGGTAGTGCCGGCCGCTGGCCGGCAACCCCAGAAGTGCCAGCCCATGGCTGGCAGGTCGCGATTTCTGAGTCTCGCGATCTACCCGCCCCTCCGGCTTCCCAGGCGCTTGGCTCCTTGCACAGTTCCTGACCTGGCAACTGCAGCCGGTCATTCCTGTGCTATGAATACCCAGCCTTGCTTCAAGGCTCTTTCAGAGATTGGAAGGATGCGCAGGTTCGGGGGAACTGCAGGCGGCGTGTTTACCCGCTTCAGGAGATGTGGAGATCGAATTCGCAAGCTGGGGGCATCAGGCGCCTGGCTGTGTTGTGTGCTGCTGATCGGCCTTGGCCTGTCGCCAACCGCAGTCGCCCAGACCACTGTGACGTACATCCACACTGACGCCCTGGGCTCGGTCGTGGCTGAGAGCGATGCCAACGGCAATGTGATCAAGCGCTATGACTACGAGCCCTACGGGGCCGTGGTCGGTGGTCAGGTCACGGACGGGCCGGGGTATACCGGGCACGTGAGCGACTCGGCAACGGGCCTGATCTACATGCAGCAGCGCTACATGGATCCGCAGTTGGGGGTGTTCCTGTCGGTTGATCCGGTCACGGCGTATGAGCAGCCGGTGGGGCAGTTCAACCGGTATAGGTATGCGAACGGGAATCCTTACAGGTTCACCGATCCAGATGGGCGAATCGTCAAGTACGCATTTGAAGGCGGAGCGACGCTGCGTGATGGTGCTGCCGTGCTCAACCATTGGATGAAGTCAGAAACCATCAGCTCTGAACTGAAGCAGATTCTCCTATCCGATGAGACCTACACCATACAGTTCAATCGCAATGGTGATTTTGGATATGACGAGAACAAGAGAATCATCAGCATTGATGTCACCTCTGGACTTCGCGTCAAATCCTCCGGGGAGATCCAGTCTCCTGCTCTGGGGGGCGGTCACGAGGTGAGCCATGCTGCCCAGCATGATCGGGTTGGATTGTCCGCTTTCCAGGCTTCGCTTGTTGCGCCACAGTCCAACTCGGAGAGCAACGGCGTGATGCAGATCCGAGTCGGCGTATCTTCGGAGGAGGCGCGGGCTACGGGGGTGGAGACCCGGGCCGCGCGTGAGCTGGGGGAGCCTGCCCGGAAGAGCTACAGCGACACGAACGGCACGGTTAATGTCTGCTCCCCCACCAGCAATCGGGAGTGTTGAATGAACCGCGTTCTGATGCTTGCGTTGGCCTTGTCCAGTGCCTCATGTCACGCCGGTGAGGAGCTCCCTGGGCCTTGCCAGGCGGCAAGCAGTCCGGTGGAGTCCATTGCGCCGGTCGTTCCCGCCGCGACCGAGATGCAGGTGCGTGGCTCTGTCGTGGCGACCGTCGTCGTTGAAGAGGATGGGCGGGTGACAAATCCCGTCATCACGCGGTCACAGTTTGAAGCGCTGGACCGGGGGAGGGTCGATAATGCTGCTTATGAGCGCGCAGCCTTGGTTGCCGTGGCGAAGTGGCGTTTCCCTCCGGTCCCCTCCCGCTGCACCAGGAAGGTCACATTCGATTTCCAACGTCTGGATTGAATGAGCCCGGTCAGGCCATGGAAGGCGTTGGCAATCCCCGCCATGGGGCAGCGCGAGTTGGGGAGAAGATCTGCCTCAATAAGCAAGATCGAAATAGTAGATCTTCTTTGCTCCGAACACGCCGCAACCTTCGCTGGTGAGTGCGTGGAAGCCGATCGGTGTCCGCGATGACGCCGCCGACAGGATGGCCGCGTACTTTTCCCGTCCGGATTTGTCGCTGGCCAGATCGATTGTCCAGCGCCCGTCGGAAGCACACTCGTTGTTGGTGGGCTGGCCTTCCAGCCACACGGAAACGAACGTGGATTCGACAACCAGTTTGGTGATTTTTCCGGTCTGGTGTGTATCGGCCCATGCGCTGCCGGACAGCAGCAGTGCACCGAGTGTGATAGCGAGCTGTTTCATGTCTTCCCTGCAGGCCCGGAGGATCAAGCCCTATATATAGCGCAGCAGGTGCCGGATCTGATGAGCACGAGCATCACCAGTTGCCGCAGATAGCGCCGATCACCCCGGCCAGCACCCCGGCCGCGATCCGCATGGCCAGCCGGAACCATCGCCCGGTGCGTTCCCGCAGCCAGGGCAGTACCACCGTTACCTGTGCGGCCAGCAGCAACACCACCACATCCATCCCCAGTGCATCGATCAGCGACAGCAGCGGCAGCAGGTCGGGATTGCAGGCCAGTACAAGCAACAACACGCTGCACAGCAGCGCGAAGGCGCGGCGCCCGGTGGGCAGGGTGGTCCAGCGCAGTAAACGATCAATCAGGGGCATGAATCTTCTGCTCCTTGTCAGAGCGGTGCTCGCAGGCGGTCATTCCGCACGGACGGGCTGCCGCAGCACGGTCTTCAACCGCGCCGCGTCGGTCCTGCGCGGGTCGCTCAGGTAAATCTCATGATGGGGGCCGGCAAAGGTGTAACCCAGTGCGGGCATCAGTTCGTCGTGCAGATGGGCCAGGGCCGGACCCTCTTCATCGTAGGCGCCTACGTGAAGCGTCTGCAGGCAGAGGCCTTCTTCGAGAATTTCGTGGCGAAGGCTGGCCGGAACGTCGCCCAGTTTCTTCGCCGCCTTGGCAATGGCAGCCTCCAACTGCGCTGGACGGATCCCATCCGGCGTGCGGATCATCGCCGTCCACCTCCACTCATCCTTGCGGCGTGCCACAAAGCTCGACGGATCCTCGGCGGTCCAAAGCGCTTCCAGCGGTGGCACCACGTAGTCCTGGCCCCCGGCCTTCAGGGCGAACTTCAGTGCATAGCTCACCGAGTACAGCCATTGCACCGCCTGCAGGTAGGCCGGGGCAGTGTTCGGGTCGCCGCGACCATCGACCATCAGGTAGGGCAGGGGCGGTACATCGACCGGTACGAACTGGCCGGCGGGCGGGTGATAGAGTGCCCGGTCGCGGTTCTTGAAGTCGATCTTGTCCATCGGGGTCTTCCTCCTGTGCCGAGCATCCCATGCCAGGCACCCGTCAGCACGCCTGAACCGATTCAGGTGACTTTGCCGAACGAGGGCGAACGGCCCGCGAACGTCCAGGGCCGGAATGCCGCCCTGGGTCATGCGCCCCGTCATGCCCGCGCGGTGCGACAACGTGTCGCAGCCAGAATCGGGCCTTTCCTGCGCTCGATCAATGTCAATGCCTTTCTTAAATGGTGGGTGACGGCCTAAAATTGAAAGGCTGACTCGACCCACCTCCCTACCTGTCTTCCGGACCGGTGGGACCGGCTTTGGCCGGAACAGGCAGGACGGGGAACGGCATTCCCTCGCAATTGGATCGACCGATGATTCCGTTGAAAACCCTTGGGCGCTGGTTGCGCCCGGGCCTGCTGCTGTCGTTGCTGGTGATGCTCACCGGCTGCGATGCCGTGGCCATCCTCAGTCCGAAGGGCCAGATCGGCCAGGATGAGAAGACCCTGCTGATCACGGCCACCGTGCTCATGCTGCTGGTCGTCATCCCGGTCATCATCATGACCCTGACCTTCGCGTGGAAGTATCGCGCCTCCAACACCAAGGCCCGTTACGAGCCGAAGTGGTCCCACTCGACGGCGATCGAGGTGGTGGTGTGGTCCATTCCCTGCATGATCGTGCTGGTGCTGGCGGTCCTGACCTGGCGTTCGTCGCACGCGCTGGACCCGTATCGTCCGCTGGAATCGGACGTCAAGCCGGTCACCATCGAGGCGATCTCGCTGGACTGGAAGTGGCTGTTCATCTATCCGGAAGAGAAGGTGGCGGTCGTCAACGAAATCAAGTTCCCGGTCAACACGCCGCTGAACTTCAAGATCACGTCCGATTCGGTGATGAATGCCTTCTTCATCCCGCACCTGGGCAGCATGATCTACTCGATGGCTGCGATGGAGACCAAGCTCCACCTGATCGCCAACGAGACCGGTGAATTCCCGGGCATGTCCTCGCACTACAGTGGCGCAGGCTTCGCCAAGATGCACTTCACCGCCTACTCGGTCACCGATGCCGAATACCGTCAGTGGCTGGACCAGGTCCGTGCCGGTGAGCAGACCCTGGACAAGGCCTCGTTCAAGGCCCTGGGTGAAGCACGCAACGCCGAGTGGTATCCGGTCACCTACTTCGGCAAGACCGAAGAAGGCCTGTTCGACTGGGTCATCGCCAAGCACATGGGCGACAACAAGCATTACGGCATGAAGCACTCGCACGCCGGTGCCGCCGCTGCCGATGCCGCCAGCCATGAAGCGCACGAGGGGCATGCCCCCAGTGACGCGCATGATTCCAAGGAATCGGGTGAAAACCTGGATGCCACCGAACACGAACACGCTGGCCATGCTGGCCACGCGGGTTCGGGAGAATGAACATGTTGGGAAAACTCTCTCTTGAGTCGATCCCCCACGATCCGATCGTGCTGACCACCCTGGTCGGCGCGGTGCTGGGTGGCCTGGGCGTCATGGCCCTGATCACCAAGTTCAAGCTGTGGGGCTATCTGTGGAAGGAGTGGTTCACCTCGGTGGATCACAAGAAGATCGGCGTGATGTACCTCATCGTCGCCTTCGTCATGCTGCTGCGCGGCTTCTCCGACGCCATCATGATGCGTACCCAGCAGGCGCTCGCCGTCGGCGGGTCCGAGGGTTACCTGCCACCGCACCACTACGACCAGATCTTCACCGCCCACGGCGTGATCATGATCTTCTTCGTGGCGATGCCGCTGATCACCGGCCTGATGAACCTGGCCGTGCCGCTGCAGATCGGTGCGCGCGACGTCGCGTTCCCGTTCGTCAACTCGCTCAGCTTCTGGCTGTTCGTGTCGGGCGCTGTGCTGATCATGCTGTCGCTGTGGATCGGTGAGTTCGCTGCCACCGGCTGGCTGGCGTTCCCGCCGTTGTCGGGCATCGAATACAGTCCAAGCGTCGGCATGGACTACTACATCTGGGGTCTACAGGTCGCAGGCCTGGGTACCACGCTGAGCGGTATCAACTTCTTCATCACCATCCTGAAGATGCGTACCCCCAGCATGAAGCTGATGCAGATGCCGGTGTTCACCTGGACCGCCCTGGTGACCAACGTGCTGATCGTCGCTGCCTTCCCGGTGCTGACCATCACCCTGGTGCTGCTGACCCTGGACCGTTACCTTGGTACGCACTTCTTCACCAATGACGGTGGCGGCAACGCCATGCTGTACATCAACCTGATCTGGATCTGGGGTCACCCGGAGGTGTACATCCTGGTCCTGCCGGCGTTCGGTGTGTTCTCCGAAGTCATCGCGACCTTCTCGCGCAAGGCGCTGTTCGGCTACAAGGGCATGGTCTACGCCACCGCCTGCATCGGCGTGCTGTCGTTCATCGTGTGGCTGCACCACTTCTTCACCATGGGTTCGGGTGCCAACGTCAATGCCTTCTTCGGCATCACGACGATGATCATCTCGATCCCGACCGGCGTGAAGATCTTCAACTGGCTGTTCACCATGTTCCGCGGCCGCGTGCACTTCACCACCCCGGTGCTGTGGACCATCGGCTTCATGGTCACCTTCGTCATCGGCGGCATGACCGGCGTGATGCTGGCGATCCCGGCCATCGACTTCGTGCTGCACAACAGCCTGTTCCTGATCGCCCACTTCCACAACGTCATCATCGGCGGCGTGGTGTTCGGCATGTTCGCCGGCATCACCTACTGGTGGCCGAAGATGTTCGGCTTCCGCCTCAACGAGTTCTGGGGCAAGTGCGCGTTCTGGTGCTGGTTCATCGGCTTCTACGTGACCTTCATGCCGATGTACGTGCTGGGCTTCATGGGCATGACCCGTCGCCTGCAGAGCACCGTCAACCCGGCCTACGAGCCGCTGCTGCTGATCGCCGCCGCAGGTGCCTTCATCGTTGGCGCCGGCATCCTGTGCCAGATCATCCAGGTGGCCGTGTCGATCCGCGACCGCAAGAAGACCGTCGACCTGACTGGCGACCCGTGGGATGCCCGTACGCTGGAGTGGGAAACCTCTTCGCCGCCGGCCTTCTACAACTTCGGCACCCTGCCGGAAGTCACCGAACTGGACGATTTCTGGGAGCGCAAGCAGCGTGGTGAAGCCTGGCCGAAGCCGGCCAAGTACACCGACATCCACATGCCGCGCAACACCGGCACGGGCGTTGTCATCGGTGCCTTCAGCCTGGTGTTCGGCTTCGCGATGATCTGGCACATCTGGTGGCTGGCCATCGTCGGCTTCGTCGGCATGATCGCCACGTTCATCTACCGCACCTTCGACCAGGACGTGGACTACTGGGTCCCGGCCGCCGAGGTGGAACGCATCGAGAACGAACACCGCAAGCACCTGGAAGCCCAGGGCCTGGTGAAGTCGGAGCTGAAGGCATGAGCACCAATACCTCGACCCTGAGCCACGGGCACGCCGCGCATGCGGCGGCCCATGGCCATGACGACCACGAGCACCACGACACCGGCGGCAACACCGTCTTCGGTTTCTGGGTGTACCTGATGAGCGACTGCCTCATCTTCGCCTCGCTGTTCGCCACCTACGTGGTGCTGGCAGGCGGCACCGATGGTGGCCCCACCGCGAAGGACCTGTTCGAACTGCCGTTCGTGGCATGGGAAACCGCGCTGCTGCTGACCTCGTCGCTGACCTTCGGCCTGGGCATGATCGCCATGCACCGCAAGCAGATGGGCCAGATGTACCTGTGGCTGGGCATCACCTGGCTGCTGGGCTTCGGCTTCATGTGCATGGAAGTGTGGGAGTTCCAGCACCTGATCCACCAGGGCTACGGTCCGGACCGCAGTGCCTTCCTGTCGGCGTTCTTCGCCCTGGTCGGTACCCACGGCCTGCACGTCAGCGCCGGCCTGCTGTGGCTGCTGGTGATGTTCGTGCAGCTGAAGAAGTACGGCCTGACCCCGACCAACAAGACCCGCATGGCGTGCCTGAGCCTGTTCTGGCACTTCCTGGACCTGATCTGGATCGGCGTGTTCTCCGTCGTCTACCTCAATGGAGCGCTGTAATGGCACATGACAACCATGCACACGACCACGGCACCGGCGGCGAAAGCCATGGCACCGTGAAGTCGTACCTGATCGGCTTCGTGCTGGCGGTGGTGCTGACCGTCATCCCGTTCTGGATGGTGATGTCGGGTGATTTCTCGCGCACCGTCAACGGTGTGGTGATCGCGATCACCGCGGTGCTGCAGATGCTGGTCCACCTGGTGTTCTTCCTGCACCTGGACCGCTCTTCGGAAAGCCGCTGGAACGTCAACGCTGCGGCCTTCACCGTGGTGGTGATCGGCATCATCGTGGTCGGTACCCTGTGGGTCATGCACAACATGAACGTGCACATGATGCACTGACGTCCGCGCGACGTCGCCACGCAGAAAGGCCGCCCTCGGGCGGCCTTTTTGTTTGTCGCGCCCACCGGGAATGGCACGCGCGGTGGTAGTGCCGGCCGCTGGCCGGCAATTACGGGAAGCCGGCCAGCGGCCGGCTCTACCAGGATCCACGCCATGCGTGGATGGGGTCAGAGCCCTTGCCTGCGGCAAGGGATCCGACCCCAAAGCCATTGGCCTCATCCCACCCGGCATGGCCGGCACAGGGGGTAGTGCCGGCCGCTGGCCGGCAGTTGCGGGAAGGCGGCCAGCGGCCGGCCCTACCAGGAGATCCACGCTGTACGGGGATGGGGTCAGAGCCCTTGCCTGCGGCAAGGGATCCGACCCCAAAGCCATCGGCCTCATCCCACCCGGCATGGCCGGCACAGGGTGGTAGTGCCGGCCGCTGGCCGGCAATTACGGGAAGTCGGCCAGCGGCCGGCGCTACCAGGAGATCCATGCCATGCGTGGATGGGGTCTCACCCCACCCGGCGCAGGAACTCCTCGGCGTCCATTGGTCGGCCCAGGTGGTAACCCTGCAATTGATCACACCCCAGTTCGCTCAGGTACTCGCGCTGTGCCTGCGTCTCCACACCCTCTGCCACCACCTGCAGCTGCAGGGTGCGCCCCAGCGCGATGATCGACGAGACGATGGCGGCATCCTCTTCATTGCATTCCAGATCGTGCACGAACGCGCGGTCGATCTTCAGTTCGGTGGCGGGCATGCGCTTCAGGTAGAGCAGGCTGGAATAGCCCGTGCCGAAGTCGTCGATGGCAATGTGCACGCCCATCGCGGTCAGGTCGTTGAGAATCGCCAGGCTGGCGTCCACGTCCTTCATCGCCGTGGTCTCGGTGATCTCCAGGGTCAGGCACGCCGGTTCGATGCGGTGCCGTTGCAGCACCTCGCGCACACTGTCCAGCAGCGCCGGCGAGGCGAACTGCAACGGTGACAGGTTCACCGCCATCGACCATTCGGAATGTCCGGCATCGTGCCACGCGCGCAGCTGTGCACAGGCACGGTCCAGTACCCAGTCACCGATCGGCAGGATCAGACCGCTGCGTTCGGCGATGGGAATGAACACATCCGGCGCCAGCAGGCCCAGCTCGGGATGCTGCCAGCGCAGCAGCGCTTCGGCGCCGGTGGCCGGTGCGCCGGCGGCAGGGAACTTGGGCTGGTAGTGCAGCACCAGCTCGTCGCGGGCGATGGCCTTGCGCAGGTCCTGCAGCAGGCGCAGCTGGCGGTTGGCACTGAGCTGCATCGAGGGGGTGAAGAACGTATAGCCGTTCCGGCCGGTCTCCTTGGTGTGGTACATCGCCGCATCGGCGTGTGCCATCAGCTCGCGCTCGTTGCCGGCGTCAGCCGGATACAGGGCGATGCCCAGGCTGGCGCTGACCTGCAGCTCGGCTGCATCCAGCAGGAACGGTTCGCCCGCCGCCGCGATGATCCGCTCGGCGACCACCACTGCATCGTCGGGAACATCGATGGCCAGCACGATCACGAACTCGTCGCCGCCGAGGCGGGCGAAGGTGTCCTGTGGCCGCAGCAGGCCGCCGATACGCTGCGCCACCGCCACCAGCAGGCGATCTCCCAGCTGGTGTCCGTACGCATCATTGACCGCCTTGAAGCCGTCCAGGTCGCAGAACATCACCGCCACCGCCTGGTTGCGCCGCCGCGCCTTCTCGATGGCCTGCTCGATGCGGTCCTGCAGCAGCATGCGGTTGGGCAGCTGGGTCAGCGGGTCGTGCAGGGCGGCCTGGATCAGCCTGTCGTTGGCGTGTGCCAGTGAATCGGCCAGCAGCCCGGTGCGCACGCGCATCTGCCGGTCGAACAGCGAGGCCACCAGGGCGATGCCCAGAGTCGCCACCGTGGTGACGATCACCAGCACCGCCAGCCAACGCGTGTCGATGCCGCCGCTGCCGACCGCGCCGCAGATGCTGCCCTCCGGGAAGCGCGCCGCGGCCATGCCGGTGTAGTGCATGCCGACGATGGCCAGGCCCATCACCAGTGAGGCGAGCAGGCGCAGGCGCGTGGTGTTGCGCTGCTCGGCACGCAGGCGGAAGGCAATCCACAGCGCCGCACCGGCGGCGCCGATGGCAACCGCGATGGAGGCAGCGAACCAGCCCGGGTGATAGTCGATGCCCGGCTGCATGCGCATCGCGGCCATGCCCAGGTAGTGCATGGTGGCAATGCCCAGGCCCATCAGCACGGCGCCGGCCAGCAGACGTCGCCAGGGCAGGCTGGACCGCGACACCAGCCACAGCGCATAGGCCGAGGCGCCGATCGACACGGCCAGCGAGTACAGGGTGATGCCGAGGTCGTAGCCGACCGGAATCGGCAGGTCGAAGGCCAGCATGCCGATGAAATGCATCGACCAGATACCCAGGCCCATCGCCGCCGCGCCGCCGGCCAGCCACCAGCGGGCCACGCGCCCCTCGGCGGTGGCCAGGCGGCCGGCCATGTCCAGCGCCGTGTACGAAGCAAGAATGGCCACCAGCAGGGAGATGGCGACCAGGCTCTGACTGTAACTGCCAGTCATGTTGAATCCAGAGGGGGAGGGAGGGGGCGCCCGCAAGGCGCACGCCCGCGACAGCTATCGGCGCGGGCAGGCGGGACTTGAGCGGTCGCAGCACCTGCGACCCGGCTCGGCTATCCTGCCACGCCTGTTCCCGTTGCTGGAAATCATCCGATGGCCAAAGCCCGCACCGCCTACGTCTGCAATGAATGCGGCGCCGAATTCAGCAAGTGGCAGGGCCAGTGCACCGAGTGCAACGCCTGGAACTCGCTGTCGGAAATCGTGCTGGAGAGCGCGGCGGCGGCCAAGGCGCCGGCGTCGCGCCGGGCGGGTTGGGCGGGCAAGATCGATCCGCCGAAGATCACCGCGCTGAAGGACGTGGAGCAGACCGAGCACCGCCGGGTCAGCACCGGCATCGGCGAGTTCGACCGTGTGCTCGGCGGTGGCCTGGTCGAGGGCGCGGTGGTGCTGGTCGGCGGTGACCCGGGCATCGGCAAGTCGACCCTGCTGCTGCAGGCAGTGGCGAAGATGGCGGCCGAACTGCCGGTGCTGTACGTCACCGGCGAGGAGTCGCTGGCGCAGGTGGCCGGCCGTGCGCACCGGCTGGAACTGCCACTGGATGGGGTCAACGCGCTGGCCGAGACCGGCGTCGAGTCGATCCTGCAGCATGCCTCCAGGGCGGGCCCGCGGCTGATCGTGGCCGATTCGGTGCAGACCCTGTGGACCGAGAGCCTGACCGCCGCGCCGGGTTCGGTCAGCCAGGTGCGCGAGAGCGCGGCGCGGCTGGTGCGTTTCGCCAAGGAGACCGGCACCGCCGTGTTCCTGGTCGGCCACGTGACCAAGGAGGGCGGCATCGCCGGCCCGCGCGTGCTCGAACACATGGTCGATGCGGTGCTGTACTTCGAAGGCGAGAGCGGCAGCCGCTTCCGTTTGCTGCGCGCGTTCAAGAACCGCTTCGGTGCGGTCAACGAACTCGGCGTGTTCGCGATGGGGGACAAGGGCCTGAAGGAAGTCTCCAATCCATCGGCCATCTTCCTGTCCGGCGGCAGCACCCATCAGCCGGGCAGCTGCGTGATGGTCACCCGCGAGGGCACGAGGCCCCTGCTGGTGGAGGTGCAGGCACTGGTCGATGCATCGCCGCTGTCGAACCCGCGCCGTGTCGCGGTCGGCCTGGAGCAGAACCGCCTGGCCATGTTGCTGGCCGTGCTGCACCGTCACGGCGGCGTGCTGGTCGGCGACCAGGACGTGTTCGTCAATGTGGTCGGGGGTATCCGCGTACAGGAGACCGCGGCCGACCTGCCGGTGCTGCTGGCGGTGCTGTCCTCGCTGCAGGACCGGCCGCTGGCGGAAAAGACGATTGCCTTTGGCGAGGTTGGCCTGTCCGGCGAGATCCGCCCGGTGCCCAACGGCGAGGACCGCCTGCGCGAGGCGGCCACCCATGGTTTCAAGCGCGCCATCGTGCCCAAGGCCAACGCGCCCAAGGGCGGTTCGGTGAAGGGCATGGAAGTGATCGCGGTGGAGCGCCTGTCCGAGGCTATCGACGCGGCGTGATGCGCGCGGCCCTGCCTCTACAAACGTCGTATACGGCAACGGTCAGCCTGCCTGTGCTAGTTTTTCCCGCTCGACGAAGGCGCCCTCTGGCGTCTTTCCGTGCCCAGGAGTAAACGATTACATGCAGGACACCACGCCCACCGCCCCCAACGCCGAAATCCGTCGCGCAGGGGTCGATCTCAATGGATTGATGACGGTGCTGGGCAAGCACCTGTATTCCACCCCGGTGGTGGCGCTGCGTGAGCTGGTGCAGAACGCGCATGACTCGATCATCCGTCGCCGCATCGAGCAGCCTGGCATCGAAGTGCCGTCGCGCATCTCGGTGCAGGTCGATGCCGCTGCCGGCGTGCTGCGCATCACCGATACCGGTGCCGGCCTGACCCGCCAGGAAATCCATGACTACCTGGCTACCGTGGGCGTCGGCTACACCCGGGGCCTGCGCCAGGGCGGGGAGGACGATGAAGGCCTGATCGGCATGTTCGGCCTCGGGTTCCTGTCGGCCTTCGTGCTGGCGCGCAGGGTCAGCGTGCGTACCACCTCGTACCAGACGCCGGAACTGGGTCATCTGTACGTGTCCAGCAATGCCGAGCAGTACACCGTCAGCGAAATGCCGGCGCGCGCGGTTGGCACCGAGGTGGAACTGGAGCTGCATCCGGATTTCCTGCCGCTGGCCAACGAGGCGCGCCTGCACGAGGTGCTGGGCCGCTATTGCGCGCTGCTGTCCGAGCCGATCTTCATCGGTGCTGCGGCCGAGGCGCTCAACCCCGAGCCGCCGCCGTGGCGCAGCCAGGGTGACGTCGTCGTGCATCCGGTACAGGCGCGTCGCCAGGCGCTGCAGTTCGCTGCGCGCTTCGAGCACGATTTCGAGCCGATCGTCACCGTGCCACTGCGCGCGGATGGCGACAGCGATGCCACCGGCCTGTTGTGGGTCCAGGACGGCGCTACCTACGGCACCAGTGACAACCGCAATCTTTCGGTGTTCGTGCGCGGCATGCTGCTGGATGACGATGCGCGCGACCTGCTGCCGCCGTGGGCCGGTTTCATCGGCGGGGTGATCGAATCCTCGCGGCTGACGCCCACCGCCAGCCGCGAAGACCTGCAGCGCGATGACCAGTACCGGGCCGTGCAGCACGCGCTGCTGGAGGCGCTGATTGATGGCCTGGCCGACGTCGCACGGCAGCAGCCGGAAGCCTGGCGACGCGTTCTCACGCGCCATAATGAGGCCTTGCTGGGCGCGGCGCTGTGCGATGACCGCCTGTTCGACCTGCTGTTGGAGCACGTGCGCGTGCCGACTTCGCAGGGCGACCTGCCGGCCAGTGCGCTGCCGGCGCGTGGTGCCGTGCATGTGATTCTCGACAATGGCGGTGGCTTCGAGGAGATGCTGTTCCGCGCGATGGGGGTACCGGTCGCGCATGGCCACCGCTATGCAGTCGTGCCGTTCCTGCGTCGCTGGGCCCAGGCCAAGGGCCTGCGCCTGGTTGAACTGGGGACCGAGCAGGGTAACCGTGCACTGTTCCGAAGCGATGACAGCCTCGACGAGGCGCAGCTGGCATGGCTGCGCGAGCAGCTGGGCGACGGCGAACAGTTGCTGCCGGCACGCTTCAGCCCCGAGTCGCTGCCGGTGGTGGTGGTGCCCGACCGCGAAGCCGAGCTGAAGCAGCGCCTGGAAGACGACGAGAACGACAAGCGCGTGTCGATGGCCGCGCTGCGCCTGGCCCGGCAGTTCACCGCACGCATCGAGTCGCGCGCGCCGTCGCGGCTGTACCTCAATCTCGACAACCCGGCAGTGCAGGCGCTGCTGCGCGCCCAGCGCGAGGGGCATCCACAGGCCGAAGCCGCAGCCCGTCTGCTGCGCTCACTGAAGATCATCGTCGCCGCGCAGGGCCGCCCGCTGGCACGCGCGAACGCTACGCCCGGCCCGGATCTCAACGGCGCCTTTACCGATATCGCCGGTGCCCTGCAGCAGATGCTGCGCTGAGCACCGTACCTTCTCATCCAGCCTTCGCTAGACAGGAGCACTTACCCCATGGACATCTGGAACTGGGTCGAAAAACTGCAGGGTGACCTGCGCCAGGCCGGCCAGGCGCAGAACGCGCACCTGCTGAACCGTCTCGCCGACGAGGTGAGTGAACTGCAGATCGACCGCGTCGATGCATTGCTGCCCGAAGCGCGTGCGCTGGGCAAGGCGCTGGACAACCCGTGGGTCGACGTCTATGTCGGCCACTGGGCGCTGCGCAACCGCGTCGGCAACCGCGTCGAAGGCGAGAGCGCGCTGGGCGAAGCGGTGGCGCTGTTCGAACGTGCGCACCGTGATGACACGCTGGAATGCCCGCAGTCGATCTGCGTGACCCAGGATCTGGCTGCCTGCTATGGCAACATCGATGGCCCGGGCTGGGTGCCCGAGCGCATCGAGGTCTGCGATGAAACACTGGGTCGCATCGATCCGAGCTGGGCCTGTTTCCAGTGCCTGAGCTGCGAGAAGGCCGATGCGCTGCTCGATGATGGTCGTGGCCAGGCGGCGCTGGATTACCTGCAGGCGCAGGCCGATGCCGTGGAGGCCTGTGGCAAGGAAGTGTTCGACAGCTTCCCGGAGATGCAGATCAAGATCCTGCTGGGAATGGGCCGTGCCGATGAGGCACTGGCGCTGATCGAAAAGCGGGAGGCCGAAGTTGCTGCGTCCGGAGAATACGAGCCGGCCAACTGCACGGTGCCGCGCCGCCTGTCCAAGGCCTGGGCGCTGGCCCAGCTGGGTCGCGACGAAGAGGCGCTGCAGCAGCTGGTGCCGTGGAGCGAGCTGACTCCGAACTACTGGCGCCTGTGGGCCAACACCGCCGCCGCGCTCTGCCAGCGGGATCCTGCGCGCAATACCTGGGATCTGGGCACGCGCTTCAACACGATCATCGAGCACTTTGCCCGGGTCGGATCGCATCGCCTGCTGATCGAAGTGGCAGCACTGAGCCTGGAGCTGGCGCTGCAGCGTGGCGCGCGCTGGGTGGCACTGCGGCAGCTGGAACTGGCCCGCACCCATCTGGCGCAGCTGCGCCAGGATCGTGGTGCTGCGGCGCTGGTGGCCGGCCTGGCCGCGGGCATCGACGCGTTGCCGGATGTCGCACCGCTGCCGGTGCCGGCGGGCGAGCTGCTGGCATGGCTGGACGCGCAGGGCGAACAGAACCAGTCGCGCGATCCCGAGCGCGAAGCGCAGTGGTTGCTGCAGGCGCATGCCGAGTTGCCCGATGACGAGGCGCTGGCCGAGATGGCGGCCAGCGCACTCAATGCCTGCGGCGCGCAGCCCGAGGCGCGCGCGCTGCTGTGGCGGTTCGTACGCAGCCATGCGCAGAACGATGGTCCCGCGGCCTACACGTTGATGCGCTGGCTGGCCGAACAGGGCGACGACGATGGCCTGCGCCAGCTGGCCGATCTCTACCGTGGCAGCGTGCCGGTGTTCGCGCACTGGTGCGAGGTGCAGCGTGCACGCCGCGTGTCCGACTGGCCGGCGCTGGAGCAGGCGGCCCGATGCCTGCTGGAGCTGTCGCCGGGCTCGCACGGCGCGCGCGGCACGCTGGCGCGGATGTACATGGAAACCGGCCGCTTCAGCGAAGCACAGGCCTGCTATGCGCAGCTGGTTGAATTGCTGGAAGAGCCGAATGCCGCGCATTGGGACCACATGAGTGCCGCCAGCGCGGCACGGGATTGGGACGCCGTGCGTCGCTCGGCCAAGGCGATCGGCATGGAGCTGTCCAGCCAGGAAGGCGTGGTCGAAGAGCCGTGGGGCTGGGTGATCATCCGCAGCGAAGAGAACGGTGAGCCGATGGAGTACTACGCCCGTCGCAGCGGACCGGTGACCGCGCGCATCGTCGAGAACGCGCCGTCCAACCGCGCCCAGCAGGTGGGCGACTGGGTGGTGTTCGATGCCGCGCTGGTGCATCCGGCACCCGAGGAGGAGGAAGCACGCGAGCATTTCATCCCGACCTATGCGCAGGTGCATGTGCTGGAACGCGGAGGCTTCGCCCGCAGCTGGATGATCGATGGCGCGCACCCGGGCGAAGAGGCCTGGAACGTCTTCGTCGAGGCGGCCGAAGCACAGGGTTGGAAGGTGTGGTCGCACAGCCGCCCGGACTACACCGTCACCGACCCCGATGTGGAAGACGGCACGCTGCCCGGCCTGCTGTTCACCGTGGCCCAGCCGCAGGACCATGCACCGCTGGCGCTGCACCGCTTCCTCCAGCAGCAGACCGCGACGTGGCCGCATCCGCATTGCTGGCTGCGCCTGGCCGAAGCCTGCAACCAGGATCGCCAGCCGCACCTGGACGTGATCGAGCGTTACGGGTTGTAAGCCGGGTATCGGGTAGTGCCGGCCGCTGGCCGGCAGCACCGGGATATCCTGTAGTGCCGGCCAGCGGCCGGCACTCCCTCAAGGAGAAATACATGCGAAAGACAGGGATGCTCGTGATCACCGGGCTGCTGCTGGCCCCCGCCGTGCAGGCTGCTCCCGCCTGCCGGGAGCCTGCGGCTGTGGCCCGCGCCTTCTACGAGGCGACGACTGGCAACGGTGATCTGCTGGATCCGCCGGCCGCGCTGGTCAGCGCGGCCTTCGGCAAGGCGCTGCGTGATGAGCGTGCCTGCCAGCAGCGCGAGGAGGGCATCTGCACGATCGATTCCGATCCGTGGCTGGATGCGCAGGATGGCGACATCGACAGCCCCGTGCGTTACAGCTGGAAAGAGGCCTCGGCGACCACCGGCCAGGTAGAAATGCGCTATTTGGTCTGGAAGAAGGCCTACGTGACCCGGTTGCCGATGGTGCGCCAGGGCCAGGGCTGCTGGCAGGTCGATGACATCCTCACCAACAGCGGCCGTTCGGTGCGGAAGATCCTGGCGCAGCCGGTGCCCTGACCGGCGGCAGCATCCACGCAGGGTGCGGTCCAGTTGCCGGCCAGCGGCCGGCACTACCAGGTGATGTTGGGTGGGTGCCGACCGTTGGGCGGCACGCTTCTATCGCGTATGCCCGAACACCAGTTCGATCACGAACTGGCTGCCGAAGAACGCCAGCAGCAGCAACAGCATTGCCGCCAGCGTCCAGTGCACCGCCTTCATGCCGCGCCAGCCGTAGCGGCGGCGGCCGACCAGCAGCACGCCGAACACGACCCACGACAGCACGCTCAGCACGGTCTTGTGCACCAGCTTCTGTGCCAGCAGGTCATCGACGAACAGCACACCGGTGACCAGGGTCAGGGTCAGCAGCGCGAAGCCGACGGTGATCACCCGGAACAGCAGTGATTCCAGGTCGGCCAGCGGCGGCAGCGCCCGCAGCCACGGCCGGAACTCGCGGCGACGCAGTGCGCGTTCCTGCAGCCACAGCATGATTGCCAGCAGCGCGGCGATGCTCAGCGTGGCGTAGGCCAGCAGCGCCAGCCAGGCGTGGCTGGCCAGGCGCCAGCCCAGCACCTTGCTCGGTTCGTGGCCGTAGCCGTGGTAGGCCAGCAGCAGCACGGCAGCCAGCGGGAACACCACCACGCCCAGCGCCGACATCCGCCCGCGCGCGCCGACCAGCGAGGTCAGCCAGGCCATGCCCAGGCCGACCAGCGACAGCGCGGCGAAAAAGTGCATGTCCGGCCCGCCGTTGGTGCGCATCGCCACCATCACGTGGTAGCTGCCATGCAGCAGCATCGCCGGCAGGGCCGGCCACAGCCAGGTGGGCGAGCCGGTGGTTTCATCGCGGCCGAGCGCGCGCACCAGCAGGGCACTGGCAGCCAGGTAGAGCAGGACGGCGATGAGAACGATTGTCATCGTTGCAGTTTCGCACACCCCTGCGGTGGTGGCGACGGCCCCGTGGCCGCAGTCCGGGGAGACAGCCGGACCCGTTATACTGTCTGCCTTATTGTCCCCCGCTTTCAGACAGGTTGCGCCGCATGTTCGAGTCCCTGACCCAGCGCCTTTCCGGCACCATCGAGCGCCTGCGTGGCCGTGGCCGCCTGACCGAGGAGAACATCCGCGAGGCGACCCGCGAAGTGCGCATCGCGCTGCTCGAAGCCGACGTTGCGCTGCCGGTGGTGCAGGCCCTGATCGAGCGCATCAAGGTACGAGCGGTCGGCCAGGAAGTGCTGAAGTCGCTGACCCCGGGCCAGGCGCTGATCAAGGTCGTGCGCGACGAACTGACCGCGGTGATGGGCGCCGAAGCCAGCGACCTGAACCTCAATGTGCCCGCGCCGGCCATCATCCTGATGGCGGGCCTGCAGGGCGCCGGCAAGACCACAACGGTGGGCAAGCTGGCCAAGCACCTGAAGGAAAAGCGCAAGAAGAAGGTGATGGTGGTTTCGGCCGACGTCTACCGTCCGGCCGCGATCGAACAGCTGAAGACCCTGGCCGAGCAGGTCGGCGTGCTGTTCTTCCCGTCCAGCGCCGACCAGAAGCCGGAAGCCATCGTCCGTGCCGCCATCGACGACGCGCGCAAGTCGTTCGTCGACGTGCTGCTGGTCGATACCGCCGGCCGCCTGGCCATCGACGAAGCGATGATGGCCGAGATCAAGGCCCTGCACGCTGCGGTGAACCCGGCCGAAACCCTGTTCGTGGTCGACGCCATGACCGGCCAGGACGCGGCCAACACCGCCAAGGCCTTCGGCGATGCCCTGCCGCTGACCGGCGTGGTGCTGACCAAGACCGACGGTGACGCCCGTGGCGGTGCCGCACTGAGCGTGCGCTACATCACCGGCAAGCCGATCAAGTTCGTCGGCGTCAGCGAAAAGCCGGAAGGCCTGGACGTGTTCCACCCGGACCGTATCGCCAGCCGCATCCTCGACATGGGCGACGTGCTGTCGCTGGTCGAGCAGGTAGAGCAGCAGGTCGACAAGGACAAGGCGGCCAAGCTGGCCGAGAAGGTCGCCAAGGGCAAGAAGTTCGACCTGAACGACATGCGTGACCAGCTCGAGCAGATGCAGAACATGGGCGGCATCGGCGGCCTGATGGACAAGCTGCCGGGCCTGGGCAACATCCCCGACCATCTGAAGCAGCAGGTCAGCCAGGGCAAGGAAGTGCCGCGCATGATCGCCATCATCAGCTCGATGACCAAGAAGGAACGGCGCAACCCGAACCTGCTGAACGGCTCGCGCCGCGCGCGCATCGCCAAGGGCTCGGGCGTGACGCCGGCTGACGTCAACAAGCTGATGAAGCAGTACATGCAGATGGAAAAGATGATGAGCAAGATGGCCGGCGGCGGCATGAAGGGCATGCTGCGCAGCATGAAGGGCATGATGGGCGCCATGGGCGGCCGCGGCATGCCGTTCCGTTGATGCAGCGACGGGGCCGGCGCGCATTGCGACGCGGCCCCGGTCACAATGACTGGCGTATGCTGGATGGCGACTTCTCCAACAGGTATGTCGCGTGAATGCATCGCCGATTCTTGAACGCGCCGACACCTTCTGTCGGCGTTTTTCATTGCAGCTTCCGATCCTGCTGGCACCGATGGCCGGTGCCTGCCCGGTGCCGCTGTCGGCCGCGCTGGCCAATGCCGGCAGCATGGGCGCGATGGGTGCGGTGCTGTCGCCGGCCGCCGATATCGGCCGCTGGATGGATGACTTCCGCGCCGCTTCCAATGGCCCGGCGCAGGTGAACCTGTGGGTGCCGGATCCGGTGCCGACCCGTGACGTTGCCGCCGAGGCTGCCAGCCGCGCCTTCCTGACGCAGTGGGGCCCGGACGTGCCGGCCAGCGCCGCCGATGCCACGCCCGCCGACTTCGAAGAACAGTTCGCCGCACTGCTGGCCGCACGCCCGGCGGTGGCCTCGACCATCATGGGTGTGTTGCTGCCGCGCCACGTGCAGCAGTTGAAGGATGCCGGCATTGCCTGGATCGCCTGCGCGACCACCTTGTCCGAAGCGCGTGCAGCACAGGACGCCGGTGCCGATGCGGTGGTGGCGCAGGGCATGGAAGCGGGCGGCCATCGCGGTGCGTTCGATCCGGCGATGGCCGAGCGCCAGCTGGTCGGCCTGTTCGCGCTGCTGCCGCGCCTGGCCGATCACCTGCAGATCCCGGTGATTGCCGCCGGCGGTATCGCCGATGGCCGCGGTATCGCGGCCGCGCTCACGCTGGGGGCCAGCGCGGTGCAGATCGGCACCGCGTTCCTGCGCACGCCCGAAGCCGCGATCGCCTCGGCGTGGGCCGATGGGCTGGCCGCCAGCGAACCGGAAGACACCTGGCCGACCCGCGCCTTCAGCGGCCGCCTGGGCCGCGGCCTGGCGACCGCCTATGTGCGCGCCGCTGCCGCAGAAGGCGCCCCGGCGCCACGCCCGTACCCGGTGCAGCGCGGGCTGACCGCGCCGATGCGCAATCAGGCCGCGCAGGAAAACCGCCTGGCGGCGATGCAGGCCTGGGCCGGGCAGTCGGCGTGGATGGCGCCGGCACAGCCGGCCGCCGACGTGCTGCGCGGCATGTGGAGCCAGGCGCAGGCGCTGCTGCGATGACGGTGACCTGCAACGGCCTGCCGGCACAGGTCGAGGATCTGCTGCCGGCGCTGGTCAACTACGGCCATTTCACCTCGCTGCAGGTGCGCGACCACGCGGTGCAGGGACTGGGCCTGCATCTGGCGCGGCTGTCACAGGCCACGCGTGCACTGTTCGGCAGCGAGCTGGATACGGTGCAGGTACAGACCTGGATGGCACAGGCCCTGCAGCAGGCCGGCCTGGCCGATGCCTCGCTGCGGGTGACGGTGTACTCGCGCCGGTTCGATTTCCGCAACCCGCTGGCGGCGGTGCCGGTGGACGTGCTGGTGGCAGTATCAGCGCCGGTGGCCCTGGTCGCGCCCAAGCGCGTGCGCAGCGTGGTCTGGCAGCGCGAAATGCCGCAGATCAAGCACGTGGGCACGTTTGGCCTGTTCGCCGAGCGCCGCGCGGCGATGGCCGAAGGATTCGACGATGTGCTGTTCGTGACCGCTGATGGCGACGTGAGTGAAGGCAGCACCTGGAACCTGGCCGTGCACGATGGTGAACGGCTGCTCTGGCCGCAGGCGCCGGCCCTGCGCGGTACGGCCGAGGCGCTGATGAAGCGGCACTGGCCCGATACGCAGTTGACGCGGCCGTTGGCGCTGGCTGAACTGGGCAGTGTGAAGGCCGCTTTTGCCTGCAACGCCAGCGGCCTGTGGGCGCTGGAGGCCATCGACGGGCATCTCCTGCCAAGCTCGCAGGCGCTGGCTGAACAGGGCAGGGCGGTGCTGGCGGCGGTGGCTTGGCAGGGGCTGGGGTCAGATCCCTTTTGCGGCGCAAAAGGGATCTGACCCCAAGCGAACGCCCGGGGTTGGCTCGGCCGGACTCTACCGCTATAATCGCCCGCTTACCTCGCCATCCTGGCGACTGGGCAATAGGAAAAACACCATGGTCAAGATTCGACTGACCCGCGGCGGCGCCAAGAAGCGTCCGTTCTACCACATCATCGTCACCGACGTGCGCAGTGCGCGCGACGGCCGCAACATCGAGCGCGTTGGTTTCTACAACCCGGTCGCCCAGGGCGGCGAGAAGCGCATCGAGCTGGACCTGGCCCGCGTTGACCATTGGGTCAAGAACGGCGCCCAGCCGACCGACAAGGTCCGCAACCTGATCAAGGAAGCGACCAAGTCCCAGGCCGCTGCGGCCTGATCCTGACGGGCCACGCTTCGGCGTGGCCCTCTTGGTTGAAGCAGATGAAAGATATCGAGCGCCGCATCCTGCTGGGCAGGGTTGTCGGCGCTTTTGGTGTGCGCGGCGAGATCAAGCTCGAGTCCTGGACCGAGCCACGTTCCGCCATTTTCCGTTACCAGCCGTGGATCGTGCGCAGCCCGTCCGGCGTGGAAACCACGATTGAAGGTGTGCGTGGCCGCGACAGTGGCAAGCACCTGGTCGCCCGGTTCCCCGGCGTCGAGGACCGCGATACCGTTGAAGCGATGCGCGGCACCGAGATCTATGTGGCCCGCAGTGCCCTGCCACCGCCGAAGCCCGATGAGTATTACTGGGTGGACCTGGAAGGCCTGGACGTGAAGACCACCGAGGGCGTTGCCCTGGGCCAGGTCTCGCACTTGTTCAGCACCGGCGCCAACGACGTGGTGGTGGTCCGGGGTGACCGCGAGCGGATGATCCCGTTCGTGCAGCCGGACTTCGTCAAGTCGGTCGATTTCGAGGCCAACCTGGTCGTGGTCGACTGGGATCCCGAGTTCTGAGTGTGAGCATGCGTTTCGACGTCATCACCCTGTTCCCCGAGTTCCTCGCCCAGTCCGCTGGACTGGGCGTGGTCGGGCGCGCGCAGGAGAAGGGATTGTTCAGCCTGCATGGCTGGAATCCCCGTGATTACGCCGAAGGCAACTACCGCCGGGTGGACGACCGTCCGTTCGGTGGCGGCCCGGGCATGGTGATGCTGATCGAACCGTTGCAGGCCTGCCTGCAGGCGATCCGCGATGCTGATCCGACCCCGGCGCGGGTGATCTACCTCAGCCCGCAGGGGGCGCCGTTGACCCAGGCCAAGGTACGGGAACTGGCGGCACTGCCGCGCATGGTCCTGCTCTGTGGTCGCTACGAGGGCATCGACGAGCGTTTCCTGGAAGCCAATGTCGACGAGGAAATCTCCCTCGGCGACTATGTGCTGTCGGGTGGCGAGCTGGGTGCCGCGGTCATCATCGACGCCGTGGCCCGCCTGCAGGACGGGGCCCTGAATGACGCTGAATCAGCGGCCCAGGACAGTTTCGAAGGTGATCTGGGCCTGCTCGACTGTCCGCACTACAGCCAGCCGGCCCAGCACCCTCTGGGCGACGTGCCGGACGTGCTGCGCTCAGGCAACCATGCGGCCATCGCCGCGTGGCGCCGCCAGCAGTCGCTGGTCCGTACCGCCCAGCGGCGCCCGGACCTGCTGGATGAACAGACGCTGGGCAAGGCCGACCGCACGCTGCTGGAACAGGGCCGTCAAGCCCAGAAACAGAAGGCCGCCCCCTAGCGCAGGGCCGGCTTTATCGGCTATCATGGCCAATTACCGCCAGCCCAGGCCGGCGCGCGCAGTACCCACAACAAACGTGCAGCACAGTCCGGTGACTGCATGAGCCCACGTTGTCTACATGACACGCCCACCCGAACAAGAATCGGTGTAACCCATGAGCAAGCTGAACAAGTCCATCGTCGCGGAATTCGAATCCGCCCAGATCACCCGTGAACTGCCGAAGTTCAGCCAGGGCGACACCGTTGTCGTCAACGTGAAGGTGAAGGAAGGCAGCCGCGAGCGCGTGCAGGCCTACGAAGGCGTCGTCATCGCCACCAAGAACGCCGGCCTGAACTCCTCGTTCACCGTGCGCAAGATCTCGCACGGCTACGGCGTCGAGCGCGTGTTCCAGACCCACAGCGCCATCATCGACTCGGTCGAAGTGAAGCGTCGTGGTAAGGTCCGCGCCGGCAAGCTGTACTACCTGCGTGGCCTGGAAGGCAAGGCTGCCCGCATCAAGGAAGACCTGGCTGCCGCTGCTGCCGCCAAGGCTGCCCGTCTGGCCGAAAAGGCCTGATAAACAACTTCGGTTGTTGCCGCGACGGCCACCTTCGGGTGGCCGTTTGCGTTTCCGGCATCGCATCGGCCATGCTCAGGTGATGAACGACATCAACCCGCGCTATCCCGCCGTGATCCAGTCGGCGTTGCGCTTCCTCGACGGCAAGGGACTGGCGCGTGTGCAGTCGGCGCCGTTGCTGCATCGCCTGCTGTGGCGCATGGGCATCGCACTGCCACCGCCGATCCTCGCCGGCTTCGGTACCAATGCGCTGGTGCAGGGCCTGTTGTTCGGGCTGTTCTGGACCGCGCTGATGTGGCTGATGCTGTGGCAGGGCAGCGAGCGTCCGCTGGCCTTGCTGCTGGCGGCCGGGCTGTTGGCTGGTGCGCTGTTCGGCGTGGTGATGGCCGGCTTGATGCGCTCGCTGCGCCGTCACCGCAAATTGCCGGAGTGGCGCCAGTTCCGCGCGGGGCAGGCGGACTGAGCCGATGGCGCACTGCGCCGTGACCGCCCGGCACAGGCCGCGGTAGGCTGCCGGCATCATCCCGATGGACGTGCCGTGCGATGCCTGCCAAGCGAACCGCACCTTCCGCTGCGCCCAAGCTGTTGTCAGGCGGTAATCCGCAGATCGCCAAGGGCGAGGGCGATGCCACGGTACAGGCCTATATCGCGGCGATGCCGGACTGGAAGCGGCCGATCGGCGCACGGCTGGATGCGCTGGTCGAACAGGCCGTACCCGGGGTGCACAAGGCGGTGAAGTGGAACTCGCCGATGTATGCGGTGGCCGCGGGCGAAGGCTGGTTTCTCAGCTTCCATTGCTTCACCCGCTATATCAAGGTGGCGTTCTTCCGCGGCGCTGCGCTGAAACCGGTGCCGCCGGAGCCGTCCAGGAGTGCCGATACGCGCTACCTGCACATTGCACAGGATGGCGTACTGGATGAAGCCCGGTTTCTTGACTGGGTGCGCCAGGCCGCGGCATTGCCCGGCGAACACATGTAAGCCCACCGTTCTGATCTCCTTGCCGACGAGAGCCGCTGATGGCCACGCATGCACCCAACCCGGCCGATGCCGGAACCCCGGCCGCCGAACTGATCGATGCGCGCATCGCCGAACTGGGCGACTGGCGTGGCGAAGCGCTGGCACGCGTGCGTGCGTTGATCCATGAGGCGCTGCCCGACGTGCAGGAAACCTGGAAATGGCGGGGTACACCGGTGTGGGAGCACAACGGCATCCTGTGCACCGGCGAGACCTACAAGCAGGCGGTGAAGCTGACGTTTGCCAATGGCGCGGCGCTGGCCGACCCCAAAGGCCTGTTCAACGCCAGCCTGGAGGGCAACACGCGGCGCGCGATCAATATCCATGAAGGCGCGATGCCGGATGCCGCCGCGTTCAAGGCGCTGATGCGCGCGGCGGCCATGTTCAACGCGGCGAAGAAGAAGCGGTAGAGCCGGCTGCTGGCCGGCTGTGCCGCGATGCTGCTGGAGAGGCTTGAGGTTGCCAGCGGCCGGCACTACCGCATCGGTGCGGCATCCGGGTCGGCCACCGGCGACGGCGGGCAGGCCGGAATTTCCGACGGCGTGGCCAGTTCCTCGGCGTGCGAGGGCTTGCCCATCATCTTCGCCTTGCGCCAGCCGCCCCAGCGGTAGTACGCCAACGACAGCAGCATCGACGCCAGCGAGCTGACCGGGAAACTCCACCAGATCGCATCGGCGCCCCAATACGGCTGCAGCAGCTCGGCGAACGGCACGCGCACGCCCCACAGCGAACCGGCCAGGATCAGCAGCGGCGGGATCACCGCGCCGGTGGAGCGCACCACGCCGGAGATCACGAAGCTGACGCCGAAGAACAGGAACGAGCCGATCACCACGTGGTTGAGGTGACGGGCAATGTCCAGCGCCTGGCTGGCCGGCGGCAGGAACAGGGCCAGCAGCTGGCGATCGAACAGGACCAGCGGCAGGATCAGCGCGCCGGTCAGCAGGAAATTGAACAGCACGCCCTGGCGTGCGGTGCCGCGTACGCGGTCCCAGCGCTGTGCACCGACGTTCTGCGCCGCCATCGAAGAGCACGCCGCGCCGATCGCCATCGCCGGCATCTGCAGGTAGTTCCACAGCTGCAGGGAAGCGCCGTAACCGGCGGCGGTGTCGGTGCCGTACTGGTTGACCATGGTCATCAGCAGGATCACCGACAGCGAGATCAGCACCATCTGCAGGCCCATCGGCACGCCCTTGAGCACCAGCGCTTTCAGGATGGTCAGGTCGAGCTTGAACAGGCGCATGTCGGCGCGGCCCAGCCACAACGTGTGGCGCTTGTGCCGCATGTACAGCAGCAGGCCGGCCAGCGACAGCGTCTGCGCGACGAGCGTGGCCCAGGCCGAGCCGGCGATGCCCAGCGCGGGGAACGGCCCCATGCCGAAGATCAGAACCGGGTTCAGCACGATGTCCAGTGCCACCGACACCATCAGGAAACGGAACGGCGTGCGCGAGTCACCGGCACCGCGCAGCGCGGCGGTGAGGAAGGCGAACGCATACAGCGTCGGCATCGCCAGGAAGATGATCTGCAGGTAGGCCTCGGCCAATGGCAGCGAGGCGGCCGGCGTGCCCATCGCCGCCAGCAGCGGATGGGCCATGAACCAGCCGGCGATGGCGATGATCACCGACAGGCCGATGAAGAAGGTAGCGCTGGTGCCGACCACGCGCCGCGCCTGCGCGATGTCGCGCGCGCCGATCGCCTGGCCGATCAGGATGGTCGAGGCCATGCCGAAGCCGAACACCGAGCCGATCAGGAAGAACATGATGTTGTTGGCGTTCGCGGTGGCGGTCAGTGCCGCCTCGCCGAGGAAGCGCCCGACCCAGACCGCATTCACCGAACCGTTCAGCGACTGCGCGATGTTGCCGGCCAGGATCGGCAGGGAAAACAACAGGAGATTGCGGCCGATCGGGCCGGAGGTCAGGTCAAGCGGCGCTTTGGCCATGGAGTGGTGATCGAATCCCGGGAGGCGCACACTAGCACCAAGCCGGTTTGCGGGATGTGGCAATGCGTCAACGACTGCAGGTGAAGCGAAGGCTGGCGCTGGCCTTGATCGGCGCCGCGCTGGCCGCATGTTCGACAGGTGACCGGCTGGGCGATACCCAGGTGCGGCCAACCGACCGCCCCGAGTGCCTGGTCGGCAGCCAGCGCCAGGATCTTTCCGCCGGCGTTCCCACCCTGATCGGGGGCAGTGGCTGCCGCACCGACCCCGACAACCCGCGTCCCCTGAACAAGCGAACGGAGTAGTCCCTGCCGATGACCGAGCTTTCCCCGCTGTCGCCCAGTGTCCGCCTGGACATCTGGCTGTGGGCGGCCCGTTTCTTCAAGACCCGCAGCCTGGCCAAGCAGGCCATCGAGACCGGCAAGGTCAGCGTCGCCGGGCAGCGCCCGAAATCCTCACGCGCAGTGCGCGTCGGTGAGCAGCTGCAGGTCGACCGCGGCGAAGAGCATTTCGAGATCCAGGTGCTGGGCCTGAGCGACCAGCGCGGGCCGGCGCCGACGGCGCAGCAGTTGTATGCCGAGAGTGAGGCCTCGAAGGCGCGCCGTGCCGAACAGCGCGCGTTGCGCATCGCGGCGCGCGATGGTTTCCAGCCGCCGGAGCACAAGCCGGACAAGCGCGCACGGCGGTTGATCCGCGCGCTCGGCGATATCGACGCGTTGTAAGCAGCAGGGCGCCAGACCGGATCCGGCGCCCCCTTGGCTCAGCGCTTGCCGCCCAGCAGGCTGCCGCCGATCTTCAGCAGATCGCCCACGCCGAGCTGGCCGTCACCATCCTGGTCCAGCAGGCTGCCGAGCAGGCCGCCGGCAAGACCGCCCTGCTGCTGCACCTGCTGCTTTTCCTGACCGAGGGCCTGGCTGAGCGAGCCGGCGTCGGCCTGGCCGCCACCGAGGCGCTGGGCGAGGAAAGCCATCACGATCGGTGCGAGGATCTGCAGCAGCTGGCTGGTGCGGCCACTGTCGAGCTGGGTGGCCTGGGCCAGGCCGGTTTCCACCTTCTGCTGGTTGCCGCCGAAGATGTGGCCGAGGATGCCGGCGCCGTCGCTGGCGGCACCACCGCCACCGCCGCCCAGTACCGAACCGAGCACGCTGCCCAGGTCCAGCCCACTGTGGTTGTTCTGCAGCGCGCCGAGCAGCGCCTGCGCGCCCTGCGGCTGCGAGGCGTTGTTGCCCAGCGCGCCCATCAGCACCGGCAGCGCGGCACTGATCGCACCGGAAGCCTGGGTGTCGCTGATGCCGAGCTGCTGCGACACCTGCTGCAGCGGTGCGCCCTGCAGTTTGGCGAGAAGTTCGTCGGTGAGGCTCATCTGCGGAATCCTTGATTGGGGTGGGGCGTGCAGAAGGTACGACGCGGACCGTTAAAACGGCGACGCCGCCTCAAGGGGAGGCGGCGTGCTGTTCACGGGGCAGGGCGATCAGAGCTCGATGTCTTCGGCGCCCGGGGTCGCGGTGGGGAAGTCCGCTTCCGGCTGCGCCGGCTTGAACGGATCCGACGGCTGGCTGGCCAGCGCCTTCAGCGCTGCGGCAACGCCAGCGCCATAGGCCGGGTCGGCCTTGCTGCAGTTGTCGATGTGGCGCTGCTTGATGAAGTCCGGCGCATCGCCCAGGGCGCGGGCGGTGTTGGCGAACAGGCGGTCCTTCTGTGCCTGGTTGTAGCTGCGGAACAGCGCACCGGGCTGGCTGAAGTAGTCGGCGTCGTCCTCACGGAAATTCCAGAAGTCGGCGTCACCGCGGATCTTCATCGGCGGCTCGCGGTACTGCGGCTGTTCCTGCCACTGGCCGTAGCTGTTCGGCTCGTAGTGCGGCAGGCCGCCGTAGTTGCCGTCCACGCGCATCGCACCGTCGCGGTGGTTGCTGTGCACCGGGCAGCGTGCGGCGTTCACCGGAATCTGGTGGTGGTTCACGCCCAAGCGGTAGCGCTGCGCATCGGAATAGGCGAACAGGCGTGCCTGCAGCATCTTGTCCGGCGACGGGCCGATGCCGGGCACCAGGTTGCTCGGTGCGAACGCGGACTGCTCGACGTCCTGGTACCAGTTGACCGGGTTGCGGTTGAGTTCGAACTGGCCCACTTCGATCAGCGGGTAGTCGCTCTTCGGCCACACCTTGGTCAGGTCGAACGGATGGATGCGGTAGGTTTCCGCCTCCAGCTCGGGCATGACCTGGATGAACAGCTTCCACTTCGGGAAGTCGCCCTTCTCGATTGCGGCGAACAGGTCGCGGCCGTGGCTTTCGCGGTCATGGCCGACCAGGATCTGCGCCTGCGCGTCGGTCAGCGATTCGATGCCCTGCTGGCTGACGAAGTGGAATTTCACCCAGAAGCGCTCGCTGTCGGCGTTGGTGAAGCTGTAGGTGTGCGAGCCGAAGCCGTGCATGTGGCGGAAGCTGCGCGGGATGCCGCGGTCGCTCATCACCACGGTCACCTGCAGCAGGGCTTCGGGCAGCAACGTCCAGAAGTCCCAGTTGTTGCGCGCGCTGCGCAGGTTGGTATGCGGGTCGCGTTTCACGGCCTTGTTGAGGTCGGCGAACTTGCGCGGGTCGCGCAGGAAGAACACCGGCGTGTTGTTGCCGACCAGGTCCCAGTTGCCTTCTTCGGTGTAGAACTTCAGCGCGAAGCCGCGGATGTCACGCTCGGCGTCGGCGGCGCCACGCTCGCCGGCCACCGTGGTGAAGCGCGCGAACATCTCGGTCTGCTTGCCGACCTTCTCGAACAGCTTGGCGCGGGTGTACTTGCTGATGTCGTGGGTGACGGTGAAAGTACCGAACGCGCCCGAGCCCTTGGCGTGCATGCGGCGCTCGGGAATGATCTCGCGGTTGAGGTTGGCCAGCTTCTCCAGCAGCCAGACGTCTTCCATCAGCAGCGGGCCACGTGGGCCGGCGGTCTTGCTGTTCTGGTTGTCCACCACCGGTGCGCCGAAGGCCGTTGTCATCGGCGTGACCGGATCATCGCCGTGCTTCTGCTTGGGCGTGGTGCTCAGTTCACGCTGCTGCTGGGCGCCTTCCGCCGGCGACGGCGCGGTGTGATACGGGCACTTGGGGCTGTTGTTATCGGACTGGCTCATGGCTGGCTCCTGCGGGTGAAGACGGGGTGGAACATCTTCACTCGACTTTAGCTATGGCCAGATGAAATGAATAATCGAATGAATCATTCACTTCTATAGCTTCTGTCTATCGATTGTTGGGAATTCATTGCCGGGGCCTTGTTCCGGTCGCCCGGCGGCTCGCGTCCCGACACGCTCCGATCATGGGCCAGCAGTGCTCGATTCGACGATGCGCACCGGGCGTGCTAGGCCGTCGAATGCATCCACATAACGACGATGAAGCATCCCGTCCCGGCGCAGCTGGGTGTCCTGCATCGGCCGGATCTGGGTGGTCAGCGGATTCCCGCGTGGCGCCAGTTGCGTTCCATAGCGTGCGGGGTAGGGCCCCGATGCGCCTGCCTTCACATACCGGGTTTCCTGTACCACCAGGCCGGCACGGCGAAGGCGCTCGATCTGCAGGTCGCCGATGTTGGCGGTGTAGTCGTTGCCGAAGACATACTCGGCCTGCACGCCGTCGGGCCGGTTTTCCCAGGTTGTTGAAACGCAGTTGGAGGTGCAGCCACCGGTGAATGACCAGTGTGGTGAGTATGTGTACGTCCAGGAGGCGGGCTGGATGCCGGGCCCGGACAGGGTCTTGGATACCAGCGACTTGGCCATGTAGGCATTGGGAATGCCGAATGAGCCAAACCCGAAGTTGGAGGAACTAGTGCCGATGATGCCGCAGCTGCCAGGCGTATTGTCCGATCCGTGGATCAACTGGCGAAGCGAGAACACCCCTTGTGCACCGCTGGGATGGCGCATGGTGATCACATCGTTGAAGGCCGGGTCGCCGGCATCTTCCGAGCGGAATCCCGTTGCATTCTGCGCGCAGGAATTCATGTAGAAGCCTGGATTCAGGACGGGGGGCACCATCGTCCACGGCATGGCGCCCACATGGCGGTCGGTGGAGAAGGTCCAGCGCGACTGGTCGGGAAGTACGACTTCGTTGAGCGTGCGCCCCCAGTAGCTGTCGACGTAGTTGTAACGCCAGGTGCGATCCCCGGCCCGGACGGCGCCGATCTTGCCCTGCGCGTCATAGTCGATATCGATCCGGGCTCCGTCATTGGAAATGATCGCCAGCAGGCGGGTCGGGTTGGCACCGTCGTAGCTGTAACTGACCCAGTTGCCGTGGCGGTCCTCGACACGTGTCGCGTAGAGGAAGACATCGACGACCGGAACCAGCAGGTAGGGCTGCGATGTGCCATTGCCATTGCCATCACGATAGTACTCGTTGGCCAGCACGTCGTGCTGGTCGCGGACCGCCATCCAATCGAAGAAGTAACGGGTGCCATCGGTGGTCCGCACCACAAAACCTTCGCCGGTTCCATTCCTGATGGCTGGCAGGCAGCTGACGCGCCACTGGCTGGCCGAGGTACCAATGTAGGTTGCCCCATCCTGGGGCAGGCTTGCCCCTGCTTCCTTCAGCAACAGGGATTCATAACCGACCGCAGGGAGGTTGATGAAGATGCCGCTCCAATAGGTGTGCTTCGGGATGACCCGGGTGTTGAAGTCCGGTGACGGGCCCACCCACTCGGTCGGGGACAGGTTGCTGCCGCTGCAGCGGCCGCCGCCCGCCGCGTTCCAGCCCCGGCGTTGATCGTAGGAGCCCATCATGTAGGGGGCATCGATCTCCCAGGACGCCCCCAGCGGGGCGGCAGCGCGATCCAGTCCCTGTTTCTGCTTCGGCGTTGTGCGGGTGAATGCGACCCGCATTCCACTGCTGGTCGGCACCACGACATCGGTCTGCGAGAACTGCAGCGTGCCATCCTTCCTGTTTAGGGAATCACCAAACAGATCATCGCCGAGCGCCGCGACCCGCGCACCCCGCAGGCGTTCGTCGTAGGTACGCTCGCTGCTTACGAATTCCTGTGCATCGGCCACGCCACACACCAGCAACAACGCTAGAACCGTACGCCGCATGTTCGTTCCCTCGTGATCGAATCCCCTCGCTTCGATGCCGCGGCATGTTGCCCGGCCCCATTGCATGCCGCTGGGATCGCAGTTTCAGTGACTGTGCGGAACGGCGCCCCAGCTCCCCTGTGGCGGTCTGCGTGGCCGAGTATGCAGGATTCTCCGCGGTGGCTTCCAGGGGGGCATGGTGCCCCCTGGCCAGGCGCACTTACAGCAGTGCCTTCAGCCGGTACAGCGCTTCCAGCGCCTGCTTCGGCGTCAGTTCGTCCGGATCGATCGCCGCCAGCGCTTCCTGCGCCTTGCTGGACGGTACCGCGAACAGCCCGAACTGCTGCGGGGCATCCAGCGCCTGCGGCGCCAGCTCGGCGGCGTGGCTTTCAGCGCCGCGCTGTTCCAGCTCGGCCAGGCGACGCCGTGCCTGCGCCACGGTGGCGCGCGGCAGGCCGGCCAGTGCGGCCACCTGCAGGCCAAAGCTGCGGTTGGCCGGGCCGTCCTTCACTGCGTGCATGAACACCAGCGCTTCGCCGTGCTCGACCGCGTCCAGGTGCACGTTGGCGATGCCGCTGCGGCCGCCCTCATGCTGTTCGTCGGCCAGCGCGGTCAGCTCGAAGTAGTGGGTGGCGAACAGCGTGTAGCAGCGGTTCTGGTAGGCCAGGTGGCGGGCCACCGCGTCGGCCAGCGCCAGGCCATCGTAGGTGGAGGTGCCACGGCCGATCTCGTCCATCAGCACCAGCGAATGGGCGGTGGCGTGGTGCAGGATGTAGCTGGTCTCGGCCATCTCGACCATGAAGGTCGACTGCCCGCGGGCGAGGTCGTCGCCGGCGCCGATGCGGGTCAGGATGCGGTCGATCGGGCCGATCACCGCCCGGCTGGCCGGCACGAAGCTGCCGATGTGGGCCAGCAGCACGATCAGCGCGTTCTGCCGCATGTAGGTCGATTTACCGCCCATGTTCGGGCCGGTGATGACCAGCATGCGACGGTCCGGATACAGGTCCAGGTCATTGGGTTCGAACGGCTGTTCGCGTACCGCTTCGACTACTGGATGGCGGCCGCGTTCGATCTTCAGGCACGGCTCGGCCTGCAGCTCCGGGCGCGCCCAGTCCAGCGCCTGCGCGCGTTCGGCGAAGGCGGCCAGCACGTCCAGTTCGCTCAGCGCAGCGGCACACTGCTTCAGCGGTTCCAGCTCCCCGCCAAGGGTGTCCAGCAGCTGCTCGTACAGGTACTTCTCGCGCGACAGCGAACGGTCGCGCGCGGACAGCACCTTGTCCTCGAATGCCTTCAGTTCTTCGGTGATGTAGCGCTCGGCATTGGTCAGCGTCTGCCGGCGGGTGTAGTGCACCGGCGCACGATCGGACTGGCCCTTGCTGATTTCGATGTAGTAGCCGTGGACGCGGTTGTAGCCCACCTTCAGGGTGGGAATACCGCTGCTCTCGCGCTCGCGCAGTTCCAGGTCGACCAGGAACTGGTCGGCATGGGTGGACAGCCGGCGCAGCTCGTCCAGCTCTTCATCGAAGCCATCGGCCAGCACGCCGCCGTCGCTCAGCTTCAGCGGCGGCATCTCGGCGATGGCGCTGGCCAGCAGCTGCGCGCACGCGTCGTGTTCGCCCAGCGCCGCATGCAGGGCCTGCAGGCGCGGCGAGTCCAGCGGGGCCAGCACTTCGCGCACCGCCGGCAGCAGGCCCAGGCCGTCACGCAGGGTTGAGAAATCGCGCGGGCGCGCCGAGCGCAGCGCGACGCGGGTGAGGATGCGTTCCAGATCGCCGAGGCGGCGGAACTGCTCGCGGATGTCGGCGTCCGCACCGCGATCGATCAGGGTTTCCACCGCGTGGTGGCGCTGCACCAGCACCTCGCGCAGGCGCAGCGGGCGGTGCAGCCAGCGGCGCAGCAGGCGCCCACCCATGGGTGTCACCGTGCTGTCGAGCACGCCCAGCAGGGTATTGCGGGTATCACCGTCGACACGCGTGTCCAATTCCAGGTGGCGGCGGGTGGCGGCGTTCATCGCGATCGCCTCGCCGGCGGTTTCCATCGCGATCGAAGTCAGGTGCGGCAGGCGCTGCTTCTGGGTTTCCTCGACATACCCGAGCAGGGCGCCGGCGGCGGCGGTGGCACGGGGCTTGTCATCGATACCGAAGCCGCTCAGATCGTGCAGCTTGAAGAAGTTCAGCAGCTGGCGGCGGCCGCTGTCCGCGTCGAACAGCCACGGCGCACGGCGGCGCACGCCGGTGCGCTGGCGCAGGAACTCCGGCCAGTTCTCCTCGTCGGGCACCAGCAGCTCGGCCGGCTCCAGCCGTGCCAGCTCGGCTTCCAGGGCGTCGTCGGTTTCCACCTCGTTGACCAGGAAGCGACCACCGGCCAGGTCGGCCCAGGCCAGGCCGTAGCCCTGCTTGCTGCGCGACAGCGCCATCAGCAGGGTGTCGCGGCGCTCGTCCAGCAGCGCTTCGTCGGTGACCGTGCCGGGGGTGACGATGCGCACCACCTTGCGTTCGACCAGGCCCTTGGCGAGTGCCGGGTCGCCGATCTGCTCGCAGATCGCCACCGACTCGCCCAGCGCCACCAGCCGTGCCAGGTAGCCTTCGTAGGCATGCACCGGCACGCCGGCCATCGGGATCGGCGCGCCGCCGGAGCTGCCACGCTGGGTCAGGGTGATGTCGAGCAGCCGCGCGGCCTTGCGCGCGTCGTCGTAGAACAGCTCGTAGAAGTCGCCCATGCGGAAGAACAGCAGCAGGTCCGGGTAGTCGGACTTGGCTGCGAAGAACTGCTTCATCAGCGGGGTGTGATCCTTGGACGCCTTGGCGTTGCTGGTGTTGTCTTTTGTATCAGTCACTTGGGGCGTTTCGCGTCTTGGGCAGGGCGTCGGGGCGTGACCACGCGCAGGCATGGCCGGAGAGGTCATTAGTGTAGCGACCTGGGGCGGTCGATGATCCGCGGCACCCGCGCTGGGCCTGGAGGCTGTCCGTGTGCCAACGCCTGCGCCCCTGCCCCGGCACTTTGGTTGATTTCCCCAGGGTCCCACGGTAGTGTCAGCCCCGGCGATCTCCGCCAAGCGGCCTCCATGGAAAACGGGGCGACTTGTCCCCGGGCGGGCGTTGATGGAAAGAACAAGCATGACTGCAGCCTGCATGGCCGCCGAACCTCGTTACACTTGGCGTACCGTCCTGCTGAGCATCCTGGTCGCCATCGTTCCGCTTGCCGGCTCCGCACCCTACACCTTGCTGAAGGCGGTGCTGCTGCTGGCCCTGCTGGTCACCGGCGTGGTTCTGATTCGCCGCCAGCCCGATGTCCGCCTGCGCTACCGCATCGCCCGGTTCATCGTGATCGTCTGCTTCCTGCGCCTGGCCTATGCCTTCTACAGCATCCTCTGGCACGGGCTGCGCTGGAACGAGCTGGATCTGCCGGCGCAGACACTGCTCTACCTGGGTACCGCTGCTGTGTTCGCCACTGCGCTGGACTGGCGCCTGATCTGGAAGATCTTCGCCGTTTCCACCCTGGTCTTCGGCGGGTCGTGCATCGTGCAGCACCACGTGATGGGTCTTGAACGCGCGCACGGTTTCAGTGGCGGCGAATGGACGGCCATCGAGTTCACCATGGTGACGCTGTGCATGGCGTTGTTCTCGGTCATCCGGTTGATCCAGCCCAATGTGCATCCGGCCGAACGCTGGCTGCACGGCGTGGCCATCGCCGTCGGCGTCTACGGTTCGATCCTGGCGCAGAGTCGCGGGCCGATCCTGGCGTTCATTCCCGCCATGCTGATGGTGATTGTGGTGCACGTCCGGCGAACCCGGCGCTGGCGGGGGGCACTGGTCTTCGTCGGTGCCTTGGCCATCGGCGTGGTCGGCGCCACCTCGGTGCTGAACCACGAGGTGATCCAGCGCTTCGGTGAGGTCAGTGGCGAGATCTCCGGCTTCAACCAGGAAAAGGAGGTCGGCTCGGTCCGCGAGCGCATCGCCATGTGGGGCGTGGCGGTCGACGCCTTCGCCGAGCATCCCGTGGCGGGGGTGGGCCTGAACCAGTTCGGTACCTATGCACGTGAGGGCATCGCCCGCGGCGAGGTGTCCGAGTCGATCTTCCGCTACAACCACCCGCATAACGAGTACCTGGAAGCGGCGGTGACCGGTGGCGTGCCGTTGCTGCTGATCATGCTGCTGGTCTTCATCCTGCCCGGCATTCATTTCGTGCGGCGCCTCGGCCACGCCGACGACATCACCGCGACGATCGCCATCGCCGGACTTGCCGTGGTCATCGTCTATGCGCTTTCGGCGTTCACGGACAACGTGTTCTACCGGGCGATGCCGCATTCGTTCTATTTCTACCTGGTGCTGGGCTTCATGATGGCGACCGCCTTGCCGGCGCGTAATCTGCATCGGCCAGGGAGTCCGTCCTGATGGCGCATATCCATCTACTGGCCGCCGACAACCAGCGTGGCCTGTCCCATGACATCCAGGTGATCGAGCGCTCATTGCAGCAGCTCGGGCACACGGTGACGGTCAGCCGTCTGGACGCGGTGCGCAATGGTGGTGCCTGGAAACTGCGCGGGATGCGCCTGCGCAGGCTGCTGGCCTCGTGGCTCAGCTTGGGGCGCACGCCGGCCCGGTTCGACATCAACATCTCGCTGGAGCATGTCCGGCCGGCAAGCTTTGGACTGGCCGAGGTCAATCTGTTGATTCCGAATCCGGAATGGGTGTCCGCACGCAGCCTGCGGATCCTGCCGCGGTTCGATGCGTTGTTGACCAAGACCGAAGAAGCCACGCGCATCTTCAACGCACTGGGCATGCGCGCGCTGGAAGTCGGTTTCTGCAGCCGTGACCGCTACGACCCAGCGGTGCCGCGCAGACCGCGCAGCTTCCTGCATGCGGCCGGTACCAGTCGCATGAAGGGGACGGCTGCACTCGTCAATGTCTGGAAGCGGCACCCTGAGTGGCCCTTGCTGACCATCCTGCGCGGCGGCCCTTCGGACGAAGATGAGGGCGGGGCCGCGAACCTGCGGATCGTCCGCGAGCGGCTGCCCGACCAGGAGGTGCAGCGCCTGCAGAACGAACATGCGTTTCACCTGTGCCTGTCGCAGACCGAAGGCTGGGGCCATTACCTGGTGGAAGCGATGAGCTGCGGCGCGGTGGTGATCACCTGCGACGGCGCGCCGATGAACCAGATGATCGACGACAGCCGCGGTATCCTGGTCGCCGCGCACGAGGGCGAGCCCTGCCATCTGTCCAGAACCTGGCATGTGGATGAGAAGGCGCTGGAACAGGCCGTCGAGCGTGCGCTGGCGATGGATGAGGCCGAGTGGACCCGGCTGGGCGCCAATGCACGCGCATGGCACTTGGCCAGCGAAGTGGCGTTCCCACGCCGTCTGGGCGAGGCCCTGGCCAAGCTTTGAGCTGATGGGGGCTGGTTGCTGCAGAGTGCTCAGCCTGGCACCAGGGTGATCTGCGGATGGCTGCCGAAGATCTCCATGACGATCTCGAAGTAGGCCTGTCCCTGGCCAATCGACAGTGCCGTCAACTGAGGCTGGATGACCGGACCGTTGAACCTGCCGTCCTGATCGAGTTTGGACCGCAGCCAGGCGCGCGTGGTCTCGCGGCCCAGTGCCTCGCGGCCGTGGGCGATGTCACGCCACACCATCGTGGTGGCGGCATGACCGGCGAGCGCGCCGTAGCTGCCGTGCAGCGGGTCATCAAGCGCGTCCAGGCTTGCGCCCAGCTGCCAGTCTTCGTTGGCCATGATGTCGTTGATGGACGCGCCTTCGATGTGTGGGATCCGTGTCATCTGCAGACTGTAGCCCGCCCGGGCGACGGTTGTGTCCGGCGCAGATAATCCGGGCCGCCTTGGATGGGGTAGGCGTGATTATGGTGTCAATTTGTGTAATTTTCATCGGGCGCTGGCGTGTCAGTGGCATTCGGTAATGATGTGGCGCCATTATTGGTCGCTGCATTTTCTGACTGCCTGCACAGTTCCATATATTTGGATCGGTCCATATATAAAGTCCCGTAAAGTTTCCCTCCGCTGCGCCGTCACCCTTCATACGGCCATGATCAAGGGAATTGAGATGCTCGCCTTACGCAACCTCCGAGTGGGATCCCGGCTGGGTGCCGGGTTCGGTTTTCTGCTGCTGTTCATCGTGGCCATCGTTGGCCTCGTGCTGTACGGAAACCACCTGAAGTCCGCCCAGTTCGAGAAAGTGGTGGACGTCAACATGGTGAAGATGCGGCTGTTGAACGACATGCTGGATACCAACAACGCGGTGCTGATGCATCGCCGGCTGATGGTGATCAAGCGCGGTGAGGATTTCGACAAGGATTATCAGAAGGCGCAGGAGCTGTCGCAGACCTACGACGGTATCTGGGCCAAGTACATCAAGATTCCACGCGACGCCACTGGTGATGCCCTGGTGGCGAAAATCGACGCGGCACGCAAGGCCACCGACGCCTCCACCCAGCATCTGCACGAGCGCATGAAGGCCGGTGATTTCGACGGCGCGGCCAAGGAACTGCTCGCCGAGCACGGCTTGGCCACCGCATGGAATGAGGCGATCTCGACCCTGCTGCGGCATCAGGAGACACTGACCGAGCGCAGTCGCGAGGAATACCGTTCAACCGAATCCTGGACCGGCACGTTGTCGATCGTGTTCGGCGCGTTGAGCCTGGTACTGGGCTCGCTGGCCGCGTGGGCCATCACCCGCAGCCTGACCCGCCCGCTGGAAGGTGCGGTGAAGCTGGCCGACGGCATCGCCAACGGGCGGATGGACAACAGCATCGACGCGTCCGGCAACGATGAGGTGACGCAGCTGCTCAGGTCGATGCAGCGCATGCAGGCGCAGTTGCAGTCGGTCATGGCGGCGCAGGGTGAACTGGCCCGCCAGCACGACGCGGGCAGCCTCAGCTATCGCATGGACGAGAGTGCTTTTCCTGGCGACTACGGGCGCATGGTGCACGAGACCAATGCGCTGGTCGGCTCGCATGTGCAGGTGCAGAACCGGCTGATCGAAGTAATGAAGCATTACGCCCGCGGTGATCTGTCAGTGGACATGGATCCGTTGCCGGGCGAGAAGGCCGCAATCACCCAGGCCATGGACGAAACCAAGACCAGCCTGTCGGCGATCAACGGTGAGATCCGCCGGCTGGCGACGGCCGCAGCCGCCGGCGACTTCAGCCTGCGCGGCGATGAAGATCGCTTCGCCTATGATTTCCGCGACATGGTGGCCGGGCTCAATCGCCTGATGCAGACCACCGACGAGAACCTGGTGCAGGTGTCGACCCTGCTGCAGGCGATCTCGCGCGGTGACCTCACTGTACGCATGCAGGGCGACTTCCACGGCGTGTTCGCCCGCATGCGTGATGACTGCAACGCCACCGTCGATCAGCTCAAGCAGATTGTCGGCCGTATCCAGTCCAGCGCGTCCAGCATCAACCTGGCGGCAGGCGAGATCGCTTCGGGCAACACCGATCTGTCGCGGCGCACCGAGCAGCAGGCGGCGAACCTGGAAGAGACGGCTGCGTCGATGGAGGAACTGACCTCCACCGTGAAACAGAACGCCGAGCACGCACGCCAGGCCAACCAGCTTGCCATCGGTGCGCATGGCGTCGCCTCACAGGGCGGCGAGGTGGTCGGCCAGGTGGTCACCACCATGTCGGCCATCGAAGCCTCGTCGAAGAAGATCGCCGAGATCATCAGTGTCATCGACGGCATCGCGTTCCAGACCAACATCCTGGCCTTGAACGCGGCGGTGGAAGCTGCGCGTGCCGGCGAGCAGGGGAGGGGCTTTGCGGTGGTGGCCAGTGAGGTGCGCACGCTGGCGCAGCGCTCGGCCGGTGCGGCCAAGGAGATCAAGGGCCTGATCGAGGATTCGGTCGGCAAGGTCGCCGATGGATCGGCGCTGGTTCGTCAGGCCGGCACCACGATGGGCGAGATCGTGGCCTCGGTGCAGCGCGTGACCGACATCATGGCAGATATCTCTGCCGCCTCGCAGGAGCAGAGCTCGGGTATCGAACAGGTGAACCAGGCGGTGGTGCAGATGGACGAGACCACGCAGCAGAATGCGGCGCTGGTGGAAGAAGCCAGCGCGGCGGCACGCTCCATGGAGGAGCAGGCCAACCTGTTGGCCGAAGCAGTTTCGGTGTTCCGCACGGGGGCGGTGACCGCCGCCGCAGCGGTCCGCCCGGCGCTGGTAGCCGTGGCGGCATCGGTTGCACCGGTACGCCGGCCGGCGGTGCTGCCGCCGCGGATGGAACCGACGCTGGCCGCCAATGCGGGCGGTTGGGAAGAGTTCTAGCAGAGGGCCATGCCGGTAGGAAGACAGCGCCTATCACGCTGGCTGATCGTGATGGGCTCGGATTTCTTCCTGAACGCGCGATGGCCGATGAGGCGGCGGACACGCGCATTTCACTTCCGGTTGCCAACCGCAGGAGGACACTTGCGCCATACCGGAACTCAGGAGATGGCGGAGATGGCCATGAAGACCTCGACCCGATTGCTTGTGCTGGGCACGCTGCTGGCGGCTTCGTCGGTGGCCGGTGCGCAGACGTATGGGCCGCGCGATGAGGGACGCAAGTTCAACGACGGCAGTCGCGTGGTCTGCAAGAACGTGGAAGTGCAGCGCAACTCGCGCGATCCGAACCGCATCACGGGTACCGCTACCGGCGCAGTGATCGGCGGCCTGCTGGGCAACCAGGTGGGCGGCGGTAACGGCAAGAAGCTTGCAACGGTGGCCGGCGCTGTGGCCGGTGGTGCGGCCGGCCGCCAGATCCAAGGCAACCAGCAGCAGAAGAACGGTGACCGCGTGGTTGAACGTCGCTGCGAACGCGTCTACCGCTGATCGATCGCCGAAGGCCCCCGTTTCCCCTTCCACACCGCAGTACCCGAACGCCGGCCCCACGCCGGCGTTCTTCGTTGCAGAAAAAAGGGGACGGAGGGAATTAAGTCGCAATCCCCCAACCTTGCCGTTTACGACTTAATCCCCTCCGTCCCCTTTTTTGCGAGGAGGCGCCAGGTGGCGAGGCTGCCGTAGAGCAGCAGCAGGACGGTGAGGGTGATCAGTTCGTGGCTGACGTCGGCCAGGCTGGCGTCCATCTGGTTCAGCCGCACCATCAGGTTGATGCCGGAGGTGGTAGGCAGCAGCTGCGCCAGCCAGACCAGCGGTTGCGGCGTCATCACTGCCGGCCACGACAGGTTGGCCAGGAAGAACAGAGGGATCGAGGTGGCGATGATGTACTGGAAGGCGCGTTCGCGGGTGCGGAAGAAGCTGCCGACGAACAGACCGAAAACCACGGTAGCGGCGATGAACAGGGTGCCGCCCAGCAGCTGGCCCAGTGGGTTCCCGCCGCGCGGATAGTCCTGCACCCAGGCGGTGAACCCGGCGTACCAGAACAGGCCGAACAGGCCGATCAGGCCGAAGCCCATCGCCATGCCGGCCAGGGTCGGGAGGTCGAAGCGCAGGCGCCGGCCGAGTGCAAGACGACGACCACCGAGCAGCACGCCGATGCCCATCAGCAGGGTCTGGTGTACGATCAGCTCAGCCACACCGGGCACGATGGCGCTGCCATAGCCTTCCTGGGTGTTGTACAGCGGGCGCTGCACCAGGGTGACCGGCGGCGCCTGTGGCGCGCCCATGAAGGCGGCCTGGCCGACCACGGCGTCACGCCCGAACGCGCCCAGTGCATCGGCCACGCTGCCCAGCACCCAGCTGGCACGGCCCAGGTAGGCGCCGTTGCCGAGCAGCACCAGCTTGGCCGGGTGGCCGCGCAGGATGTCGCGCTCCAGGTTGGCCGGGATCAGCACGATGCCTTCGGCATGGCCGGCTTCCAGCTGCTGACGCGCACTGTCGATGTCCGCCGGTTGCCCGACCACGTGTGCGACGCGGAGCGCATCGAGCTTGCGCAGCAGTTCGCGGCTGGTCGCGCTATGGTCTTCGTCCACCACCAGCACCGGCAGGTTGCCGGCCACCTGGTGCCGGTAGGCGGCTGGATAGAAGAACGAATACAGGATCACCGCACCGACCATCACCACGATCGCGTAGCGGTCGCACAGCACCGCCATCAGGGTCTGCCGCAGGCTGCGCCAGAGCACGCTCATGCGTCAGCTCCCGCAGGCTGCGCGGCTTTCGGCGTGCGCGCAAAGGCGATCAGGCGCAGGCCGCCAATGCCTCCTGCCACCACCGCCATCAGCAGCAATGTGGCCAACGGCCACACCGAAACCTGCAGCGGCGAACCGATGAACTGCTGCTGGGTCTGCAGCTTGATGTAGGCGCTGAGTGGCAGCAGCTGATGCCAGATGCGGGTGAACAGGGGGCCATCCAGCACTGGGAAGGTAGCGCTGGAGAACGCCAGTGCGGTGCCGATGCTGAGGCCGACCGCGGACAGCGCGGTACCCATGTCGCGGGTGACGCCGACGAAGAACAACGCGTAGGCGGCCGTGGCCAGGTAGAACAGTGGCTGTGCGAGCAGCAGCAGGAGCACGCTGCCGGCCACACCATCGCCGCGCAGCCAGGCGAGGTAACCGATGCCGAGCGCGCCATACAGCGAAAACAGCAGGATGTACGGCGCGACCTTGCCGGCAATCGCCGACCACGGCGTTCGACCCAGCCAGGCGGGCAGGGTGCCGTCGCGGATCTCGCGGCCGAGGCTGCCGGCCACCGCAAGTGCCAGTACCAGCGACAGCACGGCTGGGAAGATCAGCGGTAGCAGGAACAACTCGTAGCTGCGCGCAGGGTTGTACAGGATGTCCGACTGCACCGCGATCGGTGCCGCACGCAGCTTGCCGGGGCCGACCTGCAGGCCGATGCGTTCGCGCAGCAGGCGTGCGTTCCAGGCCGAGACTGCGTCGCCGATATCGCGCGACGCAGATTGGCCGGTGGTCATGTAGGTGGCGTTGTAATAGGCGAACACCGTGCCCTGGCGTCCACGCAGCGCCTGCCGGGTGACATCGCGCGGCACCAGTACGATGGCAAACACGTCCAGCCTGCGCAGCTGCGAACGCGCGTCCTCCAGGTCCGCCGGCTGGCTGGCGATGCGTACGCCGGGGCTGGCATCGAGCATGCGCAGCAGCAGGCGGCTGTCACTGCTGTGGTCGAGGTCGACCACAGCAATGGGGATGTCGCGCATCACCGACGGCGAGAACATCCACGCCATCACCGCCAGCATCAGCAGGGGCAGCACGGTGACCAGCAGCAGGTCGGCACGGTTGCCGCGCAGCGGCTGCAGCTCGCGCCGCCACGAAGCAGCGAAGCCGTTGCGGTCCGGGCTCAGTGCTGGGGCCATGCAAACAGCACGCTCATGCCGGGGCGGAAGCCCTCGATGCGGCGTACCGGGCGCACCCGCACCTCGAAACTGCGGACGTCGTAGCCGGACGACTGGCGGGTGGTACGCCAGGTCGCATAGTCGCCGGCAGGGTTGATGAAGTAGACCTCGAACTCGCCGTCCAGGCCGAGTGCCGGCACGTTGCCCTGCAGCTTGCTGCCGATCTTCAGGCCCTGCATCTGTGATTCGCGCAGGTTCATCGCCACCCACATGCGATCGATGTCGACCAGGGTGAATACCGGGTAGCCGGCCGGCACCAGTTCGCCCGGGTCGGCCATGCGCTTGTTGATCTCGCCCGCCACAGGCGCGCGTCCTTCGACTTCGGCACGGGCGGCGTTGACTTCGGCCACCGCGCCCTGCGCCTGCTGCACCTGGCCCTGAGCGGCACGCTTGTCCTGCTCGCGTGCGCCGGCCAACGCCATGTCGTACTGCGCGCGCGCGGCACGGGCCAGTTCGCGCGAACTGGTGGCCTGGGCATGCGCTTCATCGCGCTTCTGCCGGGTCATCACCCCTTCGTTGAACAGGTTCTGCACGCGCTGGTAGGTGGCTTCGGCCAGCGTTGCACCGGCTTCGGCGCGCTTCCAGTTCGCTTCGGCGGCGCGGATGTCTTCGCTGCGCGCGCCTTCGTCGGCCTTGTCGGCCACCGCCTGTGCGGCGGCCAACGCGCCGTGGGCCTGCTGTTCCTTGGCGGCCACTTCGGGGCTGTCGAGCAGGAACAGCACCTGCCCGGGCTGCACGCGGTCGCCCTCGCGCACCTTCAACTCCGCCACGCGCGCGGTGATCTTGGCGGCCACGTTGATGGTGTCCGCGTCGGCCATGCCCTGGATCTGGTCGGCCGGGCTGCGCCAGGCCAGCCACAGGCCGAGCACCACCGCGACCAGCAGCACCACTACCAGGATCGGGCCCAGGCGGCGCTTGGCCGGGGGTGTTGTCGCATCGTCGTGCAGCACATCACTCATGGTCGATCACCTCGTCCGCACGGCGCCGGAATTCTTCAAAACGGTCCATCTGTCCACTGACCTCCAGCAACTGCGCCAGCGCAATATCGTATTGGTAGGCGGCCTGTGCGCGCTCTACACGGGCACCGCCCAGGCCGAGCCGCGCGTCGATCACATCCAGCGAGGTGGCCTGGCCCTCGCGGAACGCCAGCTCCTGCAGGCGCAGGTTTTCCTGTGCCTGGGTGATGCTGCTGTCGAGCAGCACGTACTGCTGGCGCGCGGTCTCCAGTTCGTTCCAGGCCTTGCGCACGCCCAGCGCGACCTGGTTCTCGGCCTCGCGCAGGCCCGCTTCGGCCTGGTCCAGCTGCGCGCGCGCGGCGCTGATCTGTGCCGGCCGCGAGTTCGGCGACAGGAAGGTGTACTTCAGGCCGATACCAAACGCCCAGTCCGGATCGGTCAGCATTTCGTCGCGGCGGCGGAAGTCGTACTGGCCGAAGGCAAAGATCTGCGGTTTCAGCTTGGCCTGCTGCACGCGCACGCCCTGTTCGGCCTGCGCCACCATGGCCCGCAGGCGTGCGATCTGCGGCTGGCGCGCCTGCGCAGTACGCTCGAAGCTGGCTACCGGTTCCAGCGGCACGCGCTGCACGAACAGCGGCGAAACCGGCTGCACCTCGCCCCCACTGCGCAGCAGCGTGGCCAGCGCGGCCTTCAGCGTGGCCAGGTCGTTCACTGTCTTCTGGTATTCGCGCTCGGCCTTGTCGCGGGCCACGGTGGCCTGAAGGCGCTGCGCGCGGGTGGCGAAACCCTCGCGTTCCAGCTTCTCTGCATCGGACAGGTGGCGGTTGAGGCCATCGCGCACGTCACGGCGCACGTCCACCGCCTGCTCGGCCAGGCGCTGCCCGAAGTAGGCCTGGGCCAGCTGCACGATCAGCGATTGACGTTGTGCTTCGCGCTCGGCGCTGGCCTGTTCGTGGGCGGCACTGGCCGCACGCTGCGCGGCCGGAATCACGCCGCCGGTGTACAGCGGCAGCACCGCGGTGACCACTGGACGGGTGCGCCAGTCGCGCTCGGTGAACGACAGCGGCGAATCGATGCCGAAGGCTTCAGCCACCGGCGCCAGTGAGCCCAGCGGCAGAGTGAGCGTCTTCTGGAACTGCAGGCGGCGCACTTCGCCGGTGATCTCCGGCAGGCGCAGCAGCCGGGTGGCGTCCTGCAGGTCCTGCTTGTTGCGAACGGCTGCATCGGCAGCGGCCAGCGCATCGGAGACCTGCTCCAGGCGTTGCCGCGCCTGTTCCCAGTCCAGTGCGGGTGCATCGGCACTGCTCTGCGCTGCCGCCGCAAGCGGCAGGCAGGCTGCCAGGGTCAACGCGACTTTCGCGCTGTGCATCCTTGTACGTCGGCCGATCACGCCCATGCCGTCCCAGTGGTAAAGAAGTGCGCAAACGGTAGTGCGCATGGTGTGAAGCCCGGGTCTGCGGTCATCGGTCTTTCCTCAACGAAGGGTGCCGCTGGCCGCAGTACGCAGCGCCTGGGTGATGTGCTGCAGCGTGCTTGAGCGCACGGCGGCATGCTGCCAGTACAACGGCACATCGAGCCAGCGGCGGGGTTCCAGTACCACCACGCGGCCGGCGCGCACAGCGGGCGCGGCCAGGGTTTCCGGGGCCAGGCCCCAGCCGAGTCCGCACGCGGCGGCTTCGACGAAACCGGTGGAGGAGGGCAGGTAGTGTAGCGGCGGCTGCAGCCGCGCGCGGGTCAGGCGACGCACGAAGCGCCACTGCAGTTCATCTTTGCGGTTGAACACCAGCATCGGCGCGCGTGCCAGTGCCGTGGCGTCCATGCCATCGCTGAAGTACTGGCGGGCGAAGCCGGGCGAAGCAATCGCTTGGTAGCGCATGGCGCCGAGCGGGTGCACGTTGCAGCCCTTCACCGGCTGGCTTTCGGCGGTGACCGCACCCAGCACGCTGCCGTCGCGCAGCAACCGCAGGGTGTGGTCCTGGTCGTCCATGCGCAGGTCGAACAGGTAACCATGGCGCTGGTGCAGGTCGGCGATGGCCGGCACGAACCACGTATCGAGCGAATCATCATTGACCGCCAGCGGGATCGGGGTGCGCGCAGCGTCGCTGCTGCCACGCTCGGGTAGCAGCTCGGCCAATGCCTCGGCCTCCAGCGCCTGCATCGGTCGCACCCGGCGCAGCAGCGCCTCACCGGCGGCGGTGGGGCGGCATGGCGCCTGGCGCACCACCAGCACCTGCCCGAGCCGGTCTTCCAGAGCCTTGATCCGCTGCGACAGTGCTGATGGGCTGATCGACAGGCGGCGTGCCGCAGCCTCGAAGCTGCCTTCCTCCAGCACCGCGGCAAACGCGGCCAGTTGCGGGTGTACCAGGTCCATGCCGGTGCCTCTTCAGTTTTCCTGCACAGGATAAAGAAAAATCAGTTTGTCTAAACAAGGCTGTTGGCCGCACCCTGCGCGTCCCCTCGCTGCCTGGCCTGTCCCGATGTGGATTGCCGCTACCGTCGCCGGCCTCTTCGCGGGCGCCGGCCTGATCATCGCCATCGGCGCACAGAATGCCTTCGTGCTGCGCCAGGGCCTGCAACAACGTCATGTGGGCAGGGTGGTGCTGGCCTGCGCCGGCGCGGATATCGCGTTGATCCTGGCCGGCGTGGGCGGCATGGGCGCGCTGGTGCTGCAGTGGCCGTTGCTGCTGCAGGTGCTGCGCATCGGTGGTGCGGTCTTCCTGCTCTGGTATGGCCTGCAGGCCGGGATGCGTGCGTGGCGCGGTGGCAGTGCACTGGCGGCGGGTGACGTGGACGGTGGCGATCGACGGCAGGTGCTGCTGACCTGTCTGGCCTTCACTCTGCTCAATCCGCACGTTTACCTGGATGCGGTGGTGCTGCTGGGCAGCCTGTCCACGCGCTACCCGGGCGATCTGCGCTGGGCGTTTGCAGCCGGCGCCTGCGCAGCCAGCGTGATCTGGTTCTGTGCACTGGGCTATGGCGCGCGGCTGCTGCAGCCGGTATTCCGCAGGCCGTCTGCGTGGCGGGTGCTGGATGCAGGCGTGGCGATGTTCATGCTCTGCCTTGCCATGCTGTTGCTGTTGCGCCCGCTCTAGGCGGCATCCACCGCGCACAACGGTGTTTCGCCCGGGCGCAGGGTCAGCACGCGCACGCCGCTGCCGGTGACCGCCACGGTGTGTTCGAACTGCGCCGACAGCTTGCCGTCGCGGGTGTAGACCGGCCATTCGTCCGGCTGCTGGCGGATGGCCGGCTTGCCCTGGTTGAGCATCGGCTCGATGGTGAACACCATGCCTTCTTCCAGCACCATGCCGGTGTTGGGGTGGCCGTAGTGCAGGATCTGCGGTTCCTCGTGCATTTCCTGGCCGATGCCGTGGCCGCAGTATTCCTTCACCACGCTGTAGCCGTGGCTGCGCGCGTGGCGGGCGATGGCGTGGCCGATGTCACCCAGGCGTGCGCCCGGGCGCACCGCGGCGATGCCTTTCCACATCGCCTGGTAGGCGGCCTGCACCAGCCTGCGCGCGGCGTAGTCGACCTCACCGACCAGGTAGGTGGTGCTGGAGTCGGCGATGTAGCCGTTCTTCTCCAGGGTGATGTCGAGGTTGACGATCTGGCCGTTGCGCAGCACGTCGGTGGTGCTGGGAACGCCGTGGCAGATCACGTTGTCGATCGAGGTATTGAGCACGTAGGGAAAGCCGTACTGGCCCTTGCTGGCCGGCCGCGCCCGCAGTTCATCGACGATCATGCGTTCGACGAAATCGTTGACCTCCATCGTGCTGCGGCCCTGCAGCGGCAGCTGGTCGAGTGCGGCGAACACCTGCGCCAGCAGGCGACCCGATTCGGCCATCAGCGCGATCTCGTCGGGGCGCTTGATGATGCCCATCGGCTCAGACCTGGCCCGGGGGCAGCAGCGGTGGCTGCACACCGGCCGCGCGCAGCTCGCTGGCGACGATGTCCTGGAAGCTCAGCGTGGGGTTCAGCTCGCAGAGCATGCCGACCCGGATCCAGAAGTTGGCCTGGGCATTGATCGAGCGGCTGGAGACGGTGCAGGCACGGCGCAGCTGGTCGTGCAGGGTGTCATCGATGTTGACGATGCCCATGGATGGCCTCGAAGTATGAATATACGAATCGTATATGTTTCGTATATCCATCTCAAGCCAACGTCATTCAGTCGGTGTGGGTGGCGAAGCGCAGCCGGTTGCCATCCGGGTCGCGCAGCAGCATTTCCCGGCTGCCCCATTCGGTGTCATGCGGGGGCTGCTCGATTGGGACGTTGGCGGCACCGAAGGCGCGGTGCAGGCTGTCGACGTCGTCAACGATGAAGTACACCGCGCCGCCGACCTCGCAGTCGCCGCTGTGTTCGGTAAGGAAGATCGTCTGGCCGTCGCGGGTGAGCTGGGCGAACAGCGGGAAGCCGGGTTCGAAGCGGTGTTCCCAGTCGACCACGAAGCCCAGCCCCTGCACGTAGAACGGCAGGGTGGTGTCGGCGTGGCGCATGCGCAGCTGCGGAATGACGGTCTGGGGCATGACGAGGGCTCCGGGACGGGAGTCCAGTGTAGTGCCGGCCGCTGGCCGGCATTGGTCTGGTAGATGCCAACCTTGGTTGGCATTGCCGGCCAGCGGCCGGCACTACCGAAGCCACGCCGGCCCGCGGCCGGCATTACCGGCGCGATCAGCAGGCCGTTGGTACGGCGGCGATTGCCGCCAGCAGTTCGCGGTTCACCTGCTGGTGACGCGCCTGCCAGGCAGGAAGATCTTCGGCGCTGATGTCCGGTTGGCCATCCAGCGACGACAACCAGCGCTTGAAGCGACTCTGGTAGTTGGCCAGCGACACTTCCCCGGTGATGTCACTGCCGACCAGGCCGCCGGCACGCAGCGCCTCGATCACCACCAGTGCGTCTTCCAGCTGGAATCGGCCCTGGTCCCAGTTGCTGCGCGCGACGTCCTCGGCGAACACGTCCTTGTCGATCGACAGGTAGGCCGGCTGCGGCGACTTGGCCTGTTCGGCAGCGAACGCGGCCACCAGCGCTTCGGGGTGCTCGAAGCGGCGGAACGCGTGGCCCATGCCGAGGCGATGGCCCCAGCTGACATCCACGTCCATGCACCAGTACGTCAAGCGACCGCCCAGCAGCGGGCGCCAGTGGTTCTCCCAGGCATGGCCGAGGCCGATGTCGCTGGAGGTGATGCCGAGCACATGGGTGTGCGAGATCTGCGGCAGCTTGCTGGCGGCATTCACCCATGAGCCGCAATGCATGCCGAACGGAAAACGCATGTTGTCCGGATGGTTGTCCAGCACTACCAATTGGAACGGCGCCTGTGTGCGCATGCGGCGCAACAGCGGCAGGCTGAGATGATGGAAGTCGCCACTGCCCAGCATCACGGTGCCGAGCTGCGCGGGCAGCGGCGCCAGCACTTCGGCGGCGAAACGGTGCAGGGTGGCATTGCTGCAGGCGAAGCGCAGAGGGTCGTGCCACTGCGGCAGGGCCAGGGTCTGCGCCTGGGGCAGCGGCAGCACGCCACCGTCCAGGTCGAGGATCAACGGAGAACGCAACGGCATCGCTCAGCCGCCTCCATCAGGTTCGCCCTGCAGATGCGGCGCCAGCTTGCGCAGGGCAGCGCGCAGCAGCGGGGAACGGGCGTGGATCGCGTGCCGGGTGGAGGTGAAGCGGGCGCCCAGCTCGGCTTTGATCCGCGAGTCGGTCCAGCCGGCCACATAGTGGCTCAGGCCGTGCTGCAGCGCGTACTCAAGGTTGTGCATCCAGCTGACCGCGTACAGGTTGTGCTCGCGCGACTGCGGATAGGCCAGCCCGATGTACTTGTCCACCAGCTTTCCGGTGTGGATGTAGCACAGGTTCCAGCCGATCAGCTGCCCTTGGTGGCGATACAGGAACATCCGTCCCTGGCCCTGGTTGTCGGCCAGCAGATGCTGGAAGTAGGGCAGGTCGAGCTGGTCGAAATGCACCGCGCTCTGCGCATACACGCCCAGGTACAGCGCATACAGTTCGGCCTGCAGCTGCGGGTCGGCGAGGGCCGGATCACCGGTGGCGATGCAGTCGATCTGCAGGTCATCACGCGAACGGAGCTTGCGCCGGATGTTCTTGCGGCGCGAGGGCGACAGGCGGCCGAGGTAGCCATCGAGCGAATCGAAATCGATCGCCACCCAGGCAAGCGGCATGCCTTCCAGTTCAACGAAGCCGCGCGCCAGCAAGGCCTGCAGGAACGCCGCGCTGTGCGCATTGGCCGCGTCGTCCAGCAGCGGTGAATCGATGGCCAGGTCCTTGACCACCAGCAGCCGGGTATCGCCGATCGCGTGACGCGTCACGTCCTCGGCCAGCGCCTCCGGCGCCACGTGCGCCGGCAGCGGGGTGTACTCGGTGCTGGTGGCACCGACGAAGCGGGTCTTCCAGGTGATCCAAGGCCGCCACAGGCGCGACAGAGGCAGGCCGAGCAGCTTGCTGCGCAGCGCGTCGTCCATCGTGGTGGTCAGGTCCAGCGGCGCAAGGAACGTCGGCAGGCCGCTGGGAAGGCGGCCTGCCTCGAATCCGAGCGGCGGGTGGGCCAGGAAGCCCTCCAGCAGCGCGGCCGGTTCCAGCGCGGTGCTGGATGCGCGTGACGTCATCTCCATCGGCACGGGAACCGGCAGCCCATCCAGCCTCAGCCCTTGGCCTTGGTCAGCGCCTGGTCGAGCAGGGTGATCGCCAGGTCGATCTCTTCGTAGCTGATGTCCAGCGACGGCGCGAAGGTGATCACGTTCTTGTACCAGCCACCCACGTCGAGCACGAGGCCCATGCGCTTGCCGTCGTGCAGGAGGTCACCGGCCAGGCCGATGTCGACCATGCGGTCCAGCAGTTCCTTGTTCGGGGTGTAGCCGTCGGCCTGGCAGATTTCGGCGCGCAGGGCCAGGCCCAGGCCGTCGACGTCGCCGATTTCCGGGTGGCGCTTCTGCAGGCCACGCAGGCCGTCCAGGAAGTACGCGCCCTTTTCCGGCACGGTGCGCTCGTAGTCCATTTCCTTGCCCAGCTTCAACACTTCCAGGCCCAGGCGGGTGCCCAGCGGGTTGGAGTTGAAGGTGGAGTGGGTGGAACCCGGCGGGAACACGGTCGGGTTGATCAGCTCTTCGCGTGCCCACAGGCCGGACAGCGGGTTCAGGCCGTTGGTCAGCGCCTTGCCGAACACCAGCACGTCCGGGGTCACGCCGAAGTGCTCGATCGACCACAGCTTGCCGGTACGCCAGAAGCCCATCTGGATCTCATCGACCACCATCAGGATGCCGTACTTGTCCAGCACGCGCTTGAGGCCGGTGAAGAAGTTGCGCGGCGGGATGACATAGCCGCCGGTGCCCTGGATCGGCTCGACGTAGAACGCAGCGTACTCGGCCTGGCCGACCTTGGGATCCCACACGCCGTTGTATTCGCTTTCGAACAGGCGTTCGAACTGCCACACGCAGTGGTCGGAATACTCGTCCGGGGTCATGCCCTTCGGGCGACGGAAGGGGTACGGGAACGGGATGAACATCGCGCGCTCGCCGAAGTGGCCGTAGCGGCGGCGGTAGCGGTAGCTGGAGGTGATCGACGAGGCACCCAGGGTGCGGCCGTGGTAGCCGCCTTCGAAGGCGAACATCAGGCTCTTGCCGCCGCGCGCGTTGCGCACGATCTTCAGCGAGTCTTCAATGGCCTGCGCGCCGCCGACATTGAAATGCACGCGACCGTCGAGGCCGAACTTTTCGTGCATGTCCACGGCAATGGTCTTGGCCAGCTGCACGCGGGTCGGATGCAGGTACTGGCTGGCGACCTGCGGCAGGGTGTCGATCTGGTCCTTCAGCGCGTCATTCAGGCGCTTGTTGCTGTAGCCGAAGTTGCAGGCCGAGTACCACATCTGCAGATCGAGGTAGGGCACGCCCGCACCGTCGAACATGTAGCTGCCTTCGCCGCGCTGGAAGATCTTCGGCGGGTCGACGTAGTGGACGGTATCGCCGAAGGAGCTGTAGCGGGCTTCGTCGGCCAGCAGCTGCGCGTCGGAGGCAGCGGCGTCGGCGTTCTTGTCAAAAATGTTCATGCAGTTCGGTTCCGTGAAGGACGTTCGAAAGGGGCGACGGGGGAGCGTGCTTGGAGGGAGTGCTCAGGCGGTGGCCAGCAGTGGGGGCAGTGCGGCGGGCTGCGGGCGGGCGTCGATGCGACGTGGCTGCAGCAGGCTGCCATCGAGCAGGCGCGGCAACAGTGCGACTGCATCGTGGAAGGTGTCGATGGCGGCATGCTCGATGCCGGCATTCGTGCAATGGGTAATCAGGCGGCGCTTGGCGAACACGAAGTCGGCGTCTTCGGACACGCAGAAATCCGAGCTGCCGTCACCGATCATCAGCACGCGCGGTGCTTCGTTGGCGCGCGCCTGCGCGGCGCAGGTGCACTTGCAGGTGCCACTGCGGCAGCCTTCGGCCTGGTAGGGCGACTCCAGTTCCCAATGGTCTTCGCACCAGCGCAGGTGGTTGGCCACCACCGACAGCTGCGACAGGCCGTGGTTGGCCAGGATGCGGTGGATCGCATAGTCCAGGCCGTCACTGACGATCCGCAGCGGCAGGCCCAGCTGTTCGGCACGGCTGACAAAGGCGGCGAAGCCCGGATCGATCTGTACCTGGTCCAGATGGGCGTCGAGCGTGGCCGGGTCCAGTTTCAGCAGCCGCACCTGGCCCTGCATGCATTCACGCGAGCCGATCTTTCCCGCTTTCCACTGGTCTTCCAGTTCCTGCCAGCCCGGCTGGCCGTACTTTTCCAGCAGCGAGTCGATGACATCTTCGAGGCTGATGGTGCCGTCGAAGTCACACAGGATGCTCCAGTGCATGGGCAGGTCCGTCGATGAAAGAAACGCCCGGCCCGATGCCGGGGCAGGCTCAATGTAGGCAGGCCGCCTTTCTCGTTCCTTTCCTGTTGAAAGGCTCTTCTGACAGGCTGGGAAAACGTTCAGGAAGGTGCACGGATGAATGCGCGGAGGGCAGGCCACGCGTGCACGTTCGGGTCAGGCGCGGGCCAGGACCTGCAGTATTTCGGCAGTCTCTTCGCGGGTCTGCCAGGCGCTGTTGCCAAGGGTCAGCATGCGTGCGGCGAAGTCGCGTGCATTGGGCATGTCGTCCTGCGGCACGATGCCGCGCAGGTACGCGTAGCCGGGCAGGGCATGGATGAACATGCGGCTGGCGCCGAGACCACGTGGCCACAGGTCCTTCAGCACGGCATCGCGGGCGCGCTGGCTGGGCAGCAGCAGCATCAGCAGTGGCCAGGTGCCACCGCTGCCGGCGAGGCCGTCGACCACCTCAACGGCTGGCAGCTGTGCCAGCTGCACGCGCAGCTGCAACGCACGCAGGCGACCGGCCTGCAGGAACGCCGGCAAGCGCCACGCGGCACGCGCGCCGATGTTCTGCCGCCAGTGGCTGACCCGGTGCTGCGGTATATCAAGCGGGAAAATGTCACCGACCGCTTCTTCCAGATCGTCGCGTTGAAGCGCACTGCGCAATGGATTGCCATACACCAGCGACAGCAGCGAAGGGCGATAGCAGGCAGCAAGGCCGATCAACTGCACGCTGCGCAGCAGCTCCCAGCGCAGGCTGGGGCGAACGTGCTGGACGGCATGTTCGGCCAGCCCGGCACGCAGTTCGTCGTCACGGCTGACCAGCAGGCCGCCTTCATGCAGGCTCAGGCCCTTGCCAGCAGCCAGGCTGAAGAATCCGATATCGCCACGCAGGCCGACACTGCTGTTGCCGACCCGTGCGCCGAGTGCCTGTGCGGCGTCCTCGATCACCCAGGCGCCGGCGTTGCGGGCGACTTCGCAGGCCAGTTCGACATCGGCGATGCGCCCGCCCAGGTGGGTCGGCAGGATCGCCAGCGTGCGCGCATCGGCCAGACGCCTGAGCTGGCCGGGATCAAAGTCGAAGTGACCACGACGGGTATCGCACAGTTGCACGCGCAGGCCCAGGCTGTGCACCGCGATCGGCACCAGCGGGCAGGTATAGGCCGGCATGATCACGGTGTCGCGCCTTGGCGCGCGCTTGCGCAGCGTACGCAGCGCGATCAGCAGCGCGTGCGTGCCGGAACAGGTCAGCTGCAGTGGCGGTGTGGCGAGCTGGCTGGCCAGGACTTCGCGCAGGTCGCCACCACCGGGCAGGAAATCGCTGGCCTGAATCGGCAGGCCAGCGGTAGGTGGCAGTTCGCGCGCGAACAGGCTCATCGCAGCCCGCTCACGACGCGCTTTCGGCGGGACTGTGCGGGTCGTCCGCTTCAGCGCGGCCGAGGCAGACGATGCCGGCCACGATCAGTACCGCACCTAACAGATGGTGCAGGGTCAGCGGCTCGTTCAACAGCCACGCCGACAGCAGCAGCACGCTGATCACTTCCAGGTGCGAGGCGGCAAACGCGGGGCCGATCGGCGCATGGCGCAGCAGGCTCATCCAGGTGAAGAACGCGCCCACGTAGCCGAGGATGGCGCCGTACACCCACGGCTGCGACAGCACGCGCAGCAGCCAGGCGGTGTTGGCCTCGACCGGCAGCGCGGCGTCACCGGCGTACTTGAAGCACAGCTGGGCCAGCGTGTCGAAGGCCATCAGCAGCGGGAAACCGATCACATACAGGCGCCTCATGAGCCGGCCCCCACCACCGCCACGCCCGCGGTGACCAGCAGCATGCCGGCCACCCGCAGCGGCGTGAGCTTCTCGCGGAACAGGAAACGACCGGCGATCATCAACGCAACGATGTTGATCGAGCCCAGCAGCACGCCCTTGGACAGCGGCACCAGCGACAGGAACGCAATCCAGGCCACGAACTCGAGCACGTAGCAGGCGATGCCGATCCACAGCCAAGGGCGGCTGAGCATGTGTTTCCAGCGTTGCAGTCCTTCGCCTTCCTGCGGATCGCTGGCGGCGGCCTTGAAGGCGAGCTGGCCACCGGTATCGAGTACCACATTGGCCAGCCACAGCAGGGTGGCGAGTACCCCCATCTCAGGCCACCGCCTTGAGCACGCCCGTGCGTTCACCGATCTCGGTGAAAAAGCGCGCGCTGCGACGGATCACATCGCGGCGTTCGCGATCGATGGTGATCATGTGATAGCTGTCTTCCAGCACCACCAGTTCCTTCGGGCCGCTGACCCGCGACATCACCAGCTCAGCGTTGCCCATGCTGGCCACATCGTCTTCGCGGGCGTGCATCACCAGGCACGGTGCGATGACCTGGTGCAGGTGGCGGCGGGTCCAGTTGCTCAGCGCACGCATCTCGGCCAGCGCATGCCAGGGGTTGCCCGGCAGGCCGGCAGCCGCGCTGTCGCCGGACAGCATTGCGGCGCTGACCTGCGCGCGCAGGCGCTCGTCGCGCAGGCCGTACGGCGGTTCTTCCATGAACATGCGGTCGCGGCCGATGTTGAAGCGCTTGAACCACGGCAGTAGGAACGAGAAGCGGGCCACGGCGGGAATGTTCCAGCCGTCGTAACGGAAAGTGGCGCCGTACACGCCCACGCCGGACACCCACTCCGGGCGACGTGCCGCCAACGCCAGCGAGAGTACCGCGCCCATCGACAGGCCACCCACGAACAGCTGGTCGACCTTGCCGCGCAGGGCGGCCGCCGCATCTTCCACGCCCTGGTACCACTGTTCCCAGGTGGTCGCCAGCAGGTCATCCACGGTGCCGCAATGGCCGGGCAGTTGCACGCCGTGGACGGTGAAGCCGGCATTGTTCAGCCCCTTGCCCAGCATGCGCATTTCCGCCGGGGTGCCGGTCAGGCCATGGACCAGCAGCACGCCCTGGGGGCCACCGGGGAGGAAGAAGTCGTGCGATTCGGTCACCTGGCGGCTCCGGGACGGCAGTGGGGATGGCAGGATCGCAAGCGCGATTTTCACCAGCCTTTCAGCGCGCCGGGCCGGCTCAGGGGGCCTTCAGCAGCGGCAGCGTGATGGCGACCTTGAGCCCCCCGCCCGGGCGGTTGAGGAAGCTCAGGCGGCCGCCGAAGTGCTCTACCGCCTCGTGCGCGATGGCCAGGCCGAGGCCGGTGCCGCTGGCAGCGGTGCCCGGCGCCCGGAAGAAGCGCTCGCCCAGCCGTGGCATCACGTCGTCGGGCACGCCGGGGCCGTTGTCTTCCACATAGAGTTCGACATCATTGTCGTCCAGCGCATGCACGCCCACCGTGACGGTGGCATTGCGGCCGGCATAACGCAGGGCGTTGTCGATCAGGTTGTCCAGGGCCTCCTGCAGCATGGCGCCGTTGCCGAGCACACGCAGCGGATGGGGGCTGCCGCGGTAGCCGAGGTCGATGCCATCGCGGATCGCTTCCGGCACGCGCATGCCAACCCACTGCGGCACCAGCTCGCCCAGGTCCAGTGCTTCCACGGTATCGGGCACGGTCTGCGCCCGGCTCAGCGCCAGCAGCTGGGTGCTGACCCGGGCAGTGCGCTGGTTGAGCCGGCGGATGTGCTGCAGCGCCTCGCGCACCGTATCGGGATCACCGTGTGCCAGCGCCTGGTCCACGTGCAGGGCCATGCCCGCCAGCGGCGAACGCAGCTGGTGCGCGGCATCGGCAATGAAGCGGTTCTGCAGGGTGATCATTTCCGCCTGGCGGGCAAACAGATCGTCGATGGTGCTGATCAGTGGCTGGATCTCTTCCGGTACGTCGGCATCGGAAATCGGTGCCAGTTCGCCACGGCGCTGCGCCAGGCGGGTCCTCAGTGGCGTGAGGATGCGCAGGCCGTAGGTCACGCCGAACCAGACCAGCGCTGCGGTGCCCAGCGCCAGCATGGTCATCAGCGGGATGATGATCATCAGGATCTCGCGCGCGCGCTGTCGGCGGTCGGCCATGCTCTCGGCCACGGTCACCGCCAGCTGGTCCTGCGGATCGTTCATCGCCTGCGTGCAGACCGTGGCCATGCGCACCTGCTGGCCATTGAGGTTGCCGTCGTACAGGGCCGGATGCACGCCGGTGCAGTCCTGCGAAGGGGCATACGGGCTGAAGTCGGCATTGCCGCTGAGCGTACCCATGCGGCTGCTGTCGACGTTGAAGTAGCGATGGCCGTCGGGGTCGTACTCGATCAGGAAGCGCGCCTGCGGCGACAGGTCGCTGGTCACCGGCATGGTGCTCAGCATCTGTGCGAACGAATGCGTGTCGTCGATCAGGTTGCGGTCGTGGATGCGGTTGGAATAGTCCAGCGCAACGTAGTAGGCCAGGATCGTGTTGAAGGTGAGCAGGCCCAGCATCGGCAGCGCCAGGAAGGCGAGCAGGCGCCGGCGCAGGCTGGGCGGTCCACTGATCACGGGGTGCTGTCGTCCTGCGCGTCTTCCAGCATGTAGCCCAGCCCGCGCACGGTGCGGATGCCCATGCCGCCGGGCTGCAGCTTGCGGCGCAGGCGGTGCAGGGCGATGTCCAGGCCGTTGTCGGTCAGGTCCTGGCCCCAGTCGCACAGCGCTTCCACCAACTGCGCGCGTGACACGATGCGCTCGGCGCGCACTGCCAGTGCCGACAGCAGGCCGAACTCGCGTGCGGTCAGTTCCAGCGACTGGTCGTCGATCCACACCCGATGCCCGGCCAGGTCGATGCGAAGGCGGCCGATGCGCAGGTCCGGGTTGCCATTGCTGGTGACCCGGCGCAGCTGGGCGCGCACGCGCGCTTCGAACTCGTCCAGCGCGAACGGCTTGACCAGGTAGTCATCGGCACCCAGGTCGAGCACACGCACGCGCTCGGCCAGGCCGTCACGGGCGGTCACCACCAGCACTGCGAGGCCATCACCGCGCTGGCGCAGGCGCTGCAGCACGTCGCGGCCATCCAGCTGCGGCAGCCCCAGGTCCAGCACCAGCAGCGCGTACTGCGTCGAGCCCAATGCAGCATCGGCGTGCGCACCGTTGTCGACGTGGTCGACCACGTGCCCCTGCCGGCGCAGCGAGGCGCACAGGCCGGAGGCGATATCCGGGTCGTCTTCAGCAATCAGAACGCGCATGCGCGGGGCTCCTGTAACGGTCAGGCCCACCGGATGGACGGGGTGGGCCTCTCGGCTGCCGAGGGTAGCCGCAAACCGGCTGCAGGTGGAGCGCGTCGGCACCTCCCGGCACCGTCGCGCTGTCCCTCCATTCAGTCCTGCAGGCCCGGCTCACCGAGCGCCAGCGGCACCCGCGAACCATCCAGCAGGCCACGGCTGAGCTTGCCACCCTCGATGAACAGCAGTTCGCCGTTCTCGCCGTTCTTGATGCTGCTGTCGATGGCGATCACGCGGTCGCCGTGGAAGCTGCTGACGTGCGGCATCGAGGTATGGCCAACCACGATGCGCTTGAGCTGCAGGCGGTCGAGCACAGCCTGCACACCCGCGGTGTCGAGGCGGCCATCGAAATAGCCGCGGTACCAGATCGGGCTGGTCTTGCCGTCGTACAGCGGTGCGGTGGCCGGGTCGGCCTTCACTTCGGCCTTGGGCAGGCCCAGCGAGGCCTGATAGGCCGCGTTGGTGCGTGCCGGGTCCAGCGCCAGCTGCACCGCCTCGGGCGAGATGCCGCCGTGCAGGAACAGGCTATCGCCGATCTTCAGCAGCACCGGGCGGGTGCGCAGCCACTGGCCGATTACCGAGTCGGCGCCATACAGCTGCGGGTAGCTGCGACCGAGCAGCTGGGCGCTGCGCAGGTATTTCGGGTTGACGTAGCGCAGGTCGTCGTACAGCACCATGGTCTCGTGGTTGCCGAGCACGAAGTGCACCGCGCCGCCGGCGGCGGCCGCCTGCTGCTGCAGGCCATACAGCAGCCAGAAGGCTTCGGTTACCTGCGGGCCGCGGTCGAACACATCGCCGGCGATGACCAGGGTGTCCTTGCCCAGCGCCCAGCGGTCCTGTGCGTCGATGACCTGGTGGGCACGCAGCAGGCGCACCAGCAGCCCGTACTGGCCGTGGATGTCGGACAGCGCCACGATGCGCGGCACGGCCGGCAGCACGGAGACCGAAGGCGCATTCGGGGCGGCCACGTGCACGCTGTGTTCGTAGCCACAACGCGGGGCGATGTCGGCGCCTGCGGCCTGCGTGGCAAGTGTGTGCGACTCGACCTTGTCGTCGCAGATCCAACTGGCCTGCAGCTGGTTGCCCTGGCGGAACACATAGGGGCCATCGGCCTGCACGTGGTCGGCGGGCGCGGCAACCTCACGGGCCTGCGTGGTTGCTGTGGCGCAGGCCAGCAGCGGCAACAGCAGGGCGGTCAGCAGGGAAGGGCGACAGCGCGACATCGGCGGCATCCAGCGGCGGAAAGATCCGATGCTAACCGGCGCGGGCGTCCGTCGGTGTGCGCGAATGGGCGGATCAGGTGTCGCGCCCGTCGTCCTTGAGCTTGCGCACACGGGTGGCAGTGGGCTGAAGCGGCTGGCCATCGCGCCCGCGCGGCTGCATGTAGGGCAGCGGCCGCCGCGTCGCCAATTCGATCAGCTGCGAATGGGCTTCGCCTGCACCGAAGCGATGGCGCTCCCCCCACTGGCGCAGTGCGACCAGCAGCGGGAACAGTTCCAGGCCTGCGGCGGTGAGCACGTACTCTTGGTAGGCCGATCCATCGGAGGCTGGCTGCAGCTGCAGGATGCCGGCCTCGACCAGCCGGCGCAGGCGGTCGCTGAGGATGTTGCGCGCCGCGCCGAGGCTGCGCTGGAAATCACCGAAGCGGGTGATGCCGTCGAAGGCGTCGCGGATCACCAGCAATGCCCAGCGGTCACCGAGCAGGTCGGCACTGCGGGCTACAGGGCAGGGGCTGTCGGCGTGCATGCTGGGTATCTCCGAATGTGGTTGCAGTTTAAAACCAATGGCGATAGCCTGCATCTGGTTTCAAATTGCAACCATATGATGAGTGCCACATCGCATCCCCGCCCGCTGCTGGTCCTGCTTGCGGCTGCCGCCGGCGCCAGCGTCGCCAACGTCTACTACGCGCAGCCGCTGCTGGATCAGCTTGCACGCGCCTTTGCGATGGACCGGGCCGTGGCCGGCGCAGTGCTGGCTGCCACCCAGGCCGGCAGCGTGCTGGCGTTGCTTGGCCTGCTGCCGCTGGCGGACCGCGGCGACCGGCGACGCCTGCTGCGGCTGCAGTTGATCGCGCTGGTGCTGGCCCTGTTGTGGCTGGCGGCGTCACGCACGGCGAGCTGGCTGTTGTCGGGCATGCTGCTGGCAGGCCTGCTGGGCACCGCGCTGACCCAGGGCCTGATTGCCTATACCGCCATGCTGGCACGGCCCGAGCAGCGCGGTCGCGTGGTCGGTGTGGTGCAGGGCGGCGTGTTCATCGGCCTGCTGCTGGCGCGCGTGGTGTCCGGTACGGTGGCGGCGGCCTTTGGCTGGCAGAGGGTCTACCTGCTGTCAGCGGTGGTGATGGCAGCGTTGGCGGCGCTGCTGTGGCGGCGCCTGCCCGCAGTACCGGTGCCGTCGGTCCCTCCACGCTGGCGCGAGCTGCTGGGCTCGATGCTGGGCATGCTGCGCCGCGATCGAACGCTGCGCGAGCGCGGGCCGCTGGCATTGCTGCTGTTTGCCGGCCTCAATGTGTTCTGGGCGGCGGCACCCTTGCCGCTGTCGGCACCGCCGCTGCACTGGTCGACCGCAACCATCGGCGCGCTCGGCCTGGCCGGCGTGGTCGGTGCGCTGATGGCGGCGCGGGTCGGACACTGGATGGACCGTGGTTTCGCGCATCCGGTCAGCCTCGGCGCGCTGTTGTTGATGCTGGTCGCGTGGTGGCCGCTGCTGGGCCTGCCGTATTCGCTGTCCTTGCTGTTGCTGGGTGTGGTCGTGCTCGACCTGGGCGGCCAGGCACTGCATGTCTCGAACCAGGCATCGTTGCTGCGTGCACCGGCAGAACAGCATGGGCGCCTGGTGGCGTTGTACATGCTGTTCTATGCGGTGGGCAGCGGTGCGGGAGCGGCGGCGGGGCCCTGGATGCAGGTGCGGCATGGCTGGCCCGCTGTGTGCCTGCTGGGGGCAGGCATCGCGTTGCTGGCGCTGCTGTGGTGGGCAGCATGGCGGGTGGGGGCGGTGAAAGCAGCGGCTGGCGCGCGAACCGGTAGAGTCGACTTTTAGGCGACTGCTCTTCGTTCCGACGGCGAAGAATCCCGCGCTGCGCGCGATAGTCGACCAGCGGTCGACTCTACCTGTCCTGCCGTCATCGCTGCAGTGCACGCCGCCCCGGGGCTTCCTGCAGGTCCGCTCTGGCGACCACCACGCGGTTGCGGCCGCTGCGCTTGGCCTCGTACATCGCCGCGTCGGCACGTGCCATCAGCCGTTCGTAGTCCGGGTGGCCGTCATGGCCGGCCACGCCGATGCTGGCGGTCAGCTCCAGCACCTGGCCGTTGGCCAATGCCACCGGCGACTGCGCGATCTGCCGGCGCAGGCTCTCGGCGATCACGGTCGCCTGTGATTCGCTGGCCGCCACCAGCACCACCACGAATTCTTCGCCGCCATAGCGGAACAGGTAGTCGCTGCCACGCGTGAGCTGGCCGAGCAGGCCGGCCACGTGCTGCAACGCACGGTCGCCGGCATCGTGGCCATGGCCGTCGTTGATTGCCTTGAAATGATCCAGGTCGAGCAGCAGCAGCGAGAACGGTGTGCGGTTGCGCGTGGCCAGCTCGATTTCCCGGCGCAGCACGGTGGGCAGGAAGCGACGGTTGAGCAGGTTGGTCAGCGCGTCGCTGCCGGCATCCAGTTCGCCGATGCGCTCGAACAGCAGCGTCATCAGGGTGCGGATGGCGGCCAGGTCCTCGCGGATGGCCGGCAGCACCGCCAGTCGCTGCGCCGGAGCATCGCCACTGGCGCGCTGCAGGTGGCCGTCAATGCGGGCCATCAACTGGCCCACCTGCTGCGTTTCGCTGCTTTCGCCGAAGCTGGGGATGCCCTTGTGGGTGAACCACAGGCCGAACTCCGAGGTGGCCAGGCTGGCGTTGTCGCTGGCCTGCACGTGGCCGGCGAGGGCGTAGAGCAGGGCGTTCTCCCAGTCCAGCAGCAATGCGCGCTGGCGCTCGCGTTCGGTACCGACGTTCTGTACCAGCGAGAACAGCCGGTAGGCGGCGTCGGCACGGGTGGAGCGCTCGCGCGCATGGGTGTAGGCCAGGGTCATGCCTTCCATGGCGATGTCCATGATCGCGCTGAGGCAGGTGATGGCGGCGAACGCGGTCGCGCTGTCGGGCGCGTCGTCGCGCAGGCGCACGAACAGCTCGTGCTTGAGCACGCGCGCACCGCGGGTGACCAGGTCGACCGGGATGCCGACCCGTGCGTGTACGTCGCCGATCACCCGCTGCGAGGCGACCGTGGTGGCGATGCCAGCGGCGTCGGTGGTCAGCAGCTGTACCAGCCAGCGCTGCATGGCCGGCTGCAGGCGCTGCTTGACCTGGTCGTGGGACAGGAAGCGGCGTGCGCGCCCGTCCTGCAGCAGCACTTCGTAAAAGCGCTGGGCCAGCGCGGGTGGGGCATCGGAGGCAGCGGCCTTGAGCAGCGCGGTGGCGGCAGGGCCGGCCTGTAGCAGGCATTGCTGCCAGGCCTCGGCCAGCGGCTGGCTGGCATCGTCCAGTTGGGGTGGTTCCACGTCGATCTCTGACTGCGTACGGCAAACCACGGGTATCGGCCGCGGCGGCATACGGTTGATGGCGGGGTAGCCGGCCAGTTTACGCGCGGTGCAGGCTTGCACGGTGCGCAAAGCACATCGACGCCGCTGCGGCAATGAGTGAACGCATTTGAGAATCACTCGCATTGATGGGAGAATGCGCGCACGGAGCGGGCTGCAGGTGCCTGCAGGACGGCTCCGCCTCCCCCCTCGTCGTTGCCTCAAGCCCTTTGCCAGAGGCCCCGCAGCCCTGCCAGAAGGTCCTGATCATGTCTCCTGCCGTTGTCCATTCGCCGCGCCCGCTGGCGCTTGCCGTTGCCGCTCTGCTGGCCGGCAGCGCCCTGACCGCCCAGGCCGAAACCGACGCCACCGATATCGACACGGTGCACGTCACCGCCTCGCAGATCGCGCGCCAGGCACTGGGTACCTCGACCATCACCGCCGAGGATATCGCCCGGCGCCCGCCAGCCAACGACATCGCCGAGCTGTTGCGGACCATGCCGGGCGTCAACCTGACCGGCAACAGCGCCTCGGGCCAGTACGGCAACAACCGCCAGATCGACCTGCGTGGCATGGGCCCGGAAAACACCCTGATCCTGGTCGATGGCAAGCGCATCGGCGCACGCGATGCCGTGCGCATGGGGCGCAGCGGCGAGCGCAATACCCGCGGTGACACCAACTGGGTGCCGGCGGAAATGATCGAGCGCATCGAAGTGCTGCGCGGCCCGGCGGCGGCACGCTATGGCTCCGGTGCCTCCGGCGGCGTGGTCAACATCATCACCAAGCGCCCGACCGGCGACCTGACCGGTGCGGTGGACCTGTATGGGCTGGTGCCCGAACACAGCGCCGAAGGTGGCAGCGAACGCGTCGGCCTGCAGCTGAGTGGGCCGATGACCGACACCCTGTCGTTCCGCCTGTACGGCAATCTCAACAAGACCGACGCGGACTCGCTGGAGCTCAACCGCCAGTACGCTACCAACCCCAACGCGGTGCCGCCGGCCGGCCGCGAGGGTGTCAAGAACCGCGATGTCAACGCGCTGCTGCGCTGGGACGTGACCGCCAACCAGGTGGTGGAGTTCGAAGCCGGCACCAGCCGCCAGGGCAACATCTACGCTGGTGATCGCGCGGTCAGCACCACCGGTACCTCGACCGGCGTTGACCTGGCGGCACTGGCCGAGGGCGAAGCGGAGACCAACCGCATGTACCGCAACACCGGCGCGATCACCCATCGTGGCCGCTGGGGCGACGTGACCTCGCGGGTGACAGCTGCGGTGGAGGCGGTGAACAACTCACGCATCAACGAAGGCCTGGCCGGTGGCCCGGAAGGCAGCTTCAACGGCACCGGCTGGTCGACCTCGCGACTGCGCAACTACCAGCTGGACGGCGAAGTGAGCTTCCCGACCACGCTGGGTGGTGCCGAGAACATCTGGACGCTTGGCTTTGAATACCTGGACAGCCGCCTGACCGACCCGTACTCGATGAGCCAGTCCAGCAGCAGCGGCGGCGGCATCCCGGGGCTGTCGGCCGATCGTGCGCGGGGCAAGGCCGATGCGCAGACCACCGCCGTGTTCGTCGAAGACAACATCTACCTGGGTGAGCGCTGGATCGTTACCCCGGGCCTGCGCTTCGACCACCACAGCCAGTTCGGCAACAACACCAGCCCCAGCCTCAACGCGCAGTTCCGCATCAACGGCGACTGGGTGGTGAAGGGCGGCATCGCCCGGGCGTTCAAGGCGCCGAACCTGTACCAGTCGAATCCGGACTATCTGTATTACACCCGTGGCAATGGCTGCCCGAATGCACTGCCGAGCCTGGGCGCCGGCTGCTACATGCGCGGCAATGCGGACCTGAAGGCGGAAACCAGCCTGAACAAGGAACTCGGCATCGAGTGGGCACCGCAGAGCGGCTGGCAGGCCTCGTTGACGTACTTCCATAACGACTACAAGGACAAGATCCAGGCCGGCTACACCCAGATCGGCCTGACTGCCGACACCAGGGGCCGCATCTTCCGCTGGGAGAACGCGCCGAAGGCGATCGTGCAGGGGCTGGAAGGCAACCTGGTGATCCCGCTGCTGGGCGAGCAGGGCAACCGCCTGAACTGGAGCAACAACTTCACCTACATGGTGGAGAACGAGAACAAGCGCACCGGCCAGCCGCTGTCGGTGATTCCGAAGTACACCGTCAACACGATGCTGGACTGGAAGGCCACCGACAAGCTGTCGCTGCTGCTGACCGGCACGTTCTACGGCAAGCAGAAGCCGGCCACCACCAACATCAACAATGATCCGCGCTGCACCGGCACCTGCGACCCATCGATCGCACTGCAGGATCGCGGTGCGTACAACATCTGGGGCGTGAGCGCGCGCTACAAGGTGACCGAGACGGTCAGCTTCGGCTTCGGCGTGAACAACCTGGCCGACAAGCGCCTGTTCCGCGAGGCCAACAGCAGCGATGCCGGCGCGGCGACCTACAACGAGCCGGGCCGCGCGTACTGGGCCAGCCTGCGCTTCGGGTTCTGACCCGATGAGGCCTGCGCCGGGGCGTTCCCCGGCGCAGCCTGAAGGCTACTTCACCTGCCGGCAATCGCGCAGGTGGACGCCACCGGTGTCCATCTTGTCGACCACGCCTTCCAGTTTCACCCAGTCGTTCTCGCGCAGGGTGGCGCCCAGCGCCATCTGATCCGGCGCAAGCGCACAGTGCACGGTGAAGTTGGCATTGTTGTCGTCGTTCGACTGGCGTCCGCCGATGCCACCGATGCCCTTCATCTTGGTGACCAGATAGCCCACCTCGAAGGTCTTGGCAAAGCGGTTGGGCTGGGCGGTGTACACCTGGCCATCGATGATGAAACGACGGCCGAAATACTTGACGAGCAACGGCTGGTACATCGCATCGGTATCCGGCGGGGTGCTGGTGCCGGAGAACAGCGCCCTGAGCGGTGCGGTGTTGATTTCCCGCTGCAGCCGCTTGGCGTCCTTGCCCATTTCGGTGGACATGCCGACCGCAGTGGCCTGGATCGGCTTGTCGAAACCGCTGGAGACACGCGCGGCTTCCGCGATCGCCTCGCCTTCGGGGCCGGTCTTGAGCTTGTCCAGCCAGCCACACAGCGCGGTGCGTGCGTCCTCTTCCTTGGCGGTCTGCCCGCGTGACAGCTTGGTACCGACCACCACGTTGCCGCCATTGGAGGCGGTGATGATGCTGACCAGCGGCATCTTGGTGTCGGTCTGCAGCACGTACATCTGGCCTTCGGTCTCGGTGATGACATCTCCGCTGACGAAGTTGTTGCCCTCATCAAGCGCTGCCTTGCGCAGCTGGCCCAGGGCGCTGCGGGGCTTCAGGCCGGGGAGGGTGACTTCGGAGGTGAAGAACTGGCCATTGCGGGGATCGCCTACCGCCTGGAAGTTCTGCTGGCAGGTCTTGGCCGAGGCGCTTGCGGCCGTGCCCAGCGCGCAGGCCACGGCGACGGCGACCCAGGGGGTCTTGGTAGTCCACATGTTCCGGATTCCTTGTGCTTGGGTGTCCATTGCGGGCCGCAACGCCGAAGCGATCCGGCTGCCCGTTCCCCATCCAGAGGGGATGCGGTCATCATAGTGTGGCCCGGCACGGGCGCAAGCTGCGGCGAGCCGCGACGTGCAGTCTGCAATGTTATAAACACCGTGATAGTTTCCCCACGGCCGCCGGCGTAGCCTGCCTCCATCGCAAAGGAGCTGTTGCCATGGGCCACGACCACGATCACCTGCCATCCGAGATCCGCCACGAGAAACCCTTATGGTGGGCGCTCGGCCTGACCTCCACCTTCCTCGTCGTCGAAGTGGTGGGCGCGTTCTGGACCAACAGCCTGGCGCTGTTGTCCGACGCGGCACACATGGCCACCGACGCGCTGGCCCTGATGATCGCGCTGGTCGCGGTGCGGCTGAGCCGGCGCCCGCCGGATGCGCGTCGCACCTACGGCTATGCGCGCCTGGAAGCGCTGGGCGCAATGATCAACGGCGCGATGCTGTTCGTGGTTGCCGGCTACATCCTGTGGGAAGCCGTCGGGCGCTTCAGCAAGCCGCAGGAGATCGCCTCCACCGGCATGCTGGTGATCGCCTCGGCCGGCCTGGTCATCAACCTGATCTCGATGCGCCTGCTGCAGGCCGGCAGCGGCGAGAGTCTCAACGTGAAGGGCGCCTACCTGGAAGTGTGGGCGGACATGCTCGGCTCGGTGGCGGTGATTGCGGGTGCGGTGCTGATCCAGTTCACCGGCTGGAAGCCGATCGATCCGATCCTGGCGGTGCTGATCGGCCTGTGGGTGTTGCCGCGCACCTGGGTGCTGATGCGCGAGGCGATCAACGTGCTGCTGGAAGGCGTGCCCAAGGGCATGGACGTGGCCAAGGTGCGCGACAGCCTGTCCAGCCACGCCGCGGTAATGGACGTGCATGACCTGCACGTGTGGGCGCTGGCCTCCAGCACGCCGGCGCTGACCGCGCATGTCGTGATGCGCGACGGCACCGAAGCCGATGCGCTGCGCCGTGAGCTGAGCGGGCGCCTGCACGATGACTTCGGCATCGAGCACGTGACGCTGCAGCTTGAAGCGGACCACTGCGGTGAGGCCTGTGGTGAACCGGCGCCGGTGAAGGGCGGCGAGCACGAGGGCCATGAAGGTCATGACCACGGCGAGGACGCGCAGGGCCATCGCGGTCACGTGCATCGCTGATCGAAGATGACGCGCGTGCCGGGAGATGCCCGGCGCAGCTATTCGTCCCGACGTGAAGCCAGCCGATCCGCCAACCGGGTCGGCTCCGGCAGCCGGTAACCGCGCAGGGTGCGCTGCACCCAGTCCAGCGCGGTATCGGCACTGACCCGATGGCCGCCGGCCACGAACAGCGGCTTGCTGCGCACCTTGCTGCGCAGCACCCAGCCGAGCTGCTCGTCACCGTCCATCAATGGCGTATGCGCGCCTGCTTCGGCGCCCGGTTCGACGAAGCGGCCGACCAGTTTCGACTTGGCCACACCGATGCTCGGCAGGTCGGTGACCACGCCCAAGTGCGCGGCCACGCCCAGCCGGCGCGGATGGCTGATGCCGTGGCCATCGACGAACACCAGATCCGGCGCCCGCGGCAGCAGTGCCAGCGCGGCCAACAACGCTGGCAGCTCGCGGAAGCTGAGCAGGCCGGGAACGTACGGCATCACCGTGGGAATGCGCGCTATTTCCTGCGCCACGGGCTGCAATGTCTTCGCATCCAGCAGGACCGCTGCGGCGCGGGTGGTGGCACCGTTGTCCTCAAAGCCCACATCCAGCCCGGCCAGCCAGCGCACGTCGTTGGGCAGGCGGTCCTGGCGCTCCACGCGGCCGGCCAGCTGGAGCTGCTGCGCGCGGGCCGCGGCGACGCTGCCTTCCCAGCGTCCGGGGTCGATCACCGTATTCATTGGCCACAGCATCGCATGGGTGGCGCCACGGCCCGGTGAGTGGCGGCCGGGGCTACAATGGCGGCCTGCCTTTCCTCGCGTTGGAGACCCTGCAGTGACCCGTAAACTCGTACTGTTGCGCCATGGCCAGAGCCAGTGGAACCTGGACAACCGCTTCACCGGCTGGGTCGATGTCGACCTGACCGAGCAGGGACGCCGGGAAGCGGCCGCCGCCGGTCGCCTGATGCGCGAGGAAGGCCTGCAGTTCGACGTCGCCCACACCTCGGTGCTCAAGCGTGCCATCCACACCCTGCAGGGTGCGCTGGCCGAGCTTCAGCAGGACTGGCTGCCGGTGAACAAGTCCTGGCGCCTCAACGAGCGGCACTATGGCGGCCTGCAGGGGCTGGACAAGGCCGAGACCGCGGCCAAGCACGGCGAAGAGCAGGTCAAGGTCTGGCGTCGTTCGTACGACATCCCGCCACCGCCGATGGAACTGGAAGATCCGGGCCACCCGATCCATGACCGCCGTTACGCCGGTCTGGACCGCAACGCGCTGCCGGGCACCGAATCGCTGGCCACCACCCTGGACCGCGTGCTGCCGTACTGGCACGACGCGATCGCGCCGCAGCTGAAGGACGGCAAGACCGTGCTGGTCACCGCCCACGGCAACTCGCTGCGTGCGTTGTACAAGTACCTCAACAACGTCTCGCGCGAGGAAATCCTCGAGCTGAACATCCCGACCGGCATCCCGCTGCTGTTCGAACTGAACGATGACCTGACCGTGCAGTCGTTCCGCTACCTGGGCGACCCGGAAGCGGCACGCAAGGCTGCTGAGGCCGTGGCCAACCAGGGCAAGGCGAAATAAGTAGATACCCACCGTTGGTGGGTATTCTTCTGCTGGGTGTGTGCGGACCAACGGTCCGCACACACCCGCTTGCGACCACGGGCGTTCCCCCTGTGACCTTTGGCCGGTCCCTGTGGAGGGCCTCCCCGGCTACCCTGTGAAATTACCCGCAGGAGAGCCTCATGAACGTCCGCAACCTGGTCCCGCTGGGCCTGACCATCGCCATCGCTGCCTCGCTGGCGGCCTGTGGCAAGAACGAAACCGCACCGGCGGCCGGTGCCGACGCCAAGCAGGCCTTCGACCTGTCGCAGATCAAGACGCCGCTGATCTCACTCAACAGCGCCGACCTCGATCCGGCCATCTCGGCCTGTACCGACCTCAATGGCTTCGTCAACAGCAAGTGGCTGAAGGCCAACCCGGTGCCGGGTGACCAGACCACCTGGGGCAGCTTCGAGATCCTGCGCGAGCGCTCGCTGGAAGTGCAGCACGCGCTGGTGCAGCAGGCCGCCGCCAGCCAGGCCAAGGCCGGCTCGGTGGAAGCCAAGATCGGTGACATCTGGAAGACCGGCAATGACGAAGCCAAGATCGAAGCCGCCGGCCTCGCGCCGCTGCAGCCGCAGCTGGACAAGATCACCGCGCTGAACGATACCGCCGCCATCACCCAGTACCTGCGCGACAGCCAGGCCGAGGGCAAGGGCGTGCTGTTCTCGCTGTTTGCCAATGCTGATTACAAGGATTCGGCCAACGTCATCGCCTACGTCGGCCAGGGCGGCCTGGGCCTGCCTGAGAAGGGCTACTACTTCGACGATGCGCAGGCCAAGATCCGCGATGCCTACGTGGCGTACATCGCGCAGGTGCTGACCCTGTCCGGCGTGGAAGCCGCGCAGGCGGCCGAGCAGGCCAAGGCAGTGATGGCCTTTGAAACCCGCCTGGCCAAGGCCTCGATGTCGCGCATCGAAATGCGTGACCCGGCCAAGCGCTACAACCCGCTCAGCGCCGCAGACGCCGACAAGCTGACCCCGAACTTCAGCTGGACCGCGCTGTTCGACACCCTGAAAGTGCCGGCCGCGCAGAAGTTCTCGCTGGCCCAGCCGGGCTTCTTCGGTGAAATGGACAAGATGCTGGCCGATGTGCCGGCCAGCACCTGGCAGGCCTACCTGCGCTTCCACACCATCGACGACGCCTCGCCGTACCTGAGCAGCCAGTTCGAGAAGGCCAACTTCGATTTCTACGGCACCACCCTGCGCGGCCAGAAGGAAATGCAGCCGCGCTGGAAGCGCGTGCTGGAGTCCGTCAACGGTGGCATGGGTGAAGCGCTGGGCCAGCTGTACGTCGACGCCGTGTTCCCGGCCGAGTCGAAGGTGGCCATGCAGCACCTGGTGGAGAACCTGTCGCAGGCATTGAAGGCGCGTCTGGAGCAGCTGCCGTGGATGGGCGAGGAAACGAAGAAGAAGGCACTGGAAAAGTGGGCCAGCTTCACCCCGAAGATCGGCTACCCGGACAAGTGGCGTGACTGGGCGGGCCTGCAGACCAACGGCGACAGCTACCTCGGCAACATGCAGGCGGCGCGTGCGTTCAACTACCGCTACATGCTCGACAAGATCGGCAAGCCGGTGGACAAGACCGAGTGGGGCATGACCCCGCAGACGGTCAACGCCTACTACAACGCCACCAAGAACGAGATCGTGTTCCCGGCGGCGATCCTGCAGGCGCCGTTCTTCGACGCCAAGGCCGATCCGGCGCTGAACTACGGCGGAATCGGTGCGGTCATCGGCCACGAAATGATGCACGGCTACGACGACTCGGGCAGCCAGTTCGCCGCCAACGGCAATTTCGACAACTGGTGGACCGACGCCGACCGCAAGGCCTTCACCGAGCGTACCGACCAGCTGGTTGCACAGTTCGATGGCTACGAGTCGGTGCCGGGCGTGTTCGTGAAGGGCAAGCTGACCCTGGGCGAGAACATCGGCGATCTGGGTGGCCTGACCGTGGCCTACGACGCACTGCAGATGGCGCTGAAGGAAGACCCGAAGGCGAATGTGGAAGTGGATGGCCACAGCCAGGACCAGCGCTTCTTCATGAACTGGGCCACCGTGTGGCGCCGCAACTTCACCGACGGTGAGCTGCGCGTACGCCTGAACACCGACCCGCATGCGCCGGCCAACTTCCGAGCCAACGGTGCACCGTCGAACATGCCGTCCTTCGCTGCGGCGTTCCAGTGCAAGGCCGGCGACGCGATGGTGCGTGCCGACGACAAGCGCGTGGTGATCTGGTAACCGATCACCCGTGATGCGTGATGCGAAAGGCCCGGCGAACGCCGGGCCTTTTGTCTTCCAGGCCGGCAGCACAGCGCCGACTGGTAGAGTCGACTGTTAGTCGACTGCTCTTCGTACAGATGGCGAAAATCCCGCGCTGCGCGCGATAGTCGACTAACAGTCGACTCTACCGGCGGGTCGTTTCACGTGCGGGAAGATCTCAGGCCAGCTCAGGTTCCTGCGCCAGCAGGCGATGGAAGCGTTGCAGAACGTAAGGATCGATCAGGCCACCGGATTGCTCGTCGATGATGCGCAGAGCCGTCTCGTGCTCCATCGCGGCACGGTAGGGACGCACGCTGGTCATCGCGTCATAGGCATCCGCAACGGTGACGATGCGTGAGCCCAACGGAATGCTCTCGCCGCGCAGCCCATCGGGATAGCCACTGCCATCGAACGCCTCGTGATGGGCGCGGATCAGCCGCGCAACCGGTGCCGCATCGCTGCGGCCGGTGGCCAGGAAGATATGCTCACCGCGCACCGGATGCTCGCGCATGATCGCGCGCTCCTCGTCGGTATGCCGGCGCGGGGCCAGCAGCACCTCATCGGGAATGCCGATCTTGCCGATGTCATGGAAGCGCGCTGCCAGGCCGATCTGCGCACTGGCATCGTCATCCAGATCGCAGTGCGTGGCCAGGCGCTGCGCGAGCAGGCCAACGCGGTCGCAATGGTGGCGGGTGTAAGCGTCGCGCATCTGCAGCGACATCGAGAGGGCATCGATCAGGCAGGCCTGTGCATGCAGCAGGTCGGGGGCGGGTACGGCGTCAGGAAACATGGTCATCCGCCCGCACCGGGTGGGGACCGGTGCGGGGTATTCGGGGGCGATCAACCCGGGGCGAGGGTGGTCAGAAGGGCGCGGGCCGCGTTGAAGCGGTCCTCCGGCAACGGCAGCGGATGCTTGATGCGAAGCTTGTCGGGCCCTTCCATGGCATAGAGGTTTGGCTGTTTCTGGATCAGCTGGATCACCGCCATCGGATCGATGTTCGGCTTGGACTCGAACACGATGCGGCCACCGTTTTCGCCCAGGTCCAGCTTGCGGATGCCCAGCGTATTGGCCTTCAGCTTCAGCTCGGCGATGGCGAACAGGTGCTTGGCCGCATCCGGCAGCAGGCCGAAGCGATCGATCATCTCCACCTGCAGTTCGCGCAGCGCATCGCTGTCGCGCGCGCTGGAAATACGCTTGTACAGGGTCAGGCGGGTATGCACGTCCGGCAGGTAGTCTTCCGGGATCAATGCCGGCACATGCAGTTCGACCTCGGCACCACGCACTTCCTCGCCGGCATCCAGGTCGGGCAGCTTGCCCTGCTTGATGCTGCGTACCGCGCGCTCCAGTAGCTCGGTGTACAGGCTGAAGCCGACCTCGGCCATCTGCCCGCTCTGGTCCTCGCCGAGCAGTTCGCCGGCACCGCGGATCTCCAGATCGTGCGTGGCCAGGGTGAAGCCGGCGCCCAACTCGTCCATCGAGGCGATCGCTTCCAGGCGCTTCTCAGCGTCGGGGGTGATCGCGCGGCGGTCGGGGGTGATCAGGTAGGCGTAGGCACGGTGGTGCGAACGGCCCACGCGCCCACGCAGCTGGTGCAGCTGGGCCAGGCCGAAGCGGTCGGCGCGGTTGATGATGATGGTGTTGGCGTTGGGGATGTCGATGCCCGATTCGATGATCGTGGTCGACAGCAGCACGTTGAAGCGCTGCTTCTGGAAGTCCAGCATCACCTTTTCCAGCTCGCGCTCTGGCATCTGCCCGTGGGCGATGCCGATGCGCGCTTCCGGCACCAGCTCGGACAGCTCGCGCTGCATGCGGCCGATGCTTTCCACGTCGTTGTGCAGGAAGTACAGCTGGCCGCCACGTGCCAGCTCGCGCTGGAAGGCTTCGCGCAGCAGCGCGTTGTCCCACTGGGTGATGAAGGTCTGCACCGCCAGCCGGTTCGGCGGCGGCGTGGCGATGATCGACAGGTCGCGCAGGCCGGCCATGGCCATGTTCAAGGTGCGCGGGATCGGCGTGGCGGTCAGGGTCAGCAGGTGCACGTTGGCGCGCAGCGCCTTCAGGGCTTCCTTCTGGCGCACGCCGAAACGCTGCTCTTCGTCGACGATGACCATGCCCAGGTCCTTGAACTTCACGTCGGGCTGCAGCAGGCGATGGGTGCCGACGATGACGTCGATGGTGCCGGCGGCGACCTTTTCCAGCTCGGCCTTGATCTCCTTGGTGCTCTTGAAGCGCGACAGCACCTCGACCTTCAGCGGGTAATCGGCGAAGCGGTCGCGGAAGTTGCGGTAATGCTGTTCGGCCAGCAGCGTGGTCGGTACCAGCACGGCCACCTGCTTGCCGGCACTGGCGGCGGCGAATGCCGCACGCACCGCCACCTCGGTCTTGCCGAAGCCGACGTCGCCGCAGACCACACGGTCCATCGGCTGGCTGCTGGCGAGGTCGCGCAGGGTGGCGTCGATGGCGGCCAGCTGATCGGGGGTTTCCTCGAACGGGAATCCGGCGGCGAACGGCTCGTACATCGCACGGTCCACCTGCAGTGCCAGGCCGGCACGCGCCTGGCGACGGGCCTGGATCTCCAGCAGTTCGGCAGCGACGTCGCGCACCTTTTCGGCGGCCTTGCGCTTGGCCTTGCTCCACTGCTCGCCACCGAGCGAATGCAGCGGCGCGGTTTCCGCTGAAGCGCCGGAATAGCGGCTGATCAGGTGCAGCTGGGCGACCGGCACATACAGGCGGTCGCCCTTGGCGTATTCGATTTCGAGGAACTCGCCGGGCATGCCGCCGACGTCCATCGCGATCAGGCCACGGTAGCGGCCGACGCCATGGTCCTCGTGCACGATCGGTGCACCCTCGGTCAGTTCGCCGAGGTCGCGGATGATCGCTTCCGGCTCGCGGCCGGCGCGACGCGGGCGGCGGGTGCTGCCGGCGCGGTCGGGGAACAGCTGGCGCTCGGTCAGCACCGCGATGCGCGGATCGTCCAGTGCGAAGCCATCTTCCAGCGGTGCCACCGCGATCGCGAAGCGCGCACCGTCGGCGAGGAAGCTGGGCAGGTCGGCCACCACCGGCGGCTTCAGTTCGGCGGCCTGCAGCACTTCCAGCAGGGCCTCGCGACGCCCGGGCGAATCGGCGGCGATCAGTACCCGGCCCGGATAGTGGCCGAGGAAGGATTTCAGCGCGTCGCCAGCGGGGGCCTCGCGCGCGGCCACCGGCAGCGGCGGCAGCGGCTGGTCACCCAGCGCGTGGGCATCGGCGATGCGCGCGTGGTCAGCCGACCACACCTCGATGCGCGGGGCATCGTTCAGGCGCTCGCGCAGCAGCTCCGGCGACAGGTACAACGCCGAAGGCGGCAGCAGCGGGCGCTCCACATCATGGCGGCGCTGCTCATAGCGGTCCGCGGTCTGCGCCCAGAACGCGACGGATGCTTCATACGCACCGGTACAGACCACCGGCAGGCTGCCGTCGGGCAGGTAGTCGAACAGGGTTGCGGTGCGTTCGAAGAACAGCGGCAGGTAGTACTCGACGCCGGCCGGGGCCAGCCCGGACTTCAGATCCTGGTACAGCGAACTGCGCCGGGTATCCACATCGAAACGCTCGCGCAGCGTGGCCAGCACGCGTGCGATGCTGGCCTCGTCCATCGGCACTTCGCGGCCGGGCAGCATGTGCACCGCCTCGACCTTGTCCAGCGAACGCTGGCTTTCCGGATCGAAGGCACGGATCGAGTCGATGTCCTCGTCCAGTAGTTCTACCCGCAGCGGCTCGTCGGCGCCCATCGGGAACACGTCGAGCAGGCCGCCGCGCACCGCGAAGTCACCCGGGTCCATCACCTGCGGCACGTTGCGGTAGCCGGCGCTTTCCAGGCGACGCTTCTCGGCTTCCAGGTCCAGGCGCTGGCCGACTTTCAGGTCGAAGCTGCCACCGATCACATAGCTGCGCGGGGCCAGCTGCTGCAGCAGGGTCTGCACCGGCACGATCACCAGGCCGCGCTTCAGCGCCGGCAGGCGGTGCAGGGCGGACAGGCGCTGCGAGATGATGTCCGGATGCGGGCTGAAGCGGTCGTACGGCAGGGTTTCCCAGTCCGGGAAGGCGACCACCGGCAGGGCCGGGTCACCGCCAAGCAGGGTCTGCAGGTCGGCTTCGAGCTGGTTGGCACCGTGGTTGTCACGGGCGATCACCAGCAGCGGGGCGTCATGCGCACGCGCGGCCTGGGCCAGGTACCAGGCCAGGGCGGTCGGCGAGGCGGGGGCGCGCCACCAGGCGCGGAGCTGGCCGGCGCGCGGCAGCGGCGGGGCGGGGTATGAGGTACGCGACATGGACCCCGGATTTTAGCAGAAGCCCGATCGAAGCCCGGTGGGTCGTGCCGGCCGTTTGCCGACGGCCTCACGTGCCGTTGGGGGAACACAATGCCGGCCAGCGGCCGGCACTACCGGGAGGCATGGCCGGGCAGGGCCCGGCGCATCCGTCAGTTGTCCAGCTCCAGCACCATCCGCACCAGGCCTTCGGCACCGGTCGGGTGCGGCACCGGCTTGAAGCCCAGCGAGGCGGCCAGCTGCTTCATCGGCTCGTTCTCGGCGGCAACGTCGCCGTACAGGCGGTCGAGGTACTTGCCGCGGCCCCACTTCACCAGCTTGCGCATCAGCTGCCGGCCCAGGCCCTGGCCAATGAGGAAGCGGCTGATCAGGATCGCGTACTCGGCTTCACGGGTACCGGGGATGATCGAGGCCCGGGCGACCGCGCCGACCACCGCTTCGCCAGCGGGCAGGGATTCGGCTGCGACCAGGGTGATCTCGGTCTTGGGATTGGGGTGGGTCAGGCGCTGGGTGGTTTCCGGTGACAGCTCGGTCACCGCCTGCAGGAAACGATCACGGATTTCTTCCGGCCCGAACAGGCTGAACGCCGCTTGCAGCGGTGCGCCGTCTTCCGGGCGGATGGGGCGGATCAGCAGCTCGTGGCCGCTGGGAGCCTTGAAGATCTCATGCCAGGGCGGCATGCGGTTGCGAGTGGCCATACCGGGTGATTCCTTGGTGGTCCATCGATTGTGGCATCACCGGGGCTGCATTCCGTGAACGAAAGGCTCACGGCGGTACAGCCTCGTGAAGGCCGTTATTCGGGGGCTTTGAGCCAATCCAGGCGGGTGCTGGCTCCCGGTTCGCCCAGGTGCTGGCGCAGCGCCGGCAGGGCCGGGCCGACCACCCGGTCGAACTGCCACGGCGGGTTGAGCAGCAGCATGCCGCTGCCGTTGAGGCGCAGCGGCGAGTCGTCCGGGCGCACCAGGAACTCGATCGTCATCGCCGACTTGACCGGCAGGGCAGTGGCCTTGCGCAGGAAATGCAGGATGGTGCGGCGCTGCTTGATCGGGAACCAGACCGCACAGGTGGCCTGCGGCCAGCGTGCCAGGGTCTCGGCCAGGGCCGCCAGGATGTTCTGGTATTCGGCGTCCTGCGCCTCGTACGGCGGATCGATCAGCACCAGGCCACGACCGATCTTGCTGCCGTTGAACTTCGGCGGCAGCAGCGAGCGCAGCAGGGCATAGCCATCGCCAGCGCGCACATCGACGCGGCTGTCATGGGCAAACAGGGCCTTCAGCGTGGCCGTTTCGGCTTCCTGCAGCTCGCAGACCGCCATCCGGTCCTGCGCGCGCATCGCCTGTGCGCTCAGCAGCGGCGAGCCCGGGTAGTTGGTCAGCGCGCCGACCGGGTTGTCGGCCTGGACCGCCTTCAGGTAGCGCTCGACCACCTCCGGCAGCTTGGGCTGGGCCATCAGCCGCATGATCCCGGATTCGGCCTCCAGGGTCTTGCGGCTCTCTTCGCTGGCCAGCAGGTAGCGGCCAGCGCCGCCGTGGGTGTCGAGTACGAAGAACGGACTGTCCTTGCGCTTGAAGCTGTCGATCAGGGCCAGCTGCACGATGTGCTTGAGCACATCGGCGTGGTTGCCGGCATGGAAGGCGTGGCGATAGTTCATGGCCGGCAGTGTACGGGGCGGCGGCCGCAGCGGCTATGCTGCGCGCCATGACAGCTCCCGTTGCCCATGTCCTGGTAGTCGAGGACGAAGCCGCCATCGCCGAAACCGTGCTCTATGCGCTGCGCAGCGAGGGCTATGCCGCCAGCCACTGCCTGTTGGGCGGGGAGGCGCTGCAGCGGCTGCAGGCCGGGGATATCGACGTGGTGGTGCTGGACGTGGGCCTGCCCGACCTGGGCGGCTTCGAGGTCTGCCGACGGCTGCGCGCGCAGCCCGGGCCGGTGGCGCAGCTGCCGGTGATCTTCCTGACCGCCCGCAACGATGAAGTGGACCGCGTGCTCGGCCTGGAGCTGGGCGCCGACGACTACATGACCAAGCCGTTCTCGCCGCGCGAGCTGGTGGCGCGGGTGCGTGCACGCCTGCGCCGTGCGGCGCCGGTCATCGCAGCGCCCAGCGCCGATGCAGGCTGGCAGGAACATGGCGCGTTCGCCATCGACCGCGAAGGCCGGCGCATCCGCTTCCGTGGCCAGGCACTGGATCTGACCCGCTACGAGTACGCGCTGCTGGAGGCGCTGCTGCAGCGACCCGGTGCCATCCTCAGCCGTGCCCAGCTGATGGACCGTGGCTGGGACAGCAGCGCCGACAGTGCCGACCGCACCGTCGATACCCATGTAAAGACGCTGCGTGCCAAGCTGCGCGCGGCCGGTGCCAGCGACGACCCGATCCGCACCCACCGTGGCCTTGGCTACGCGCTGGAGGTCTAGCCGATGCGCCTGGTGCTGAAGCTGTTCCTGGGCTTCTTCCTTATCACCGGCATCGCGGCCTTCTTCGTGATGCGCGTGTTCGTCAACGAAGTGAAGCCGGGTGTGCGCCAGGCGATGGAATCGACCCTGGTCGATGCGGCCAACGTGCTGGCCGAGATGGCCGCCGCCGACGTCAAGGACGGCACCATCCGCAGCGGCAGCTTCACCCGCAATCTGGCCAAGGCACGGCAGCGCGACCTGAAGGCAATGGTCTGGCGTTTCCCGAAGCGCTCGCTGGATTACCGGGTGACCATCACCGATGCCAAGGGCATCGTCATCTACGACTCGCTGGGCCGTGACCTTGGCCGCGACAATTCGCGCTGGAATGATGTCTACCGCACCCTGCGTGGCGAGTACGGTGCCCGTTCCAGCCCCGAGATTCCGGGCGAGGAAGGCGATACGGTGATGCATGTGGCGGCGCCGGTATACGACCCGGCCGATGGCCGCACCCTGATCGGCGTGCTCAGCCTGGCACAGCCCAACCGCAGCATTGATCCGTTCATCGCTGCCAGCCAGCGCGCCATCATCGAGCGCGGTGCCTGGCTCATCGGATTGTCGGCGCTGGTCGGCGTGCTGGTGACGATGTGGCTGACCACTGGTCTCGGCCAGCTCAGCCGCTATGCACGCGCGGTCAGCGCGGGCGAACCGGTGCCACCACCACGGCGCCGTCGCGACGAGATCGGCGATCTCGGCCAGGCGCTGGAAACGATGCGCCGCAAGCTCGAAGGCAAGGCCTACGTCGAGCAGTACGTGCAGTCGCTGACGCACGAGATGAAGAGCCCGCTGGCGGCGATCCGCGGTGCCGCCGAACTGCTGCAGGAGCCGTTGCCCGAAGCGGACCGCGTGCATTTCGCGCGCAGCATTGTCGATCAGCAGGAGCGGCTGACCGAGACCATCGACAAGCTGCTGGCGCTGGCCGAAGTGGAACAGCACGGCTGGCTGCAGACCCGCGACCCGATTGCATTGCCGGCATTGCTGGCCGATGCGGCCGCGGCCGCGCAGGTGCGTGCACAGGCGGCCGGTGTGCGGGTCCACATCGGCAACGTGCCCGACCTGCGGGTGCAGGGCGACGGCTACCTGCTGCGGCAGGCGCTGCACAACCTGATCGACAACGCGATTGCCTTCTCGCCGTCCGGCGCGGAGATCGCGCTGCAGGCCGAGGTGGACGGGCAGGGCGTGCGCCTGCAGGTGGCCGATCGCGGTGCCGGCATCCCGGACTATGCGCGCGAACGGGTGTTCGAGCGCTTCTATTCGCTGGCGCGGCCCGGCAGCGGGCGGCGCAGTTCCGGCCTGGGCCTGCCATTCGTGCAGGAAGTCGCGCGCCTGCACGATGGACGCGCCAGTGTCGACGTCCGCGAGGGCGGCGGCACCGTGGCCAGCCTGTGGCTGCCATCGGGTGCGCCGGGCCAGCGCCCGCGCCGCTGACTTCACACTCGCTTCAAATTCGCCACAAACCCTGCTCACCCCAGCGGTCCATCCTGCAGCCCTCTCCAACGAGGATGGACCATGAAATCCCTGAAGATGCTGCTGAGGTTCGCCATTGTCGGCGGGCTGATCCTGCTGCTGCTGGTGCCGCTGACCATGATCCGCGGGGTCATCAACGAACGCAGCGCGTACCGCGACGAGGCGTTCTCGCGGGTGGCCGACAGCCGCGCCGGTGCACAGCAGCTGGTGGGCCCGGTGCGGGTGGTGCCATGGGTGGAACGCAAGCAGGTTGAACTGGTCGACCCGCTGGGCGTCAAGAAGACCGAGATACAGGTCACCGAGGGGCACTGGCTGCAGATGCCGGCGTCGCTGGAGGTGGGCGGCGAGATGCTACCGAGCCAGCGCGAAGTCGGCCTGTTCAAGGTACCGGTGTACAGCTGGAACGGCCAGATGAAGGCGACCTTCGCCGCAGACGACTATCCGGTGAAGGCCGGCCGCAGTTACGGCCAGCCGTATGTCGCGGTTGGTGTATCCGATGTGCGGGGCCTGGTGGGTACGCCGAACCTGCGCGTGGATGGCAAGCAGCTGCGGTTGCTGCCGGGCGTTGGCGCGGCCAGCGAGGTGGGGCGAGGCCTGCACGCACCGGTGGCCGGTTTCGCTGCGGATCAGGGCGGCACGCTGGCTGCCAGCACGGTTGAACTGGAGCTGCGCCTGGATGGCAGCCGCATGCTGTCGGTGGTGCCGGTGGGCGATGACACCCACATCGCGCTACGTTCGAGCTGGCCGCATCCGTCGTTCAGCGGTGCGTTCCTGCCCAATGAGCGACGCGTCGATGCGCAGGGCTTCGATGCACGCTGGGCGGTGTCCTCGCTGGCCTCCGATGCCCAGCGCCAGCTGCGCAATGATGGTGCGGTCGAATCGCAGGCGGTGACGGTGTCGCTGGTCGATCCGGTCGATACCTACACCCAGGCCGACCGTGCCTCGAAATACGGCGTGCTGTTCGTGCTGCTCACCTTCGTCGGCTTCATCCTGTTCGAGCTGATCAAGTCGCTGCGCATCCACCCGTTGCAGTACCTGATGGTGGGCCTGGCGCTGGCGATCTTCTTCCTGCTGCTGATCAGCCTGTCCGAGCACATCGCGTTCTGGAAGGCCTACCTGGTATCGGCCGTGGCCTGTATCGGCCTGCAGGCGGTGTACCTGGCCAATGTGCTGGGCCACTGGAAGCGCGGTCTCGGCTTCGCTGCGCTGCTGACCGTGCTGTACGGCGCGCTGTATGGCCTGCTGGTGTCGGAGAACAACGCGCTGCTGATGGGTTCGCTGCTGCTGTTCGTGATCCTGGCGCTGGCGATGTGGGTGACCCGCCGGGTCGACTGGTACGCGCTCGGCGCGGAACTGAAGTAAGGAGCAGGCCATGGGCTGGCGCCAGGGATTGCGGCAACGGGCACGGCAGGGCATTCCGGCCCTGCTGGAAGTGGATGCACTGCTGCAGGCACATGGCGTGCTGGCGGCCCTGCCGGGGGCGCGGATCGCCCCCGGCCTGGTCCGCTTCCAGCTGGCGGCGGTGACCTGCGAAGGATTGCAGGGGCAGGGATTGCGCTGGCTGCAGGGCGCGCGGCAGGGACGCGGCGCGGTGGCTGGCCGGGTGCCGCGCTACCGGCCATGGAAGGCCGGGGCGGAGGCGCTGGCCGAGATCGGTATCGGTCGCCTTCCGGATGACTGGCCGGCACACGCGGCGGTGTACGGCTGCAGCAGCATCGACCGGCGGCACTGGTTGCTGCTGCTGCCGGAACGGGCACAGTTGTGGTTGGGATGGAGCGGGTGATTGGGCTGTTCATCCACACATGGCGTGGATCTACTGTTGTGGGTGCGAACCTTGGTTCGCACGCTCCCGCCCATGACCGATGGGACGGTATCCCCGCGCCCCCGCTGGCTAGACTCGACGAGTTGATGATCGAGCCGAAGGGCAGGGGTGCGATGTGTTGAAGTGGGGCATGCTGGCCGCAGCGCTGGCGATGGGTGGCAACGCAGGAGCGCAGCAGCGCGAGACGGTGGACCTGGACATGGTCAGCCGCATCCGCCAGGAGGCCTTCCACCGTTCGCAGGTGATGGACACCTTCAGCTATCTCACCGAGCGCATCGGCCCGCGCCTGACCAACTCGCCGGCGATGGGCCGCGCCAACGCCTGGACCCGCGGCAAGTTCAGCGAATGGAAGCTGGACAACGTCCACGACGAGGCCTTCGACGACTTCGGGCGCGGCTGGGAGTTCACTTCGGCGAGCGTGGAGATGCTGGGCGACCGCGTGCAGCCGCTGCATGCACTGCCCAAGGCCTGGACGCCGGGCACCAAGGGGCCGGTTGAGGGCGAGCTGGTCCAGGTCGAGATCAAGAAGCCCGAAGACATCGAGAAGTACCGCGGCAAGCTGCGCGGCAAGATCCTGCTGCTGGGCGAGGCGCGCGAGTACAAGCGCGGCACCGAGGCGGATTCGCATCGCCACGACGCCACCTCGCTGGAAGGCCTGCAGGAGTTCACCCTGCCCAAGGACAAGGACGCCACCGCCGAGCGTGCCAAGCGGGTCAAGGAGTACCAGGAACGCCAGCAGCTGGCGACCAAGGTCAATGCGTTCTTCGTGGAAGAGGGCGCGCTGGCCTCGATCAGCATCAGCAGCTGGGACAACGGCATCATCCGCGTTGCCGGTGGCGGTTCGCGCAAGGCCGGCGAGTCGGTGGGCATCCCCGAGCTGGCGATGATCAGCGAGCACTTCAATCCGCTGGTGCGCGCGCTGGAGGCCAAGCAGACGGTGCGCCTGCGCGTGGATGTGGCAGCACGCTTCACCGATGAGGCCGACCAGCCCGGTTACAACACGCTGGCCGAGATCCGTGGCAGCAGCAAGCCCGATGAAGTGGTGATGATCGGCGCGCACCTGGATTCCTGGCACAGCGGTACCGGTGCGGCCGACAACGCGGCTGGCGTGGCGGTGATGATGGAGGCGATGCGCATCCTCAAGGCGACCGGCGCCAAGCCCAGGCGCACCATCCGCGTGGCGCTGTGGAGCGGCGAGGAACAGGGCCTGATCGGCTCGCAGGCCTATGTGGCCAAGCACTTCGGTCGTTTCCCGGAACCCACCGACCCGGCGCAGAAGGCGCTGCCGGCCTCGCTGCGCGAGCCCACCGGCGCGCTGCAGAAGACCCGTGATTACGGCAAGTTCCAGGTCTACTTCAACATGGACAACGGCTCGGGCCGCTTCCGCGGCATCTATGCGCAGGAAAACCTGGCGGCGATGCCGATCTTCGAAGCCTGGCTGGCGCCGTTCCATGACGTGGGTGCCACCACCGTGGCCACCCGCAACACCGGCAGCACCGACCACATCAGCTTCGACCGCATCGGCCTGCCGGGCTTCCAGTTCATCCAGGACCGGCTGGACTACTTCACCAATGTCCACCACAGCCACCTGGACACCTGGGACCACGCCGAACCGGAGGACCTGAAGCAGGCCGCAGCCATCGTCGCCTCGTTCGCCTACAACGCCGCGATGCGCGAGCAGCCGTTCCCGCGCAAGGTGGAACCGTAAAAGGGGACGGAGGGGATTAAGTCGTTTCTCCCCTCCGTTTCCCGGTTGCAGGCCCAGCGGCTGGGCAATCGCGACTTAATCCCCTCCGTCCCCTTTTTTCCGTCGGGGGCGGAGGGCTGGTAAAATCGGGGGATTCCCGTTCCTCGAGCCGTCCATGACCTGCCGCACCCGCTTCGCCCCCAGTCCCACCGGCTACCTGCACATCGGTGGTGCCCGCACTGCGCTGTACTGCTGGCTGGAGGCCCGCCACCGTGGCGGCGAGTTCGTGCTGCGCATCGAGGACACCGACCGTGAACGCAGCACCCAGGGCGCGATCGACGCGATCCTGGAGGCGATGGAGTGGCTGGGCCTGGACTATGACGAAGGCCCGATCTACCAGACCGACCGCGTCGCCCGTTACCTGGAAGTGGCCGAACAGCTGGTGGCCGACGGCAAGGCGTATTACGCCTACGAGACCCGCGAAGAGCTTGACGCGATGCGCGAGGCCGCCATGGCCAGGCAGGAGAAGCCGCGCTACAACGGCGCTGCGCGCGAGCTGGGCCTGCCGCGCAGGGATGATCCGAACCGCGTCATCCGCTTCAAGAACCCGCTGGAAGGTACGGTGGTGTTCGACGACCTGATCAAGGGCCGTATCGAGATCGCCAACAGCGAGCTGGATGACATGGTCATCTTCCGCCCGGACGGCTACCCCACCTACAACTTCGCGGTGGTGGTGGACGACTGGGACATGGGCATCACCGAGGTCATCCGCGGCGACGACCACATCAACAACACCCCGCGCCAGATCAACCTGTATGAAGGCATCGGCGCGCCGGTGCCCAGGTTCGGCCACATGCCGATGATCCTGGACGAGCAGGGCGCCAAGCTGTCCAAGCGCACCGGTGCGGCTGACGTGATGCAGTACAAGGACGCCGGCTACCTGCCCGATGCGCTGCTGAGCTACCTGGCCCGCCTGGGCTGGTCGCACGGTGACCAGGAGCTGTTCAGCCGCCAGGAACTGATCGACCTGTTCGACGTGAAGGACTGCAATTCCAAGGCCTCGCGCCTGGACATGGCCAAGCTGGGCTGGGTCAACCAGCACTTCCTGAAGACCGAGGACGTGTCCGCGATCGTGCCGCACCTGGTCTACCAGCTGCAGAAGCTGGGCCTGGACGTGGCCGCTGGCCCGGCCCCGGAGGACGTGGTGATCGCCCTGCGTGAACGCGTGCAGACCCTGAAGGAAATGGCCGAGAAGGCCGTGGTCTGGTACCAGCCGCTGACCGGGTACGACGAAGCGGCGGTGGCCAAGCACTTCAAGGCCGGTGCCGAGGTGGCGCTGGGCAAGGCCCGCGAGCTGCTGGCCGCCCTGCCGGAATGGACCGCCGAGTCGGTGGGCGTGGCCCTGCACGACGTCGCCGCCGCGCTGGAGATCGGCATGGGCAAGGTCGCCCAGCCGCTGCGCGTGGCCATCACCGGCACCCAGGTCAGTCCTGACATTTCCCATACCGTGTACCTGGCCGGCCGCGAGCAGGCCTTGAAACGCATTGATGTGGCCATCACCAAGGTAGCAACGGCCTGAGGCATCCTTGCCAGGCCCGAACCGGAGAACACGCATGCCCGCCAAGACCGCCACTGCCTGTACCGCGCCGCACCACCACGTCCACGACGCATCGGATTTCGTGGCGGTGGTCGAGCGCGTCTCGCGCGAACGCGGGCTGCGCCTGACCCCGATCCGCGCCAATGTGCTGAAGCTGATCGCCGAGGCCGGCAAGCCGGTCAAGGCCTACGAGCTGCTGGAATGGGTGCGCAACGGCAAGGGCGTGGGCGCGGATGCCCCGCCCACCGTGTACCGCGCGCTGGACTTCCTGATGGCCAACGGGTTCGTGCACAAGCTGGAATCGGTCAATGCCTTCGTGGCCTGCCATCACCCCAGCAGTGCCGCGCATTCGGTGCCGTTCCTGATCTGCAACAGCTGCCACAGCGCAGTGGAGCTGGAGGACCGCGAGATCGTCACCCAGCTGGAGAAGCGCGCCAAGGAGCTGGGTTTCCAGCCGCAGGCGCAGACCCTGGAAGTGCATGGCCTCTGCGCGCGCTGCGCCGGCTAACGCAACGGTAGTGCCGGCCGCTGGCCGGCATTTTGGAAACGGTGCGACAGGGCCTGCGTCCTAGTCCATCGCCTTGGAACGGGTATCCACCCGCACGATCACCGACATGCCGGGCCGCAGCTGCTTTGCCAGCTTCTGATCCCTGTTGATCGATATCCGCACCGGCAGCCGCTGCACCACCTTGGTGAAATTGCCGCTGGCGTTGTCCGGGCGCAGCACGCTGAATTCCGACCCGGTGGCGGGCGCGATCTCCTGCACGCGGCCCCGCAGCACCTGGCCCTGGAACGCGTCCACCGAGAACGTGGCCGGCTGGCCGATCGCCATCCCCCAGGTCTGGCCTTCCTTGTAGTTGGCCACCACCCACAGCGTGTCAGGTACCAGGAACAGCAGCTGCGAACCGGCGGCGACGTACTGGCCCACGCGTACGCTGGCTTCGCTGATCTGGCCGTCGCGCGGCGCGTGGATCACCGTGTTGGCCAGATCGATGCGCGCCAGTTCCAGCTGCGCCTGCGCGCTCTCCACCTGGGCCTCCAGGCTCTTGCGCGCTACCTGGGTCGATACCAGGGTCTCCTCGGCGATGCGGATCTGCGCCTGCGACTGCTGGACGCTGGCCTGCGCCGAGGCCTGCGCGGTGCGGAACTTGTCGCGATCGTTGATCGACACCAGCTGCTGCGCGGCCAGTTCCTCGTAGCGCTTGGTCTCGTTGCGTGAGCGTTGCAGCTCCGCCTGCCCGGCCGACAACGTGGCGCGGGCGGAGGCAATCTGCGCACGGTTCTGCGCCTGGGACTGGTCCGAGTTGGCCAGGGCCGCGCGTGCGCTGTCCAGCGTCGCCTGCGCCTGGGCGACCCGCTGCGCATAGATGCGGTCATCGATGCGCAGCAGCGGCTCGCCTTCCTTCACGTGCTGGAAGTCCTTCACCAGCACTTCGGTCACGTAGCCGTTCACCTGCGGCGCCATCACCGTGATCTGGCCGCGCACGTAGGCGTTGTCGGTCACCATCACGCTGCTGGTGAACGGCCACAGGTGCCAGGCGCGCAGGATCAGCGCAATGCCCAGCAAGGCCACCACCACCATCACCACCACGCTGCGCGCGCTGGGCTTGAGGTACTTCGGCGCGACCGCGGGTTCTACCGGCGTAGGGGCAGGCGCCGCGTCGGTCGGCGGCGGTGGGGTCACGTTGTCGGCGTCGTCGGGTCGGGGCGGGACGGGAGGCATGGTCGAGAACTCAGCGGGGCGCGGCCGGCGTGGCCACAGCGGGGGAAGTGGGGTAGCGCTTGCGCCATTGCTTGAGCACGGCGGTGCGCAGCGACAGCAGCAGCAACCAGCACAGGAAGCCGATGGCCAACCAACCGCTCAGCGTGAACACATCATTGAAGCCGCGTACGTTGGCTTCGCGGCGCGTCGTCTGCGCCAACTGCGCGCTGCCCTGCGCGCTGCGCAGCACCGGATCGGTGATCTGGGCGACGTACAGCTGCTGTTGGATGCGCAGGCGCTGTGCCACCACCGGGTCGGCTGGGTCGAGCTGGCTGGTCAGCGCGCTGGAATACAGCTGCTCGCGATGCAGCTGGAAGGTCCCCAGCACCGCCGAGCCGGCCAGGCCGCCCAGCGTCTGCGTGATCGACAGCGTGACCAGGAAGGTGATCATGTGGTCCACGCCCTGTTTCAGCGCGGCGGAAATGCCGAGCATGATCAACGGGCCCATGAACATGCCGGCACCGACCGAGGCCAGGAACTGGCTGGCGTAGAAGTCGTGCGGCCGATCCATGCTGGTGCGGTGCTGGTCGAAGAACGCGGCGGCGCCCAGCAGCAGGATCGCCATCAGCAGCTGCGGGATCAGCCGTTTGGGCCCGAAAGTCAGTGCAGTGCCGGCGATACCGGTGATCACGCCGGCAAGAATCACCACGAACAGCGGCCGCAACTGATCAGGGCCCATGCCGAGCGTGCGCATCAGGTTGACCACGCCGTAGGACTGCTCGGTGGTCAGGAAGCGGATCAGGAAGGCGCCGACGATGAAATGCAGTACGGGCAGGCTGGCCAGCCAGCGTGTCTGCAGCAGCGGATTGTGCCGGTAGTGCTCGATGATGAAGGCGGTGGTGGACAGCACGATCGAGGCGACCAGGGCCCAGCCCAGCCACGGCGTGTTGAGCCACCAGCGGGTGTAGCCCTGCGCCAGCACGATCACCAGCAGCGCGACGGCCGGTGCGAGCAGGGCAAAGGTGAGGAAGTCCAGCGGTTCGAAGGCTTTCACCTGGATGCCGGGCGGCAGCTTCAGCACCACCACTGCCGCGAACGCGCACAGTGCCAGCCCGGCTTCGAATGAGTAGAGCTGATGCCATTGGCCGGTATCGACCAGGCCTGGTGAAACGATCCAGGCGATCGGCACCGCCAGCTGCGAAAGGCCGACGCCGACCACCAGCAGATTGCCGGTAAAGCGGCGCGGCAGCGCCTGCAGCATGTACAGCGTGCCCAGTGTCGAACAGGCCGCACCCGCGAAGCCGCTGGCGGCGCGGGTCAGCATCGTGGTCTCGAAGCTGCCGACGAACAGGTGCAGCACCGCCAGGGCCGCGTACAGGCCCAGCCCGATCTCGGCGAACAGGCGGATGCCGTACTGCTGGCGGAACTTGAAGGCCAACAGGTTGGCGGTGACATTCACCATGGCATAGGCCGCCACCAGCCAGCTGCCCTGGGTCGGGGTCAGTGCCAGCTGGCCCTGCAGGAACGGCAGGTTGGCGGTGACCAGCGCATTGCCGAGGCCGCCGGTGATCGCCACCAGCAGTGATACCAGCGCATAGGCCGCGCGCCGATACGGCGGGTGCCAGGGCATCGATGCCGAACCGGGCATGGTCGGCTTTTCGTGCTCCTCCCAATCCGGAACCGGCTTCAGATACGGCTGGACCATCAACGGGCCTCGCTGGCAGCTCCCTGGAGACCCCCACGCAGCAGCTGCAGGGCGCGCCCGGCCAACTGAGCGCGCTCGTCGCGGGTCTTGCCGCGCAGGGCCGCACCCAGCATGCCCGAGATCAGTGAAATATCCGTCTTCTCCAGGTCGGCACGGCACAGCCCGGCGGCCTTGGCGCGCGCGATCGGTTCCTCCAGCAGGTCGCGCACGGTCTCGCGCGCGGCGCGCATGGACGGCACGTCCGAATCGACCGCACGCCAGTAATCGGCCAATGCCGGCGAATCAATGATGCGCTGGGCCATGCCCTCGAACACCTCGAACAGGGCGTCGTCGCGGTCGCCGAGCTGCTCGACCTGGCGCCGGATGCGGTCGACCGTGCGCTGCAGCAGCGCCTGGATCAGCGCGGTGCGGTCCGGGAAGTTGCGGTACAGGGTGGCGCGGCCCACCTGGGCGCGTTCGACCACCAGGTCCAGCGGGGCGGTGACACCGTGTTGGCCGAACACATGATCGGCGGCGTCGAGGATGAGGGCACGGCGGGCGGCGGCATCGGCACGTTGGGCAGTCATGGAATCATTTTCGGACAAAAGTGTCCGATTGGCGAGACATTGGGTGACGGGATTGTCCGCTTGTTGTGGTACGCACATCTTTGTGACGGATGCGTGATGGCGTGGGTCGAAATGAAAACGGGGGCCCGAAGGCCCCCGTGGAATGGCGTGGGGGTCAGAGCCCCTTCCTTCGAAAAGGGCTCTGACCCCGCCGTGCGCGATCAGAAGAACGCGCGGATGCCGAATGCGACACCACGGCCTGGCAGCGGCGAGTAGTCGCGCAGCAGCGAGGTATGCGGGCGCACTTCGCGGTCGGTCAGGTTGCTGCCATCCAGGAACACCTCGTAGCTGTTGGTGGCGTTGCGATCCCAGCGGTAGGCCAGGTGCGCGTCGACCAGGGTGTAGCCGTCGCTCGGGGCTTCGTTCTGGGCGACGTCCTTCTGGCGGCTGTAGCGCACCGCACCGACCGAAGCGCGCCAGCCGTCCTTCGACCAGCGCAGGTCGGCGCCGACGCGGGCCGGTGCGATACGCGGCAGATAGCCAGTGTTGGCCAGTTCCACCGTGTAGTTGTGGTTGTGGTCGCCATGCGGCACGGCGATGTCCAGGTTGCGGCTGCCGCTGCCATCCAGCTTGGCCTTCACGTAGTCGCCGAACAGGCGCAGATCCCAGTCACCGGCGCCGCCCTCGAACAGGTGCACCAGCGCTTCGGCCTCGGCACCGCGGAACACCGCGTCCTGCTGCGTCCAGATGCGCACCGGCAGACCCTCGGTGATGCCGGTGTCGGCCAGGTAGATGAAGTCCTTGAACCTGGTCTGGTAGACCGACGCGGAGAAGTCCAGGCGCTCGCTGTGGGTGTGGATACCCAGTTCCACGCGCTGGCCGCGCTCGGTCTTCAGGTTGGCGTCGCCGATTTCCAGCGAACGGGTGGCGATGTGCGCGCCGGCGGCATACAGCTCTTCGTTGGTCGGTGCTCGCTCGGAGCTGTCCACGCCGATGCGCAGGTCAACGGCATCGTTGAGCTTCCAGATGCCTGCGGCAGACAGGTTGGTGGCACCGAAGGTGCGGCGGCGGTAGTCACCGCTCGGGTCCAGCTTGACCTGATCGTGGCGGCCGCCCAGTTCCAGCTTGAACGGGCCGAACTGCTTTTCCTGCAGCACGAACAGGCCGATGTTCTTCGTGCCGGTATCCGGAACGAACGCCTCTTCGCCCTTGGCACCGAAATCACTGTTGCCGAACTGCAGGCCGAAGGCGCCGTCCCAGCCGCCGATCTGCTGCTGCACCGCTTCCAGGCGCGCTTCGATGCCGCGGTTGGTGAAGCGGGTCGACGGCGTACCGGCTTCCAGCTCCACGTGTTCGTAGTCGGTGTAGGCCACGCGTGCGTTGATGTTCTTCAGGAACGAGACCGGGTTGTAGATGCCGGCCTTGGTCTCGAAGCGGTTCTGCACCATGTCGATGCGCACGTCGTGCTCGTCGCCGCCTTCCTCTTCGTCGCCATGGTCGTGACCGTGGTCATGGCCATGATCGTCACCATCGGCGTGCACGTGCGCGCCATTGGGAATGCCATAGTTGGTGCGGTAGGTGCTGGCCGACACGCCGAAGTAGCCACCGTCGCCCAGCCACGTTGCGCCGACGCCACCTGCGCGTGTGCGGATCGAACTGTTGTCGAGGCGGCCGCGGCGCGGTTCTTCGCCTTCCTCGCCCGCGTGGTCATGGTCGTGGTCGTCGTGGTGGTCTTCAAGGCTGTCGATCACCGCGTAACCGGGAATGCGGTAGTCGTCGCCATTGCGCACCAGGCCATCCACATGGAGCACGACGTTTCCGCTGACGCCATCGAGGCGGAACATGCCGCTGCGCTCGTTGTTCACCGAATTGCCGCGCAGTTCGGCACGACCGCTGAGCGGCCGCTCAGGCAGCTCGCGCGCGATGCGCCCGTCGACCACATTGACCGCACCACCAATGGCGCCGCTACCGAACAGCAGCGTGGCCGGGCCCTTCAGTACTTCGATCTGGTCGGCCAGGAACGGTTCGATGCTGGTGGCGTGGTCGGCGCTGACCGTGGACGCATCCATGTTGCCCATGCCGTTGGACAGCACGGCCACGCGCGGGCCTTCCTGGCCACGGATGATCGGGCGGCCGACGCCGGGGCCGAAGAAGGTGCTCTGCACGCCGGGCAGCTTGGCCACGGTATCGCCGAGGGTGCCGGCCTTCTGCTCGTCCAGGCGTTCACCGGCCAGAACCTCCACCGGGCGTGCCAGGGATTCGGCGTCACCCTGCAGCGGCGACGCGGTGACCTGCACCGACGACAGCTCGGTCAGGTGGCGGTCACGATGGGCGGTGTCCTGGCCGGCTGCAAAGGCGACGGATGGCAGCAGGGCGGCGAGGGCCAGGGCCAGGGAATGCGGCTTGAGCCGTGGGGTATGGGCGGGCATGGACGGGTCCTTTGTTACAATGTATCAATCGCGGGGCGCACGAATCCCGTCGATGGGACAGGGTGAGGGAAACCGTGCGGGTCGGAGAGGGATGTTATATTATTCCATAACGATTCGCCGAACCTGCTGGAAGTCATGTCCCTGTCCTCACGCCTGCGCCACCTGCTCGACCGTTTCGGCGCCACTGGTTCGATGCTGTGCGCGGTGCACTGCGCGGTGATCCCGGTGCTGCTGGCCGCAGCGCCTTCATTGGGGCTGTCGTTCTGGCTGAGCGACGGCGTGGAACAGGCGCTGGTGGTGTTCGTGACCCTGCTGGGGTTGTTCAGCCTGGTCTGGGGCTACCGCCGGCACGGTGCGCTGCGTGCGCTGGGCTTCCTGATTCCCGGCCTGGTCGCATTGTGGGCCGGCGTGCTGTATGACCCGCTGCACCACAATGCGGTGCCGCACGCGGTGGTGATGACCATCGGTGGCCTGCTGGTGGGTGTGGCCCATCTGGTCAACCTGCGCCTCAACCACGGTCACGTGCACGACGCCAGCTGCGCGCACTAGGCGCTCCGTGATAGGATTTTCGATCGTGCGCGGGGGCGCCCAGCAAGGCGGCCCCGCCGAACCCGTGTCAGTACGGGGTAACCAGATTTCACATTTGAGGAGTTGAAGACATGGGTAAGGGTGACCGCAAGACCGCCAAGGGCAAGCGCTACAACGCCAGCTATGGCAACGCCCGTTCGCACACCGCCAGCAAGGTCGCCGTAGGCGCCGCCGCTCCGGTTGCCAAGAAGACCGTGGCCAAGGCTCCGGCGAAGAAGGCTGTGGCGAAGAAGGCCGTCGCCAAGGCCTGATCCGGTCGAGCGACCGGTTCAATGAAAAACGCGGCGCCTGGCGCCGCGTTTTTTTATGCCTGTCCGGTGAGCCGAGCGTGGGTTCGGCTCTACAACCGCATCAGCGCAGTGTCTTCTTCAGCGTTTCCGGATTGCCATCGTTCGGCGCGGCCGGTACCTGCAGCAGGTGGGCCAGCAGCGGATAGACATCGACGTTGTCGAAGCCATCGATCACCAGGCCCTGGCGGAACGACGGGCCGCCGGCCACGAACACTGCGCGCATGGAAGGCAGTGCGTTGTCGTAGCCATGCGAACCTCGATCCTGCTTCGCACGCTTGGCGATCTTCTCCTGGTGCAGGGCATCCCAGCCTTCATCCATGACACAGACGATGGCCGGAACCCGCGGATGCGTGCCGTAGTGCCAGCGTGCCGGCAGGTTCTCCTTCTTCCAGCATTCGTAGTGCGCGTGGCGTCCGAGCAGGGCGCGTTCGGCTTCCGCTTCGCGGCCGGCGACCGGCGCAAAGCCCACCGACTGGCCCTGGCTGATATTGCGTGCAATGGCCGGGTCGGCCATCGACTCGGTGGCGATCACGTTGCCGTCGGCGACGCTGGCCATGCCGTGGTCGGAGACGACGATCACGTTGGTGGTCTTGGCCAGATCGCGCTGCTGCAGCCCGTCGAGCACCTGGCCGACGATCTGGTCGGCGCGCACGATGGCGTCGGCGTACTGCTTCGACCCGGGGCCGTAGTTGTGCCCAGCCTTGTCCACGTGTTCCATGTACAGCGTGGTGAGGCGCGGTGCATCGGCATCGGTCTGCGCCAGCCAGTCGAGCACGATGCCGGCCCGCTGCTCCAGCGGTTCCTTGCCGTCGTACACGCGCCACTTGCTGGGGCGCACGCCGCGGATTTCAGACTCACTGCCCGGCCACGCCGTGGTGGCCGAACGTACGCCAGCGTTCTCGGCACTGACCCAGATCGGTTCGCCACCCCACCAACCGCTGGTGGTGACCGCGTCGCGGTTGCTCAGTTCGAAACGGCCCAGGGTTGCATCGTCCATGCTGTTGTTGACGATGCCGTGGTGGTCCGGACGCAGGCCGGTGACGATGGTGTAGTGGTTGGGGAAGGTCAGTGACGGATAGGACGGCGTCATCCAGCGTGCACGCACGCCGCCGTCGATCAGTCGCTGCAGGTTCGGAGTGAGCCCACGGTCCAGCGCATCGGCGCGCAGGCCGTCGATGGAGATCAGCAGCAGCTTCGGAGGCGAAGCCGCAGCGGCGGAACCGGGAACGGAGGCGGAAGGGGCGGGCGCGGTGGTGCAGGCGGCCAATGGCAGCAGCAGCGCCAGCGCGCAGGTCAGGCGTACGGAAGTCATCCACGCATGATAAGCCCGCGCAATGACGCGCCCAAGACACGGCGCGCTATCGCGCGCCGTGTCCGCGCATTTTTCCTTATCCCCGCGCCTGTCGGCGCGCCCCCTTCAACAGGAAGGGGGCTTTTCTCCAGACACAATTCCTGATGCTTCCATCCACGCATGGCGTGGATCTACCGTGTCGACCAAGGTCGACACCTACCAACAGTTGCGCAGAACGACGTTCGGACAGATCGCCGGAACCTGTCGAAGGCTGGGTGGGTCCGGTTGCAGGGGCGTGAGCGCCATGGATGGCGCGACCGAGCTTACAGGGACGTACTTGCAGCGTCCCCTGCAACTGGACCCACCCTGCCTCCCCGCAGGAAGCCCGCTGTTGCTGTTGCTCTAGCCTCTGCGGGTGCCGGGCGCAGCCCGGCCAGCCCTCTCAGGCGAACAGCGGGGCCTGGCGTTGTTCCAGCCGCAGCAGCGCGGCCTTGGTTTCCAGCCCGCCGCCGAAACCGGTCAATGCGCCGTTGCTGCCGATCACGCGATGGCAGGGCAGGATGATCGGCAGCGGATTGCGCCCGTTGGCCGCGCCGACCGCGCGGGTCGCACTGGGCTGGCCGAGGTGCTGCGCCAGCTGCAGGTAGCTCCAGGTCTGGCCGAACGGAATCAGTGCCAGCGCCTGCCATACGCGCAGCTGGAACGGCGTGCCACGTGGCGCCAGCACAAGGTCGAAGCTGTTGCGCTCGCCGTGCAGGAACTGCAGCAGCTGTTCGCGTGCTTCCGGCAGGGCATCCGGTGCGTAGTGCCAGTCGTCGCGTCCGCGTGCCGGATGGCGGTTTTCCGGGAACAGCACATGTGAAAGGCCACGCTCATCACCGGCGATGGTCAGCACGCCGATGGGGCTGTCGAAGCGATCAAACAACAGGGTCATGTCGGTTCTCCAACGAACGTGCCGGACAGGTGCCACAGGTGCAGCACGGCGTAGGCGCGCCACGGGCGCCACGGTTGCGAGCGCGCTTCAGTTGCACGTTCGCTCAGGCGCTGGCCCTGTGCGTGGCCGAGCACCTGCTGCAGCACCAGGTCGCCGGCGGGGAAGGCATCGGGCTGGCCGAGCCCGCGCAGGGCGATGTACTGCGCGGTCCACGGGCCGATGCCGGGCAATGCCACGCAGCGCGCAACAAAGTCTTCCAGGGCCTGCCCGGGTCCGAAGTCGAGCTGGCCGCTGGCACATGCAGCGGCCAGCGCACGCACCGTGGCGGCGCGGCTGCGCGGCAGGCCGATCGATTCCAGCGGCGCCTCGGCCAGCACCTCGGGCGCTGGGAACTGGCGATCGAACTCGGACGGCATGCCCGGCAGATGCGCCCCATACGCATCCACCAGACGCCGCGCAAAGGTAGTGGCGGCGGCGACGCTGACCTGCTGGCCGAGCACGGCGCGTACGCCGACCTCGAAGCCATCCCAGCCGCCCGGAACGCGCAGCCCCGGACGTTCGGCGATGCCGCGTGCCAGCAGCGGTTCCTCGCCCAGGGCGGCATGGACCTGCTGCAGGTCGGCGTCCAGATCGAACACACGACGCACACGGCGCACGATGTCGGGGATCAGGCGCGGGTCGACCGCACCCAGCTGCAGACGCAGCTCCGGGCGCTTCGGGTCGGCGGTGACGCGCAGCAGGGTGGGGCGCTCGGGTGTGCCGAGCACGCGCTGGTAGCTGTCTTCGCCGATCAGTTCGATGCCAGGCAGGCTGCGCTTGCGCAGGAAGGCCAGCATGCGCGGGAAGTCCAACGGTGGGCGGTACACGAGCCGCAGTACCAGGCCGCCGCCATCGGCGGCCAGCGGCTGGTGCTGGCGACGCAGCGCCGTCGGTGCCATGCCGCAGCCCTGCAGGAAGGCGGTATTGAAGCGGCGCAGACTGTTGTAGCCGGCGGCCAGCGCAACATCGGTCACCGGCAGCGTGGTTTCGGTCAGCAGTTGCTTGGCCAGCAGCAGGCGGTGGGTGGCATGGATCTGCCCGGGTGTTGCGCCGAGATGTTCGACGAACAGGCGCTGCAGCTGGCGCGCGCTGAGGCCGATCTTCTGCGCGAGGTCTGCAACGCGCTGCTCCTGCAGGAAGCCGCCGTGGATGATGGCGAGGGCGCGCTGCACGGTTTGCCCGGCCAGTGCCTGCTGGGCCTGCGGTGCCAGTTCGGGGCGGCAGCGCAGGCACGGCCTGTAGCCGGCAGCAGCGGCCGCGGCAGCGGTCGGATAGTAGGTGATGTTGCGTGGCTTCGGCGGCGGCGCCGGGCAGACGGGGCGGCAATAGATGCCGGTGCTGCGCACGGCGGTGAAGAAAACGCCGTCGAAGCGTGCGTCACGGGCCAGGCGGGCGCGGTCGCAGGCGGCGGTGTCGAGGGCGAGGGCGGTGTCCATGGCGCCAGTCTAGGCCTCTGGTGACGGCGATACTCGCCACATTCGGACATGGATGCTGAAGAGGGTTCTGGCAGGGCCGCGCCCTGCACCCGTGGTAGTGCCGGCCGCTGGCCGGCAACGGCAACAGCAGAAGCTGGTTTCCTGCGGCAGGGCGGGGTGGGTCCGGTTGCAGGGGACGCTGCAAGTACCCCTCCGGGGCCCGGCCCAGCCGCTGGCGGCTGTGCGTTCGGGCGCTTGCGAAGCAGTGCTTCGCAAGCAAAGCGCCCTCACCCATGTAAGCTCGATCGCCGCTTGCTCGTGTGCGCTGTCCTGCGCACACGGCAAGACCGGGGTTGGGCGTCCTGCCCAACCCGCCCGAGGCATGCCTCGGGCCCATGGCGCTCACGCCCCTGCAACCGGACCCACCCCGCCTTCGACAGGTTCCTGCGACCTGTCGGGACGGCGTTCTGCGCGGCTGTTGGTAGGTGTCGACCTTGGTCGACACGCTTTTCCCAAGGGTCAGAAGGGGTTCAGTGCCACGCGCTGAATGCGTGCCCCGGACGGGTAGACTGTGGCTCTTGCTCACGTGAAGACCGGTTGCCCGATGTTCGCCAAACTCCGCTGGTTGCCCCTGTTGTGCCTGGCCCTGGCGGGCTGCAGCCGGCTGGAGAATCCGGGCAATGTGACCGCCGCCGACAAGGCCGCGCGGGCGCCGGCCAGCGATGGCGAGAACATGGTGTCGATCAATGCGGCTGACGCACCGCCACCGCCGGCGCCGCCGCGCAGCCGGGCGGATCGGCCGTGGCCGCAGGCGCAGTTGGAGAATGGCCGCGCCTGGGTCAGCTGCAGTACCGAGTACGCCGGTGAGGCGGGCGATGGCGTCGAGCTGGAGGGCCTGCAGCGCGAGCAGATCACCCAGGCGCTGACGCCGTGCGCCGAACGTGGCCTGATGCGCGTGCGTTACGCCGGCAAGATCAATCCGGGCTTTGCCGAGATGATGTGGCGGTTGGCCGTGGTCGCTGACGAGCAGAAGATCCACAAGCGCATCCTCGACCTGGATTCCAGCGGCGGCCAGGTGGAATCGGCGATCGTCGCCGGCGACAGCATCGGTGAATCGGGCTGGACCATCTGGGTGCGCGAGGGCTCGATCTGCCACAGTGCCTGCGTGTTCGTGCTGGCTGCCGGTGACAACCGCCTGCTGTCGGGCAAGGTCGGCATCCACCGCATGATGCGGATCAGCTCCAAGGCCACCTCGCGCGCGGAACTCAACCGCGAGCTGCACGAGGTCTACGACAACGTGAAGGACTACCTGCAGCGCAACGGCGTGGCGGTGGGTGTGGCCGATCTGATGATGACCGTGCCCAACCGCAGCCTGCGCCTGCTGACGCAGGATGAGCTGCGCCAGTACGGCCTGGACGGCACCAACGCGGTGCAGGACGATCTGGAACGGATCAAGCAGATGCGGGCCTGTGGTGATGACTTCGTGCAACGCAAGGACGCGTTCCTGATTGCCTTCGACCAGCAGTGCAAGCGGGAAGGCGCTGACATGGAATCGATCAACAGCTGCGGCCAGGCGCTGAAGCAGCGCTTCGGTTTCCCGGACGCGGTGTGCCCGGAAGAAAGCCCACTGTCGGAGATCGACGTGGCAACGCTGCCACCGGCACCGTCGGAGCCGCCGCCGGTGGCCGAACAGGCGCCAGTGAACACCGCCGCGCCCGCCGCGCAGGCTGATGCGGCAGCGGTGGAGGGCAACGCCCCGGCACGCTGACGGCATAGTCACCGCGCTGGCGTAGACTGCGGTTCTCTCCAGAAAACCGGCGGTGTCCATGAAGCGCGTGCTCCTGCTGCTGTCCCTGCTGCCCCTGACCGCATTGGCGCAGGCACCTGCGCCGGCCACGCCGGCACCGGCTCCGGCACGCCCGGCCCCGGCCTCGCCAGCGGCTGCGAAGCCAGCCACCGCCGGCGCCCCGGCGTTGACCGCTGCACAGCAGGCCCAGGTGCAGAAACAGGATGCCGAGATGGGCGCTGCTGCATTGAAAGCCGCACAGCTGGTCGATGCCAACCGCGCCGGTGAACTGTGGGATGGCGCCTCCGCCGTCGCGCGTCGTGCGGTGCCGAAGGCCGCATTCGTCAGCCAGCTGACCACCGAGCGCACGCGCCTGGGTGCGCTGGCCGGGCGTGGCCAGCCCACCATCACCCGGGTCAAGTACAGCGCAGGTGCCGCGGTGCCGGAAGGGCTGTACATCAACGTCAGTTTCCCGACCCGTTTCGCCAACAGCGCGCAGCCGGTGCGCGAGCTGGTCTCGTTCCGTTTCGACGAGGACCAGGTGTGGCGTCTGGCCGGTTACAGCCTGCGTGCGTCGGCACCCTGAGGAGATGAATGATGGCAACTGAATTGACGATGCTGGCCTGGTCGGTCCTGCTCGGCTTCGTTTACATCTTCGCCACCTCCACCGTGGTCACCCGCGAGCGCGGGATGAAGTGGAATGCCTCGGCACGCGATGGCGACGCAAAGCCGGTCAGCCCTCTGGCCGGGCGCCTGCAGCGTGCGCAGGCCAATTTCCTGGAGACGTTCCCGTTCTTCGCCGCCGCCGCCATCGCGGTGGTCGTGGCCGGTCGCGGCAATGACACCACTGCACTGGCGGCGCAGGCCTACTTCTGGGCGCGTGTGGTCTATCTTCCCCTGTACGCCGCAGGCGTGCCCTACGTGCGCAGCCTGGTGTGGCTGGTGTCGCTGATGTCGATCCTGGCGCTGGTGTTCGCACTTCTGTAAGTCGGCCTGATCCAGATCAAGGCCGCTCAGGTGCGCGGCGCTATGCTGGCGCGGACTGAATCATCGGCAGGAGGCGCGCATGCGCAGGATGGACGTGGTGGTGGTTGGCGCCGGACCGGCAGGTCTGTGCTTCGCGCGCGCGCTGGCCGGCAGCGGGCTGCAGGTCGGGCTGGTCGAAGTGCAGCCGCGCCAGGCCCTGGCCGAGGCCGCCTTCGATGGCAGGGAGATCGCGTTGACCCATGCCTCGCGGCAGAGCATGGAGCAACTGGGTCTGTGGCAGCGCCTGCCGCAGGCCGAAGTCGCTGAGCTGCGCGACGCCAGGGTGATGAACGGCGGCTCGCCGTTCGCGCTGACCTTCGCCAGCAGCCAGGTCGACGGCCAGCCGCTGGGCTGGCTGGTACCCAACCATCTGATCCGCCGTGCCGCATGGGATGCGGTGCAGGGCCAGGACGGCGTGGAACTGTTCGACGGGCGCAAGGTGCAGGGCGTGCAAGCCGATGCACAGGGCCATGTGGTCAAACTCGATGACGGCAGCCAACTGCATGCGCGGCTGCTGGTGGCCGCTGACAGCCGCTTCTCCGCCACCCGCCGCATGCTCGGCATCGGTGCGCAGATGCGCGACTTCGGCAAGTCGATGCTGGTGTGCCGCATGCAGGTCGAGCGCGACCATCGCCACACTGCCTGGGAATGGTTCGGCTACGGCCGCACGATGGCGCTGCTGCCGCTCAACGAGGGCCAGGCCTCGGCGGTGATCACGCTGCCGCCGAGGCAGATCGAGGCGCTGCTGGCGATGGACGAGGTGGCCTTCGGCGAGGCCATCAGTGCTTGCTTCGAACATCGGCTGGGCCGGATGCAGCCGGTGGCCACGCCGCAGGCGTATCCGCTGGTAGGTGTGTACGCGCACCGTTTTGCTGGCGAGCGTTCGGCGCTGATCGGCGATGCCGCGGTCGGCATGCACCCGGTCACCGCGCATGGCTTCAACCTGGGCCTGGCCAGCGCACAGCGGCTGGCGCAGGGCATCGTCGCGCAGCAGCGTCGCGGTGCCGACATTGCCGCCGCCGGCATGCTGGCCAGCTACCAACGGGGTCACCGGCTGGCGTCGCGGCCGCTGTACGAGGCCACCAATGCGATCGCCAGCCTGTACACCGACGATCGCCGCCCGGCGCGGCTGCTGCGGGCGGCCGGCCTGCGCCTGGCGCAGGGCGTGGCACCGTTCAGGCAGCTGATTGCCTCGCACCTGACCCAGCGCGTAGCCTGAACAGCCTCACATCAGCCGGCGGCCAGCACCCGGATCTGGCTGTCGGCGAACTCGACCACCTGGCCTGCGCGGATCTTGCAGGCCTTGCGCAGTTCGACTTCGCCGTCGACCCGCACCAGGCCTTCGCTGATGACCATCTTGGCTTCGCCGCCGCTGGTGACCAGGTCGGCCAGCTTGAGCAGCTGCTTGAGTTCGACGTAGTCGCCGTCGAGGTCGAATTCGAGAATCTGCATGGAGCGGGGTTCCTGGGAAGAGGGGCGCAGGCCAGCGGCCGTGCCGGGAAGAGGGCGCGTATTGTGCGCCAGCACGGGGCATGACGGCACGCGCACGGAAAGCTGTACGCCTCGTTCAGGATCAATGCGGTATCATCCCGCTCTGAGCGAGTGAAATCTCCTCCGACCGAGCAGCGCCAGGGCACGCGATAAGAAGGGCGCCCAAAGCGCGGACCATCCCTTTTTTATCGCACTGCCAGGAAGACGGCAGTGCCTTCGGAGTTCCCCATGTCCCAAGATTCCCAAGCGCCGCTGCAGTTCGCGCAGCTCGGCCTGTCCGAGCCCGTGATGCAGGCGGTCACCGCCATCGGCTACGAAACCCCGTCGCCGATCCAGGCCGCCACCATCCCGGCGATGCTGGAAGGCCGCGACGTGCTGGGCCAGGCCCAGACCGGTACCGGCAAGACCGCCGCGTTCGCGCTGCCGGTACTGTCCAACATCGACCTGCAGCAGATCAAGCCGCAGGCCCTGATCCTGGCGCCGACCCGCGAACTGGCCATCCAGGTCGCCGAGGCGTTCCAGTCCTACTCGTCGAAGATCCCTGGCTTCCGCGTGCTGCCGGTGTACGGCGGCCAGCCTTACGGGCAGCAGCTGTCGGCGCTGCGCCGTGGCGTGCATATCGTGGTCGGTACGCCCGGTCGCGTGATCGACCACCTCGACCGCAGCACCCTGGACCTGTCCGAGCTGAAGACCCTGGTGCTGGACGAAGCCGATGAAATGCTGCGCATGGGCTTCATCGACGACGTCGAAGCGGTGCTGAAGAAGCTGCCGGAGCAGCGCCAGGTGGCCCTGTTCTCGGCCACCATGCCGCCGCAGATCCGCCGCATCGCGCAGACCTACCTGCAGGACCCGGTGGAAGTGACCATCGCGGCCAAGACCACCACCTCGGCCAACATCCGCCAGCGTTACTGGTGGGTGAGCGGCATGCACAAGCTGGATGCGCTGACCCGCATCCTGGAAGTCGAGCCGTTCGACGCGATGATCATCTTCGCGCGCACCAAGGCCGGCACCGAAGAACTGGCCAGCAAGCTGCAGGCCCGTGGCCTGGCCGCTGCCGCCATCAACGGCGACATGCAGCAGGCCCAGCGTGAGCGCACCATCGCCATGCTGAAGGAAGGCAAGCTGGACATCCTGGTCGCCACCGACGTGGCTGCGCGCGGCCTGGACGTGGAGCGCATCAGCCACGTGCTGAACTACGACATTCCATACGACACCGAAAGCTACGTGCACCGTATCGGCCGTACCGGTCGTGCCGGCCGCAGCGGCGAGGCGATCCTGTTCGCCACCCCGCGCGAGAAGGGCATGCTGCGCCAGATCGAGCGCGCCACCCGCCAGCCGATCGAAGAGATGCAGCTGCCGAGCGTGGAAGCGGTCAACGACACCCGCATCAACAAGTTCACCACGCGCATCACCGAAACCCTCGGTGCCGGCGGCCTGGACTTCTACCGCCAGCTGCTGGAGCGCTTCGAGAACGAGCAGAACGTGCCGGCCATCGAGATCGCCGCCGCGCTGGCCAAGATGCTGCAGGGTGACACCCCGTTCCTGCTGCAGCCGCCGGTGCGTGCCCCGCGTGAAGAGCGCGCCCCGCGCGAGCGTTTCGACCGTGGCGACCGTCCGGAGCGTGGCGATCGCTTCGACCGCAACGAGCGTGGTCCACGCTTCGAGCGTGGCCCGCGTCGCGACGACGCCGAAGGTGGTTTCGAGCAGCGTCCGCGCCGTGAGGTTCCGCCGCGTGGTGCACCGGAGCAGGGCATGGAGACCTACCGCATTTCGGTGGGCCACCAACATGGCGTGAAGCCGGCCAACATCGTCGGCGCCATCGCCAACGAAGCGGGCCTGGAAAGCCGCTTCATCGGCCGCATCGACATCCACGACGACTTCTCGCTGCTGGACCTGCCGGCACAGATGCCGCCGGACGTGCTGTCGCACCTGCAGAAGGTGTGGGTGTCCGGCCAGCAGCTGCAGATGCGTGCGCTGGCTCCGGGTGAAGACACCAACCCGGCCCCGCGTCCGTTCAAGCCGCGCTTCGACAAGCGTGGCCCGGGCGGCCCGGGTGGTCCGCGTCGTGGTGGCCCGGGTGGTCCGGGTGGCCATGGTGGCGACCGCGGCGGTGACCGCGACAGCCGCCCGCCGCGTCGTGACGGCTTCAAGCCGCGCGGCCCGCGCAGCTTCTAAGCCGCACCCGCATCCGTCCATGACAACGCCCGCCCCCGGGCTGGCGTACAGGAAAAGGGGACGGAGGGGATTAAGTCGTAAATGGCAGGCCATGCGCTTATGCCGAAAACGACTTAATCCCCTCCGTCCCCTTTTTCGCATGGCCCACACATTGCCGGTCATAGGCTGGGCCGGTTCCAAGGCAGGTTGTCACCGCAGCACATTCGGGGGGATCCGGGATGGGTAGAAGTGGCACGGACCAGCAGAGCCGGCGGGTGCCGATGACCCGTGGGCTGGGATTGCGCTTTGCGTTGTTGACGGGCATGGCGATCGGGTTGGTCGCGTTGTCCGCGTTGATCCAGGAACTGCAGGCAGCCTCGACGGCCTGGATTGCCGGCCAGGGGTACTGGTCACGAGGACAGCAGGATGCAACCGCTGCGCTGAGCCGCTACCTGGCGCGTGGCCATGCCCAGGACCTGGATGACGCGCGCCAGGCGCTGCGGATTCCATTGGGCGATCTGCAGGCCCGGCTGGCGCTGGAACAGGCGGTACCGGACGAGGAAAAGGCCAGGCAGGGCTTCCTGCAGGGTGGCAACGCGCGCGCCGATATCCCACGCCTGGTGTTCTCGTTCCGCTATGCACGCGACATCGGTGCATTCCGGGAAGCAACCACGCTGTGGCGACAGACCGACGATGATCTGTTGGCCATGCAGCGGCTGGTTGCCGAGCTGCAGTCGGGGCACGCCCAGGGCGTGCTGCCAGCGGCGGACCGCGATCGGTACCTGCAACAACTGCGTGATCTGGACCGGCGGCTGCAGGTGCAGGCGCAGGCATTTTCGCAAGCGTTGCTGCGCATGGCCACGATGGTACGGATCGCCACGCTTGTGGTCGGCGGGTTGTCGGTGCTGGCGATCAGCCTGATGGCGGTGGCCCTCGCGCGCCGCGTCGGCAAGGACCTGACCGAGCATGAAAGCCGCTTCCGTGCGGCCTTCTACCAGGCCAATGTCGGCATGCTCAAGCTCGACACCGACGGCAAGGTGATCGAAGCCAACCAGGCGATGGCCGACATCCTCGACTACCGACGCGACGTGCTGCTGCAGATGTCGCTCGGCGATCTGTTGATGGAAGGCGAACTGGTCATCGATGGCGTCGGCCGCATCGACTGGGACCGGCAGCTGCGGCCGAGTGAACTGCGCTTCTGCCGCCGCGATGGCAGCCTGGTGTGGGGGCGCTGGAGTGGCACCGGCGTGCGCAGCGCGGGAGGCGGCCTGTCGGTGTTTGCGATCATCGAGGATGTCAGCCAGAACCATGCATTGGCACGCGAGATCGAGCATCACGCCAGCCACGATCCGCTGACCGGCCTGATCAACCGCCGCGAGATCGAGCGGCTGCTGGAGCGTGCGCTGCTGCAGGTACGCAGTGATGGCGGTACGCATGCGCTGTGCTACATCAACCTGGACCACTTCAAGCTGGTCAACGACAGCTTCGGCCATGCCGCCGGTGACCAGATGCTGCGCAGTTTCGCCGACTATCTGGTGGCGGCCGTGCGTGACGGTGACTGGGTCGGCCGCCTGGGCGCCGACGAGTTCGCCGTGTTCCTCGCCCATGCCGGGCAGGACGAAGCCAAGCGGGTGCTGCAGCGGGTGATCCGCAACCTGGGCCAGGCCACGTTCCCGATCAGCGAGGGCAGCCCGCAGCTGAGCTGCAGCATCGGCGTGGTCGAGGTCAGTGCAGATGCGCCGGACGTGAACTGGTTGATGAGTGCTGCCGACAGCGCCTGCTATGCCGCCAAGCAGGCCGGGCGCAACCGCGTGCACTGCTTCAATGAGAACCGCATGGCGCTGGAGGAGCGGCGGCAGGAGGCCGAGCGCCTGCAGGGCGTCAGCCTGGCGATGGCCGAGAATCGCATGCTGCTGTATGCACAGCGCATCGCCCGCGTTGGCGATCCGTCCTACCTGCACTACGAGGTGCTGGTGCGCATGCGTGGCACCGATGGCAGCCTGCATCTGCCCGGCCAGTTCATGCCGGCGGTGGAGCGCTATGGCATGGCGGTGGCGCTGGACCGGCACGTGCTCGGGCTGCTGTTCCGCCACCTGCAGGTGTGCCCGGCGCACGTGCGCCAGCTGGGCCTGTGCAACGTCAACGTGTCCGCGCAGTCGATCGCCGAGCCGGGATTCCTCGCCTTCGTCTGCGACCTGCTCGAGCGCAACCGCGCGCTGGCCTCCAAATTGTGCTTCGAGATCACCGAGACCGCGGCGATCAGCAACCTCAGCCAGGCCCGCGCCTTCATCGATGCGGTGAAGGCACGGGGGTGCCGGATGGCGCTGGATGACTTCGGCTCCGGCCTGTCTTCCTTCGGCTACCTGCGCCAGTTGCCGGCGGACATCCTGAAGATCGACGGCGCCTTCGTGCGCGACATGGATACCGACCCGGTCAGCCACGCCACGGTGCGCGCGATCAGCGAGCTCGGGCGCGAGTTGCAGATGGAAGTGGTGGCCGAGTGGGTGGAGACCGCCGAGGTTGCCGGTGCGCTGACCCGGCTTGGCGTGCAAGGGCTGCAGGGCTATGCCATCGAACGGCCGCAGCCGCTGGAGCGGCTGACCCTGGTCGATCTGCGCCCGGTACGGCTGGTCGCGGTGAAGGGGCCGCCGGCGGCTGGCTGAACCGCGGGCGCCGACTTTGGTCTACACATGCGTGGCGTGCCCGGCTGCGATAATGCGCGCCAGGGGCGGCGCGCAGTGGGCGCGGACGTAAGCAGGAACAGGACGTGGCGTGGGCGGCAGGCAGTGGCGGTATGGAACAGGAGCGGTGCTGGCCGTCCTGATGGTGTGGTTGGCGTTGCCGTGGCCGCTTCAGGCTGCAGAGGCCGTGCCGGGCCATGATTATCTCCTGGTCGGCGGCGCTACCGACGAGCCGACGCCGCACCGCGCATGCACGCCGGAGATGCTGTCCGGCGCCCGCCAGCAGGTGCTGGTACCGGCTCCGCCGCAGGGCTGGTCAGGCCAACCGCAGGCGCTGGACGTGTTCAACGTCTTTGCCGGTGAAGTGCGCGTCCAGCATGGCGACCGCGAGATCTGCGGCAACATGCACGACGCGCGCACCCGCGATTCACGTTTCCGGGCTGGCATCGGCCTGGTGGCGGTACCGCCGGCCGGCAGCCATGAGCCGTTCCTGGTCTCCTGGCAGACACCGCTGAAGGCACGTTGGGTACCGACCCTGCGGCTGGGCGCGCCCAGCCCGGTGCAGCAGAACGACACCGCCCGCCTGCTGGTGCGTGCGGCCTGCATCGCGGTGGCGATTGCGCTGGCGCTGTCGGCGTTGATGGCCTTCCTGACCACCCGGGACCGCAGTTTCCTGGTCTACATCGCCGGCACCACCGTGATGGTGCTGTGGCAGGCCATCCTCGGCGGGCTGAGCGGCTATCCGGAACCCTGGCTGCCGGTGGGCGAGCACGGCGCCTGGTGGCTGCTGGCGCTGACCGCTGCGACCCAGGCACTGGTGCTGCCGGCGCTGTGGCGGCTGAACGGAGGCGACCGCGTGCTGCCTCGATCGCGCCCGGCCCAACTGGCGGTGTTGTGGACCCTGATGGCGCTGGCCGTGCTGGTGCCGTGGCTGCGCTGGGAGCATCTGGCCTGGGTCGCGAAGGGCTTGCAGGTGTCCTATCTGTCCGGATGTGGCCTGGCACTGATGGTCGGCGTCTGGGCACGCTGGCGCGGCGACCGTTGGGCACAGGCGGGTCTGGCCGCGCTGGCACCGATGCTGGTACTGATCATCGCCGATGCCTGTGGTGCGGCGTGGCTGCTGGAATACCGGGTGGAGGCGCTGCAGCTGGCGGTGACCTGGCTGTTGATGATGGCCGCGTATGCGTTGAACCAGCGGCTGGGCCGGCTGCGCCAGCAGCGTGATGAACTTCGCCAGCTGGCCGAGACCGATGGCCTGACCGGGCTTCCCAACCGTCGCGCCGGACTGCAGCAGCTGGCCCGCCATCTGGAACGGGTGGACCGTGAGCGCGGCCCGTTGGTGATCGGCTTCCTCGACATCGACCTGTTCAAGGACATCAACGACCGCCACGGCCACGCAGTGGGCGACCAGGTGCTGGTGGCGGTGGCGCGTGCCCTGCGCGCGGCGGTACGCAGCCAGGACGAAGTGGTGCGGATGGGCGGCGAAGAGTTCCTGCTGCTGATGCCCGGCATGCCGCGCGAGGCGGCGTCGGCGCGGCTGGACCGCCTGCGCCAGCGCATCACCGAGGCTGGCCAGGCCCTGCAGGTGCCGGGGCTGGAGGTGACCGCCAGCATCGGCCTGGCGCAGTGGCGACCGGGCGAGGACGATCTGGCCGGGCTGCTGCGGCGCGCCGACCATGCCATGTACGTGGCAAAGCGGGCGGGCCGCAACCGGGTCTTCGACGGTGAGGAGCTCGATCCGCCCGCCCTGGCGTGAAGCGCAGCGGGCGGCGATGCCGGATAATGGGCCGATGACCACCCGACTCAACAAACATATCGCCGACACCGGCTTCTGCTCCCGCCGCGAGGCCGATCGCCTGATCGCCGCGCGCCGCGTTACCGTCAACGGCCATCCGGCCGGTACCGGCGCGGTGGTGGGCGAGGAAGACCAGGTGCTGGTCGACGGCCAGCCGCTGCGCGCCCGCGTGGCACGCAAGCCCGGCGCCCGCCGCCACGTCTACATCGCATTGAACAAGCCGGTAGGCGTCACCTGCACGACCGAAACTTCGGTCAAGGGCAACATCGTCGACTTCGTCGGCCACGAACAGCGCATCTTCCCGATCGGCCGCCTGGACAAGGAATCCGAGGGGTTGATCCTGATGACCAGCAACGGCGACATCGTCAACCAGATCCTGCGCGCCGAAAATGGCCACCAGAAGGAATACCTGGTGGCGGTGAACAAGCCGGTCACCGATGAGTTCCTGCGCGGCATGGCGCGCGGCGTGCGCATCCACGACCAGATGACGCTGCCGTGCAAGACCTCGCGCATCGCCAAGTTCGGCTTCCGTATCACCCTGCAGCAGGGCCTGAACCGGCAGATCCGCCTGATGGCCGCCGAATTCGGCTATCGCGTGACCCAGCTGCGCCGCGTGCGCATCGACAACATCAAGATCGGCGCGCTGAAGCCGGGCCAGTGGCGCAACCTGACCGAGCAGGAACTGCAGGGCCTCCTGCCGAAGCAGCTGGACTGGTAACGCGCGGTAGTGCCGGCCGCTGGCCGGCTGCTCCAAGCATCGAATGCGCGCGGGATGCCGGCCAGCGGCCGGCACTACCCGTTGTGCGGATTACGCGCCGGCATCAGCTAGACTTTGCAGTGACCTGCCGGAACGTGACGCTGCATGATCAAGCCCGACAAGCCTGCCAACGAAGCCCTTCGGCTCGAGGCGCTGTACCGCTACCGGATCCTTGATTCGCAGCGCGAGAAGTCATTCGACGACCTGGTGGCGATCGCCAAGGCGGTCTGCGGTACCTCGATGGCGGCGGTGACCCTGATTGACGTCGAACGGCAATGGTTCAAGTCGATCCAGGGCATCGACGCGGCGGAAAACCTGCGCAGCGAATCGATGTGTGGCCACGCCATCCTGCAGCCGCACCAAATCATGGTGGTTGAGGATGCGTTGCAGGACATCCGCTTCCACGACAACCCGGTGGTGACCGGCGACCCGCACATCCGCTTCTACGCCGGTGCGCCGCTGATCAGTTCCGATGGCCTGCCGCTGGGTACGCTGTGCGTGTTCGATGCACAGCCGCAGCACCTGCCCAGCGACAAGGCCGAGGCGCTGGCCGCGCTGTCACGGCAGGTGATGCTGGTGATGGAGCTGCGTCGTTTCGCGCTCGACATCCAGAAGCACATGCTGGAACGCGATGACTACGAGCGCCTGCTGTCGGAGTACCAGGACGTGCTGCTGGCGCAGAATGCCGACCTGGCCGAACAGAGCCGCACCGATGCGCTGACCGGCCTGCCCAACCGCCGCGCGATGGCAGCGGCACTGGAAGAGGCGGTTGCGGAGATCGATGGGCAACCGGGAGTAGCCTGCGTGGCCCTGCTGGACATCGATCATTTCAAGCACATCAATGACTTCCAGGGCCACGCCACCGGCGACCGGGTACTGGCCGAGCTGGGCGTGCTGCTGCGTTCGCATTTTGCCGGCCGTGGCATGGCCGCGCGCTATGGTGGCGAGGAGTTCGTGGCGGTGATGCCGGGCGCTGATCTGCGCACGGCCGAACTGCAATGCGAGTTCCTGCGCCTGGCCGTGGCGGATCTGCCGCTGGGATTCCCGGTCACGATCAGCATTGGTGTGGCCCAGCACCAGCCCGGTGAAAGCGTGGATGAGATGCTGGCGCGCGCCGACAAGGCGCTGTACCGGGCCAAGGGCAACGGTCGCAACCGGGTGGAGCTGGAGGGCTGAAACACGGCGGTTCGCGCGCTGAACGCATGCGACGCGTGGATGATTCGATGCCGCTCCAGTAGATCCACGCCATGCGTGGATGCTCTTCCCGTTTTACTTGGCGTCGCAGCTCCTGCGATCAGAACCGGCCAGCATGACGTCCCTGTTTCCACGGACACCAGCCATGCTGCAGACCCTGGCCATCGCCCACTATCGCTCGCTGCACGGGCTGGTACTGCCGCTGCAGCCGTTGAACGTGGTCACCGGTGACAACGGCAGTGGCAAATCCAGCCTGTACCGCGCGCTGCGCCTGCTGGCGGAAACCGCCCAGGGCGGCGTCGCGGCGGTGCTGGCCCGCGAAGGGGGACTTGGTTCGGCGCTGTGGGCCGGCCCCGGATCCATCGATCGCCGGGTCGCGGCCGGCGAGATCCCGCTGCAGGGCGGGCCCCGGCAGGCGTCAGTGGGGCTGAAGCTGGGATTCACCACCGACGAGTTCGGCTATGCCATCGACCTGGGCTACCCGCCACCCAGCCGTTCCGCGTTTGCACTGGATCCGCAGATCAAGGCGGAGGCGATCTGGGCCGGGCAGTTCCTGCGCAGCGCCAACCTGCTGGTCGATCGCCGTGGGGCAATGGTGCGGCAACGCCATGCGCACGGCTGGGATCTCGTGGATGACCGGTTGTCGCTGTTCGACAGCCTGTTCACCCAGGTCGGCGATCCGCAGCGCATGCCGGAAACCATCGCCCTGCGTGAGTACATCCGTCGCTGGCGCTTCTACGATCATTTCCGCAGCGACGCCGATGCCCCGGCGCGACAACCGGCGATGGCAACGCGCACGCCGGTGCTGCATCACGACGGACGGGATCTGGCGGCGGCCTGGGTGACCATTCTCGAGATCGGAGATCCGGTTGCGTTGGCACGCAGTGTCGATGATGCCTTCCCCGGCGCCACGGTCGGCTTCGAAGAGCTGGACGGTCGACTGGCCCTGCGATTCCACCAGCCCGGGCTGCTGCGGCCGTTGTCGATGGCCGAATTGTCTGACGGTACCCTGCGATTCCTGCTGCTGGCCGCGGCACTGCACACGCCGCGGCCACCGCCGCTGCTGGTGCTGAACGAGCCGGAGACCAGCCTGCATCCGGACCTGCTGCCGGCGCTGGCGCGGCTGATCATCGCCGCCAGTGCGCGCAGCCAGGTGTGGGTGGTGTCACACGCCAGCCGGCTGATCGCGGCGTTGGAGCAGGCGCCGGGCTGCCACTCGCTGCATCTGCACAAGGAACAGGGCCGCACGCTGCTGAGCGGGCAGGGCCTGCTGGATGCGCCGGCCTGGCATTGGCCGCAGCGTTGAGACATCGATCCGGATCCGGCAGATCCACGCCATGCGCGGATGCACTCAATCGGCGATGTTGCGTGCCTCGGCCGTGCCAAGGATTTCCGGGTGCTGCACCGGCTTGCGGCGGTTCAGCAGCGGATGCAGGAACACCGCGCCGACAATGATGGCCACGCCCAGGTAGAACCACGGCGTGACCTCGTGCTGCTCGCGCAGCAGCACCACCGCCAGCACCACCGCATAGACCGGCTCCAGGTTGGTCACCAACTGCACCGTATAGGCGCTCAGGTGGCGCAGCGCGACCAGGGCCAGGGCGAACGGCAGCAGCGTGCAGAACCCGGCCAGCACCAGCAGCAGGATGCTGTCGTGCAGATTCGGGACCACCCACAGCGGGCTGGCCAGTGCTGGCAGCAGGTAGGGCATCAGCGGTGCCAGCAGGGTCAGGGTGAGGGTGCCGGCACCCAGCTCCAGGGCGGTGACCGTGAGCGGATCGGCGTGGCTGACCATGCGCTTGTTGAGCGAGCCGAACACCGCCACCAGCAGCGCCGATATCGCGCCGATCAAGACACCCAGGCGCATGCCATCGGGCACGCCACCGACCACCAGCGCAACACCCGGCAGCACCGCCAGGCCGAACGCCAGTTCACGTAGCTGGAACGGCCGCTTGGCGACCCAGGGTTCGATGATCGAGGTGAACACCGGGGCCAGTGCAATGCAGGTGGCGGCCACCGAGGCATTGGCCAGTTTCACCGCGCCGTAGAAGGTCAGCCAGTGCAGGGCGACCAGCGCACCGATACCGGCGTAACCGGCCACCAGCCGCAGGGGCAGGGTGCGCAGCCCGCGCCAGACCCGCGGCAGCAGGGCCAGCATCGCCGTCACCAGCAGCATGCGCCACCACACCAGCGGCAATGCGGGCAGGGTGATCAGCTTGCCGAGGATGGCGGTGACGCCCCACAGCAGGACACAGAAGTGGATCTGCCACAGCGCTTTGCGGGTGTCGGGTGTGCTCATCCGCCTATTGTGAGGCAAGGCGAACGTCGCAGCGCTACCCGCGTGCGGGATCGCTGCCCTGGCCAACCCGCCGCTGCAGGGCCATCGCCGCCGCCGGGTTGCGTGCCTTGCCCGCGCCGATGCACAGCAGGTAGACCTCGCGCGGGGTTTCCGGAGCTGGCGCGGCCAGGCAGGGCAGGTCATCCACTGGTTCACCGCATGACCAGCGGCGTGCGCGTTCGGCCCAGCGCTGCTGCACGGGCGCCGGCAGGCCCTCGTTCAAGCGGGCCTGGCTGCGCTTGATCCGCGCATAGACGAAGCCGGCACTGACATCGCCGTGCAATGGCGCCTCGTCGCTGTCCTCGATCACCAGCGCCACGCCGTGGCGGCGGGCGGCGTCGACCAGTGCCGGGCCATGTGCCTCGGCGTTGCGGACCTCCAGCGCATGCTGCAGCGGCACCCCGTCCAGCTGCTTCGGCAGCTGTGCCATCAGCCGTTCCAGTGCTTCGGCGTCGGCCGGATGCCGTGGATCGAACTGCCACAGCAGCGGGCCCAGCCGGTCACCGAGCGCGGTCGCCGCCTGCAGGAAGGGCGCGGCCGCCTCGAGCGTGCTGGACAGGTCGCGGCGCTGCACCAGGTAGCGTGGCGCCTTCATCGAAAACCGGAAGCCTTCCGGCGTCTGTGCGGCCCACTGCGCGCACTGCGCGGCGGTGGGCGTGCGGTAGAAGGTGCCGTTGATTTCGATGCAACGCAGGGCACGGCTGGCGTGGGCCAGTTCTTCACGCTGTGGCAGGCCTACGGGGTAGAAAACGCCGCCGCGCCATTCGGGAAACACCCAGCCACCGATGCCGCAGCGGATCGCTCCGGCGGTCACTGGCCGTGGTCCGCGCGCCACGGGTCGTAGCTGCCGAACCACCACAGGTAGCCTTCCGGGTCGGCGCAGGCATAGCCACGGCCGCCGTAGTCCTGGTCGGCGATGTCGATGACGATTCGGGCACCGGCGGCCTTGGCCCGGGCGTAGTGCGCGTCGGCATCGGTGACGATCACGCAGGCACTCTGCGTCTGGCGGCCGCCGACCTCATCAGGCATCGCCGCATGCTCGCTCCACGCGCTCTGGTTGCTGGCCGAGCCCAGCATGATCATGCCGGTGCCGAAGGTCAGCTGCGCATGGAACACCGTATCGCCGTCGGCGTAGACGGCCTGGGCATGGAAGCCGAAGGCGCGCTGGAGCCAGTCGATGGCAGCCTGCGCATCGCGGTAGCGCAGGCACGGAATGATGGTGGAGCCGCTGCTCGGTTGGCCGTTCTCGCCCATGACACCCCTCCTATGGCACAGGGCAGGGTGCAACGCAGAACGTTACCATCCCGCGAAACCCCGGTGACGGCCTGCACATGGCCGCCACCCCTGTTCGGAGATCGTGCTGGATGAAACCCTGGATTGGAGGAGCCGTGCTGCTGGCGTGCACGACCATGGCGAGCGCTGCCACCCCGGCGCAGCTGCAGGAGCTGGATGCAACCGTCGAGCGCGTGCGCGCGCAGTTCGACGTGCCCGGTATTGCCGTGGCGGTGGTCAAGGATGGCGAGGTGGTGCTGGAGCGCGGCTGGGGCGTGCGCGAGCAGGGCAAGCCGGAACCGGTGCAGGCCGATACGCTGTTTGCCATTGCGTCCAACACCAAGGCGTTCACCGCCACCTCGCTGAACCTGCTGGCCGAGGACGGCAAGCTGAAGATGGACGACAAGGTGATCGACCACCTGCCGTCGTTCCGCATGTCCGATCCGTTCGTGACCGGCCAGATGACGATCCGCGACCTGCTGTCGCATCGCAGCGGACTGAGCCTGGGCGCCGGTGACCTGTTGTTCTGGCCGACCACCTCCTACAGCAATGCCGAAGTGGTGGAACGGCTGGGCAAGGTGCCGCTGAAGGGTGGATTCCGCGAGGGCTATGCGTACGACAACATCCTGTACGCGGTCGCCCAGCAGGTGATCGAGCATGTTTCCGGCATGAGTTACCAGCAGTTCCTGCAGACCCGCATCTTCGACAAGGTGGGCATGGCCGGCACGCGCTACAACGCCGATCACTTGAAGCCGGGCGACAAGGCCGCGGTCGGCCACGCCAAGTACGATTTCAAGGACCTGCGTACCGTCGCGCCGCTGACCTGGTCGAACAATGCCGGCGCCGGCGGCATCTATTCCAGCGCGCACGACATGGCGCGCTGGATGCAGGTGCAGCTGGCCGAAGGCAAACTGGCCGACGGCACGCCGTTGTTCTCCGAGAAGAGCCAGCAGCAGATGTGGCGGATGATCACGCCGCAGTCGATCCCGGCGCCGAGCGTGCCGGAGCTGGCACCGGCGCGGGCCAACTTCGCCGGCTATGGCGAAGGCTGGAGCCTGAGCGACTACCGCGGGCAGAAGCTGGTCTGGCACACCGGTGGCTGGCCGGGCATGGTCTCGCGGCTGACCCTGGTACCGGGCGAGAAACTGGGCGTGGTGGTGCTGACCAATCAGGAAGTGGGCGCGGCGTTCAATGCGATCACCCTGAGTGTGCTCGATGCCTACCTGGGCGGTGAAAAGCATGACTGGGTGGACGCCTATGCCAAGGCCGTGGCCAAGGGACAGGACAAGGCCGACGAGGCGTGGGCCAAGCACCAGAGCGCGCGCGACAAGGGCAGCAGGCCGTCGCTGGCGCTGGCCGGCTACACAGGCACGTTCCGCGACCGCTGGTATGGCGACATGCAGGTCAGTGCCGAGGGCAAGGGACTGCGCCTGCGCTTTGCCAGGACCGCGCAGCTGAGCGGTCGCCTGGAGCACTGGCAGCACGACACCTTCATCGTGCGCTGGGACGACCGTTCGCTCAACGCCGACGCGTTCGTGAACTTCAGCCTGGACCCGGACGGCAAGGTGCGCGAGGTGCGCATGCAGCCGATTTCCGACCTGACCGATTTCAGTTTCGATTTCCAGGACCTGCTGTTCACCCCAGTGAAATGACGCCGCCGGGCGTGGCCCGGCGCTGACGTTTGACGAATCCGATGGGTAGTGCCGGCCTGCGGCCGGCAACCTCATGATCCCCGGATGCGTCACAAGGTTGCCGGCCAGCGGCCGGCACGACCGCAGCCGCAGCGATCGTCGGCCGGCGTACACATGCGGCATGGGATACTCCGCCAGCTAAAGATGGCGAGGGAATGCGATGTTCCGTTGGTTTGAATCCCTGATTCCGGTGTTCCCGCCCGTGGACGGGCGGATGCCTCCGCGCAAAGTGCTGCCGTTCTACCTGCACTACCTGCGCCCGGTGTGGCCGGTGCTGCTGGCCACGCTCATCGCCGGCCTGCTGCTGGCGCTGGTGGAAGTGGCGATGTTCGATTACCTGGGCCGCATCGTCGACATGGTCGCCGAGCAGCCCGGTGCCGACTTCTTCAAGCGCCATGCCAACGACCTGGGCTGGATGCTGTTCATCACGGTCATCGCGCGTCCGATCCTGGTCGGCCTGCACAACCTGCTGGTCAACCAGGCCATCGTGCCCGGCCTGAGCAACCGCTCGCGCTGGTTGATGCACAACTATGTGGTGCGGCAGAGCCTGAGCTTCTTCCAGAACGACTTCGCCGGCAGTGTCGCCAACCGGGTGATGCAGACCGGTACCTCGCTGCGCGAGTCGGCGGTGCAGATGGTCGATTCGCTCTGGTACATCGTGGTCTATACCGGCACCGCGCTGTACCTGTTCGCGCAGGCCGACTGGCGGCTGATGGTGCCGCTGATCCTGTGGCTGCTGGCCTATGCGGTGATCATGGTCTACTTCGTGCCGCGCGCGAAGGAACGGGCCTGGATCGCGTCCGAAGCGCGTTCCAAGGCGATGGGCCGCATCGTCGATGGCTACACCAACATTCCCACGCTGAAGCTGTTCGCCCATGGCGGGCGCGAGCAGGCCTACGTGGCCGAGTCGATCCAGGAACTGGCGGTCAAGCACCGCGCGCAGACCCGGGTGACCACCGGCATGGACCTGACCATCGCCATCGTCAACGGTTTCCTGATCGCAGGTACCTGTGGGCTGGCGCTGTGGCTGTGGAATGGCGGCCACATCACCGTCGGTGCGATCACGCTGGCGACCGGCCTGGTGATCCGCATCCACAACATGTCCGGCTGGATCATGTGGACCATCAACGGCATCTTCGAGGACATCGGCACGGTACAGGATGGCATCACCACCATCGCACAGCCGCTGACCGTGCAGGACCGCGAGGATGCAGTGCCGTTGCAGGTGACCCGCGGTGGCGTGCATTTCCAGGACATCCACTTCCACTACGGCAAGAAGGGCGGCGTGATCGCAGGCCTCGACCTGGTGGTGAAGCCGGGCGAGAAGATCGGCCTGGTCGGTCCCTCGGGTGCCGGCAAGTCGACCCTGGTCAACGTGCTGCTGCGCCTGTACGACCTGGAAAGCGGCCGCATCCTGATCGACGGCCAGGACATTGCCTGCGTCACCCAGGAAAGCCTGCGCCAGCAGATCGGTGTGGTCACCCAGGACACCTCGCTGCTGCATCGCTCGATCCGCGACAACCTGCTGTACGGCCGTCCGGACGCGACCGATGAGCAGCTGCGCGCTGCGGTGGCCAAGGCACGTGCCGAAGCCTTCATCGATACGCTGGTGGACGGGCAGGGGCGTCGTGGCTACGACGCACATGTCGGCGAGCGCGGCGTGAAGCTGTCCGGCGGCCAGCGCCAACGCATCGCCATTGCCCGCGTGCTGCTGAAGGACGCACCGATCCTGGTGCTGGACGAAGCAACCTCGGCACTGGACTCGGAAGTGGAAGCGGCGATCCAGGACAGCCTGGATGAGCTGATGGGCGGCAAGACGGTGATCGCGATCGCGCACCGGCTGTCGACCATCGCGCGCATGGACCGGTTGGTGGTGATGGACCAGGGACGCATCGTCGAGACCGGCAGCCACGCCGAGCTGATTGCGGCCGGTGGTCTGTACGCACGGTTGTGGGCACGACAGACCGGTGGATTTGTTGCTGCCGATCAATGATCGTTTCGGGGTCGGATCCCTTTCCGCAGGAAAGGGCTCTGACCCCAGCGTGTTTCCGGAGACCTGCATGATCCGCCCCCTGCGCTCCCTGTTGCTGGCACTCAGCCTGGTTGCCACGGTTGCTACGGTTGCCACGGCTGCGCCGGCACCCATGGACGGCGACCAGCTCGAGCAGGTCGTCCTGCTCAGCCGCCACAACCTGCGCGCGCCAGTGGTCGCCTCCGGCGCGCTGGCCAATGCGACGCCCGAGGACTGGCCGCGCTGGGAGGTGGCACCGGGCGAGCTGACCACCAAGGGCGGTGTGCTGGAGGTCTACATGGGGCGCTACATCGGCCAGTGGCTGCGCCAGGCGCAGCTGTTGCCGGTGTCGGGTTGCCCGCAGGAGGATGACTTCCACGCGTACGCCAACAGCCTGCAGCGCACCCAGGCCACCGCGCAGTTCTTCATTGCCGGTGCGTTTCCGGGCTGCCATGTCACGGTCGAACAGCGCATGGCGCTGGGGACGATGGATCCGCTGTTCGATCCGGTGATCCACAACGACGACGCGGCATTCCGCACGCGCGTGCTGGAGTCAATGCAGCGAGCGCTGGCCGCAGTGGACCTGGCACCGGCTTTGTCCGTGGTGGAGGAGATCACCCGCTATCCGCAGTCGGCGGCATGCAAGGGGCACAGCGACTGCCATCTGGCGCTGGCCGATACCACCTTCAGTACGGAACCGGGCAAGGAGCCTCGCGCGTCCGGATCACTGGCGCTGGCCAGCGGGCTGGTCGATGCCTTGTTGATGGAGCACTACCAGGGCAGTGGCATCCCCCGCGAAGGCTGGGGCCGGTTGACCACCGAGGTGCAATGGCAGGCGCTGGCGCAGATCCGCAACCGCTACCAGGACATCCTGTTCGGAACGCCCGAGGTGGCGCGTGATGTGGCCGCTCCGCTGCTGACAAGAGTGAATGCGTTGTTCGACGACCCGGCGTCGCCGAAGGCGACCCTGCTGGTCGGTCACGATTCCAACATCGGCTCGGTGCTGGCGGCGTTGGGAATCAGCGACTACAGCCTGCCGGGGCAGTACGAGAAGACACCGATCGGTGGCCTGCTGCAGTTCGAACGCTGGCGTGGGCACAGCGGGAGGGCGCACTACCGGTTGGTATATGTCTATCCCACCAAGGAGCAGTTGCGTGACGCGGTGCCACTGAGTGAAATGCAGCCGCCGGTACGGGCGACGCTGGTGCCGCAAGGGTGTGCGAAGACTGGGTGCACTGAAGCGCAGTTTAGGCAACTACTTGGAGCTAAAGTGAGGGCTTTCAGCGGAGATGGCAAAAGGGCTGTCGATGGTGTCTGAAGACCGAAGAGTCCCGTGAACCAGGCGGGTGCCGACACTTGGATTGCCGCCATTCAATGCCGCTGAATCCGGTGCAACTCGGTGGCATGATGTGTGTGCTCGCTGCCAGGTTCCGGCAGCATTATTTCAACCCTGAAAATGGACTTGGAAAATGAAAAAACAGCTGATCGCGCTTCGTGGCGCCAGCAACTCGGGAAAGAGCTCGACGCTTCTCATGTTGTACCGACTGCTGGCTGCGCACTCTGCCACGCGATTCATTTCGTTTGAGGCTATTGGCCACAAGCTCGACTTCAGTGCAATGGTTCAGATCAACGGATGCAAGATCGGAATTTTCAACCGTGGTGATGTTTCCGGAACCGTGGATGGTCTGATCGACCAATTTGCACAGGCAGGATGCAAGGTGATCGTTTGTGCTGCCCGTTCGAAGGGCGACGTTGGCGATGTGCTGGCCTCGTATGAGCGCAGGTACCAGTTGCAGGAGATTGTCAAAAAGACTGGTGGGGAAGACGAGTCTGATTTTGCACTGGTCAATATGGGCGTCGCGCATGATCTCGCCGCTCGAGTCTACTCAGCAGTGGTCGTCTGAGTTCTCCGTTCCGTCATTTCGGGGCGGCCTGCAGAAACGGCCCGGGTTTGCCCGGGCCGTTCCGTTTCCAACTTACACCACCCCGATCACTCGATCGGCTGGTCCAGCATCAGCTGGCGTGCGAAACGCACCGGCGGGGCGCCGTAGGACAGCATCTGGTCGTGGTACGCCTTCAGGTTGAACTTGTCGCCCAGCTTCTCCTGCACCGCCTTGCGGGTGTCGAAGTGTTCCTGCGCACCGACGAAGTAGGTCGGTAGCTGTGCCGAGGTCAGCTGTGCACGCACCCACTTGCCCGCCGCTTCGCTTTCCTGCTGGAACGCGTCGTGGGTCATCAGGTGCATCGCCTTCTCGCGATCCCAGTTGTCCACGTGCACGCCCTGGTCGAGGATCGCGTTGGAGATCGTGCGCAGGTAGAACTTCAGCTGCACCAGGTGGAACAGCGGGTCGTTGTTGAGGTAACCCTGCTCCTGCATCATGCGCTCGGTGTAGACCGCCCAGCCTTCGGCGAACAGGCCTGAACGCAGCACCGCACGCAGGGTGGAGGGGAACTTGGCCGAATGCCAGCCTTCCAGGTAGTGGCCCGGGGTGCCTTCGTGGATGCTCAGCAGGTGGATCATGCGCGAGTTGTACTCACGCAGGAACGAGTCGACCTGCTTGTCGTTCCAGTCGTCCGGAATCGGCGACACGGCGTAGAAGGTCTTCAGGTTCTTGTCCAGCGGACCCGGTGAATCACAGTAGGCCACGGCCACGCCACGCTGGAATTCCGGCATCAGGATGATGTCCACCGGCGCGTCGGGCAGCGTCATCAGATCGTGCTCGCGCACGAACGCGGTGGACTGCTCCAGTGCGGCCTTGGCATCGTCGACGACCTTGTCGCGTGCCGGCTTGTCGGCGTAGGCCAGCTCCAGCGCAGCTTCAATGGCCTTCTGCTGCTGCTCGTCGGTCGGCTGGGCCGGCATCTCCGGCGCACCCGGCTTGTCCTTCAGCACGGTCTGCGCGATGCCGTACATGTCTTCGCGCACGCGCTTGAGTTCGGCGCGTGCACGCTCACCGATCTCCTGGCGCGACAGCGAGGAGCTCAGCGCGAACTTCAGCTTCTGGTCGTACTTTTCCGCACCGATGCGGAAGTCGCCCTTGGCATTCGGCACCAGGGTCTTGTCCAGCCAGGTCTGCTGCTCGTCCACCGCCTTCTTCAGGCCGTCGATGGCGGCCTGCAGGCGCTGCTGGTCGGCCTGCGGCAGTTCACCGATGTGCGGGGTGATGAAGGTATCGACGATGCTGAGGATGCCCTTGTTCTGCTTGGCCACCGTTTCGGCGTGGATCTTCGGCACCCGTGCCGGATCCAGGTTCTCGCGGGCCTGTGCGAAGATCGCCGGCAGCTTTTCCATGCGCGCGGTGGCCGACTTCAGGCGCTCCGGCAGCGGCGCGAACTCGCGCGCCATCAGGCCGTAGATCGCGCTGCCGGCAATGCCGTTGTACAGCTGCGGGTCCCACTTGCCGGACTGCAGCACTTCGGCGTTCCATATTTCCGACTGCAGCTGGTTGCGCAGGATCGCCGCGTCTACCTGGTTCTCGCGGCCCAGCTTGGCCACCTCGATCTTGTCCAGCTCGCCCAGCAGCGCCTTGTAGGCTGCCAGGGTCTTCTGCTGGCCGGCGGCACTGAGGTCGTCCAGCTCGCTGTCGTAGCGGTGGTCACCGATCTGGGTAGCGCTGACCGGCGACAGCTGCATCCAGGTGTCCAGGGCGCGCTTGGACAGGTCGGCGAAGGCGGCATCGACCGCCGCGTCACCGGCCTGCTGGCTGGTGGCCGGGGTGGAAGCGTTGGTCGGGGCGTCGGCCGGCTGGCAACCGGCCAGCGCGGCGACCAGGGCGAGGGCAAGAAGATGCGGGCGCATCGGCGTTCCTGTACGGGGTCAAACCCTGAGCATAGGGCCGCGTGGCTGCTTTGTCCCCGTGCCATAGGATTACCATGGGCGCAGACAAGGACCCTCCAAAGGAGCGCAGAACATGGAATACCAGGGAAGCTGCCATTGCGGCAGGATCGCATTCACCGTACAGGCCGGGGCGCCGATCAGCGACGTCATCGACTGCAACTGCTCGATGTGCCGCCGCCGTGGCAGCCTGCTGTGGTTCGCCCCGCGCGAAGCGTTCCAGCTGAGCACCGATCCGGCGGACGTGGCCACCTACCACTTCAGCAAGGCCCACATCGACCATCACCATTGCCGCGAATGCGGCATTGCCCCCTACAGCGAGGCGGTGGATCCGCGCAGCGGTGTGCCGATGGTGGCGGTGAACGTGCGCTGCGTGCCTGCAGTGGATCTGGCCACGCTGGCGGTGACCTCCTACGACGGGGCCGCACTGTGAGGCCGGTGCGCGCGTGGACGTGCATGGCGGCAATGCCGGTGCTGCTGCTGGCGCTGGGCGCCTGCGCCAAGCAGGGCGACATGGCGGCGGATGCGGGCGCCACGGCGGCCGAGGCTGCCATCGCTTCACCGGAAGGCGCATTCCTCGCCTACGAACACGACGTGCAGGTGCAACTGGAAGCGGCGCAGATCGCACCGCGCATCCAGCAGGTGGCACAGGCCTGCCAGAGCGCGAAGTTCGGTGACTGCGCGGTGCTGCAGGTAGACCAGCGCAGCGGCGAGCAGCCCAGCGGCGAGGTCAAGGTGCGGATTGCACCGAAGGGCACCGAGCCGTTGATCGCGTTGGCCGGTGAGGGCGGCACGCTGGAGTCGCGCAACACGCGTGCCGAGGACCTCGCGCAGGCCGTGGCCGACACCGCGCTGACCAAGGCGCGGCTGGAGAAGGAACACGCGCGGCTGCTGGCCTACCAGGACCGCAAGGACCTGAAGATCGAGGACCTGATGGCGATCACCACGCGGCTGTCCGAGATCGAGGCGGGTGTCGAGCAGGCCAGCAAGGATGCCGCGCAGCAGCGCCGGCGCATCGATACCCAGCTGGTGACGATCCATTTCGATACCACGTCCGGCCAGCGCAGCCGCAGCGAGATCGGCGAGGCGCTGAGCGAGTCGGGCAGCATCCTCAGCACCAGCGTTGCGTTCCTGATCCGCGCCGTCGCCGCGCTGCTGCCGGTGGCGGTGCTGGCCTTGATCGCGGCCTGGGGTGTGCGGGCATGGTGGCGCCGCCGCCGTCGCAAGCTGCCGCCCAACCTCTGAGGTGGAGGCTGATGCCGGCAGCCCGCCGGCATCAGCCCTCGTCGGTCTCGTACTCGACGAACACATCCAGCTCCAGCGCCAGTTCCTGCACTGCGTCGCGCACCTTCTGCGCGGTGCTTTCATTGCCGACTTCCACTTCCAGCTCATGGATGCCCGGGCCGATGTCGTCGGACAGCCCGGCCGAGCTGGAATCGTCGTCGTCCATGTGCGGCATCAGATCGTCGGTTTCCTCGACATGCTCGATGCCCTCCAGGCCGAGCAGCAGGTCGCTGATGGCACGGGCGTCGTCTTCAGTTCCGGTGATGCGCAGTCGCAGCATGGCCATGGCGTAGGTACGTTGTGGAGTTGCCAGCAGCCTAGCCAGCGCCGGGCAAAGAACGGGTGAGGGTGCAGTCAGGCGCGTGTGGCCGGACGCCCGAGCAGGCTGTCCGGCAATGCGGGAATCGGTGTGCGTTCGTCCTGCGCCTGCTCCAGCAGCCAGTCGATGAACAGGCGTGCGGCCGGGCTGGGCGGTTGTCCTTCGGCATGCACTACGTGGTACGCATAGCGCGCCTTCAGCGCCAGGCCGGGCAGGCGCACCACCTCGTAGCGCTGCAGATAGGGCTGGGCGATGTGGGTGCGCGCCAGCACCGCGCCCATGCCATACACCGCTGCACGCATCGCATCGGTGCTGTCGGCGAAGGTGTGCATGGGTGGCAGCGGCGACGGCGTGCGCACGCCGGCGTGGCGGAACCAGTCGCGCCAGCCCTGCGGCGACAGGTCGGTGAGCAGCGGCAGGTCGGCGATGCGCGCCGGATCGACCAGCGTTTCGACGCCGGCCAGTGCCGGTGAGGCGACCGGGAACAGGTAGTCATCCATCAGGTGCTGCGCACGCAGGCCGGGCCATTGGCCCAGGCCGTAGCGGATGCCCACTTCCGGGCCGTTGTCGTCATAGCGATCCAGCCCGCTGCCGGTATGCAGTTCGATGCGGATGTGCGGGTAGGCCTGGGTGAAGCGCGGCAGCCGTGGCAGCAGCCAGCAGTAGGACAGCGAGCGCAGCGTGGTGATCCGCAGCGGCACGCTGTCGGCATCCGGCTGCAGGTGATGGGCGACGGCCGCGACATCGGTGAAGGCGGCGCTGGCGGCGTCGGCCAGTTGCCGGCCCTCGGCAGTCAGGCGCACGCCGCGGGCGTGGCGTAGGAACAGCCGTACTTCCAGCACTTCTTCCAGGCGGCGGACGTGGTGGCTGACCGCGCTGGCGGTCAGGTGCAGCTCCTGCGCGGCCTGGGCGAAGTTCTGGTGGCGCGCGGCGACCGCGAACACGGCCAGTGCGGGTAGCAGGGAAGGGCGTAGCAGCATGTCGAGCCTCAAACCATATTTGTGGCTGGCAGCGATACTACGCGCTTGTGCGGCGGGCGTCTGCGCCTGATCCTATCCGCCTTGGCGAGGAACTGACGATGTACGGAGGCAAGGCATGAATGCGGTCCCACAGGCGGCCGAGCGCGATTGGCGCACGCCGCTGGAATTGACCCTGCTGGGCGCCATCTGGGGCTGCTCGTTCCTGTTCATGCGGGTGGCGGTGCCGTCGTTCGGCCCGTTCGCGCTGGTCGAAGTGCGGCTGGTGCTGGGTGCGCTGGTGCTGCTGCCGTTCCTGTGGCGCGCCCGCTCGCAGTTCCCGCCGCGGCGCTGGCTGTGGCTGGCGCCGATCGGCCTGATCAACTCGGCGTTGCCGTTCGTGCTGTTCGCCTATGCAGCGGAACAGGCGCCGGCGGCGATCGGCGCGATCTGCAATGCGATGACCGTGCTGTTCGCCGCGCTGATCGCCTTCCTGTTCTTCGGCGAGAAGATCGGCATGCGCCGCGCCGGTGCCTTGCTGGTTGGCTTCGCTGGCGTGGTGGTGCTGGCCACCGCCAAGGTTTCCGGCCTGAGTATCGGCACCGCGGTGCTGGCCGGTGCGGCGGCTTCGCTGCTGTACGGCCTGGGCGTGAACCTGGTGAAGCGGCACATGACCGGCCTGCCGTCGGCGGCAGCGGCGGCGGCAACGCTGTCGTGTGCCTCGCTGTGGATGCTGCCGATGGCGGTGAGCCACTGGCCGCAGGCGGCGATTCCGCTGAAGGCCTGGGGCGCGGCGATCGCCTTGGGCGTAGCCTGCACCGGGCTGGCGTTCCTGATGTTCTACCGCCTGATCGGCCGTATCGGCCCGTCACGGGCGTCGACGGTGACCTACCTGATTCCGCTGTTCGGCGCGGCGTTTGCGTGGTTGTTCCTGGGGGAGGCGGTGACGGTGCAGATGCTGATTGCGGGTGTGTTGATCCTGGGGAGCGTGGCGGTGAGTCAGAAGGGCTGAGCGCGCGCACGCAGCGGTAGCACCGAGCCATGCCCGGCGGGCCCATTTCCGCGCCTGCGGGGAGGTGTCACTTTCTTTGCTCGTGCAAAGAAAGTAACCAAAGAAACACGCCGCCAGGTCGCGAGCCGGTGCTGCGCACCGGTACCCTGCGCTCCTCGGCCCGTCGAGGGACGGCGCGGGAACTCGCTGCGCTCAGACACCCGCGCCTCTTCGCCCTCGCCGGACCTGCGGTGCTCGGCTCGCTCAAGGCGGACCCAGATCAAAGGCCACAGCTGCACCCAGTAGATTCACGCCATGCGTGGATGTTTTTGCTGTTGATCTTGATTTTTCAGTCCGCCTTGAGCGAGCCGAGCATCGCAGGGGAATCAGGGGCGAAGAGGCGCCGATGTCTGAGCATAGCGAGTTCGGCGCCGTCCCCTGATTCACCGAGAAGCGCAGGGAACCGACGTGCGAAGCACGGCGGCTCGCGACCTGGCGGCGCGTTTCTTTTGGTTACTTTTCTTTTCGCGCGAAAAGAAAAGTGACGCCCATGAACAGTGAAGCACCTTCAGCACGCGTCACGCGCAGGAAACCATCAGCGCACCGGCACCGGAATATTGCACAGATCGATATGCCCGGCCGGACGCTTGTAGAAATCATCCACGCGGTTGCGCCGCGCCTCCACCGTATCGGCGAAGGTCTTCGAGTCGGTACGCAGTACCTGGATCGGCGTGCGCTCGGCTGCCGGCACGTCGCTGGCACGGCGGATCGACACGATCGGTGTGCGCAGCTTCGGGTCGGTGTAGAAGCCCATCGGCGCCGGCCCGCGCGGGGTCGCGCTGAGCAGTTCCATGCCCTTCAGCACGCGACCGACCAGGGTGATGTTGCGGTCCAGCTGGCGCGGTGACTGGCCGGTCACCACGTACAGTTCGGCGCCGATGCTGCTGTCTTCCTCGTTGCTGCGGCCGGCACCGAGCATGCCGTAGCAGTGCGCCAGCCAGGTCTTGCCGGCCTGCGGGTCCTGGCCTACCGGGAAGCCATCGACGAAACCGGTCTGCGCGGCCCACCCATCGCGATCCGGCAGCACGCTGACCTTCAGGCCGGCGCTGGCGCGTTCGAACTCGGCCGGCAGCTTGCGCGCGGCGCTGCCGAACGTCCTGGCCTTCGCCGCGTCATCGGCGTCGGCATCGCCGAACTGCACCACGAAATTGTCCTGCGAGCGGTAGATGCTGGTGCCGTCCCAGAAGTGCTCGTGGGCGAAGGTCTGGATGTTGGCGACATGGCGCGGGGCGAACTGCGGCGCCAGCTCGATGATCACCCGCCCAGCCGGCAGGTCCATGTACAGCAGGTTGGCCGGGTCCGGGGTGCGCCATTCGCTGGCCGCCGATGCGTCGAGGATCTGCTGCGGGCTGCGGTAGGGCGTGGCCGAACTGGCCATGGCGGGCAGCAGGCAGGACAGGGCGATGGCGGTCAGGGCAAGGCGACGAAGGTGCGGCATGGGATCCCCGGAACATGAACGAGGCTTCGATTCTGCGCGAGCGGCCCGGCCACGCCAACCGGCACGATGACTAACGACACATTCGCTATACCGAACTTCGCACTACTGTGGACTTCAACGTAGTGGAGGCCCGGTCATGTCCGAGGACGATGTCCACCTGAAGAAGTTCCAGAAGGAGCTGAGCGCCGGAACGGTATCGCTGGCCCTGCTGGCGGTGCTGGCCCGGGCCGGGGAGCCGCTGTACGGCTATCTCATTGCCAAGGAGCTGGAGCGGGTGGGCGAGGGCGTGCTGAGCGGCAAGCAGAGCGCGCTGTACCCGGTGCTGCGGAACCTGGAGGCTGCCGGTCTGCTGGAAAGCCACGTGGAGCCGTCCAGCAGCGGTCCGCCGCGGCGCTACTACCGCATCAATGAACGTGGCCGCGAGGTGCTGGCGCAGTGGCGCCACGCCTGGCAGGCCACCCGCGATTCCGTCGATTCCGTGTTGGAGGGGGTACCGCAATGAACGACCCGAGCCTGGCAGGCCGAGCCCTGCCCACGACCATCCCGCAGTACCTGGCGCAGCTACGTGTGGCGCTGGAAGGTGCCGACCCGGCGATGGTGCAGGACGCGCTGTACGACGCCGAGGAATACCTGCGCTCGGAGCTGGCGGCGCAGCCCGGCCGCAGCGAGGCCGAGGTGATCGCCGACGTTGCCGGCAGCTATGGCGCGCCGGACGAGGTGGCCGAGATCTACCGCGAGACCGAAGTGACGGTGAACCGCGCGCTGCGCACGCCGCGTGCGGATACCGCACCGGTGCTGCGCGCAGCGGCCGAAGCCAGTGGCGTCGAGCCGGCCGCACCGCCGCCGGCGCCGGTGCAGCGCTCGCTGCTGGCGCGTTTCTTCGGCGTGGTGACCGATCCGCACACCTACGGTGCGCTGTTCTACATGCTGCTGTCGCTGGCTACCGGCATCTTCTTCTTCACCTGGGTGGTGACCGGCCTGTCGCTGTCGCTGGGCCTGCTGATCCTGATCGTGGGCATTCCGCTGACCGTGCTGTTCTTCGGCTCGGTGCGCGGGCTGGCGCTGCTGGAAGGGCGGCTGGTGGAAGCGCTGCTGGGCGAGCGCATGCCGCGCCGTCCGCGTTACACCGATCGCAGCCGCACCTGGCTGCAGCGCATCGGCGACATGTTCACCGATGGCCGCACCTGGCTGACCCTGCTGTACTTCGTGCTGATGCTGCCGCTGGGCGTCATCTACTTCACCCTCGCGGTGACGCTGCTGTCGCTGTCGCTGAGCCTGATCTGGGCGCCGGTCGCGGCGATCTTCAGTGGCGACATTCCGGGCGTGTACGTCGATGGCGTGAACGTACTGCCGATGGCTGCATCGCCGCTGGTGGCGATCACGGTTGCTGCGGCGGGCGCGCTGCTGCTACTGCTGACGATGCATCTGGCACGCGGCATCGGCAAGCTGCACGGGCTGATCGCCAAGAACCTGCTGGTGCGGTTGTAAGCAGTCGGGGTCGGATCCCTGTTCGCAGAACAGGGCTCTGACCCCGGATCCCATCATGCTGGGGTCAGAGCCCTTTCCGCTGGAAAGGGAACCGACCCCTGCCGGGAATCAGCCCGCCTTTCGCCGCAACGGGGTGACGTTACTCTTCTTCTTCGTGGCCTTCGCCGCCGGTGCTTCGGCATGCGCGGCGAAGAAATCGCGCACCTTCGGGTACACCACTTCGCGCCAGCGACGGCCGCTGAAGATGCCGTAGTGGCCGGCACCTTCGACGATGAAATGCTCACGGCGGTCCGCAGTGATGCCGGTGCACAGCGCCTGTGCTGCTTCGGTCTGGCCAAGGCCGGCGATATCGTCCAGCTCGCCCTCGATGCTCAGCAGCGCGGTATCGCGGATCGCCGACGGATCGACCTTCTCGCCGTTGACCACCCACTCACCACGCGGCAGCAGGAAGTCCTGGAACACCACGCGGATCGTATCCAGGTAGTACCTGGCCGGCATGTCCAGCACCGCGTTGTACTCGTCGTAGAAACGACGGTGCGCGTCGGCGTCTTCCAGGTCGCCCTTGACCAGGTCGGTGTAGAAATCCCAGTGCGAACTGAAGTGGCGGCTCGGGTTCATCGACAGGAAGCCGGCGTGCTGCAGGAAGCCCGGGTACACGCGGCGACCGGCGCCGGGATAGCTGGCCGGCACGGTGTGGATGACGTTGTTCTCGAACCACGACAGCGGGTTCTGCGTGGCCAGGTTGTTCACTGCGGTCGGGCTGCATCGCGCATCGATCGGGCCACCCATCATCACCAGCGTGCGCGGCGTCGGTTCGCCACGGCTGGCCATCAGCGAAACCGCGGCCAGCACCGGTACGGTCGGCTGGCACACGCTCACCACGTGCAGGCGCTCCACACCGAGGTGGCGGATGAATTCCTGGATGTAGGCGATGTAGTCGTCCAGGCCGAATTCGCCTTCGCTGGCCGGCACCATGCGCGCGTCCACCCAGTCGGTGACGTACACGCGGTGGTCGCGCAGCAGCGTGCGCACGGTATCGCGCAGCAGCGTGGCATGGTGGCCTGACAGCGGCGCTACCACCAGCACGAACGGCTGGTTGAGCATGGTGTGCAGCTGGTCGGCTTCATTGCTGTGGCGCTTGAAGCGCAGCAGCTTGCAGAACGGCTTGCTTACTTCCTCGTGCACGACGATCGGCACGCGTTCGCCATCGACGTCGATTTCGTTGATGCCCCACTCGGGCTTCTCGTAATCCTTGCCGATGCGGTGGAAGAGTTCATTGACCGCCGCCAGGCGATCAGCGCCGGGCATCTGCGACCACCAGTGCCCCTGGTTGGCGAAGAACCTGGCGTTGGCCTGGGCCTGGTGCACCCAGGGGGCGAGCAGGTTGCGGGTCAGTTCGTGCAGTTGATAGAGCATGACGACCGAATATGTATGGTCATATGTTGCCGCGCAGCATATCCCATCCGGGTGTCCCGCAGGTTAAGTCGGCTGAAAATAATGAATCTGGATTCACATCCGTTCCAGCGCGGCCGCATCGCCTGCCAGGGCGGGGCCGAGCCAGCAGTGCGACCCCACCGGCTGCAGGCCATGCCGGGCCAGCGTGCGGCGGTACCAACGCGCCGGGCGCGGCTGGAAGCCGTCGTGGTCGCCTTCGAACGCGTCCTCGGCGGCGAAGGTCTCCAGGAAGGCCACGCCGCCCGTCAGCTCTGCCACGCCGGCCAGTCCGGCGCGCAGCTCGCGGTCGGGCACGTAGTGCATCACGTCCGAGCAGACCAGCAGGTCGACCGGGGCACAGGGCCGCAGCCAGGCGAAATCGCCGAAGCGGGCCATGTGCAGGTTGCGGGTCCTGCCGTAGCGGCGCACAGCGTACTCGCTGCTGTCGAAGCCGAGGTATTCGACCTTCGGACGCAGCTTCAGCAGCGGTGCGCGCCAGGCGCCTTCGCCGCAGCCGATGTCCAGCACGCTGCGGATCGGTCGTTCCAGGTAGTACTCGGCACTGGCCACGGCCAGGGCGACCTTTCGCGCCAGGCGGGCGCTGCCGCCGATGTCGGCACGGCGGTACCAGCGTTGGAAATAGGCGGCGTCGTAGGTCTTGTCCATGGGGCGGTGCGCGATCGGGGAAAACGGCGCCTATCGTACGGTGTTGCGCCCCCGGGTGTGGCGGGCCTGCAGTAGAGCCACGCCATGGGTGGCTGCCATGCTGCGGCGATTGGACGCGGCAGCCACCCATGGGGTGGCTCTACTGCGACAATGGGTACCCATCTACGCCAGCCGCCGGAGCGAGCGCATGCAGAGCTACTACTGGGTCAAGACCTTCCACATCGTGTTCGTGGTGGCGTGGATGGCCACGGTGTTCTACCTGCCGCGCATCCTGGTGAACCTGGCCGAGACTGCGGGCCAGCCGGCGGTGACCGAGCGCCTGCAGCTGATGGGCCTGCGCCTGTACCGCTTCGGCCACTCGATGTTCGGCCTGGCATTCCTGCTGGGCCTGGTGCTGTGGCTGGGCTACAAGGTCATCCCCGATTTCCCGACCATGGTCGCGCCTGGTGGCGCCGGCTGGCTGCATGCCAAGCTGGGACTGGTGGTGCTGCTGCTGGTGTACTTCGGCTGGATCGGCCGCCTGCTCAAGGGCGTGGCCAAGGGCAGGGCGCTGCCGTCGTCGCGCGCGCTGCGCTGGATCAACGAGATCCCGCTGCTGGCCTTCATTCCGATCGTATGGCTGGTGCTGGCCAAGCCGTTCTGAGGCGGGGTCATCTGCACCCGGTAGATCCACGCCATGCGTGGATGCCGTCAGGGCGCAAACGAAAGCGCCGGGCAAATGCCCGGCGCTTTCGTTTCTGCAATCACCTGCGTGTTGCCGGCCAGCGGCCGGCACTACCAGGCCTACCTGCATGCTGGCCAGCGGCCGGCACTACTTCAGGCTGCTTCGTACGTGCCGTAGCTGCGCAGGCGCGCGTAGCGCTGTTCCAGCAGCTGTTCGGTGGACAGCTTGTCCAGCGCATCCAGCTCGTTCAGCAGCACCGCCTTCAGGCGCTTGGCCATCTGCGTCGGGTTGCGGTGGGCGCCGCCGGTGGGCTCGCGCACGACCTTGTCGACCAGGCCCAGGCTCTTCAGGCGCGGGGCGGTCAGGCCCAGCTGTTCGGCCGCGTCCTTGGCCTTGCCGGCGTCCTTCCACAGGATCGAGGCGCAGCCTTCCGGGGTGATGGTCGAGTACACCGCGTATTCCAGCATCACGGTGCGGTCGCCCACGCCCAGCGCCAGCGCGCCGCCGGAGCCGCCTTCGCCGATCACGGTGCAGATGATCGGCACCTTCAGTTCGGCCATCTCGATCAGGTTGCGCGCGATCGCTTCGGACTGGCCGCGCGATTCGGCGTCGATGCCCGGCCAGGCGCCAGCGGTGTCGATCAGGGTCAGCACCGGCAGGCCGAAGCGCTCGGCCATCTTCATCAGGCGCAGGGCCTTGCGGTAGCCCTCCGGCTTGGGCATGCCGAAGTTGCGCTTGATCTTCTCCTTGGTGTCACGGCCCTTCTGGTGGCCGATCACCATCACTGCACGGCCGTTGATGCGGGCCAGGCCACCCATGATCGCCTTGTCGTCGGCGAAGGCACGGTCGCCGGCCAGCTCCTGGAACTCATCGAACATGACGCGGAGGTAGTCGGCGGTGTACGGGCGCGACGGATGACGCGCCAGCTGCAGCACCTGCCACGAGGTCAGGTTGCGGAAGATCTGCGCGGTGCGCATGCGCAGCTTGTCCTGCAGCGCGTGCACTTCCGCCTCGACATTGACCGCCGGCCCGGCACTGGCGTTGCGCAGTTCCTGGATCTTGGCTTCCAGGTCGGCGATGGGTTGCTCGAAGTCGAGGTAGTTCGGATTCATCGGAAGCCGTCGTGTAAAGAAGAGGGGAATTCTAGCCGAATGCGCGCAAACCACCCGTACGCCTTCGTCTGGAAGGCGACGGTAGCGCAGCCGGGCGGGGCGCGCCAGTCAGCTCAGGGCACCACCAGGGCGCTGCGGCCCATCAGCTGGCTGCGCTGGGAAACGAAGTCGTTGTAGGCCTCGTTGGCGTCACGGCCCAGCCCGCTGCCCAGCGTGGCGGTGGCCGAGGTGAAGGCCATCTGCGCAGCGAAGTCCTGCTTGCGCAGCGCCTTCTGTTCATCGGCGGTGGTCGCCTTCAGCCAGCGCGCATAGACCTCGCGCAGCGGCGCGGCGTGGGCCTCGAAGGCCGGCACCAGCGCCGGCAGGCTGGCCGGGGCCGGTTCCAGGCTGAACGCCGGGGTCACGTAGCCGGCCGGCTGCTCGCGCTTGAACGCGCCGGGCTCGCCCATGCCTTCTTCCACGTAAGCGATGAAGTCCGTGGCGGTGAACACCTTGGCCACGATCTGGCCACCGCTGGCGTCGACGTGGGCCACCACCTTTTCCTTCGGGAAGGGTTCGCGCACGCCGTAGGTCCAGGTCTTGTCGATGAACAGGTCGTGGCTCTTCTCGAACGGGCCCTCGAAGTCGACGCCGCCCAGCTCGATGCCGGCCTTGCCGGTGCCGAAGTTCTTCAGCTTGCTCTCGTCGGTGACATAGACCTCGCGGGCGATCACGTACTCGCTCAGGGTCGGGTTGATCAGGCCGCCACGGCCATCGACGTAGACGATGAAGCGCACGTCCCCCAGTTTGTCGGTGTGCAGGCGGTGCTCACCGACAGCGAGCGAGATCGGGCGCGAGCCCTGTGCGGCCACCGGCAGGTCCTTGCCATCGATGCTCAGGGCCAGCGGCGCGTCGGTCGGGTTGTCGATCTGGAACTCGACCTTCGAGGGCGAACAGGCGGCCAGGGCCAGAGCGGCAACGAGCGGGAACAGCAGGGTCTTCATCGGCAATCGTCCTTGATACTTGGAACGGGAAAGCAGGAGGGTCAGGAAAACCAGAGCCAGCCTCAGCTGGCCCACGGTGGGCTGTAGCGCACTTTCAGCGTGCGTACGGCGGGGTCGGCGCGCAGCGCCTCCATCAACTTGGAATCGATGCGCACCGCGCTCTGCCCGGACACATCGAGCATGCCGGCGACGCCGCCGTGCGGGCCCTTCAGAAGCAGGTCCAGGCGCAGCGGCGTGCGCCCCGGGCGATGGCGGTCGAGCAGGGCATCGATGCGCTCCCAGACCGGGCGCTGCTGGCGCAGGTCCAGGCGCAGCGACAGCCGCGTGGCGTAGTTGGCGCAGACTTCGTCGAAGTCCCAGCACTGGCGGATGCGCAGTGCGTAGCCGCCGTTGAACTCGTCCTCGCGCAGGCCGCCCTTGACCACCAGGATGCGGTCCTTGGTCATCAGGTGCCCGAACTCGGCCATCGCGTCGGAGAACGCGCTGCACTCGACGCGGCCGCGGCCATCTTCCAGCTGGATGAAGATCTGGCTCTCGCCCTTGCGACGCACACCGACCACCTGGCCGGCCAGCACGGTCTGTACTTCCGGGCGCCAGCGCTTTTCGCCGCCGCCGCCACCACCGCTGTTGGCGCTCCAGATCTTCTCCACCGAACCCAGGTCGTTGCCGACCAGATCGCGCACATCGTCGCGCCAGGGATCGAACGGGTGGCCACTGAGATAGAAGCCCAGCGTGTCGCGCTCGCCGTTGAGGCGCTGCAGCAGCGGCCATTCTTCGGCTTCGGGCAGATCCAGCTGGATCGTGGTCGCGCTCGGGTCCGGGCCACCGAACAGCGAGTTCTGTCCCGAAGCGCGCTCGCGGGCCATCTGGTCGGTAGCCTTGATCACCTCCGGCAGCTGCAGCATCAGCGAGGCACGGTTGCGGCCAAGCTCGTCCAACGCACCACAGTTGATCATCGCTTCCAGCGTGCGCCGGTTGAGCTTGGCCGAGCCGACGCGGGTGCAGAAGTCGAGCAGGTCCTTGAACGGGCCGCCCTTCAGTCGCTCCTCGACCACCGCCTCGCAGGCACCCTGGCCGACGCCCTTGATCGCACCGAGGCCGTACTGGATGGTGTCCGGGGTCACCGCTTCGAACATGAAGGCCGACTGGTTCACCTTGGGCGGCAGCACGGTCAGGCCGAGGTTGCGCACCTCGTCGAGGAAGCCGACCACCTTGTCGGTGTTGTCCAGATCGGACGACAGCGTGGCCGCCATGAACTCGGCCGGGTAATGGCGTTTCAGCCATGCGGTCTGGTAACTGACCAGCGCGTAGGCGGCGGCGTGCGACTTGTTGAAGCCGTAGCCGGCGAACTTCTCCATCAGGTCGAAGATCGCGTCGGCCTTGGCTTCGTCCACGCCGTCCTTGGCCGCGCCTTCGCGGAAGATCTCGCGGTGCTTGGCCATTTCGGCCGGCACCTTCTTGCCCATCGCACGGCGCAGCAGGTCGGCGCCGCCCAGCGAGTAGCCGCCGACGATCTGCGCCATCTGCATCACCTGCTCCTGGTACACCATGATGCCGTAGGTATCCTTCAGGATGGCTTCGGTGCGCGGATCGGGATAGATGATTTCTTCCTGGCCGTGCTTACGCGCATTGAAGGAGGGAATCAGGTCCATCGGGCCGGGGCGGTACAGCGACACCAGCGCGATCAGGTCTTCGAAACGGTCGGGGCGCGCGTCCTTCAGCAGGCGGCGCATGCCCGAGGATTCGAACTGGAACACTGCGCCCGTATTGCCGTTGGCGAAGATGTCCTTGTAGGTGGGCGTGTCGTCCAGCGGAATCGCGGCGATGTCCACCGGCGGAATGCCGGCGCGCTCATGGCGCTTGTTGATCGCCTTCACCGCCCAGTCGATGATGGTCAGCGTGCGCAGGCCGAGGAAGTCGAACTTCACCAGGCCCACTTCTTCCACGTCGTTCTTGTCGAACTGGGTGACCGGGTTCTTGCCGAGGCCGTTCTCGTCGTGTTCGGCGTACAGCGGGCAGAACTCGCTCAGCGGCTCGGGCCCGATCACCACGCCACCGGCGTGCTTGCCGGCGTTGCGGGTCAGGTCTTCCAGCTGCAGCGCCAGGTCGATCAGGTCGCGGACATCGTCCTCGGTCTCGTAGCGCTGGATCAGTTCCGGCGACGCCATTTCCGAGCTGGGGCCTTCCTTGCCCTTGCCCAGTGCATCCTTCAGGTGGATGCCGAGGATGTTCGGGATCAGCTTGGAAACACCGTCGACCAGGCCGTACGGGAAGCCGAGCACGCGGCCGGAGTCGCGCACCACTGCCTTGGCGGCCATGGTGCCGTAGGTGATGATCTGGCTGACGCGCTCGCGCCCGTACTTGCGCGCGACGTAGTCGATCACCTCGTCGCGGCGGTCCATGCAGAAGTCGATGTCGAAGTCGGGCATCGACACGCGTTCCGGGTTCAGGAAGCGCTCGAACAGCAGGTTGTACGGCAGTGGGTCCAGATCGGTGATCTTCAGCGCCCACGCCACCAGCGAACCGGCACCCGAACCACGGCCCGGGCCGATCGGGATGCCCTGGTTCTTGCCCCACTGGATGAAGTCGGCCACGATCAGGAAGTAGCCGGGGAAACCCATCTTGATGATGGTGTTGAGCTCGAACTCCAGGCGCTCGAAATAATCTTCGCGGGTCTTGCCCGGCGCCAGCGGATTCTTCTCCAGGCGCTCTTCCAGGCCGTCGCGCGACATCTTCTGGATCCAGGTGTCCAGGGTCTCGTCGTCGGGCACCGGGTAATTGGGCAGGAAGTAGGTGCCCAGCCGCATCTCGATGTTGCAGCGCTCGGCCAGCGCCAGCGTGTTGTCGATGGCATCGGGAATGTCGGCGAACAGCGCACACATCTCTTCGGCCGATTTCAGGTACTGCTGGTCGCTGTACTCGCGCGGGCGCTTGGGGTCGTCCAGCACGCGGCCGGTGGAAATGCACACGCGCGCTTCGTGCGCGCTGAAATCGGTGGGCGCCAGGAAGCGCACATCATTGCTGGCCACCACCGGCAGGCCACGCTGGCCGGCGGCCATCAGCGCGAACTGGTTGAAGGTTTCCTCGCCCTCGCGGCCGGTGCGGGTCAGCTCCAGGTGCAGGCCATCGCCGAACACGCGCTGCCAATCGGCCAGCTGCTGCTCGGCCAGTTCATGCTTGCCGTCCAGCGCCAGGCGCCCGGCCAGGCTCTGCCGGCCGGCCAGCGCGAACAGGTTGGCGTTGCCGGCCTTCAGCCAGTCCGGATGGATGGCCACGCCGCCTTCGGGGCGATGGCCTTCCATCCAGGCGCGGGTCAGCAGCCGCGACAGGCTCAGGTAGCCCTCGCGGTCGCGGCACAGCAGGGTCATCCGCCACGGATCCTGCCCTTCCTCGGCGATCAGCACGTCGGCGCCGGCGATAGGCTTGATGCCCACGCCTTCGGCCGCCTTGTAGAACTTGACCAGGGCGAACAGGTTGTTGAGGTCGGTCACCGCCAGCGCGGGCAGGCCGAGTTCGACCGAGCGTGACAGCAGGTTGGCCTGCTTGGCCTTCTTCGGGTCCGCCTGGTCCGGCTTGGCCGGCACACGGATGGTGGAGTCCGCCAGCGAGAACTCGGTGTGGACGTGGAGATGTACGAAGCGGGAGTTGGACATGCCGGACCAGGTTGGAGCGCGCGGGCCCCGGGTGCTGACGGGGGAATCGTCGCCGGGGTCGGGAAGCGCTGGAGTGCCCGGTCAGGGTAGCGAGGGCTGGAGGGCGCGACAAGCTCTTGACGGCATGCGATATCGCATCCGCGCTATCGCTCCCCACGGTTCGCAGGCGAACCGCGGGCCCCGCCTGACCCTGCCTTCGCAGCCGGGCGCAGCGACCGTTCAGGCGATTCAGGCGATTGCGATGTCTGCGGTCACAGCTGCCGGGTTTTCCAGGCACTCGCGCACCGGGGCGAAGCTGCGCCGGTGCTCCATGCAGGGGCCGTGCTCGCGCAGGGCGGCCAGATGGGCCGGGGTGCCGTAGCCCTTGTGCTGCTCGAAGCCGTACTGCGGGTGGCGGGCATGCACGTCCTGCATGTAGCGGTCGCGCGAGACCTTGGCCAGGATCGAGGCGGCCATGATCGCGCGGTCGATGCCATCACCGCCGACCAGCGCCTGCGCCGGCAGTACCAGGCCCTTGGGCACCACGTTGCCGTCGATGCGGGCGAAGCCGGCCACGTGGGCGACCGCTGCAACGACGTCACGCATGCCCTGCAGGGTGGCCTGGTAGATGTTCAGGCGGTCGATGGTGTCCACGTCCACCAGCACCACGTGCCAGGCCAGGGCACGTTCGATGATGCGGTCATGCAGTTGCTCGCGGCGGGCTGCGGTGAGTTGTTTGGAATCGTCCAGGCCGTTGATGCGTGGCCGTGCCGGGTCGAACACCACCGCCGCCACCGCGACCGGTCCGGCCAGCGGACCGCGGCCGGCTTCGTCGACGCCGGCGACCAGACGCTCCGGCTCGACCACGGCAGCACCGTCGAACAGGGCCAGGCTGGCCGCTGCGGCGTGGCGGCGGCTCATGCCTGGGCCTGGTCGCGCATCAACAGCTCGCCCACAGCGTCGGCCGCGCGGGCCGAGGCATTGCGGCGCAGTCGTTGATGCAGGCGGGCATAGGTATCCTGCAGGTCGGTCACCCGCTGCGGGTGGTCGAACCATTGCTGGATGGCCGCCGCCAGCTTGTCCGGCGTGCAGTCGTGCTGCATCAGTTCCGGTGCCAGGTCCTGGCCCGCCAGGATGTTGGGCAGGGCAAAGCGGTCGACTTTGATCAGGCCCAGCGCCTTGACCAGGCGGTAGGTCAGCTCGTTGACGCGGTAACCGACCACCATCGGCCGCTTGACCAGCATCGCCTCCAGCGTCGCGGTGCCCGAGGCCAGCACCACCACATCGGCGGCGATCATCGCGTTTCGCGCCTCACCGTCGAGTACATGCGAGAAGGCTACCGGCAGCGCCGAGCGTGACAGCTGTTCTTCGATCAGGCGCTTGCAGGCCGGGTTGGCGGCAGGCACTACCACGTGCAGGCCGGGGATGCGCTCGGAGACCTGCCAGGCGGCCTCGAAGAACGGTTCACCGAGGCGCGAGATTTCGCCCAGGCGGCTGCCTGGCAGCACCGCCAGCACCTTGGCCGAGGTCGGCAGGCCAAGCGCGGCGCGCGCTTCCTCGCGGTTGCCCTGCAGGGGGATGTCATCGGCCATCGGATGGCCAACGAAGCGCGCGTCGATGCCGTGCCTGGCATAGATCGGGGGTTCCATCGGGAACAGGCACAGCACCAGGTCGGCGCTGCTGCCGATCTTCTCGGCGCGCTTCTCGCGCCAGGCCCAGACGGAGGGGCTGACGTAGTGCACGGTGCGCACGCCGCGCTGCTTCAGCCAGTGTTCGATGCCCAGGTTGAAGTCGGGCGCGTCGATGCCGATGAACACGTCCGGTTGCCATTCCAGTGCACGCTGGCGGAACGCGGAACGCAGTTTCAGCAGGCGTGGCAGGTGGCGCAGCACTTCGGTCAGGCCCATCACCGCCAGCTCGCTGGCATCGTGCCAGGTCAGGCAGCCGGCGCTGCGCATGGCATCGCCACCGATGCCGGCGAATTCGGCATTCGGAAAGCGTGCCTTCAGCTCGCGCACCAGGCCCGCACCCAGCAGATCACCGGAGGCCTCACCGGCCACCAGAGCGATCCGCAACGGGCGCTCGCTGAGCACCCGCTGCGCGGGGACGCTGCCGGCCATCGAGGCCAGCGGAATCACGGCGGCGCCGGCCGGCGCCTGGCCGGTCGTGCTGCTCATCGCAGCAAGGGCCTCTCAGCGTGCTCGATGAAGTCCAGCATGGCCTTCACGTCATCGCTGTCGCGTGCCTGTTCGGTCAGCTGCACCTTGGCTTCGGCCAGCGGCAGACCCGCCACGTACAGGGTGCGGTAGGCGCGCTTGATGGCGGAGATCCGCTCGGCGTCGAAGCCACGACGCTTCAGCCCTTCGCTGTTGATGCCGCGCGGGCGGCCCAGCGAATCGGTGCCGACCATGGTGAACGGCGGAACGTCGCCGTTGGTCAGCGCGCCCATGCCGAGGAAGGCGTGGGCACCGATGCGGCAGAACTGGTGGGCACCAGCGAAGCCGCTGATGATCACGTAGTCGCCCACGGTCACGTGGCCGGCCAGGGTGGTGTTGTTGGAGAACACGCAGAAGTTGCCGACATGGCAGTCGTGCGCCACGTGCGTGTAGGCCAGCATCCAGTTGTCGTTGCCGATCGTGGTGATGCCGCCGCCGCCGCCGGTGCCACGGTTCAGGGTGACGAACTCGCGGAACACGTTGCGGTCGCCGATCACCAGTTCGGTGCGTTCGCCAGCGAACTTCTTGTCCTGCGGCTCGCCACCGATCGCGGCGTGGCCGATGAAGCGGTTGTCACGGCCGATCCTGGTCGGGCCGTGGATGCTGCAATGGGGGCCGACCACTGTGCCGGCGCCGATTTCCACATCGGCACCGATCAGGGTGAACGCGCCGACCTGGACGTCGTCGGCCAGGCGCGCGGCCGGATCGATGACGGCAGTCGGGTGGATCCGTGGTGCGTTGTCAGTCATTGCTGCCTCCCGTGGATCAGCCCTTGGCACCGGCGCACATGACCTCGGCCGAGGCAACGACTTCACCGTTGACCTTGGCCTCGCCGTAGTACCAGCCCATGTTGCGGATCAGGCGCTTCATCTGCACATCCAGCATCAGCACGTCGCCGGGCACGACCTGCTTGTTGAAGCGGGCGTTTTCCACCTTGACCATGTAGAACAGCTTGGACTGCGCATCGCGGCCAAGCGTCAGCTGGGTCATCACTCCACCGGCCTGGGCCAGCGCTTCGATGATCAGCACGCCGGGCATGATCGGGCGGCCCGGGAAGTGACCCTGGAAGAACGGCTCGTTGATGCTGACGTTTTTCTGCGCCAGGATGCGCTTGGCGTCGATGTCGAGCTCAAGCACCCGGTCCACCAGCAGGAACGGGTAGCGGTGCGGGAGCAGTTCCTGGATCTGGCAGACGTCGATCGGAAGCTGCAGCGTGTCGTTCATTCTTTCTCCTTGCCAGCAGCCAGGACGCGGCGAGCCAATGCGTCCAGCTGCTTGAAGCGCGCGGCGTTCTTGCGCCACGTGCGGTTGTCGGTCAACGGGGTGCCGGACGAGTACTCGCCCGGCTCATGGATGGAATTGCGGACCACCGACTTGCCGGTGATCACGACCTTGTCGCAGATCTCGAGGTGGCCGACCACGCCGACGTGGCCGCCGAGCAGGCAGTAACGGCCGATCCTGGCGCTGCCGGCGATGCCGGTGCAGCCGGCGATGGCCGAGTGCGCACCGATCTGCACGTTGTGCGCGATCTGTACCAGGTTGTCCAGGCGCACGTCTTCGTCCAGCACGGTGTCTTCCAGTGCACCACGGTCGACGCAGGTGTTGGCGCCGATTTCGCAATCGTCGCCGATGCGCACGCCGCCGAGCTGCGGCACCTTGATCCACTTGCCGGCGTCCATCGCCAGGCCGAAGCCATCGGCACCGAGCACGGCACCGGGGTGCACGCGCACGCGCTTGCCGAGCTTGACCCGGGTGACCAGGGTGACCCGGGCGATCAGTTCGCAGCCGCTGTCCAGGCTGCAGTCTTCGCCGATCACGCTGCCGGTGCCGATGATGCAGTTCTCGCCGACCACGCTGCGCGCGCCGATGGAGACGAAGGGACCGATATGGGCGCTGGCGGCGACCTGGGCGCTGGGATCGATGACGGCGCTGGGGTGGATGCCCGGCGGGCGCGTGGGCGCGATGTCGAACAGCGCGGCGATCTTGGCGAAGGTGGTGTACGGGTCCTTGGCCACGAGCGCGGCGCCGGGGGCGGCCTCGGCATCGTCGGCGCGCAGCACGACCAGCGAGGCCTGGCTGTCGGCCAGCTGGGCGCGGTAGCGTGGATTGGCGAGGAAGGTCAGCTGGCCAGGACCGGCGTGGGCGAGGGTGGCCACGCCGTGGATGGCGGTGGCGGGGTCGCCATGGACCTGCAGGCCGAACTGCTCGGCGAGTTGCTGGGCGGTGTAGGTGGGAGTATTCACGGCGGGAGTTTAACGTGTGACGCCATTGCGGTCATGCGGGGGGCAGGGCTTGGCGCCTGCCTGGTACGGGCGGGAGGCGGCGGGTGGCCCTGGCCAGGACACGCAAAAGCCCCTCCATGGTGCTCGATGGCGCCATCCATGGCGCCAACGGTCCTGTCCAAGGCCACCCGCCGCCTCTGGACAATTTCCCGCGAGCGCGGCCAAAAGCCCGTGCCGTGCAGTGTCATCTGAAAAACGAAAACGCCGGGCAGAGCCCGGCGATTCGCACCCCGTCTGGTGGAGAGCCCCCCTTCTGTTAAGGGGGGCGCGCCCCTGGGAATCGCAGGAGCGATTCCCAACGTTGCTATGCAACGGCCCGAAGGGCGCATGCCATGGATGGCATGCGTAATGGCGCGGGGGATAGGAGGTAGGTCGGGACCCGCTGCTTGCGCAGCAAGCCGCGGCGCACCTTCGGTGGTCAGTTCTTAGAACTGCCCACCGAACGTGAACTGCAGGCGTTCGATCTTGTCGCCGTCTTCCTTCTTCAGCGGGAACGCGTAGCTGATCGAGATCGGTCCGACCGGGGCGCGCCACAGCAGGGCTACACCGGTAGACACTCGCAGTTCGTTGGCCTTGAAGTTATCGGCGCCGTTGTAGACGTTGCCGAAGTCGACGAAGGCCGACACGCGGGCCGACGGGCTGTCGAACAAACGCGGGAAGTAGGCTTCGACCGAACCGACGGTCTTCAGCGAACCGCCCAGCGGCTGGCCTTCCGGATAACCGCGGGTTACTTCGCGTGGGCCGAGCGTGTTGTCCTCGAAGCCGCGTACGGAGTTGGTGCCGCCGGCGTAGAAGTTCTCGTAGAACGGTAGGCCCTTGGCGGTGACCGGGCGCAGGTTGCCGTTCTCGTCCGGCACCATGGCGGTCTTGTCCTTGCCGTAGCTATCGCCATAACCAACTTCCGCACGGGTGTTGATCACCAGCGACGGCATGATCGGCCAGTACTTGCTGATCTGGTAGTTCAGCTTGTAGTACTCGATGGTCGAGCCCGGCAGCGTGGTTTCCAGGCCAACACGCTGATAGGTGCCGCGGGTCGGCATGAAGTAGTCGTTGCGCGAGTCACGCGCCCAACCCAGTTCCGTGCGCCAGGCATGGAACGTCCTGCTGCCCAGCACGTTGATGTAATCGATGATCGACTGCGGGGTCGAGCCCTGGTACGTGGTGATCTGGTTGCTGTCGATGCCGAACATCAGCGAGACGGTGTCGGTTTCGGTCAGCGGCACGCCGAACACCACCTGCGCAGAACCATTGGTGCTGTTGTACTGCGCGGTGTTGAAGTCGGAGTAGTCCAGTTCACGCCAGGACAGGTTGTAGCCCAGCGAAACGCCGTCGTCGGTGAAGTACGGGTTGGTGTAGCTGAAGCCGTAGCGCTGCAGGTAGCTGCTGCGCGAGGCTTCGACCGACACGCGGTTGCCGCCGCCGAGGAAGTTGTTCTGCGACAGCTGCACCGAGGTGGTCATGCCGTAGGACTGCGAATAGCCCAGGCCGAACACGAAGCTGCCGGAGGTGGTTTCCTTGACGTTGTAGACGACGTCGACCTGGTCGTTGCTGCCGCTGACGGCCGGGGTCTCGACGTCCACCGACTCGAAGTAGCCCAGGCGCTGCAGGCGGATCTTGGAGCGGTCGATCGCGGCCTGCGAGTACCAGCTGTTCTCGAACTGGCGCATTTCGCGACGCATCACTTCGTCGGAGGTGCGGGTGTTGCCACGGAACAGGATACGGCGCACCGACACGCGCGGGCCGGGCACGACCTGCATGTTGATCCCTACCGTCTGTTCGGCACGGTTGGTGGTCGGGATCGGGTTCACCTTGGCGAACGCGTAGCCGATGTTGGACAGCGAGTTGGTGATGGTGTCCGAGCTGAATTCCAGCAGGGCACGCGAGAACGTGTCGCCCGGCTTCTGGATCACCATGCGCTCGACGTCCTCCTGCGGAAGGATGGTGTCGCCGCTGACCTTGATCTCGGAGATCTTGTACTGCGCACCCTCGGTCACGCCCGCGGTGAGGAACATGTCGCGCTTGTCGGGGCTGATCGAGACCTGGGTGGAATCGATGCTGAAGTCGACGTAGCCGCGGTCCAGGTACCACGAGTTGAGCTTTTCCAGGTCGCCGGACAGCTTTTCCTTGGAGTACTGGTCGTCACGGCGGTACCACGACGCCCAGTTGTGCTCCTTGGACTCCCAGGTCTCCAGGATGTCCTTGCTCTCGAACTTCTCGGTGCCGACCAGGTTGACGTGGCGGATCTTGGCCGCCTTGCCTTCCTTGATGGCGATCGCGATGTCCACGCGGTTGCGGTCCAGCGGGCTCACGGTCGGGGTGATCTCGACGGTGTACTTGCCGCGGTCGTTGTACTGGCGGCGCAGTTCCTGGGTCACGCGGTCCAGGCTCAGGCGGTCGAAGGTGCCACCCTCGGTCAGGCCGATGTCGGACAGGCCCTTGAGCAGCTGCTCGGACTTGATGTCCTTGTTGCCGGTCACGGTCAGCTTGTTGATCGCCGGGCGTTCCTTGACGGTCACCACCAGGATGCTGCCCTGGCGGTCCAGCTGCACGTCTTCGAAGAAGCCGGTCTTGTACAGCGCGCGGATGGTCTCGCCGACCTTGTTGTCGGTGATGGTCTCGCCCCGTTCCACCGGCAGGTAGGTGAACACCGTGCCCGAGCTGATGCGCTGCAGGCCATCGACGCGGATGTCGCTGACAGTGAAGGGCTCGGCTGCCTGGGCCAGGGCGGGAGCGCCGGTGACGGCGGCGAGGGCGAGGGCCAGCAGGCGGCGATTGGGGAGTCGCGTCATGTCACGTCCGGTAGGAAGGTCGATTTCATTGGTGCGGGATGCCGACGCTGTAGACGGCAACAACGTGGAAAAGTTCATCGCGGGACCAGGCCGAGGATGTCGTTGTAGAACGCCAACCCCATCAGCCCGGCCAGCAACGCCAGGCCGATGTATTGGCCGGCGGCGATGGCACGCTCGCTCAGCGGGCTGCCCTTGACCAACTCGATAAGGTAATACAGCAGGTGCCCGCCGTCCAAGATCGGGATCGGCAACAGGTTGATGATGCACAGGCTGAGTGACAGCAGGGCAAGGAACTGCAGGAACCAGTCGAGGCCGCGTTTGGCCGAGACATTGGCCACGCGGGCGATGGTGACCGGCCCGGAAACGTTCTGCAGCGAGGCTTTGCCGGTGACGATGCGGGCCATCATGCCCAGCGAATCGGCGGCAAGCCGGCCGGTTTCACGTACGGCGACGGTCACTGCATCCAGCGGCCCATAGCGCAGCAGGGTGTCGTAGGAGGGGCTGTAGGTGGTGGGGAAGCCGACGCCGATCTGCCAGACCGGGTTGCCCTTGCCATCCTTGCCCTGGCGGGGCGTGACTTCCAGTGCAAGGCGTTCACCGCCTCGCAGGACCTCGATCATGCCGGGGCCTCCGGCACGGCCGAGGGCCTGGATCTCGCCGATCACCTGGTCGACGCTGTCGATGCGCTGGCCGTCGATCGCCACGATCAGGTCGCCCGGCTGCAGCAGCCCGGTGACCACCGAATCGGCGGTGAGCGAGTCGACCAGCGCCGGCTGCAGCCACGATTGCCAGTACAGGCCGGCCAGGATCGGTACCCGTCGTTCATCGAAGCCGGCGGGCAGCTGCGACAGCGGCAGGGTGCGCACGCGCACCTGGTCCGCAGGGTCGAGTACCTCAAGCGTGACGTCGCGGCGATCCATCGCGGCGGCGGTCAGCGCCATGCTGGCCTCGCCCAGGGTGGCGACCTGGCGCTCATCCACCCGCAGAACGCGGTCACCGCTGAGCAGGCCGGCGCTGGCGGCGATGCCGTCAACCCGGCCGATCGTCGGCGAGTAGTCCTGCTTGCCGATCACGAACATCGCCCACAGCAGCAGGATGCACAGCAGCAGATTGGCGATCGGCCCTGCAGCAACAATGGCGATGCGCTGCCACACGGTCTTGTGGTTGAAGGCCTGGCCGCGCTCGTGGGGATGGACCTCGACCTCACGTTCGTCGAGGAACTTCACGTAGCCACCCAGCGGGATGGCGGCAATGGCGAACTCGGTGCCGTGCCTGTCGCGGCGCGACCACAGCGGACGGCCGAAGCCGACCGAGAAGCGCAGGATCTTTACCCCACAGAGGCGGCCGACCCAGTAATGCCCGAACTCGTGGAACGTGACCAGCAGCCCGAGGCTGACAATCATCCACCAGACCGATCCGAGGAAGTCAGTCATGCAGGCTCACAGTGGCGGGCAGGGGCGGCGGCGTCATGCTGGGCGAGGCGGTCGTTCAGGCGGCGTCGATGGCGTTCAGGGTGAGCTGGCGTGCCCGCTGGTCGGCGGACAACAGGACCTCCAGTGTATCGGCTGGCTGGGTCGGCAGTGTTGAAAGAGCGTTAGCAACCAGCTCCGGGATGGTCAGGAAACCGATCCGGCCCTGAAGAAATGCTGAAACCGCCTCTTCATTGGCGGCGTTCAGCACCGCCGGGGCAGTACCGCCGGCCTGCATGGCCTGCCAGGCCAGCGCCAGGCAGGGGAAGGCGTCGGTGTCAGGCGCCTCGAAATCCAGCCGGCCCTGCGCCAGCAGGTCCAGCCCGGCCACGCCCGATTCGATGCGCTGCGGCCAGCCCAGGCCGACCGCCAGGGTGGTGCGCATGTCCGGCAGGCCCATCTGGGCCAGGGTCGAGCCGTCGACGAATTCGACCAGCGAATGGACCAGGCTCTGCGGGTGCACCAGCACCTCGATGCGCTCGCCGGGCACCGAGAACAGATGGTGCGCCTCGATGACTTCCAGGCCCTTGTTCATCAACGTCGCCGAATCGACCGAGATCTTCGGGCCCATCGACCACTTCGGGTGAGCCACGGCCTGGGCCGGGGTGACCTCGGCCAGCTCGGCGCGGCTGCGGCCGCGGAACGGGCCGCCCGACGCGGTCAGCAGGATGCGGCGCACGCCGGCGCCGTCGATGCTGGCGTCGCGCGAACGCAGGCACTGGAAGATCGCGCTGTGCTCGCTATCGATCGGAATGATCTCGGCGCCGGCGCGCTCGGCGGTGCGGGTCAGCAGCTCGCCGGCCAGTACCAGCGATTCCTTGTTGGCCAGCAGGATGCGCTTGCCGGCCGCAGCGGCGGCGAGGGTCGAGGACAGCCCTGCAGCACCGACAATGGCCGCGACGACCGTGTCGCAGGCATCGCTTGCTGCCAGCTGATCCAGTGCGGCATGACCGGCGTGGGCCTCGGTCGACAGCCCGGCATCGCGCAGGCCGTCGCGCAGTTCGGTGAACAGCGCTTGGTCGGCGATGACCGCGTGCGCTGGCTTGTGCTGGCGGCACAGGGCCAGCAGTGCCTGCACCTGGCGGCCGGCGGCCAGCACCGTGGCCTGGTAGCGCTGCGGGTGGCGGGCGATCACGTCCAGCGTGGAGGCACCGATCGAGCCGGTGGCGCCGTATACGGCGACCCGGCGCAGGTCTGCGACAGCATTCATGGTCAGAACCCGAAGATTTCCTTGCCCAGCGCGAACACCGGCACGGCGGCGAGGACGCCGTCGACGCGGTCGAGCACGCCACCATGGCCCGGAATCAGGTTGCCCGAGTCCTTGGCACCGGCGTGGCGCTTGATCAGGCTTTCGAACAGGTCACCCAGCACCGACGCGAATACGGCCACCACCGAGGTGATCAGCAGGCCCGGCAGGTGCGCGATGTCGATGCCGGCCAGCCAGCCCAGTCCGAGGGCCACGGCGACACCGGCCAGCAGGCCGCCGAACAGGCCTTCCCAGGTCTTGTTGGGGCTGATCCGCGGCGCCAGCTTGTGCTTGCCGAAGTGACGGCCGGCGAAATAGGCGCCCGAATCGGCTGCCCAGACCAGTGCCAGTGCCGCCAGCAGCCACAGGTGGCCCTGCTTGCCTGGCGGGTCACCGCCAGCGTGGATCAGCACCAGCGCTGCCCAGGCAGGAACGATGGCCAGGGTGCCGGCCAGCATCTTCACGATCCGGGAGGGGGCCGTCGGCTGGGCGCCAAAGTTGAAGAAGCGCAGCCAGGCCAGCGCCGCCAGCCACCAGGCAACACCCGCCAGTGTGGTGATCTGGAACAGCACCAGCGTGCTGCCATCGGCCCACACCAGCAGCACCATCAGCAGCAGGTTCAGCACCAGCAGCACGGTGCGCGCTAGGGTGTCTTCGATGCCGGCCAGCTTCAGCCATTCCCACAGGCCGATCAGCAGCACGGCGGCGGCGGCGGCGGCCAGCCATTGCGTCGGCAGCAGCAGGATCGCGGCAATGGCGAGCGGCGCCATGATCAGCGCGGCGAGGACTCGGGTCTTGGTCATGGGCTGGAGGTCTCGGTGGCCAGTGCGGCGATCTGGGCGCTGGTCAGGCCGAAACGACGCTCGCGGCTGCCATAGGCATCCAGCGCCTGCTGCAGCAGGGCGGCATCAAAGTCCGGCCACAGCGCCTCGGTGAACCACAGCTCGGTGTAGGCCAGTTGCCACAGCAGGAAGTTGCTGATGCGGGTGTCGCCACCGGTGCGGATGAACAGATCCGGCGGCGGCAGGTCGGCCAGGGCGACCTGGCTGCCCAGCAGCGATTCGTCGATCTGTTCGGGCAGCAGGCGTCCTGCGGCGACTTCAGCGGCCAGTGCGCGCGCGGCACGGGCGATGTCCTGGCGACCGCCGTAACTGGCGGCGATCGACAGGGTCAGGGTGGTGTTGTCGGCGGTGCGCTGCTCGGCCAGCTGCATGCGGCTGACCAGTCCGGCACCAAAGCGCTCGCGTTCGCCGATGAAGCGTACGCGCACGCCGCGTCGGTGCAGTTCGTCCACTTCGCGGTCGAGCGCGCCGAGGAACAGCTTCATCAGGGCGTCGACTTCTTCCTGCGGCCGGCCCCAGTTCTCGCTGGAAAACGCGAACAGGGTCAGCGCCGGAATGCCCAGTTCAAGGCAGCGCTCGATGGTGCGGTTGACCGCGCGCGCGCCGGCACGATGGCCGATCACGCGCGGGCGGCGGCGCTGCTGTGCCCAGCGCCCGTTGCCATCCATGATGATGGCGACGTGGCGGGGCAGGGTGGCCGGCAACGGAGGCGGGACTGAAGGCATCGACTTCAGACCGACAGCAGTTCTTTTTCCTTGTCGGCAACGACCTTGTCGACGTCCTTGATGTTGGTGTCGGTCAACTTCTGGATGTCGTCCTCACCGCGCTTCTTCTCGTCCTCGCTGATCGCCTTGTCCTTGACCAGCTTGGCGATTTCCTTGTTCGCGTCCTGACGGATGTTGCGGATCGCGATCTTGGCGCCTTCGCCTTCCTTCTGCACCTGCTTGACCAGCTCCTTGCGGCGCTCTTCGGTCGGCGGCGGCATGTTGATGCGGATCGCGGTGCCCAGCGTGTTCGGGGTGAACTCGGCGTTGTAGAGACCCTTCTCGATCTCCTTGATCATGCCCTTGTCGAACGGGGTGACCAGTAGCGAGTGCGCATCGGCGTTGGAGATCGAGGCAACCTGGTTCAGCGGGGTGCTGGCGTTGCCGTAGGCATTGACCGTCACGCGGTCCAGCAGGGCCGGCGTGGCACGCCCGGTCCGGATGGAGGTGAGGGTGTGCTTCAGAGCGTCGATGCTCTTGGCCATGCGCGTCTGCGCGTTGTTCTTGATGTCGTTGAGCATCGCCCGGTCCTGGATGTATCTGGAATCGGGCGATTATAGGCGAATACGGGACGCTGCCGGGCCTGAATCGGCCCGGTTGTCGCCGCGCGCTCAGGCTCAGGCCGGATCGCGGCCCTGGACCAGGGTGCCGATGTTCTCGCCGTTGAGGATCTTCAGCAGCTCGCCCGGCTGGCCCATGTCGAACACGCGCATCGGCAGGTCGCTGTCGCGGGCCAGTGCGAAGGCGGCGGTATCCATCACTTCCAGGCCGCGGCGGATCACTTCGTCATAGCTCAGGCTGTCGAAGCGGACCGCATCGCTGTGCTTGTTCGGGTCCTTGTCGTACACGCCATCGACCTTGGTGGCCTTCAGCAGCAGGTCGGCACCGATCTCGATCGCGCGCAGGGCGGCGCCGGAGTCGGTGGTGAAGAACGGGCTGCCGACGCCGGCGGCGAAGATCACCAGGCGGCCCTTTTCCAGGTGGCGGATGGCGCGGCGGCGGATGTAGTCCTCGCACACGTCGTTGATCTTGATCGCGCTCATCACGCGCGCCTTGGCGCCCAGCTTCTCCAGGGCGTCCTGCATGGCCAGGGCGTTGATGACCGTGGCCAGCATGCCCATCTGGTCGCCGGTGACCCGGTCCATGCCGCCTGCGGCCAGGCCAGCGCCGCGGAAGATGTTGCCGCCGCCGATCACCAGGGCTACTTCGGCACCGGCCTGCTGGGCTTCGATGACCTCACGGGCCAGGCGGTTGATGATCTTCGGGTCGATGCCGTAGTCCTCATCTCCCATCAGCGCCTCCCCGGACAGTTTCAGAAGGATGCGGCGATAGGCGAGCTTGGACATGGGGACCTCGGGTGCGTGGAAATCGCGGGCGATTCTACGCGCATGCGGCGTCGGGCCATAGTGTTTTGTGCACTGCGGCGTAAAATCCTGGCGTTCGCCCCGGTCATCCGGGGCTTCCGGTTCAGCCCAGCTCGGCGCCCGCAGTCGCTGACAGCTCGTCGTGGCCGAGGGCGCCGGGGGAGCGCGCGATCACCCGGTTGCGGCCGAGGTTCTTGGAGCGGTACAGCACGTCGTCGGCTGCGCGCAGCAGGTCCTGCACGTCGGCGAAGCGTTCGTAGCCGCCCTGGGTGGCCACGCCGGCGGAGAAGGTGACGAACAGCGGGCCGCCTTCCAGTTCGGCCATCGGCGTGGCAACGATGTTGGCCAGCACCCGGCGGATCACGTCCAGTGCTACCGTTTCGCTGGTGTTGGGCAGCAGCGCGACGAACTCCTCGCCGCCGAAGCGGGCCACGGTGTCGCTGTGGCGCAGCTGGCCCTGCAGTTTGCCGGCAAAGGCCCGCAGCACCTCGTCGCCGGTCAGGTGGCCATGGGCGTCGTTGATCTTCTTGAAGTCGTCCAGGTCGATGAAGGCCACCGACAGCGGCCAGCCCTGGCGACCGGCGCGCAGGAATTCCTGCTCCAGCACGGCTTCCAACTGGCGCCGGTTGAGCACGCCGGTGAGGGCATCTCGATGGGCCTGGTCGGCCAGGCGCTTGGCCCGGGCTTCGAATTCGTCGGCACGGCGACGGGCCTGGTCGGCATCCTGCAGTTCGCGCAGGTTGCGCAGGGTGGCCAGCTCCTGCGCGTGGTCGATCAGCTCGCGCACCCGCGAGGGGGAATTCAGGCCGGCCTCGAACAGGCTGGCGATGTCCGGCAGGGCCTCGCTGATGCGGGTCAGGACCTGGTCGAAACGGGCGCTGTCCAGTTCAAGGCGGTCATGCACCTGCTGCAGGGCGCGCTCGCGGGCGGCATCGGCGTCATCGTCCAGCCAGATGTCGGCCACGGCACCGGACAGCTGCACGCAGGCCTGGAACGGCGATTCCGCGGCGTCCAGGTCTTCGCTGTGGCTGATGCTCTCCACCAGGTAGCGCGGCAGGCCCCACTGCTCGGCCACCCAAGCGCCGACCTCGGCGTGGCTGCAGCCCAGTTCGTCGCGCTCGCGCGCGACCAGGTCGATGTTGTCGCGTGCTTCGCGCAGCAGCGGCAGGTAGCGCTCCGATTCGGCCTGGGCCAGGCACAGTACGCCCAGGTCTTGCAGCAGGCCGGCCAGCATCAGTTCTTCCAGCCGGCGCAGGCCGCGTGCCTGGCCCAGCTGGCTGGCGGCCAGCGCGCTGAGGATGCTGCGCTTCCAGGCGCGTTGGCGCAGGTCGTGGTCGGCGCCGGTGCCGCCGGTCAGTCCTTGGGTGACGGTGAAGCCGAGGGCCAGGCTGATCGTGGCATTCAGGCCGAGCATGGTCAGTGCCTGGCCGAGGTTCTCGATCCGACGGCGGCTGGCGTACAGCGGCGAATTGGCGATGCGCAGCATGCGAGCGCTCAGCGCCATGTCGATGGCGATGATGTCGGCGGCGGTGGCGATATCCGCTTCCGGGTCCTGTGCCAGTTCGATGATGCGCAGGGCAATACCGGGTGGCGAGGGCAGGTTGCGGCAGAGCGCCAGGGCAGCTGTCAGCTCGGGAGGCATGTCGGGTCGTTCAATTCCATTGGGGCAAGAATACCTAGGAATGCATCACAGTCCGCGATTTTCGTTCCTGCTAAATGACTGTTGATTCCCTGTGCCGAGTATCGGCTTGATTCGCGCGCAACGCAAAGGTGCCGCTGTGTGCACCCCACAGGGCCGCCGGCATAAAAAAAGAGCCGCGGTCTCCCGCGGCTCCTTCTGGTTGCTTCACAGCCGGAAGGCTGGAATCAGACCTGCATCGCCTTGGCAACTTCGGCGGCGTAGTCTTCCACCACCTTCTCGATGCCTTCGCCGACGATCAGCAGCTTGAAGCCAGCAACATCGGCGCCAGCGGCCTTGACCACCTGCTCGACGGTGGTGTCGCCCAGCACGTAGGTCTGGCCGTACAGGGTCACGTCGCTGACGATCTTGTTGATCTTGCCGCTGATGATCTTTTCCAGGATGTCGGCCGGCTTGGCCTTGTCCTTTTCGGACATCTTGGCCAGCTCGATTTCCTTTTCCTTCTCGACGAAGTCGGCCGGAACGTCCGCAGCCTTGTTGTGCGGCGGCTTCAGCGCAGCCACGTGCATGGCCAGGCCACGGGCCAGCTCGACGTCGCCGCCGATCAGATCGACCAACACGCCGACCTTGCCGTTGGTGTGGACATACGCACCGATGTTGCCGGTGGTGTCGACATTCACCATGCGACGGATCTGGATGTTCTCACCCAGGGTCTGCACGGCGGTGGCGCGGGCTTCTTCAACGGTGCGGCCATCGGCCAGCTTGGCAGCCTTCACGGCTTCGACGTCGGTGGCGCCCGATGCCAGGGCGGCAGCGGCAACGGCATTGACGAAGGACTTGAAGTTGTCATCGTTGGCGACGAAGTCGGTTTCCGAGTTGACTTCGACCAGCACGGCCTTGCCGCCATCCTGGGCCAGGCCCAGACGGCCTTCGGCGGCCACGCGGTCAGCCTTCTTGTCGGCCTTGGCAGCGCCGGACTTGCGCATGGCTTCAGCAGCAGCGTCGATGTCGCCGTTGGCTTCGGTGAGCGCCTTCTTGCATTCCATCATGCCGGCGCCGGTGCGCTCGCGCAGTTCCTTGACCAGGGAAGCAGTGATTTCCACGGGATTACCTCACGAAAGAAAGGGGTTGGGCCGGCATGGTGGCCGGCCCGTGTGACACGGTCCTGTCACGCGCCAAAGGCTGCGCGCAGGGAGGGTGGACGCCGGGCGTCCACCCCGGGCCTGGATCAGGCCTGGGCGTCGTCGCCCTTCTTGGCAGCCTTCTTGGCCGGAGCGCGGCGGGCCGGCTTCTCTTCGCCTTCAGCAGCGGCTTCAGCGAACTCTTCCTCACGCACCGAAGCAGCGTGCGGAGCAGCAGCCTTGCCTTCCAGCACGGCGTCGGCAGCGGCGCGGGCGTACAGCTGCACAGCGCGGATGGCGTCGTCGTTGCCCGGGATGGCGTAGTCCACCAGTTCCGGGTTGTAGTTGGTGTCGACCACGGCGATGACCGGGATGCCCAGCTTCTTGGCTTCCTTGATCGCGATGTCTTCGTGGCCGATGTCGATCACGAAGATGGCGTCCGGCAGGCGGTTCATGTCCTTGATGCCGCCCAGCGAGGCTTCCAGCTTGTCGCGCTCGCGACGCAGGCCCAGCACTTCGTGCTTGACCAGCTTCTCGAAGGTGCCGTCGGTTTCACCGGCTTCCAGTTCCTTCAGGCGGGCAACCGACTGCTTGACGGTACGGAAGTTGGTCAGGGTGCCGCCCAGCCAGCGCTGGTTCATGAACGGCATGCCGCAACGCTCGGCTTCTTCCTTGATGGTTTCGCGGGCGCTGCGCTTGGTGCCCAGGAACAGGACGGTGCCGCGCTTCTGGGCAACCGACGAGATGAAGTTCATCGCGTCGTTGAACAGCGGGACGGTCTTTTCCAGGTTGATGATGTGGATCTTGCCGCGGGCGCCGAAGATGTACGGAGCCATCTTGGGGTTCCAGTAGCGGGTCTGGTGGCCGAAGTGGACGCCGGCTTCCAGCATCTGACGCATGGTGACCTGGGGCATTGCAATACTCCTGATATGGAACCAGCGATTCCGCCCGCGGGGATAGGTATGCGGGACGCGTGGAAGCGCGATCGGTTCCGGGGTTGGGCTTCCCTGTTGCCTCCGTGGCCGAACTCCTTGCGGAGCACCCCGGCACGGATGGGGGCAGCAGGTGTGGATTCACCGGTGACGTCCGGTGTGGACGGGTTCCCGCGCACGCAGGCGGCAGGAATCCGGTCGATTATAGCCCGCTTGGTGCGCCGGCTGCAATTGCCGGGCCTGGAGCGACCAGATCGACCACCCGGCCATCCTGCAGCCGGGCCTGGAAATGACCGCCGGCGTAGCCATCAGCGCGGGCGGGCAGGGCCCAGCGGCGCTCATGGCCGGCCAGCAGATACCCGGCCAGACCGGGCAGCAGCAGGGTGCGCTGACCGCCGCTGGTGATGTAGGCGAGATCGTTCAGGCGTGCGTGCAGGGTACCGGTGTTGCTCAGTCGCAGGAAGGTATGTGACTGGCCGGGTTCGATCCCTGCATGCAGCCGCGATTGGGCCATTGGCGTGGCGTGCCCGCGGAACAACGGCAGCGAATAGCGCTGCAGCCCTGGCGTAGTGGGGGCCAGGACGACCCGATAGGCCTGTTCGCCGACAGCGGATGCCGGCTGGCGTGGCAGCAGCCAGATGCGCTGTCGGACGCCGGGCGGGATGTCGAGCAGGGTGGGGCTGGCGAGCACCTGGTCGGTGGGACGCAGCATGTCCGCGTCGGTCTGCTGGTCCCACGCAAGGATCTGTACCCGGCCCTGCCAGCGGCCGGGACCGGGGTTGAAGAGCCAAAGTTCGCCCTGGCCACCTTCGGCGGGCAGCTGCAGTGTGGTCGGCAACAGGTCCAATGCCGCGGCAGGCAACGCCAGCAGCATCGCCAGCAGGGTCAGAAGTGCCCGCATCAGTAGATGACGGTCACGGCGGACGTCGTGTCTTCGTCGTCGGCGGGAGGCGCGAGCTCGCGGACCTGGGGCGGAAGTTGCGGTGTGTCGCTGCGCTGGTGGGGTGCGGGGCAGTGGGTACTGCCGGGGTCATCGCGGCAGGCTTCGACCACGGTCAGGCGGATCTGCAGGTTGCTGGGGCCGGGTTCGGCCCACGCCAATGTGCTGGCGAACAGTATCGCCCCGATCAGAAATGCGCGAGCCACCTGGCAACCACCGTGCTGAAAGATCTCGCTGCGCGGTATCGGCGGGATCGGCCGAATCTGTAGCGTCGACTGTCAGTCGACTGCTCCTGGCACAGGAATGATGCGCGCATCCACGCATGACGTGGATCTGCCGAAACCCCGGTGGGTGTCGACCGTTGGTCGGCATGCAGGTCAATAGGTGATGGTCACCTGCACCACATCGTTGTAGATGCCGGCCGGGGGCTGGCCGGTGACCGGCGGCACCCGGCCATGGATCGTGAGTTGCTGCGCGCTGCCACTTCCGGTGCCGCCAACGGTATCGACGTTGAGGGTATTGCCCCAGCGCAGGCTGCGCGCGGCATCGCGGTACAGCTCGTAGGTGAGGTAGTAGGTGCTGCCGCCGATGGTAGTGGCCATGCGCCGCGTGCTGGTGGCGGTGGGATTGTTCTGGCCGTTGTTGAGGCTGACCTGGTAGGCCGTGTTCTTCAGGCAGGTCAGGGTCAGGGTGGCGGTCCGGTCGATGTTGGCGGGAATGCCGCCGGTGACGTTGCCGAAGTCCATGTTGGTGGTGACGTAGCTGCCGCACTGCGGCAACACGTTGGCGGTGGCGGTGAAGTTGAAGGCGTTGCTGATGCTGTTGGTGCCGGTGGCGCCGCCGTTGCAGTTGGCGGGCACCGTGGCATTGCCGAGCAGGACCTCGTTCCAGGCCCAGGTCAGCACCACGTTGGCGCCGTTGAAGGTGCTGCTGTAGGCGCCTGACGCCAGGATCTGATTGGCGGGGATCTGTGCGGACAGCTGCGTGGTCTGCGTGCCGCTGCCGCCGGTCAGGGGCACGTTGTAGGTCAAGGTCAGCTCCTGCGCCGGCGGCGAGCCGCGCGGGGTCAACCCGGTCACCTGGCTGAAGTTGGAGGTGTTGTAGAGCTGGAAGTTCATGCTGTCGCTGGTGCTGGTCTTCATCGTCCGCCAGCTGGAGCTGCTGCCGCCGCCGCTGCCGGCGCCGATGCCCACGCAGACCCGCACGCCGGTAGTGGCCAGCACGCTCAGCGCGGCAGTGGTGCAGGTCACGGTGATGTTGAGCGTACCGGTGGTTGCACCGGGCGCATTGCTGTTGACGTTGCCAAAAGGCAGCGTCGGGTCGGCGACGGCGGCGCACACCGCGACGGCCCGGGCGGGTGCCGCCGCCAGCAGGCCGGCGACCAGCAGCAGGCCGAGCAGCAACGTCCTCATGGCGCTACCTCCGGGATGCACGCCAGCGGTGCCGGCTTCGGCCGCGCGCCGGAAGCCACCACATTGGGCACGTCCGGTACCTTCACCCTGCATTGCCCGCGGCTGGTGGTGATGTACAGCACGCTGCCGGCGGACACGTCTTCCAGGTACAGCAGCCCGTCATAGCCCACCAGCGCCTGTCGCCCGTCCGGCAGCTGCACCTCGCTGCCGACCTCCAGCGGTTGCCCGTCCATGCCGTGCAGGGTCAGGTTCAACGACGGCCGCGAACGCAGCGCGAAGGTCACGCGGGTACCGGCGCGTTGGCGGGGTGTCACCCAGTCTTCGATGCGATCGGCGCGCATGTCCTCGGGCAGGTCCAGGGTGTCGATGGAGACGCGGTTGTGCTGCCAGGACAGCAGTGGGCTGACCAGCAGCAGGCCGCGATCATCGGTCACGCCGATCAGCCGGTTTTCCAGCCGCACCGGCACGCCGCCCACGCCGTTGGTGCTGATGACTGCGAACGCGTCGGAGACTTCGCGGGTGGCGAAGGCATGCCCGCCCATCCACACCAGGCTGCCACTGGCGCTGGCGTAGGCATAGTTCAGGCCGCCCTGGCGCGAGGCGCCGAATGAGTAGCGACCGACGTCATTGAGGATGCCGACTTCGGCCAGGCCGCCATTGCCGTCCTCGCCATGGCGCACCTGCGCGCGCCAACCGACGCCGCCGGCGCTGCCGTCGCCGGGCACCGGCTGGGTCACGTCCGCTACCCAGCTCTGGCTGTCGCCGTTGCGCTGGCTGGAGAGGCTGGCCTGGCGGTTGTTGCCCAGGCTGGCGGTGACCGACAGGTAGATGCTGCGGTCATCGCTCTTGTCCAGGTTCTGGTTCACCGACAGGTAGGCCGACCACCGCTGGCTCCAGGTGCGTGACCAGAACAGACTGGCGTAGCGGTTGTCGTCTCCGTCGGGATAGCGCAGGCGCAGGTAGCTGGCGCTGAGCGTGCCCAGCCGCAGCAGATCGGCGCCGACCGTGGCCTGTTCACTGATGCTCGGCGGCAGGTTGCCCTGCAGTGCGCCCAGGTCGCGGTAATCGCCATGGCTGCGCACGCTGCGCAGATTGAAGTTGAGTCGGCGGTTGTTCCAGCTGTAGCCCAGTGCCCATTGCCCGCCCCGCAGGCCGTAATAGTCACTGTGCGCATAGGCGGCGTTGAACACGCCCGCGCCGCCGAGCAGCCACCAGCCGCCGATGCCGGCCTGGGCCAGGCCGCCGCCGCCTTCGGCATGTGCTTCGCCGGTAAAGGTGTCGCTGATACCGCCTCGCCAGCTGGCACTGGCCACGGTGCGATCGTCGTAGGCGAAGGAACGCTGGCCGAAATCCTCACGCAGGCGGCCAACGCCGGCCGACCAGTCCGACAGGCCCTTGGCCAGCAGCTGCTGGGTGCCATAGAAACTGAAATCCAGCGTCTGCATGCGCCCGAATGCATCGGTCACCACCACCTGTGCGCTGCCGGTGCCGCTGATGCCGGGTTGCGCGGCCAGCTGGAACGGACCGACCGGCACCTGCCCGCTGTACTGGCGCAGGCCATCGACGTACAGCTCGACCGTGGACGGCACCACCGCCTGGCCGAGGAAGCTGGGCGTGGGGGTGAGTACGCGATACGGCTGCAGGCCGTAGTTGCGGCCGATCTGCAGGCCGCCCAAGCGCACCGGACGGGTCCAGTCGACGAAGCCGCTGTAGAAATCGCCGACCTCCAGCGTCATCGCCTTGTCGGGGAAATCCAGGCTCCAGCGCGTATCCAGGCGCACGCTCTCACCGCGCCAGCGACGGTCGCCGGGCTGCTGGTAGCGCCGGCTGATCGCTGTGTTCTCGACGGTGCCGTTGCCGATCCCGAACAGGCGCAGCTCCGAGCTGAGGCTGAGGTTGCCGAGCATGTCGACCCGGCTGCCATACACGTCGTAGTTCAGCAGCAGGCCGGGCGAGGCGGTGCTGGCCGGTGCCCGGGTCTGCGGCTGGCTGAGCACGGTGGTCGGCAGGGTCAGCTGGTCCAGCGGCACGTCCAGGGCCAGGGTCTGCATATGCGCGTCGTAGCGCACAACCGCCCCGCTGATCTGGTCCAGATAGACCGGCGCATCGCCGCGGGCGCTGAAGCCGAGCTGGCGCAGCACTTCCGGACTGGCCTGCAGCCGGCCACGGGTTTCAGTGAATGGCAGCAGGCCGCGGGGCGTGCTGTTGAGCGAGACGTCCAGGTACAGGGTCTGGCTGGCGGTCAGGGGCGTGGGGGCGGGCAGGATCGCGTCGGCCGACACCCCGGAGACGTCCGCAGCCCCGGCGGCAGCCACGCCGGACACATCGGCGGCTTCGGTCGCCGCAGGAGCCAGGGCAGCAAACAGCGCGCCCATCAACGCCTCAGCGAGCCGGTGGTGGCGACAGCGGCGTCTGTTCCGACTCGCCATTGAGCTTGGCCGTGATCTGGTCGTTGTCGCGGTCGATGGCCGTGCGCTCGATCGGCCAGCGCATCACCTGCCCGGGCAGTACATAGCCCAGCAGGCCGGGGTGCACGATGCGCGGGCGCTGGACGCTGCCCAGCGCCAGGTCGGCGATCTGTGCATAGCTGTTGCCGGTGTTGGCCACCTCCACGCCGTTGCGTCCGTCGTCCAGCCGGACCAGGCTGGCCTGCAGGCGCGGCGCCAGCTTGCCGCCCGAGGGTTGCACGAACACTGGAATCGAATAGCGCAGCACGAACTGCATGCCGTTGGCACGGGTCGCCAGATCAGGCACCTCGTCGACGATCAGCCGGTAGTACTGCTGTGCCGCAGGCGGTTCGTGGTTCGGGCGCATGACCCGTACCAGCTGCTGCTGGCCCGCGCCCAGTTCCTGCATCGGAGGGGTGGCCAGCAGTTCCTCGGTGGGCAGCAGTTGTTCCTGGCCATCCTGCTGTACCCAGCGGAAGACCCGCACCTGCAGCCTGACCGGCGAGGTGCCACTGTTGGTCAGCCACAGTTCGCCGGCGCGCTGGCGGGCCTCAAGCTGCAGGCTGGTGGGGGCGACCTGGAGGCTGGTGGCACCGGCAGGGGCTGCGGCCAGCAGGGAGAGGGCGAGCAGCGCCACGCCGGTGGCGCGCCACGGGCGGGGTCCGGCCATGCGGGCGTGCTCCATCAATAGGTGATCGTGGCGGTGACCGTATCCAGGTAGTTGCCGGTGGCCGGGTTGTTGGTGCTCAGGTTCAGGATCTGGCCGTAGACGATGTAGGGCACGGCCAGGCCAGTGCCGATGCCGGCCTGGGTGTTGGTGCCCGAGGTCGCACCCCAGACCAGGGTATGTGCGGCGTCCTGGTAGAGCTGGTAGCCAACGAAGTTGTTGGCGGTCACCGCGGCGTTGGTGTTCTTCATCCGGCGGGTGGTGACGTCGTTGGCGGTGCTGGCATTGGCGCCCGCGTTCAGCGAAATCGTGTACGGGGTCAGGGCCGAGCATTGGGCGGTCACCGTGCCCTGGCCCAGGGTGGGGGTCGCCGTGGTCGAGGCCGCCGTGCCGAAGTCAACGTTGGTGGCCGCCGCCGCCGTGATGGTGCAGGCCTTGGTGACCACCAGGGTCACGTTGAAGGTCGTGGTGTCGGCGGCCAGTGCGGGGCCGGCCAGCAACAGTCCGGTCAGGACCCAGGCGAGCGGTGAGCGGAACGTGGATCGCATGGACAACCTCCCTGACCCGAAGGTCTGTTGAACAAGGCGAAGGCGGCAGGTTCGGGGCCGCTTTGACAACGGTCGTGGCCAGCTTCTGCGGGTAAGTGTCTGTAATCCGTGATAAACAGGCGTGCGAAAGGGTGGAGATCGTCACGCTTTCACTTTCCTTGCCGGAACCGTGCATGCCCCGGATCGCCAGTTGGGTGGCGTTCGTTCAGATTGCAGCGGGATCGGCGATAATGGGCGCCATGAGCGTGAATCTGAAAACCCCGCAGGAAATCGAGATGATGCGCATCGCCGGCCGCCTGGCCAGCGAAGTGCTCGACATCGTCACCCCCCACGTCAAGCCCGGTGTCACCACCGAGGAGCTGGACCGCATCTGCCACGACCACATCGTGAACGTGCAGGGCGCGATTCCGGCCAACGTCGGCTACCGCGGCTTCCCGAAGACCGTGTGCACCTCGGTCAACAACGTCATCTGCCACGGTATTCCCAGCGAAGGGAAGGTGCTGAAGGATGGCGACATCATCAATATCGACGTCACCGTCATCAAGGACGGCTGGCACGGCGACACCAGCCGCATGTACTTCGTCGGCACGCCGTCGGTGATGGCCCGCCGCCTGGTGGAAACCACCTACGAAGCGATGTGGCGCGGCATCCGTGCGGTGCGTCCGGGCGCAACCCTGGGCGACATCGGCCATGCCATCCAGAGCTATGCCGAAGGCGAGCGTTTCAGCGTGGTGCGCGAGTACTGCGGCCACGGCATCGGCAAGGTCTACCACGACGAGCCGCAGGTGGTGCATTACGGCCGCCCGGGCCAGGGCCTGGTGCTGCAGCCGGGCATGACCTTCACCATCGAACCGATGATCAACGAGGGCACCCGTTACAACAAGGTGCTGCCGGATGGCTGGACCGTGGTGACCAAGGACCGCAAGCTGTCGGCGCAGTGGGAGCACATGATCGCGGTCACCGAGACCGGCGTCGACGTGCTGACTCTGTCGCCGGGCGAGTCGCAGGTCTCCTGAGGATGCTGCCGGCGAGTTCGCTGCTGGACACGCCGGCCGCGTCGCTCAACGACCCGGACTGGGCTGCTGCCGCGCGCCAGGCGCTGCAGCAGGCCGACGCGCGCCTGTACCGCCGCTTCGACCAGGGCGACAACATCGAGCGCCTGCTGGCGCTGCGCGCGCGTGCCGCCGACCATCTGATCCGCCTGGCGTGGCAGCGCTGCCTGCCAGTCGATAGTGGCCTGTCGCTGTTCGCGGTGGGCGGCTATGGGCGCGGTGAGCTGTTCCCGCACTCGGACATCGACCTGCTGGTGTTCGGCGGCCAGCCGGCACAGCTGGCGTACGAAGCGGCACTGGCGCGCCTGTTTGCGCTGCTGTGGGATTGCGGTCTGGCGGTCAGCCATGCGGTGCGTTCTGCATCCCAGTGCCGCGAGGCGGCGACGGACCAGACCGTGCTGACCGCGCTGATCGAGGCGCGCCCGATCCTGGCTGATGATGCGGCGCGCCGCGCGCTGCGCGAGGCCATCGACGACCGCGAACTGTGGCCGGCACGCGCGTTCTTCCTGGCCAAGCTGGAAGAACTGCGCAACCGGCACCAGCGTTTCGGCGATACCGCCGACAACCTGGAGCCGGACCTGAAGGATGGTCCCGGTGGCCTGCGCGATCTCAACACGCTGGGCTGGATGGCTCTGCGTGCCTTTGGCGTGCGCGACCTGGAAGCCCTGGTCGGGCTCGGCCATCTGGGTGCCGACGAAGCCGCGGCGCTTAAGCGCGAACGTGCGGTGCTGGCGCGGTTGCGCTTCGGCCTGCACCTGGTAGCACGTCGCCCGGAAGAGCGCCTGCGTTTCGATTACCAGAAGACCCTGGCCGCGCGCTTGGGCTTCGAAGACGACGCCGAGAACCTCGGTGTCGAGAAGATGATGCAGGGCTTCTACCGCGCCGCGCTGGTGGTGCGCCGGATCAGCGACCGCCTGCTGCAGCGCTTCGAGGAACAGTTCGATGGCGAAGCGCAGCCGGAGCCGCTGACCGTGGGCTTCTCCCTGCGCCGCGGCTACCTGGCCGCCAACGAGGCCGACTGGCCGCGTGGCGATATCGGCCAGGTGTTTGCGCTGTTCTCCAGCTGGGCCAACAATCCGCAGGTACGCGGCCTGCATTCGCTGACGGCGCGCGCGCTGGCCGAAGCGCTGCCGCTGCTGCCGGCCTACGACCAGGCCGACACCGACGCGCGCGAGCAGTTCATGACCCTGCTGCGTGGCCAACGCCCGGTCGATACGCTTTCGCGCATGGCGCGACTGGGCGTGCTCGGCCAGTGGATTCCCGCGTTCGCCCAGGTCAGCGGGCGCATGCAGTTCGACCTGTTCCATGTCTATACCGTCGACCAGCACACGCTGATGGTCCTGCGCAACATCGGCCTGTTCGCCAGCAGCCGTGCCGACGAACGCTTCTCGATCGCCCATGAAGTCTGGCCGCGCCTGCGCAAGCCGGAGCTGCTGCTGCTGGCCGGCCTGTTCCATGACATTGCCAAGGGCCGCGGCGGCGACCATTCCGAACTGGGCGCGGTCGATGCGCGCGCGTTCTGCCAGGCGCATGCGCTGAGCACGTCCGATACCGAACTGGTAGCGTGGCTGGTCGAACAGCACCTGCGCATGTCGGTGACCGCGCAGAAGCAGGACATCGCCGACCCGGTGGTGATCCATCGCTTCGCCACCCTGGTGGGCAGCCGCGACCGCCTCGACTATCTGTACCTGCTGACCTGCGCTGATATCGCCGGCACCAGTCCGAAGCTGTGGAACGCGTGGAAGGACCGCCTGCTGGCCGATCTGTATTTCGCCACCCGGCGCGCGCTGCGCGAAGGGCTCGAGCATCCGGTACCGGCGGCCGAGCGCGTGGCCGAGGCGCGTGACAGCGTGCGCGCACTGGTGCGCGAGCAGGGTTACGACGACGCCACCATCGACCGCCAGTTCGCCGTGATGCCGGATGAGGGCTTCATTCGCCTGCGCCCTGAGCAGCTGGCCTGGCAGGCCGCCGCGCTGGTACCGGTGAAACAGGGCCAGACGCTGGTGAAGGTGCGCCGCATCAGTGTCGACGACCCGGCACTGGAAGTGTTCGTGCATTCGCCGGACCGCGACGGCCTGTTTGCCGCCATCGTGATGACCCTGGACCGCAAGGGCTACGGGATCCATCGCGCGCGCGTGCTGGATGGCCCGGCCGACACCATTTTCGATACCTTCGAAGTGAACCCGGCCGACAGCTTCGCCGATGGCAGCAGCGCCAACCTGGAGGCCGCGCTGCGCGAGGCACTCAGTGGTGACCTGTCGCGCCTGCGCCCGTCGCGTCGGGTGGTGCCACGCCAGCTGCGCCATTTCCGCTTCGCGCCGCGCATCGAGTTCCGCGATGAACCGGGCGCAACCCGTTTTGCCCTGGTCGCACCCGACCGCCCCGGCCTGCTGGCCGACGTGGCGTTCGTGCTGCGCAACCAGGGCCTGCGCGTGCATGATGCACGCATTGCCACGTTCGGCGAACGCGCCGAAGACACCTTCGTGATCAGTGACGAACACGACCTCCCCCTGACTGAACCTGCCCGGCAGCAGCTGCATGACGCGATGCTGGCCTGCCTGGACCCTGATCGAAACGCCGGAGACCCCGCCTGATGGCCACCAAGCCTGTTAAGAAGACTGCTGCCACCGCCAAGAGCGCAGCGGCCAAGAAAACTGCCGCCGTGCCGGCCGCGAAGAAGGCTGCCGCGCCGAAGAAAGCCGCGGTGGTGAAGGCGCCGGCGAAGAAGGTGGCAGCACCGAAGAAGGCCCCGGCCAAGAGCGCAGAAGCCGCACGCGCCGAAACCATCGCCCGCAAGTCGCTGCGCAAGCCGGCCGCGCCGGGCGTGGAAGAACTGAAGTTCGGCATCGAAAGTGCCTTCGAACGCCGCGCCACGCTGACCCTTCACGAACTGGAAGGCTCGACCAGGCCGCTGGTCAACCGTGTGATCGACGGCCTGGAAAGCGGCGAATTCCGCGTTGCCGAACCGGACGGCCACGGTGGCTGGAAGGTCAACGAGTGGCTGAAGAAGGCCGTGCTGTTGTACTTCCGCGTCAACGACATGGCCGTGGTCGACGCACGTCCGGCGCCGTTCTGGGACAAGGTCGAATCGCGTTTTGCCGGTTATGACGAAGCGAAGTTCCGCCGTGGTGGCGTGCGCGTGGTGCCGGGCGCCATTGCCCGCCGCGGTACGTACTTCGGCAAGGACGTGGTGCTGATGCCGAGCTTCACCAACATCGGTGCCTATGTCGGTGAAGGCACCATGGTCGATACCTGGGCCACCGTGGGTTCGTGCGCGCAGATCGGCCAGCACTGCCACCTGTCCGGCGGTGCCGGCATTGGCGGCGTGCTGGAACCCCTGCAGGCCAGCCCGACCATCATTGAAGACCACTGCTTCATCGGTGCGCGTTCAGAAGTGGTGGAAGGCGTGGTGGTCGGTCACCACAGCGTGATCGGCATGGGCGTGTTCCTCAGCCAGAGCACCCGCATCTACAACCGTGCCACCGGCGAGATCACCTACGGCTACATCCCGCCGTACAGCGTGGTGGTGTCCGGCTCGCTGCCGAGCAAGGACGGTACGCATTCGCTGTACTGCGCGGTGATCGTCAAGCAGGTTGATGCCAGGACCCGCAGCAAGACCAGCGTCAACGACCTGCTGCGCGGCCTGGCCGACTGAAGGTGGCTGCGCCGGAGGATCTGGCGCAGTCCGCGATCTACCGGCATCCGTCCGACACCCTGTTGGGGCGGATGCTGCCGCGCCTGCTGCACGCCATGCGCTGGACCCGACTGCGCCGCGCACTGTCGCGGCGCTGGCCGATGCCGGCGCCGCCTTCGGTGGCCATCAGGCCCTCCTGCGTTTCCTCACCTGCCAGGACGAGGCCATCGCCCGCACCTGCGACTGTCGCTGGGCCAGCACCCGCATCGCGCTGCCGGTAGGCCTCGACAGCCTGCAGCCGCTGCGCCTGGAACGCGAGCTGCAGTGCCCGCGCCTGCAGGCGATGGGCGTGGCGCTTGCATCGGGCCTGGCCTTCCGCTTGCCGAGAGTGCCGTTCCGGGTCGTGTCCGAGCGCCTGTTGTGAGATTCTGGCCCTCTGTTTTCCAGCATCACAGATGGCCATGAGCACCACTGTCTACGGTTTGAAGAACTGCGATACCTGCAAGAAGGCGACCAAGTGGCTGGACCGCTTCGGCGTGCCGTACACCTTCGTCGACTACCGCGAGAACAAACCCAGCCCGGAAATGCTGCTGGCGTGGGCAGCGCAGCTGGGTGGCCTGGCCGCGATGGTGAACAAGTCCTCCACTACCTGGCGGCAGCTGCCGGACAACCGCAAGGCCGCGGACTCCGAGGCCGAGTGGAAGCTGCTGCTGCGCGAGTATCCGCAGCTGATCAAGCGCCCGCTGGTGGTCACCGCCGACGGCACGGTCAGCCAGGGTTTCAGTGACAACGGCTTCAAGGCCCGCTTCGGCGTGGGTGCCGCGTGAGCGCGGTCCTCCACCTGACCTGCGAGCTGATCGCACGGCCCTCGGTGACGCCCGATGATGCTGGTTGCCAGGCGCTGTTGGCGGCGCGGCTGAAGCAGGCCGGATTCCAGTGCGATCATCTGCGTCTGGGCGACATTGACAATCTGTGGGCGACCCATGGCCAGGGCGCGCCGGTGCTGGTTCTGCTGGGCCACACTGACGTGGTGCCCACCGGCCCGCGCGAGACCTGGACCAGCGACCCGTTCACCCCACAGATCCGCGATGGCGTGCTGTATGGGCGCGGTGCCGCCGACATGAAAGGCAGCGTGGCGGCGTTCGTGGTGGCCGCCGAGCAGTTCGTCGCCGACCATCCCGACCATCCCGGCACGCTGGCGGTACTGCTGACCAGCGACGAGGAGGGCGATGCCATCGATGGCGTGCGCCACGTTGCACGCCTGTTCGCCGCACGCGGGCAGCGCATCGACTGGTGCATCACCGGTGAGCCGTCGTCGACCGCGACGCTGGGCGATCTGCTGCGCGTGGGACGTCGCGGCAGCCTGTCGGCCAAACTGCGCATCCAAGGCGTGCAGGGCCACGTGGCGTATCCGGAAAAGGCACGCAACCCGATCCACCAGGCGGCTCCGGCCCTGGCCGAGCTGAGTGCGCGGCGCTGGGATGACGGCTACGAAAGTTTCCCGCCGACCAGCCTGCAGATCTCCAACATCCACGCCGGCACCGGTGCCAACAACGTGATTCCCGGTGAGCTCGAAGTGGATTTCAACATCCGCTACAACCCGCACTGGGATGCGCCGAAGCTGGAGGCGGAGATCACCGCACTGCTGGAACGGCATGGCCTGCAGTACACGCTGAAGTGGCATCGCAGCGGCGAGCCGTTCTACACCCCGGAAGGCACGCTGCGCGCCATCGCCCGTGCGGTGCTGGCCGAGCACATCGGCCGCGCGCCAGAAGAAAGCACCGGCGGCGGCACCTCCGATGCACGCTTCATCGCGCCATTGGGCGCCCAGTGCATCGAAGTAGGCCCGGTCAATGCCAGCATCCACCAGGTGGACGAGAACGTGCGCGTGGACGATCTGGAAGCGCTGCCGGGGCTGTACCAGCGGCTGGTGGAACGGCTGCTGGTGTGACGATGGTGGATGCCGACCGTTGGTCGGCACACCTTCCGCGCAGGACTGTAGCCGGGCCCTGGTCCGAAAAGATGAATAACGGCGGCATGATCGCCTTTTCCCAGTAGCTTGGCGCGGCCATGTAGAAACGCTGCGCCTGGGGCCGGGCGAACAAGCCGGCCGCCGCTGGCAGGGCCGAAGGCGGGTGAGGGTCTGGCAGGCGCCAGGCCCAAGCAGGGCAGGGCAACCAGTGCCCCGGTGCCTCGTTGCCGACGCAACTGTTGCGCCGCGCTGGAAACCGGGGTAGGGTCAATGCCATGTCGATCCGCCTGGCCACCGCCGTCAACAACAACAACCGCAATAATCTGCGCGCGAATAATCGTGCGCGGCCGATGCGGGACTGCGCCCTGGGTAGATAGACAGCAACACACGCCCGGACACCAGAAAACCCGCATCAGCCGATGCGGGTTTTTTTGTGCCCGGGCGCAGCCTGCCCGGGCCTGGATGGCCGGTCGAACACCTTCCCACCCGTGAAATTCCCCAACAGGAGCTCCCCCATGTGTTCGATCTTCGGAATCTTCGGCCTGCAGGCCGGTGACGATCTTCCCACCCTGCGCCGCCACGCGCTGGAACTGTCGCAACGCCAGCGCCACCGTGGCCCGGACTGGAGCGGCGTGTACCTCGACGAAGGTGCGCTGCTGGTCCATGAACGGCTGGCCATCGTCGATCCGGCCGGTGGTTCGCAGCCGCTGCTGTCGGCCGATGGCCAGCTGGCGCTGGCGGTGAACGGCGAGATCTACAACCACCAGGCGTTGAAGGCAGCGCTGACCACCACCTACGACTTCCAGACCGGCTCGGACTGCGAGGTGATCAACGCGCTGTACCGCCAGGGCGGCGCGCCGGCGCAGTGGCTGGAACAGCTCAACGGCATCTTCGCCTTCGCGCTGTGGGACCGTGACAGTGGACGCGTGCTGGTGGCGCGCGACCCGGTCGGTGTGGTGCCGCTGTACTGGGGCCACGACGCCCAGGGGCGCTTGCGCGTGGCCTCGGAAATGAAGGCGCTGGTCGATACCTGTGCCGATGTCGCGCAGTTCCCGCCGGGCCACTATTTCGACAGTGCCAGCGGTGAACTGGTGCGCTACTACCAGCAACCGTGGCGTGACTATGCCGACGTGCAGGGTCGCCAGGCCGATCTGGCCGAACTGCGCCAGGCCTTCGAGCATGCAGTGGAACGCCAGTTGATGAGCGACGTGCCGTACGGCGTGCTGCTGTCCGGTGGCCTGGACTCGTCGCTGGTGGCGGCGGTAGCCGCGCGCTATGCACGTCGCCGCATCGAGGATGGCGGGCAGACCGAAGCCTGGTGGCCGCGCCTGCATTCGTTCGCGATCGGCTTGAAGGGCTCGCCCGATCTGGCTGCCGCTGCCATTGCTGCCGAAGCGCTGGGTACCGTGCATCACGGCTTCGAGTACACCTTCGAGGAAGGTCTCGATGCGCTGCCGGAAGTGATTCGCCACATCGAAACCTACGACGTCACCACCATTCGCGCCTCGACGCCGATGTTCCTGCTGGCGCGGCGGATCAAGGCGATGGGGGTGAAGATGGTGCTCTCCGGCGAGGGCAGCGACGAGATCTTTGGTGGCTACCTGTATTTCCACAAGGCGCCGGATGCGCGTGAATTCCACGAGGAGCTGGTGCGCAAGCTCGACGCGCTGCACAACTACGACTGCCTGCGTGCCAACAAGTCGATGATGGCCTGGGGCGTGGAGCCGCGCGTGCCGTTCCTGGATCGTGAATTCCTCGACGTGGCGATGCGCTTCGATGCCGCGCACAAGATGGTCGGTGCCGGCTTTGGCGGTCGCCGCATCGAAAAGGCGGTGCTGCGCGAGGCGTTCGACGGCTACCTGCCGGACAGCATCCTGTGGCGTCAGAAGGAGCAGTTCAGCGATGGCGTCGGCTATGGATGGATCGACGGCCTGAAGGCGCATGCCGAGGCGCAGGTGAGTGACCGCGTGCTGGCGGCGGCCGACAAGCGCTTCCCGCACAACCCGCCGCAGACCAAGGAGGCGTATTACTACCGCCACCTGTTCGAGCAGTTCTTCCCCAGCCGTGCGGCCGCGGAGACCGTGCCGGGCGGCAAGTCGATCGCCTGCTCGTCGCCGGCGGCCATTGCCTGGGACGCCAGCTTCGCCGCAGCTGCCGACCCTTCGGGACGCGCGATCGCCGGCGTGCACGAGCAGGCACTGGCCTAAGCCCCAAAAAGGGGACGGAGGGGATTAAGTCGTTAGTGGCACAAACGACTTAATCCCCTCCGTCCCCTTTTTGTATGATCGCCCCCTGCGCATTGGGGAATGTTCATGGACGTACAGGCAGGCGGCAACGCGCCGCCCACGAAATGGGGATGGCGTTATCTGGCGTGGGCCGGGGTGCCGTTGCTGGCCGGCGTGCTGCTGGCGCGGTATGCCGGGCCGGCGGCCCCCGAGATGGTCGCCCGTGCCACGGTTGCTGCCGAAGGCAGCTGGGCGCAGCATCTGGCGTCACCGCTGGGCCTGTTCCTGCTGCAGCTGCTGGTGCTGTTGCTGGTAGCCAAGGGCGCCGGTGCATTGCTGAAGCGGCTGGGCCAGCCGGCGGTGATTGGCGAGATGGCGGCCGGCCTGATGATGGGCCCGCTGGTGCTCGGCAGCCTGCTGCCGCAGTTGCATGGTGCGCTGTTCCCGGTCAGTTCGCTGGGCCCGCTGGGCATGCTCAGCCAGCTGGGCGTGCTGATGTTCCTGCTGGTGGCCGGTGCCGAGCTGGACCTGGCGGCACTGCGCGGCCGCCGGCGTTTCGCCTTCACGGTCAGCCATGCCGGCATCGCGGTGCCGTTCGTGCTCGGCGTCGCGTTGGCGATCTGGCTGTATCCGCAGCACGGCCCGCAGGGCGTGGGCTTCACTGCCTTCGCACTTTTCGTCGGCATCTCGATGAGCATCACCGCGTTCCCGGTGCTGCTGCGCATCCTTGCCGACCGCGGCATCGCGCAGACGTCGCTGGGGCAGACCGCCATCGCCTGCGCGGCATTGGGCGATGCCACCGCATGGTGCCTGCTGGCACTGATCGTGGCGGCTGCACAGGCCAGTGGATGGCTGCCGGCCAGCCTCAACCTGCTGTGCGTGGTCGCCTTCGTGGCGCTGATGCTGGGGCTGGTGAAGCCGTGGTTTGCCCGCCAGCAGATCGCGCCGGGCCGTGAAGGACGCTGGCTGCTCGGCATCCTGCTGCTGTCGCTGGGCAGTGCCCTGATCACCGAAATGCTAGGCATCCACGCGCTGTTCGGTGCCTTCGCGGCGGGCGTCGCGGTATCGTCCAACGCGCAGCTGCGCGACCTGTTGATGGCCCGCGTCGAACCGTTTGCGGTGACCCTGCTGCTGCCGTTGTTCTTCGCCATGACCGGCCTGCGCATGCGTGCCGATGCGCTGCAAGCCAGCGACATCGTGTTGTGCGGGGTGGTGATCGTGGTGGCCACGGCCGGCAAGCTGCTGGGCACCTTCAGTGCTGCACGCAGTGCCGGCATGCCCACGCGCGAGGCGTGGCGGTTGGGCGCGTTGATGAACACCCGTGGCCTGATGGAGCTGATCGTGCTCAACCTGGGTTACGAGCTGGGCCTGCTCGGCGACCGCCTGTTTGCGGTGCTGGTGGTCATGGCGCTGGTGACCACGGCGATGACCGGGCCGCTGCTGAACCTGATCGAGCGTCGCAGGGCTTGAGCGTTGAACGGTGGTGCCGGCCGCTGGCCGGCATCCACGCAGGTGTGCCCAGCAACAAGAGGTTGCCGGCCAGCGGCCGGCACTACCGCGCCGGCACCAGTGTCATCACGTGCTGTGCCTTGCCGGGCAGGAAGGGCGTCGGCCGTCCATGCACCCAGTCCTCGTGGCCGGCGCCCCAGTAAGGTGACAGTGGATGGCCGCTCTGGCCGCCCGGCATGTGCACGATGCCGTCGGCCTCGTGGCCGGGCGAGACCACCATGCGCTCGGAAGCACCGAAGTTCGGCGTCTGCACGCGTGGCATGTCACGGTCGCCGGGCAGCTGGTCGGCGGGCATGCACAGCCAGCGCTTGGCGATGCCCGGCAGCGCCCGTGCGATGGGGTGGCAGATCGCCGCAGTGTTGCGTTCGCCCCAGGTGCGCTTCGACAGTGGTCCCTGCTTGGCCAGCTCGCTCTCGGTACGGCGTGCCGCGTCGATCAGCAGCGCATCCCAGCTGTCGAAGGCCGGTGGCAGCAGATGGGCCGGACGCTGTTGCAGCATCGGCCAGGCCACGCCTTCCAGCTGCGCCAGTCGCGGGTCGAGGTAGTCATCACCCAGCTGCGCATTGGCCGGTGCCAGCAGTGCATCGGACAACGTCTCCATCACCTGGGTGCGGAATTCACGTACTACCCGGTAGCTGACCGAACTGGCCGCGGCACGACCGCCCCATTGATGGCTGACTTCCTTCAAACGCTTCAGTGCAGGGTCGTCACTGCGCTCGATGACGTCGTGCAGCAGGGCCCACCAGCGCTGCAGGAACACCGCGCGATCGTCGAGCTGGATCGCCAGCAGATCGTGCTCGTCGAAACGGTCCTGGATGGCGAGCAGATCGCGGATCTGCCGCGCGCGGGCGCCAAGGTCATAACCACCGTTGCCGACATTGGCCAGTGCCTCGCCGTCGAGGACGCGGCCGTTGGCGGTCCACAGGCGATGGTTCGGTGGGTCGATCAATGCCGGCGAGGCGTCGCTGCGGATCGGCCAGGGGGCGCAGTCCTGGTTGTTGGCGGCGGTGAAGCCGGCCGGTGCACAGCCCGGACCGCGGTCGGGGCGGGCGCCGATCAGGCGCCAGGCGATGCGTCCGCTGCGGTCGCCGACCACCAGGTTCTGTGCAGGGATGCCGGCGTGGTCGGCGAACTGCAGGGCACTGTCCAGGTCACCGGCGCGGGCCAGGTCACCGAAGTCCAGGCGCACCGCACCGGGCAGCTGGGCGACCCAGCGCAGCGCGTCGCCGCTGCCATCGGCATGCGTGTGCAGGATCGGTCCCCAAGCGGTTTCGCGTACCGGGAACCGCACATCGGCCTGGCCGGCCACCGCAATCCGTTCTTCATGCACCGTCACTGCGGCGTTGGCCGGTTCGGTGCGGTAGTCCGCCGTGTCAATGTAGCTGTTGGTGAAACCCCAGGCGACGTGCCCGTTGCTGCCGACGATCACGGCCGGAAGGCCCGGCAGCGAGAAGCCGGTGACGTCGACCTGGCCGCCAGCGGCCTGCGGGTCGGGGTAGCGCAGGCGCACGCGGAACCACAGGCCGGGTGCGCGCAGGCCCAGGTGCATGTCGTCGGCAACAATGGCGCGGCCGTCGGCGGTGAGCGCACCGGCCACCGCGAAGTTGTTGCTGCCGACGGCGTCGGCTTCTTCCTGCCCGGTGCCCGGTTTTCCCTTCAGCGTGCGCAGGTCGAGCTGGCTGGCATCGGGCAGGGCGGCGTTGCCGGTGGGTTCGCCGAACAGCGGTGCATCCCATTCGGTGCCGTCGTGGGCGATCAATGCGTACAGCGCCGGCGGCACCACTGCGCGGATGCGGCTCAGTGCAAGCTCGGTCTGGTTGCCGGGGTCCTGCAGGTCGGCGTACATGGCCAGCCCGGTCAGCACGCTGTCGCTGGCCTGCCACGGTTGCGGCGACTGCCGCAGCAGCAGGTAGGCCCATGGCCGCACGGAGAGGCCGGCCAGGCCCTCATTGACCCCACCGACATAGGCGCTCACGGCGTCGACGTTGTCGCCCAGCGCAGCCTGCATGTTCGCCTCGGTGCGCGCGCGCAGCCGATGCACGCGCATGCGCTTGTCGGCATCGATCGCCTTCGGGCCAAACAGTGCGGACAGTTCGCCGGCGGCGCTACGGCGCATCAGGTCCATCTCGAAATAGCGTTCCTGCGCATGCACGCGGCCCAATGCGCGCATCGCGTCGGCCTGGCTGGTGGCGGTGATGGTGACCACGCCCAGCGCATCGCGCTCGATGGTGACCGGCCTGGCCAGGCCGGGCAGCGCATGCTCGCCGTCCAGGTCGGCCAGGCTGCCGCGCAGCAGCAGCCACAGGACCAGTGCGGTGACCAGCACGATGGCGACCAACACGCCCAGCACCCAACGCCATGTACGTCGCATCGCACGTCCTTTCCGAACTCGTGGGCCGATTGTAGCCGCAGGCGCAACTGCGACTGATTCCGATTAGATCACCGTATTTTGAAATGCGGCACCCTATGCCGCATCGATTCACAGGAGCCCCCCATGAAAGGCAACCCGGACGTCATCGCCTGCCTGAAGGAACTGCTGCGCGGCGAGCTTGCTGCCCGCGACCAGTACTTCATCCATTCCCGCCGCTACGAGGACCAGGGCCTGTTCGCGCTGTACGAACGCCTGAACCACGAGATGGAAGAGGAAACCCAGCACGCCGATGCGCTGCTGCGCCGGATCCTGTTCCTGGGCGGCGACCCGGACATGCGCCCCCACGCCACCGAGCCGGGCAAGACCGTGGAAGAGATGCTGCAGAAGGATCTCGACACTGAATACGCGGTTCGGAACAATCTCGCCGCCGGCATGAAGCTGTGCGAGGAGAAGGGTGACTACGTGAGCCGCGACATCCTGTTGGCCCAGCTGAAGGACACCGAGGAAGACCACGCCTGGTGGCTGGAGCAGCAGCTGGGCCTGATCAAGCGCATCGGCCTGGAGCTGTACCAGCTGAGCAAGATCGACGGCAACGGCGCCCCGGCGCACTGAGCCGGCACCGCGCTTCGGTAGAGCCGACCGCTGGTCGGCTGCTTTTTGCAGAGCAGCCGACCAGCGGTCGGCTCTACCAGGCGCACAAAGCAATGTCGCCCGCCAGCACCGGAGCACCGCCAGCCAGCCTTCGCCAGCCAGCTGCTCCATCGCCCGCCAGCCGACAACGAAAAAGCCGGGGAATGCCCCGGCTTTTTCGTGTCCGGGGTCGGATCCGTTTTCAACGAAAACGGCTCTGACCCCATTGGGATCGAAAACGCCAACCGAGGTTGGCGTTTGCCGGGGTAATGCGTGTCAACCAAGGTTGACACCCACCTCAACCAAGGTTGACACCCACCAGGGGCAGGGCCCAAGCCCTTATTCCACCGACAACCCTTCCACCTTCTGCCAGCCGCGCGGCAGCAGGTGGCCGCGGGTGGCGCGGGCGCCGAGGTAGGCGTCGAGCTCGTTGAACTTCAGCCCCATCGTGCGCTGACCGCTGCGCACCTGCAGGGTCTGCCCCGGGCTGATCGCCACGATGGCGACCACGCGTTCAGTGGCGAGCTTGGCCTTCGGGATCTCGATGATCTTGTTGCCCTTGCCCTTGTCCAGTTCCGGCAGGTCGTTGGCGGCGATCGCCAGCAGGTTGCCGGAACTGGTCACCGCCACGATGCGGTCGGTGGCCACGTTGGCGACCATCGACGGGGTGAGCACCGACGAGCCGGACGACAGGTTCAGCATCGCCTTGCCGGCCTTGTTGCGACCGATCAGGTTCTCGAAGCGGGTGACGAAGCCGTAGCCATGGCTGGAGGCCAGCACGAAGCGGGCATCCGGCTCGGCACTGGCCAGGGTCACGAAGCTGGTACCCGCTGCCGGCGAGAAGCGGCCGGTCAGCGGCTCGCCGTTGCCACGCGCGGAGGGCAGGGTGTGCACCGGCGTCGAGTAGGCGCGGCCCTCGCTGTCGAGGAACGCGACCTGCTGGGTGCTGCGCGCACGCACCGCGCCCTGCAGGGCATCACCGTCGCGGTAGGAGAGGGCGGACGCATCGACTTCATGGCCCTTGGCGGCACGGATCCAGCCCTTTTCCGACAGCACCACGGTCATCGGCTCGCTCGGCACCAGCTCGGTCTCGTCGATGGCCTGCGCGGCCTGGCGCTGCACCAGCGGCGAACGGCGCGCGTCGCCGAACTTCTTGGCGTCGGCCGTCAGTTCGTCGCGGATCAGCTTCTTCAGCTTGGCCTTGCTGTCGAGGATGCCGAGGATCTTCTCGCGTTCCTTGACCAGCTCGTCCTGCTCGCCGCGGATCTTCATCTCTTCCAGGCGGGCCAGCTGCTTCAGCTTGGTTTCCAGGATGTACTCGGCCTGTTCCTCGGACAGGCCGAAGCGCGCGATCAGCGCTGCCTTCGGTTCGTCCTCGGTACGGATGATGTGGATCACCTCGTCCAGGTTGAGGAAGGCGACCAGCAGGCCTTCCAGCAGGTGCAGGCGGCGCTCGACCTTCTGCAGGCGGTGCTGCAGGCGGCGGGTGACGGTGTTGCTGCGGAAGGTCAGCCATTCGCTGAGCAGCATCTTCAGGTTCTTCACCTGCGGACGGCCGTCCAGCCCGATCACGTTGAGGTTGACGCGGTAGCTGCGCTCCAGGTCCGTTGTCGCGAACAGGTGGCCCATCAGCTGGTCGGCGTCGACGCGGTTGGAACGTGGCACCAGCACCACGCGCACCGGGTTGGCGTGGTCGGATTCGTCGCGGATGTCTTCCAGCCACGGCAGCTTCTTGGCGCGCATCTGCGCGGCGATCTGCTCGATCACCTTCGACGGCGACACCTGGAACGGCAGCGCCGTCACCACGATGTTGTTGGCTTCCTTGTTGAAGGTCGCACGCGCACGCACGCTGCCGTTGCCGGTCTCGTAGATGTTCCGCAGATCGTTGGCGGCGGTGATGATCTCGGCGCTGGACGGGTAGTCCGGGCCCTGCACGTGCTCGCACAGGTCGCGCACGGTCGCATCGGGGTTGTCCAGCAGGTGCAGCAGTGCGCTGACGATCTCGTTGAGATTGTGCGGCGGCACGTCGGTGGCCATGCCCACGGCGATGCCGGTGGTGCCGTTCAGCAGCAGGTGCGGCAGCCGCGCTGGCATCCAGGTCGGTTCCTGCAGGGTGCCGTCGAAGTTCGGTGCCCAGTCGGTGGTGCCCTGGCCCAGTTCGCCCAGCAGTACTTCGGCGATCGGGGTCAGCTTGGATTCGGTGTAACGCATCGCCGCGAACGACTTCGGGTCATCGCTGGAGCCGAAGTTGCCCTGGCCCTCGATCAGCGGGTAGCGGTACGAGAACGGCTGCGCCATCAGCACCAGCGCCTCGTAGCACGCGCTGTCGCCGTGCGGGTGGTACTTACCGATGACGTCACCGACGGTGCGCGCGGACTTCTTCGGCTTGGACGCGGCATTCAGGCCCAGCTCGCTCATCGAATAGATGATGCGGCGCTGCACCGGCTTCAGGCCGTCGCCGATGAACGGCAGGGCGCGGTCCAGGACCACGTACATCGAGTAGTCGAGGTAGGCGCGTTCGGCGTACTCGCGCAGCGGCAGTTGTTCGAATCCGTGGAACACGGGGCGGGCAAGTTCGGTCATGCGGCGTTGTTACCTATGTCGGGAGGCGGCGACGGCGGTCGCCGCTCGCAATCCTGTGATTATCCGGATGCGGCGGGGGATGCCAAGCCACGTGCAGGGTCCAGCCCGGTTTCGAGGCCATGCCCGGCCCGCGCCAGGTAGCGCCCCGGTGGCAGCCCGAAGTGGCGGCGGAACACGGTGACGAAGGCGCTGGCGCTGCTGAAGCCCAGTGCATGGGCGATGTCGGCCACGCTGCGGCCATCGGTCAGCTGGCGCAGGGCTTCGGACAGGCGGGCCTGTTGCCGCCACTGGGCGAAGCTGAGCGTGGTCTCGTCGCGGAAGTGACGTGTCAGGCTGCGCGGCGACAGGCCGGCCCAATGCGCCCATTCGGCCAGGCTGCGCTCGTCGGACGGGTCGGCCAGCAGCTGCGAGGCGATCTTCAGCAGGCGCCGGTCGTGCGGCATCGGCAGGTGCATGCGCTGGCGCGGCGCGGTGCGGATCTCGTCCAGCAGCACCTCGATGATGTGCTGGCGCTCGGGCGTGGTGTCATAGCCCAGCGGCCATTCGCAGATGCGGTCGGCCAGCGCCTGCGCCAGCTTGGACAGGCCCAGTACGCAGGGATCGGCGGGCAGGGTGGCGCAGGCCGGCGCGGCCAGTGCCATGCCCCAACCGCGCAGCGGACCATCCAGGGTCACCGTATGCGGCTCCAGCGGCGGCATCCAGCCGGCCGAGCCCGGCGCCAGCGACCACGTCCCGTGCGAGGTGCGGGTGGTCAGCAGGCCACGCTCGACACAGATCAGCTGGGCGCGCTGGTGGTGGTGCCAGTCCACTTCCCGGACCAGCCCCTGCGGGCTGTCGAAGCGGAAAGCGACCACCGGTGGGCCATCGTTGCGCTCGAACCAATCCAGTGCGTCGTCCCTGAGCAGGCGCTTGGGAGCGGGAATTTCTGCCTTGTTCATCATGTCCGCTGGCTGAAATGTGTCATCCATTGGCTGAATTGTACTACCGGGCCACCTGACCAGATCATTAAGGTAGGCGCCTTCATTGATCCAGCCCACTGCTGCAACACAGCATTCGATGCCAGATCGAATATTTCCATTGAGAAATATTTTTTTTGGAAGAGAATGCTCCCCCATGATCTGTCCTGCAACCACTCCCCCCAGCTTCGGGCTGCTGCTGCGCCAGGTGCGCGACGGCCTGGTCCGGCAACTCGACGCGTCCATGGCTGAAGAAGACCTGGGGATCGGCTTCACCCACTACATCGGGTTGAAGGTGCTCTCGCACATGGCCCCGTGCACGGCCAACGAACTGGCCCAGGCCATCGACCAGGTACCCAGCGCAGTCACCCGCCTGCTGGACAAGCTCGAGGCACTGGGCTGCGTCCGCCGCGAACCGCATGCGCAGGACCGGCGTGCGCTGCAGATCGTGCTGACCGATGAAGGCCGCGCATTGTGGGCGCGGTTGAAGCTGCGTGGCGACGCGGTGATGGATTACGCCCTGCGTGATCTTTCCGCCGACGAGCGCACGCTGCTGCTGTCCCTCCTTACCCGAATCCGCGATTCCCTGACGACCCCATGAACCCGATCCCGCATTCCACTCTCCGCCGGTCCGGGCGCGCGCTGCTGGTGTCAGCGCTGGCCCTGGCCCTGGCCGCCTGCGCCAGCAGTCGTGGTCTCAACCCGCAGGGCCACGTGCTTGACGTGGACAGCCTGCACAGCGAACGCACCCTGGCCGACACCGACCTGAGCGCCACCGGCTTCCCGGCGCAGGACTGGTGGAAGGCGCTGGGCGATGCGCAGCTGGACGCGCTGGTCGCCGAGGGCCTGGCCGGCCACCCGAGCCTGGACGCCGCAGACGCGCGCCTGCGCCAGGCCCAGGCCCAGGTCGGCACCGCACGTGCCGATGAGCTGCCCAGCCTGTCGGTGTCCGGTGGCTATACCGGGCTGCGCCTGCCTGAGTCGATGGCAGGCAGCGAGATCGGTGGCCATTACGCCGGCAGCAGCCAGGTCGCCTTCGACTTCAGCTATGGCGTGGACCTGTGGGGCGGCAAGCGCGCCGCCTGGGAAGCCGCCGTGGATGGCGCGCATGCCGCCACTGTCGAGGCGCAGGCGGCCCGCCTGAACCTGTCCACCGGCATCACCCAGGCCTATGCCGACCTGGCCTATGCGTGGCAGCTCAACGATGTGGCCGAGGAAGAGCTGGCCCGTTCGCAGAAGTCGCTGGAACTGACCCGCCAGCGCCGCCGCGCCGGCATCGACAGTGACCTGCAGGTGCGCCAGGCCGAGGCCCGCGTGCCGGCCGCCCAGCAGCAGGTGCAGGCTGCGCAGCAGCGGATCGACGCGGCCCGCACCGCACTGGCCGCGCTGGTCGGCAAGGGCCCGGACCGTGGCCTGTCGATCCAGCGCCCGCAGCCGCTGAACCCGGTGGCGCTGCAGCTGCCGGGCGTGCTGCCCAGCGAACTGCTGGGCCGTCGCCCCGACATCGTTGCCGCACGCTGGCGCGTTGAAGCGGCCGACAAGCAGATCAAGGTTGCCAAGACCAGGTTCTACCCGAGCTTCAACCTGACCGCGCTGGCCGGCGTGGTCGCTCCGAACGTGGGCGACCTGCTGAAGAGCAGCTCCACCTTCGCCTACATCGGCCCGGCGCTGAGCCTGCCGATCTTCGAAGGCGGCAAGCTGCGCGCCAACCTGGCCAACACTGATGCGCAGTACGACCTGGCGGTGGCCAACTACAACCAGGCCGTGCTCGACGCACTGCGCGACGTCGCCGACCAGGTCAACGCGGTGCGCTCGCTGGCGCAGCAGGCGCACTCGCAGCAGCAGGCGGTCGATACCGCACGCTCGGCCTTCGACCTGGCCCAGCAGCGTTACCGCGCCGGCATCGGCAGCTACCTGGACGTGCTGACCGCGCAGTCCACCCTGCTGCAGTCGCAGCAGCAGCTGGCCGGCCTGCAGTCGCAGCAGGTGCAGTCCTCGGTGCGCCTGAGCAAGGCGCTGGGCGGTGGTTTCCAGCCCGCTGACGCCGACCGCGCACCGATCGCCTCCCATTCCGATTCCTCGCATTCCTGAAGACGCCCGCCATGAGCCAGACCCAAGACACCGCGGCCCCGGCCGCCCCCAACCGCCGCGGCAACCTGCTGCGCGGCCTGTTCGTGATCGTCGTGCTGCTGCTTGCCGCACTGGCGCTGTGGTACTTCATGTTCGGCCGTTGGTTCGAAGAGACCGACGATGCCTACGTGCAGGGCAACCAGGTGCAGATCACCCCGCTGGTGGCCGGTACCGTGGTCGCCATCAACGCCGATGACGGCATGCGCGTGGAGCGCGGCCAGCTGCTGGTGCAGCTGGACCCGTCCGACACCGCGGTGGCACTGCAGCAGGCCGAAGCCAACTTGGCCAAGACGGTGCGCCAGACCCGTGGTCTGTACCGCAGCGTGGAAGGCGCCCAGGCGGACTTGAACGCCCGCCAGGTGACCCTGAAGCGCGTGCGCGAAGACTTCGCCCGCCGCAAGGACCTGGCCGCCACCGGCGCCATCTCCAACGAAGAACTGGCCCACGCCCGTGACGAGCTGGCTGCCGCCGAAGCGGCCGTGGCCGGCTCGCGCGAGACCGTCGAGCGCAACCGCGCGCTGGTCGACGACACCGTGATCGCCACCCAGCCGGACGTGCAGGCGGCTGCCGCGCAGCTGCGCCAGGCCTTCCTCAACAACGCCCGCGCCGGCATCGTCGCGCCGGTCACCGGCTACGTCGCCCGTCGTTCGGTGCAGGTCGGCCAGCGCGTGCAGCCGGGCAATGCCCTGATGGCCGTGGTGCCGACCGAGCAGATGTGGGTCGAGGCCAACTTCAAGGAAACCCAGCTGCGCCACATGCGCCTGGGCCAGGAAGTGGAGCTGAAGTCGGACCTGTACGCCGGTGACGTGAAGTACAAGGGCCGCATCCAGAGCCTTGGCCTGGGCACCGGCTCCGCGTTCTCGCTGCTGCCGGCGCAGAACGCCAGCGGCAACTGGATCAAGATCGTGCAGCGCGTGCCGGTGCGCATCGCCATCGATGCCAAGCAGCTGGCCGAACACCCGCTGCGCATCGGCCTGTCGATGAAGGCTGAAGTGAGCCTGCGCGACCAGAAGGGCGAAGTGCTGCCGAGCACTCCGGCCAAGGGCACGGTGTTCGACACCGACGTGTATGCCAAGCAGCTGCATGATGCCGACGAGGTGATCCACACGATCATCCAGGGCAACCTGCCGCAGCAGCAGGCGAAGGTGGGCTGAGGTCGCCATGTCCGCACAAGCTCCAGCCGCGCCCGGCGCTCCGGGCGCACCGGCGGCGCCGGGTGCGGCCTCCGGGTTCCTGCCGCCCAGCGTCGCACTGTGCACCGTGGGCCTGGCGATGGCCTCGTTCATGCAGGTGCTCGACACCACCATCGCCAACGTCTCGCTGCCGACCATCGCCGGCAATCTCGGCGCCAGTTCGCAGCAGGCGACCTGGGTCATCACCTCGTTCGCGGTCAGCACGGCCATCGCGCTGCCGCTGACCGGCTGGCTCAGCCGCCGTTTCGGCGAACGCAAGCTGTTCGTCTGGGCCACGCTGGCCTTCGTCATCACCTCGCTGCTGTGCGGCCTGGCGCAGAGCATGGGCATGCTGGTGCTGTCGCGTGCGCTGCAGGGGTTCGTTGCCGGCCCGATGTACCCGATCACGCAGTCGCTGCTGGTCTCGATCTATCCGCGCGAGAAACGCGGGCAGGCATTGGCACTGCTGGCGATGATCACGGTGGTTGCGCCGATCTGTGGCCCGATCCTCGGTGGCTGGATCACCGACAACTACAGCTGGGAGTGGATCTTCCTGATCAACGTGCCGCTGGGCATCTTCGCTGCGCTGGTGGTGGGCAACCAGCTGAAGGGGCGCCCGGAGCAGATCGAGAAGCCGAAGATGGACTACGTCGGCCTGGTCACCCTGGTGATCGGCGTCGGTGCGCTTCAGCTGGTCCTCGACCTGGGCAACGACGAGGACTGGTTCTCGTCGATGAAGATCGTGGTGCTGGCCTGCGTGGCGGTGGTGACGCTGACGGTGTTCCTGATCTGGGAGCTGACCGACAAGGATCCGATCGTTGACCTGAAGCTGTTCCGGCACCGCAACTTCCGCGCCGGTACGCTGGCGATGGTGGTGGCCTACGCGGCGTTCTTCAGCGTGGCGCTGCTGATCCCGCAGTGGCTGCAGCGTGACATGGGCTACACCGCGATCTGGGCGGGCCTGGCGACGGCGCCGATCGGCATCCTGCCGGTGATCATGACCCCGTTCGTGGGCAAGTATGCGTCGCGCTTCGATATGCGCATGCTGGCCACGGTCGCGTTCATCGTGTTGTCGATGACCAGCTTCCTGCGATCGAACTTCAACCTGCAGGTGGACTACATGCACGTGGCCGGCGTACAGCTGATCATGGGCATCGGCGTCGCGCTGTTCTTCATGCCGGTGCTGCAGATCCTGCTGTCGGACCTGGATGGACGCGAGATCGCGGCGGGCTCCGGCCTGGCCACGTTCCTGCGTACGCTGGGTGGCAGTTTCGCGGCGTCGCTGACGACGTGGCTGTGGGCGCGGCGCACCCAGGTGCACCATGCCGACCTGACCGAGCATATCTCGGCCTATCAGCCGGGCATGCAGGACCAGGTCACGGCGATGGGGCAGGGCGACCTGCAGCACGGCGCAGCGGTACTGAACAACATGATCAACCACCAGGCATCGCAGATGGGCTTCAACGACATCTTCTTCCTGCTGGGCTGGATCTTCCTGGCGATCATTACGTTCCTGTGGCTGGCCAAGCCGCCATTCGGCGCAGGTGCGGGTGCAGCCGCCGGTGGTGGACACTGAAACTCCCTGGAAACACCGTGCTGTATTTTGACCCCGCCGCGAGGCGGGGTTTTTGTTGGGGCGACGCTGGTCGCGCGGGCATTGCCCTCGGGGTGGTGCAACGGCGCAGGTTCAGCGCGTGCGATAGACGCGTTTGAACACCACCCGGTCGGAAGACCATCGGGAAATGGCCCAGATCCCCGCCACAAGTATGGCGCCGCATGCGAGCCAGCCGGCAGTGGCCTGAAATCGGCTGCCGACAAGTGCGCCGCAGATGATGGCGGCGACAAAGACAAGCATTACGGCCTCCTTTGATGCGCCGTAGTGGACCTCGGCCTGGCATCCCACGCATACGCTTACGCCGTGGTTCGAGCCGGTATGGCAGTGTGGGCAGATGATGCTGCGCTGCATTGGTGCGTCCTTTGGGGGAGAGGAGGGGCGCTGGTCAGGTCGTGGCGATACACCTGCAACCGGCTCCCGCAAATCTGCCTCCCACCGAAAAGGAATCGGGTGGATCTCGACTAGGAAAAGTACGAATTGAACGGGGAGCGTGAAATGCGCCCCAAAAGGGGGCCGTTCAAGGTCTGGTGACGACGCGCCAGGAGGAGGTATGCACCCGCAGACGACGCCCGGACGGTGCGAGATACGACAGTCCGAGTGGCGGTTGCGATGCCAGGATCGCCAAACCCCGGAAACGAAAAAACCCGCTTTCGCGGGTTTGATCATCTTGAGTCGTGGTGCCCAGGAGAGGACTCGAACCTCCACGGTTTTACCCGCTAGTACCTGAAACTAGTGCGTCTACCAATTCCGCCACCTGGGCGACTCAGGAGATGAATTGTGCGGGACGGCAGAGAGTGTGTCAACAACATTTCACACATTTTTCTGCGGCTGCACGCCCAGGTGAAGCAGCAGGCTGCGCATCGCCGGTGACAGCTGCGCCCATCCGGCGAAACAGGCGCACAGGCGGCGCTGTGCCCACGCATCTGCAAGCGGAACCGCAACAGTACGGGTATTGCGTCGATGATGGCGGGCGATGGTGCGCGGCACGATGCCGACACCAATGCCGTGGCCGACCATGATGCACACGCCTTCGAAGGTCTTCATGCGGATGCGCACGTCCAGGCGTCGCCCGATGCCGCGTGCCTGGTCTTCGATGTAGGCCTGCAGTGCATTGCCGTCGGCCAGCGCGACGAAGGTCTCGCCGGCAACATCGGCGAAGGCCACGCTGCGCCGCGATGCGAACCGGTGTTCCGCGGGCAGCAGCATCACCAGTGGATCTTCGGCGACCACGTGCTGCTGCAGGCCGGCAGCGTCGACCGCATCACTGATGATGCCGGCTTCGGCCTGGCCAGCGTTGATCGCACGCACGACTTCGGGGCTGGTGCGCTCCAGCAGTTCCACGTGCAGGCGCGGGCGTTCGGCCAGCCACGGTGCCAGCCGCGAAGGCAGGTAGTTGGTCAGTGCTGCGGTGTTGGCATACAGATGCAGTGTGCCGCGCGCGCCGTGCGCGAACGCCTGCAGTTCACCGCGCAGCTGCGCCTGCTGCTGCAGGATCAATCGTGCATGGTGGGCGAGGGCGGCGCCGGCTTCGGTCAGGCTGACGCCGCGGGGGTGCCGGTTCACCAACGCGGTGCCGGCATCGGCTTCGATCGTGCGCAGGCGTTCGCTGGCCGACGCCAGTGCCAGGTTTGCCTGCGCTGCGCCGGCCGTGATGCTGCCCGCCTCGGCAATCGCCAGGAACAGGCGCAGGTCGGCGATATCCATCCGCATGTGATGCCCTCATCGCAACGGCTGCGCCTTCGGATCAGCCGAAGGCAAGGCCGGAAACACCGCATTGTGCGCCGAGCAGCCGGCCGATCCAATGAAGGCATGAATGAATCGATGTACTTCTACGTGCTGCTGGTGGCGGTGTTCGTGCTGGCCGGTGTGGTCAAGGGTGTGACTGGCATGGGGTTGCCGACGGTGGCGATGGGGCTGCTGGGCAGCACGCTGTCGCCGGTGGCGGCAGCGTCGATGCTGTTCATTCCCACTTTCGTCACCAATGCGTGGCAGCTGTTGTCCGGGCCGTCACTGGACCGCATCGTGCGGCGCCTGTGGCCGATGATGCTGGCCGTGGTGGTGGTGACGCTGGGCTCGGCCGCGCTGCTGGTGCGGGTCGATCGCACTTGGTCGCGCGTTGCGCTGGGCGTGGCATTGGTGGTCTATGCCGCCTATGCGTTGCTTGCGCCGGTGTTCCGCGTGCAGCAGCGGCGCGAGCGTTGGCTGGGGCCGCTGGTGGGTGCGTTGTCGGGCGTGGTGACCGGCGCCACCGGCGTGTTCGTGATGCCGGCGGTGCCGTACCTGCAGTCGCTGGGGTTGCAGCGCGAGGAGCTGGTGCAGGCGCTGGGGCTGGCGTTCACGGTGTCAACGATTTCGCTGACCGCCGGCCTGGTGCTGCACGGCGCATTCGGCATCCAGCAGCTGGGGCTGAGTGCGCTGGCGGTGCTGCCGGCATTGCTGGGCATGTGGCTGGGGCAGGTGATCCGGCAGCGCATCAGTGCGCGGGTGTTCCGGGGCTGCTTCCTGGGTTTCCTGCTGCTGCTCGGGCTGGAACTGGTGCTGCGGCCGCTGCTCTGATGCCGGATTCCGGGCATGAAAAAACCCGCTTTCGCGGGTTTTTCTCATTCTCGACGTGGTGCCCAGGAGAGGACTCGAACCTCCACGGTTTTACCCGCTAGTACCTGAAACTAGTGCGTCTACCAATTCCGCCACCTGGGCGTCGAGGAGCGAGATTATGGGGTGTTGTTACGGGGGTGTCAACACTTTTTCTGGATCCGGTGTCGGACCTCGTTTCGCGTGCGGAGCGGGCTCTGACCCCATCTCACTCGCTTGGGGGCAGTGCCCTTTCCTTCGAAAAGAGATCCGACCCCGCTGCTGGATTGCAGGCAAAAAAAATCCCCGCCGAAGCGAGGAGTTTTTTCGTTGGTGCCCAGGAGAGGACTCGAACCTCCACGGTTTTACCCGCTAGTACCTGAAACTAGTGCGTCTACCAATTCCGCCACCTGGGCGTTCCAGAGGCGCAATTGTGAAGATGAATCCGCAGGCTGTCAACGACTTCCTGAATATTTTTCACGCAAGGCCTTCACGACGGCCACTGACCCGTTCTGCACGCCGTCAACGGCTACCATGTAGGGCGATGACTACCAAAAAACCAAGCAAGGGCGGGAGCACCTCCCGCGGCCAGGCCCCGAAGAAGGGCGCCAAGGCGGGCACGGCCCGCACCACCAAGCCGGGCAAGCCGTTGCCGGGCTGGTTCCCCGAATTGAATGAAGGCGGCGCACCGCCGCGTGGCCGCAAGGTCCGCAGCAGCGACGCACCGGGCCCGGCCCCGGGCCGCAAGTTGCCGCCGACCGGCAAGGTGATCGACGATCCCTATGCCGCCCGCGAAGCAGAGAAGTACGAACAGCCCATCGCCAGCCGCGAAGCCATCCTGGCCCTGCTGGAGCGTTGCGAAGGGCCGCAGACGGCAGAGGAACTGGGCGCACGCCTGGGCCTGACCGCCCCGGACCGTGCCGAAGCACTGTCGCGCCGGCTCGGCGCCATGGTCCGCGACGGCCAGCTGGTGCAGAACCGCCGCGGCGGCTTCGCCCCGATCCAGACCCTGAACCTGGTCACCGGCGTGGTGATCGCCAACCCGGAGGGGTTCGGCTTCCTGCGCCCGGTCGAGGGCGGCGACGACCTGTTCCTGCCGCCGTATGAAATGCGCAAGGTCATGCACGGCGACAAGGTGCTGGCCCGCGTGACCGGCATCGACCACCGTGGCCGCCGCGAAGGCAGCATCGCCCGCGTGCTGGAGCGCGGCATGACCCGCCTGATCGGTCGCTTCAGCATCGAGATGGGCATCAACTATGTGGTGCCCGACGACAAGCGCGTGCAGCGCAACGTGCAGGTGCCGCCGGACCAGACCGGTGGTGCGCGCGACGGCCAGCTGGTGGTCTGCGAACTGACCCAGGCGCCGGACAGCCGTCGCCCGCCGATCGGCCGCATCATCGCCGTGCTCGGCGACAAGCTGACCGCCTCGCTGGTGGTGGAGACCGCGATCCACGGCCATGAACTGCCGTTCGAGTTCCCGCAGGAAGTGCTGGACGAAGCCGCCTCGGTGCCGCTGGTGGTCGAGCCGGCGATGATCGGTGACCGCGTGGACCTGCGCAGCATGCCGCTGGTCACCATCGACGGTGAAGATGCCAAGGACTTCGACGACGCGGTGTACTGCGAGCCGAACGCCGATGGCTTCCGGCTGGTGGTGGCGATTGCCGATGTCTCCAACTACGTCCGGCCCGGCACGCCACTGGACGAAGAGGCGCAGAAGCGTGCCACCTCGGTGTACTTCCCGGGCTTCGTGGTGCCTATGCTGCCGGAGACGCTGTCCAACGGCATCTGTTCGCTGATGCCGAAGGTCGACCGCATGTGCTTCGTCTGCGACATGCAGATCGACCGCGACGGTCTGGTCACGCATTCGCGCTTCTACGAAGCGGTGATGAACTCGCATGCGCGCCTGACCTACACCCAGGTGTGGAAGGCGGTGGGTGAGGACGATGCCGATACCAAGGCCTGGATGGGCGACTTGCTGCCGCAGGTGCAGCGCCTGCACCAGCTGTACAAGGTCCTGTCCAAGGCGCGTGCCAAGCGTGGCGCCATCGAGTTCGAAAGCAGCGAAGTGCGCTTCGTGCTGGACAACCGCGGTGAAGTGACCCAGGCCGGCATGCTGGTTCGCAATGACGCGCACAAGCTGATCGAGGAATGCATGATCGCGGCCAATGTGGAGGCGGCGAAGTACCTGCTGTCGCGCCATGTGCCGGCCCCGTACCGCATCCACGAGAAGCCGCCGGAAACCAAGTACGCCGACCTGCTGGAATTCCTCAAGGAGTTCAAGCTGAGCCTGCCGCCGTGGTCGAAGGTGCGCCCGGGCGATTACACCAAGCTGCTGAAGAAGATCCGCGACCGCCCCGATGCCACGCTGCTGGAATCGGTGCTGCTGCGCAGCCAGAGCCTGGCGATCTACAGCCCGGAAAACCACGGTCATTTCGGCCTGGCACTGGAGGCGTACGCGCACTTCACCTCGCCGATCCGCCGTTACCCCGACCTGCTGGTACACCGCGCGATCAAGCACGCGCTGTCCGGCAAGCCGCTGGACAAGTTCACCTACAACGCGCGCGAAATGGCTGCGCTGGCGCTGCAGTGCTCAGAGCGCGAGCGCCGTGCCGATGAAGCCGAACGCGAGGTCGACGAGCGTTACCGCGCGGCGTGGATGGAAAAGCACGTGGGTGGCCAGTTCGATGGCGTGATCAGCGGCGTGACCAGCTTCGGCCTGTTCGTGGAGCTGGATGAGTCGAAGGTGCAGGGCCTGGTGCACGTGACCCAGCTGCCGCAGGACTATTACAAGTTCGACGCCACGCGCAAGACGCTGACCGGCGAGCGCCGCGGCAGCAGCTACCGGCTGGGTGACCGCGTGCGGATCCTGGTCCTGAAGGCCAGCATGGAAGAGCGCAAGATCGACTTCCGCCTGGTCGAACACAAGGGCGAGGACGAGGGCGACGGCCTGCCGCCGCTGCCGGAGCGTGGCAAGCCGGCCAAGCGGAAGAAAGAGAAATACTGATGACCGTGGTAGTGCCGGCCGCTGGCCGGCATCCATGGCACCCTCGGCACCGACGGGTTGCCGGCCAGCGGCCGGCACCACCAGGAGACATCGCATGCAAGGCCAACCCGAATACAGTGGCGGCTGCCAGTGCGGCGCGATCCGCTTCCAGGTGCGTGGCGCGCTGACCGACAGTTCGATCTGTCATTGCCGGATGTGCCAGAAGGCCTTCGGTGCCTACTACGCACCGCTGGTGTCGGTGCGCGGCGTGCAGTTCAGCTGGACCCGCGGCCAGCCGCGCTATTTCCAGTCCTCCAACGTGGTGCGGCGTGGCTTCTGCGCCGACTGTGGTACGCCATTGACCTACGAGGCGCCCGATGGCGTGGCGGTGGCGGCCGGCGCCTTCGACGAACCCGAGCGCCTGCCGCCGACCATCCAGTACGGGGTCGAGCGCAAGCTGCCGTTCGTCGATACGTTGGCCGGTCTGCCGGCCCGTCGTACCGAGGAAGACATCGCGGCGCTGGAGTTCCTGGCCACCATCGTGTCCCATCAGCACCCGGACCACGACACGCCGCACTGGCCGCCGCGCAGCCGGTAACGCCCCTGTAGCGCCGAGCCCAGGCTCGGCTGGCAGGTCGCCGCGGCCTCAGCCCGGCAGCGAGCGCAGGCTCGGCTCAACAGGGGCCCCGCCGCAGCGCCCGGCCCGCCGATGCTCTACCATAGCCACCCCCTTTCCGGTCCCCGCCCGCATGAGCAAGAACAGCCAGTGGATCGTCGGCGTCAACGCCGTCGCCTCCTCCATCGAGAACGACGCCGAGAACGTCCGCGAAGTGCTGGTCGAGGCCGGTGCGAAGAACCCGCGCCTGACCGAGATCGAGGAAAACGCCCGCCGCAAGGGCATCGACGTGCGCAAGGTGAACAGCCAGGCGCTGGACGGTGTCGGCGGTTCGGTACGCCACCAGGGCGTGGCCGCTCGCTATGCCGCCGCCCGCACTTACAGCGAGAACGAGCTGGAGGGCCTGGTCACCGCAGCCGAGGGCAAGGCCCTGCTGCTGGTGCTGGACGAAGTGCAGGACCCGCACAACCTTGGCGCTTGCCTGCGCTCGGCGGCTGCCGCAGGCGCCACTGCCGTGATCATCCCCAAGGACAAGTCGGCCACGGTGAACGCGACCGTGCGCAAGACCTCGGCCGGTGCCGCCGATCTGATCCCGGTGGTGGCGGTGACCAACCTGTCGCGCTGCCTGAAGGACCTGCAGAAGCAGGGCGTGTGGATCTACGGCCTGGCCGGCGAAGCCACCGCTTCGCTCTACCAGCTGGACCTGAAGGGCAACATTGCCCTGGTGCTGGGTGGCGAGGCCGATGGCCTGCGCCGCCTGACCCGCGAGAACTGCGATGGCCTGGTCAAGATCCCGATGCCGGGCGAGATCGAGAGCCTGAACGTTTCCGTCGCCGCCGGCGTCAGCCTGTTCGAGGCCGTGCGCCAGCGCGGTTGATTTCGAGGTCGGATCCCTTTTCCATGTGCCGTGTCGACCAAGGTCGACATCTACCGGGTCGTTGCCGTGTCGACCAAGGTCGACATCTACCGGGTCGTTGCCGTGTCGACCAAGGTCGACACCTACCGGATCGTTGCCGTGTCGACCAAGGTCGACACCTACCGGATCGTTGCCGTGTCGACCAAGGTCGACACCTACCGGGCCGTTGCCGTGTCGACCAAGGTCGACACCTACCGGGCCGTTGCCGTGTCGACCAAGGTCGACACCTACCGGGTCGTTGCCGTGTCGACCAAGGTCGACACCTACCGGGTCGTTGCCGTGTCGACCAAGGTCGACACCCAGCGGGTAGTCGCCAACCCGGGTTGGCGCCCTTGCCGCCTCACCCCGCGCTGCCGCCCAGTGCCTTGAACAGGGTGACGTCGTTGTTCAGCTGGCCCTGGCGTACGCGCGCCAGCGACAGCTCGGCATCACGCCGGGTCTGCTGCGCTTCCAGCCAGGTGCGCAGGTCGGTGGCACCTACGCGGTAGCGCACTTCCTGCGCGCGCTCCACTTCCACTGCTTCGTCGTACGACGCCTGCGAGGCCGCCACCTGGCGCGCCAGCTGCTCGCGTGCCGACAGCGCGTTGTCCACTTCCGACAGCGCGGTGTACAGCGTCTTGCGGAAATTGGTCGCGGCGATCTGATAGCTGGTGCCGGCGATGTCGGTATCCAGCTGTGCGCGCTGCAGGTTGAGGAACGGCAGCGACAGGCCGGCGCCCAGCGTGGCCACCGGGTTGCGCAGCACGTCACCCAGCGACGTTGCACTGGAGCCGAGGCTGCCGGTCAGGCTCAGCGCCGGGTAGTACTGGGTAGCGGTCACCTTGATGGTCTTCAGGCTGTTGCGCAGGCGAAGTTCGGCCGCGCGCAGGTCGGGACGGCGGCCGAGCAGCTCGGCCGGCAGGCCTTCGTTGATCCCGGGGCTGCGTGCGCCCAGCAGGTCCTGCGGTTCGTCCTGCTGCGGCCAGGGCGTGCCGTCCAGCAGCACGGTCAGTGCATTGCGCACCTCCACCCGCTGCTGTTCCAGCGCGCTCTGCGAGGAACGCTGCGACTGCAGGTTCTGCAGCGCCTGGCGCACTTCCAGGCGCGATACCGCACCAGCATCGAAGCGGGCCTGCACCAGGTCGCGGGTGCGCTCCAGCCGCTCCAGGTTGGCCTGGCCGGTGGCGATGGACTGGTTGAGATAGGCCAGGTTCCAGTACTGGGTGATGGTGTCGCCGATCACCAGCAGCGCGGTGTTCTGCCGGTCTTCCTCGCTGGCCTCGGCTTCCCAGCGGGCGATGTCGCGCTGGGTGCGCAGACGGCCCCACAGATCGACCTCCCAGCCGAGCGAGACGCCGGTGGAATAGCTGCGTCGCCAGTCGTCGGCCTGGTCGGTGGCGCGGCTGGCATTGCCGCTGACGCCGGACGACGACGGCTGCGGCCACAGCGCGTTGCTGGCCAGTCCGGCCTGCAGGCGCGAACGCTGCACGGCCAGGCCAGCGGCGGCCAGATCGCTGTTGGCGGCCAGCGCCTGCGCCACCAGGCGGTTCAGTCGTTCATCGCCGAAGCCCGTCCACCAGCTGTCCTGGCGGATGTCGCGGCCCGGTGTATCCAGGCTGCTGCGCGGGTCGTCGGCCGGTGCGTTGAGGGTGGCATCGCCACGGCCGTAGCTGGCCGCCACGTCGGGGGCCTGCACCGGGTAGCGGCCCACCGAGGCACAGCCTGAGAGGGCAAGCAGAACAGCGCCCACCAGCAGCAGGCGCGAGGGAGCAGGGAAGGGCAGTCGGGTCATCATCTTCATTCGCGGGCCAGGGCCTCCACCGGGTCCAGCTGCGCGGCGTTGCGCGCGGGCAGGAAGCCGAATGCCACGCCGATCAGGGTCGAGCAGGCGAACGCGGCAACGATCGAGGCGGTGGAGAACAGCACCTGGAAGTCACTGGCGAAGCGGCCGATCATCGAGCCCAGCAGCAGGGCCAGGCCGATGCCGAGCAGACCACCGAGCAGGCACACCAGCACCGCTTCGATCAGGAACTGCTGGCGGATGTCACTCTGCCGTGCCCCCACCGCCATGCGCACGCCGATTTCGCGGGTGCGCTCGGTCACCGAGACCAGCATGATGTTCATCACGCCGATGCCGCCGACCAGCAGCGCGATGGCGGCGATGGCGCCGATCAGCAGGGTCATCGTGCGCGTGGTCTGCTCGATGGTCTGGCGGATCTCGGCGCTGTTGCTGAGGAAGAAGTCCTCGGTGCCGTGGCGCAGGGTCAGCAGGCGGGTGATCGCTTCCTGCGCCGCATCCATCGGCGTGTCGTCGTCCACGCGCACGGTGATGCTGGAAACGTGGCTCTGGCCGAGCATGCGCGACATCACCGTGGTGTAGGGCACCCACACGCTGAGGCTGGTGCTGCCACCAAAGCCGAAGCTCTGGCGCTTGGCCACGCCGACCACGCGTGCCGGTACGTTGCCGAGCAGGATCACCTGGCCGACCGGATCGACATCGGGGAAGAACTGGGTCTGGGTGTTCTCGTCGATCACCGCCACCTGGCCGAGGCCCTTCACCGCGTCGGTATCGAAGAAGCTGCCGCTGAGCAGGGTCACGCCCTTGACCCGGAAGAACTGCTCGCCGACGCCACTGACCTGGGCGGTGGAGGACTGGTTGCGGTAACGCGCGGTGACCGAGGTCGACACGCTGGGGGTGGCGCTGTCCACGTAGCTCTGCTTTGCCAGTGCATCGGCATCGCTGGCCTTGAGCGTCTGTACCCGCGCCGAGCGCATGTCGCCGAAACCACGGCCGGGATAGACGTCGATGGTGTTGGTGCCGAGCGCGCTGATGTTCTGCAGGATCTGCTGCTGCGAGCCATTGCCCAGCGCCACCACCGAGACCACCGAGGCGATGCCGATGATGATGCCGAGCATGGTCAGGAAGGTGCGCAGCCGATGTGCGTTCATCGCCAGCAGGGCCATGCGGAACGCTTCGGTGAAGCGGTCACGGACCGCCCGCCAGCTGTTGCCGCGGGCCACGCCGGTGCTGGCCTCGCGCTGCGCGCGGTAGGTCGGTGCGTTCGGATTGGTGCGGTCGGCGATGATCTCGCCATCGCGGATTTCGATGATGCGCTGCGCGTGTTCGGCCACGCTCATGTCGTGGGTGACGATGATGATGGTGTGGCCTTCGGCGTGCAGCTCGCCGAGGATCGCCATCACTTCCTCGCCGGATTTCGTGTCGAGCGCGCCGGTCGGTTCGTCGGCCAGGATCACCTCGCCGCCGTTCATCAGCGCACGTGCGATCGACACGCGCTGCTGCTGGCCACCGGACAGCTGGCCCGGCTTGTGGTGCATGCGGTCGCCCAGGCCCAGCCGCTGCAGCAGCTGCTCGGCACGCGCGTTGCGCACCGGGCCGGGGCTGCCGGCATACACCGCCGGTACCTCCACGTTGCCGCGCGCATCCAGGTCGCCCAGCAGGTGGTAGCGCTGGAAGATGAAGCCGAAATGTTCGCGGCGCAGTTCGGCCAGTTCATCCGGCGCCATCCTGCCGGTTTCGCGGCCGGCCACCTGGTAGCTGCCGCGGGTAGGGCGATCGAGGCAGCCGAGGATGTTCATCAGCGTCGACTTGCCCGAGCCGGACTGGCCGACGATCGCCACCATCTCGCCGGCGTGGATATCCAGGTTGACGTCGCGCAGCACGGCGATCACATCATCGCCCGCCGGGAATTCGCGTCGCAGGTCGCGCAGGCGCAGCAGCGGCGCCTTCGTGCTCATCGGCGCGGACCCATGCCCGGGCCGCCGACCCGCATCTGCATGCCGCCGCGGTTGCCGCCGCCGGCGCTGGCACCGGCCGCACCGGCTTCGCCCACCACCACGCGTTCGCCTTCCTTCAGCCCGGACAGGATTTCGGCCGAGGCGCCGTTGTTGATGCCCACGGTGACCTTGCGCGGTTGCGGCTGGCCCTTGTCGTCCAGCACCCGCACCATGCGCTCGTCGCCGCGGCGCTTCGGTCCCAGCGCCACCGCCGGCACCATCAGCACGTCCTTGGCCTGCTTGAGCAGTACCGAGACCTGCGCGGTCATGTCGATGCGCAGGGTGCCGTCCGGGTTTTCCACGTCGAACAGCGCGTTGTAGTAGACCGCGCTGCTGGAACTGGAGCTGGACGAACTGCTGGAGCTGGACGAGTTCTCGTTGGCGATCGAGGCCGGCGCCGGATTGATCTGGCGCAGGGTGGCGTGGTACTTGCGGTCGGGGTCACCCAGGGTGGTGAAGTACACCGGCATGCCGGCCTTGATCTTGACCACGTCGGCCTCGGAGATCTCGGCGTTGACCGTGACCACGTCCAGCCGCGCCAGCATCACGATGGTGGGCGCGGTCTGGTTGGCGTTCACGGTGCGGCCTTCCTCGGCCACCACCGCCACCACGGTGCCATCCATCGGCGCGGTGATGCGGGTGTAGGCCAGGTTGGCGCGGGCGGTGCCCAGCTCGGTCTGGCGGCCCTTGATCTGCGCCTCGTAGGACTGCAGCTGGGCGCGGGCAGTTTTCAGCTGTGCTTCGGCGGCATCGTATTCCTGGCGCGAGGTGGCCTCGGCCGCCAGCATCTGCTGCTGGCGCGCGAACTCCAGTTCGGCCTGGCGCAGGGTGGCCTGCTGCACGGCACGCTGGGCGGTGACCTGGTCCAGCGAAGCCTGCGCGTTGAGCACCTGGTTCTGCTGGGTGGTGGCGTCGATCTCGGCGATCAGGTCGCCTTCCTTCACGGTGTCGCCCAGCTGCACCTTCAGCGACTTGATCTGGCCCGAGGCCTGGGCACCCACGCTGACCAGCTTGTAGGCGTCGATCACACCGGTGGCTTCCACGGTCTGCTCGATGTCGCCGCGGCTGACCGGCGTGGTCGCCACCGCCGGGGCGGCGGGTTTGCGCAGCAGCCACCAGGCGGCGACGGCCACGATGAGGGCGAGCAGGGCGATCAGTATCAGGCGACCACGGCGGGTCGCGGGCAACAGGCGGAACGTCACGTCGTGGCTTCACTCTCGGGGCCGCGGCGGCGGCGTTGGTGGGCATTGTGAAGACCGGGCGACAGGCGGCTCAATCCTCGGGGTATGTCTCTATGTAACACTGTCGGTGAATACGCGTAACCACAGGTATCCCGCTCATGGCTGGATACACTGGTACGCATTGCCCCGGATGCGGTTCAGCTGCCGACACGGGATGATCGCGACATGGAGACTGAAAACACGATGCATCGACTGCTGATCGTCGACGACGACAACGACATCCGCACCCTGCTGGCCGAGCAGCTCGGCCGTGCCGGTTACCAGGTGAGCACCGCCGCCGATGGCACCGCCATGCGCCAGCTGCTGGACCGCGAGCACGTGGACCTGATCGTGCTCGACCTCAACCTGCCGCGCGAGGATGGCCTGACCCTGTGCCGCGACCTGCGTGCGCGCTCGAACACCCCGGTGATCATGCTGACCGCGCGCGCCGAGCCGATCGACCGCGTGCTCGGCCTGGAAATGGGCGCCGACGACTACCTGGCCAAGCCGTTCGAACCGCGCGAGCTGCTGGCGCGCATCCGCAACGTGCTGCGCCGGACCGAGGCGCTGCCGGCCAACCTGGAGCCGCTGGCGGTGCGCCGTGCGCGTTTCTCGCGCTGGGTGTTCGATCTGGAGCATCGCCACCTGGTCGATCCGGATGATCGCGTGGTGGTGCTGTCCGGTGCCGAGTTCCGCCTGCTGCGCGTGTTCATCGCCCATGCCAACAAGGTGCTGTCGCGCGAACAGCTGGTCGCGCTCAGCAGCGGCCGCAACTACGAGGCGCAGGATCGCGCGATCGACCTGCAGGTCAGCCGCCTGCGCAACAAGCTGGGCGATGACGGTGGGCCGGATGGCCTGATCAAGACCGTGCGCAACGAAGGCTACGTGCTGGCCTCCTCGGTGAACCTGGAATAAGCCGTCATGAAGCGCCTGCGCCATTTCCTGTCCTCGATGGTCGGGCGGTTGTTCGTGATCCTGCTGTTGGGCATGAGCGTGGCTGCGATCGGCGCGACCATGCTGGCCACCTCCAAACGCCAGCAGGAGTTCGAGCGGCAGAACCTGAACCGCATCGCCGACCGGCTGCAGGGCTACGTCAACCTGCTCGATGGCAATCCAGAACTGCGCGAGCGACTGCTTGAGATCGGTGGGCCCAGCGTGCGTGCGCTGCAGCCCGGCGCGCGCCTGGGGCGGGCGGATACCGCACTGATGGAAGTCCTGGATGACCGGCCCGGCCCGGTGTCGCGCGCGCATGTGCACTTCACCTCGTTCCGTTCCTGCATTCCCAAGCTGCAGGATCTGCTGCCGCCACCGCCGCCGGGGCACCGGCGGCATCCGCGTGAGCGCGATCCGGCCTTCATTCCGCCCAAGTGCCGCGCGGTCGATGTGACGCTCAACGACGGTACGCTGTTGAAGCTGGCGCTGGATTCGCCGGCGGTGGCCCACAACGGCATTCTGGCCGTGGACCCGTGGTTCCTGACCCTGCTGGTGCTGGCCATCGCGGTGCTGGCCTACATCGTCGCGCGCATGGCCAGTGCGCCGCTGCAGGAGCTGGCGGCAGCCGCGGAGGATCTCGGCGACGATCTGCAGCGCGATCCACTGCCGTTGCGCGGGCCGCGCGAGGTGCAGCGCGCCGCCGAGGCCTTCAATGCCATGCAGCACCGCCTGCAGCGGCACCTGGCCGAACGCACGCAGATGCTGGCGGCGATCACCCATGACCTGCAGACCCCGTTGACCCGCCTGCGCCTGCGCCTGGAGAACGTCAGCGACGAGGTGCTGCGCGAGCGCCTGATCGGCGATCTGGCGGCGATGCAGGCACTGGTGCGCGAAGGCCTGGAGCTGGCCCGCAGTGCCGAGAGCGCCGAGCAGCGCGCCGCGCTGGATCTGGATTCGCTGCTGGAAAGCATCGTGGAAGACGCCGCCGAGGGCGGTGCCGACGTGGTCTTCGAGGGCGGCACCGGTGCGGTGCTGATGTTGCGCCCGCTGGCCATGCACCGGCTGTTCTCCAACCTGGTGGATAACGCCGTGATGTATGCCCACCGCGTGCGCGTGCGGGTGGAGCGCAGCGGCGGCACGATCACGGCGATGGTGTCCGACGACGGCCCGGGCCTGGCGGAAGACCAGCTGGAGGCCGTGTTCGACCCGTTCGTGCGGGTGGAAACCTCGCGTTCGCGGGAAACCGGCGGCGCCGGGCTGGGCCTGACCATCGCGCGCGCCCTGGCCGAGAAGGATGGCGCGCGGCTGTGGCTGCGCAACCGTGCCGAGGGCGGTCTGGAGGCGGTGGTGCAGTGGCCGGCCAGTGCGCAGGTGGTGCCGCCTGGCCGGCCCGGCTGAGTCCCGCCGGACGCACGCGATGACGCCGGGGCCAGGGTTTGGCCTATCATCTGCGCATCTCCCCAGTTTCTCCCCGATGAGTCAGCCCGTTCCTGACGGCACGCCGTTCCGCGTTGCCCGGTCGTTCCCGCTTGCTGCCATGCCCTGCAGCTGCTACCGGCCACTGCCGCCGAGCTGATGGGCAGGTCAGGGGACAACGGGTGCTGGGTGGAGCGCCGCGTTTCGAAGGCCAGGCAGGCACTGCAGCGCGGTCTGCTGTGGCTGTTGCTGGTGCTGGCGCTGCCGCTGCCGCTGGCCGCGCAGGAGGGCGCGCCGCCGCTGCGCGACTACGCCATCGACGTGTGGACCTCGCGCAATGGCCTGCCGCACAACTCCCTGCGCGATATCGCGCAGACCCCCGAGGGGCACCTGTGGTTTGCCACCTGGGAAGGCCTGGTCCGCTACAACGGCCTGGATTTCACCGTGTTCGACCGCAGCACCCGCCCGGGGCTGCGCGACAACGGCATCGGCGCACTGCTGGTCGATCGGCAGGGAGGGCTGTGGATCAGTGATTCGCGCGGTAACGTCAGCCATCGTGGCAACGACGGCCAGTGGCGGGTCTGGGAGCATCAGGCCGGCACCCCGCAGGTGCTGATCCAGTCCATGCAGATGGACAGCCAGGGGCGCCTGTGGCTGCTGTACGAAGGCAAGGGCATCGGCTATCTCACCCCGGACAAGGGCATCGTCTACCAGGCCCCGGCGGCCGACCTGCCGATGGCGATGAGCTTCACCAAGCTGGTGGTCGATGCGCAGGACCGGGTCTGGGTTGGCACGCTTGACGGGCTGGTGCTGCGCGACAACGACGGCGTGCTCAAGCGCGCGCCCGCGGCGTGGGGCCTGGGTGCCGGCACCGGCCTGTCCTGGCCGTACCGGGCTCCTGATGGCGCGCTGTGGATCGTCGCTGGCGAGCGCCTGTACCGCGTGGAGGACGATCAGCTGGTGCTGGTGCACCGGCTGCCGGGACAGCTGCACATGACCTCGATGCTGCAGGACCGGCACGGCGACCTGTGGCTGGGAACCGAGAACCAGGGTCTGCTGCGGATCTCGGCGCATGGCCTGGAACGATTGCCGGCCGGCCTGAACCTGCCGGGCGGGCGCGTGGTCAGCCTGCGCGAGGATGCCGAAGGCAGCATCTGGGTGGGGGCCAACGGTGGCCTGTACCGCCTGCGCGAAACACTGTTCAGCAGCTACACCGAGCGCGATGGCCTCAGTGGCGACTATGTGCGCACGGTGCTGGAGGACCGCGACCGCCAGTTGTGGGTCGGTAGTGCCAGTGGTCTCGACCTGCAGACACCCGATGGCCGCTTCCGCGCGGTTCCCCTGCACAACCGCGGCGGCAAGGCGCCATCGGTATTGAGTCTGGCGCAGGGCCCGGACGGCGACCTGTGGGTGGGTACGTTCGGCGACGGCGTTTACCGGCTGGACCGCGATGGCAGTCTCCGCCACAACTATGCGGCAGCCGACGGCATGCCGGGTGGCAACATCCGCGCGATCAGTGTCGATCCGCAGGGCAGGGTCTGGGCGGGTACGCAGAAGGGCGTGGTACGCATCGACGGCGACCGGGTGCAGGTGTCGACTGCCCCGGGCATGCCCGGTGGCCTCATCACCGCACTTGAGCATGACCACCAGGGCAACCTGTGGATCGGCACCATCGAGGGCATCCGCGTGCTGCGTGGCGACCACGTGCAGTCGATCGACCTGGCACCGATGGGCGGGGGCCGCAGTGTGTTCGGTTTCCACCAGCTGGGCGACGCGATGTGGATCAGCAGCGACCGCGGCCTGTACCGTTGGCTCGACGGAAAGCTGGCGCGCGTCGGCCTGGAGCAGGGCATGCCGGTGGATGCGGTGTTCCAGCTGGTGCCGGATCGTCTTGGCAACGTGTGGATCAGCAGCAACCGCGGCGTGCTGCGCACCGACATGGCGACCCTCAATGCCGTGGCCGATGGTCGTGCACCGCGCGTAGTGGTGGAGCGCTACAACGAGATCGACGGCATGGCCAACGCGCAGGCCAACGGCAGCTCCGGGCCATCGGCCATCCTGCGCCAGGACGGCACCTTCTGGGTGGTCACCGCCGGAGGCCTGAGCACCGTCGACCCGCAACGCCTGCAGCGCTTCCGCGAGCGCCCATCACCGCCGGCAGCGATCGAGAGCGTGCAGGTGGATGGCGCACCCGTGCATTGGGAGGGCCCGGATCGCAACTACATTCCCGGCGGCCGACGTCTGGCGGTGAGCTATGTGGGCCTGAGTTACCTGATGTCGGACCGGATCCGCTATCGCACGCGGCTGGATGGCCTGGACACCGGCTGGGTCGAGCGCGGCCCGCAGCGCAGCGTCGAGTTCGTCGGCCTGCCTCCGGGTGACTACACCCTGCACGTGTCGGCGGCGCATCCAGGCGGGGCCTGGGGCCAGCAGGAAGCCGTGTGGAGCTTCACGGTGGAGCCGTTCTGGTGGCAGCGCCGCAGCGTGCAGATGCTGGGCGGGCTGCTGCTGCTGGCCGGGCTGGTTGTGCTGTACCGCCTGCTGCTGCAGCAGCTGAAGGCCAGCAACCTGCGCCTGGCACGGCGCGTGGACGAGGCAACCTTCGACCTGCAGGCCAAGACCGTGCACCTGCAGGCGCTGAACCAGGAAAAGACCGAACTGGCCGAGCGCCTTGCACGGCAGGCCGAGGCCTTCGAGCGGCAGGCGCGCGAGGATGCGCTGACCGGGCTGGCCAATCGCCGTGCCTTCGACGAAACGCTGGCGCGCGACTTCGCCCGCTCACAGCGCAGCGGCCACCCGCTGTGCCTGGTGGTGCTGGACATCGACCACTTCAAGGACGTCAACGACCGGCACAGCCACAGCATCGGCGATGCTGTGCTGGTGCAGGTGGCCCGACTGATCGCCGCGGCCTGCCGCGACTCGGACCTGCCCGCGCGCACCGGTGGCGAGGAGTTCGCGCTGCTGCTCAACGACACCCGCCTGGAAGAAGCCGCGCAGCTGTGCGCGCGCCTGCGTGGCCTGTTCCATGACCACCCCGACTGGGCCGGAGTAGCGGGCCTGCGCGTGACCTTCAGCGCAGGCCTGGTGGAACTGGATGCCGATGACCGCACCCCGGCGCTGCTGTACCAGCGCGCCGACCGCGCGCTGTACCGCGCCAAGAGCGACGGCCGCGATCGTACGAGTATTGGTTGATCGCATCCACGCATGGCGTGGATCTACTGGTGTTGTCGTACTACCCGGCAGTGCCGACCAACGGTCGGCACCCACCAGAGAAGTGACTCACTACAGAGGTGATCGGCAGGCCCCCAACGAGCGCAGCGACCCGCTGCTGCTCCCGCTTCTTCTGATCTTTCCGTGGCGCTCAGCAACGTGTCCGTGGCCGGACGGGTGGGCTGCGCAGGGGCGTGAGCCGCATGGGCCTGAGGCATGCCTCGGGCGGGTTGGGCCGGATGCCCAACCCCGGTCTTGCCGTGTGCGCAGGACAGCGCACACGAGCAAGCGGCGACCAAGCTTACATGGACGTACGTGCAGCGTCCCCTGCGCAGTCCACCCGTCCGGCCCACCTTATGATTCGCTTCACGCCACGAGGGGCTCCGCCGTTGGCCGCTTCACCGCGGCCAGGCATTGGCGATGGTGCAGAACAATCGTGCGGTCTGTTCGGTGTCATACACCGCGCTGTGTGCTTCGTTCGCATCCCAGCCCAACCCGGCGGCCGTGGCTGCACGCGCCAGCACCGTCTGCCCGTAGGCGATGCCGGCCAGGGTGACGGTGTCGAACACGCTGAACGGATGGAACGGATTGCGCTTGTGGCCGGTCCGGGCCACGGCGGCGTTGACGAAGCCCAGGTCGAAATGGGCGTTGTGGCCGACCAGGATCGCGCGCTGGCAGCCGTACTTCTTCATCGCCGCGCGTACCGGGGTGAAGATGTGGTCCAGTGCGGCCTTCTCTTCCTTGGCCAGCCGGAACGGGTGGTCGAGGATGATGCCGGTCACTTCCAGCGACTTCGGGTCGATCTCCAGGCCCTCGGCCGGCACCACATGGGCACTGGCGGTCTGGCCGGGGTAGAGCAGGCCGTTCTCGTCCATCTCGATGGGCACCGCGGCGATTTCCAGCAGGGCGTTGCGCTGGCTGTCGAAGCCGCCGGTTTCCACGTCCACCACCACCGGCAGGAAGCCGCGGAAGCGTTGTGACATCGCGCGCTGCGCCTGGGGGATTGCGGAATCGGAGGCGGCGGCAGGTGCGGGAGTGGGGTCATTCATGCGTGAATTCTATCAGAGCGGCCTTGAGCGTCCGGCCAGCCTTCTGTGCATGGTGGGCGTGTGTCGACCAAGGTCGACACCTACCGGTGCACCGCGCGCCCAGGATTCCGGTAGGTGCCAACCTGGGGTGGCACGGTGCGCGCCGACCCAGGTTGGCACCTACCGGACTGCTGGCCGCGCAGGCGTGGCCGAGGGAGACCACCGTGCCAACCACGCATCCACGCTCAGCCTGCCGGCGCCGCTGAAAATCAACGGCAGCAGCATCGCCATGAACAGCACCGGCAGCTTGAAGTTGCCGAAGCCCTGATCAGTGATCGCATAGCCCATCGCGAGGTCGCCCAGCGAGTCCCATTGCATCGGCCAGTGCACGGCGTAGGTGGCCACCACGGTCAATACCAGCAGGCTGGCGGCGGCGAAACGCGTACCGAAACCCAACAGCAGGCAGGCCGCGCCGACCAGTTCGAACCAGGTCGCCAGCTGCCAGTTCAGCGTGCTCGGCAGCTGATCGAACGGGAACGGAAAGGCATCGTGCAGGTCGGCGAACCAGTTCTGGCCGTGCAGTTTCTCGCGGCCGGATTCGAAGTACTCCCAGGCCAGCAGCAGGCGCAGGCTGAGCGGGGCCAACCAGGGGGCGAGACGGTCCAGCTGGCCACGCGCGGTGGCCAGGGTCGGAAGGTTCATCAGGGGGTCTCCGCGAATGAGGTGTGTCAGGGAGGGGCTGTGAGCGGGCCGATCACGCCGGCCTGCAGGAACTGCCGCAGCAGCGCGGCACCGGGTTCGGCCAGCGCATCCTCGGCCAAGCCGTGCGCAGCGGCCAGACGCTGCAGGTAGGCCTGTCCATCAAGGCCGGGCTGTTCGCCGATGCTGGACAGCAGGAACACCGCCAGAGGGCTGAGCGCGGCGAATCGCACCTCGCCGTCGGCATCGCGGCGCACCAGAAGGCCAGTCGGCTCGGCCGGCGGCTCGGTCGGTGCGTCCTCGGCACCGAGCCGGTGCACCGGCCACTGGTACAGCAGCGGCCATGCCAACGGCGAGCGCTGCAGCGGCACCCGCAGCGGGTCGGTGTCGTCCTGCGCCGGCAGCGGTTCGGCATCCAGCTGGTACAGCGCGGTTTCCACCCACTCGTAGTGGGTCAGTTCGGCCAACGCCGGATGCGGCAGCTGTGGCTGCGCCTGCAGCCACTGCACGAATTCGGCGGCCAGTTCGGTGAACAGCGGTGTCTGGCAGCGATGGGTCGCGAAGTAATGGCGCACCAGTCCGCTCCAGGCCGGCTCGCCGAGCAGGCGCACGCAGACCGGGAAGCCGTTGCTCAACAGGCCGAGCAGGTTGTTGAACAGCAGTCGTTGGTATACCGCGACCCGGTGTGATTCCAGCCCGGCCGGTGGCGGCACGCCCTGTGGATCACGCAGATGGGCAGTGAATGCGTGCTGCTGCGCGCGCAGGGTGTCGGGAGCATCAGCCATGTGCGCTCCCGGCGTGCGTCGCCTGCAGGCGGCGGATGGTCTGCAGCTCGCCCTGCAGTTCGGCGTAGGGCGGGAAGTTGAAATCGCGCTCAAGCAGGGTGGGGCGCGGGCCGATGCGCGCGTAGGTACGCGCCAGCAGGTCCCAGACGGGATCGATCACCGCACTGCCATGGGTATCGATCTTCAGGTCCGGTGCCTCGTCCAGGTGCCCGGCCACGTGCAGGCAGACGATGCGTTCTGCGGGCAGCCCGGCAATGAAGGTGTCGGCGTCGTAGCCGTGGTTGCAGGCGTTGACGTAGACGTTGTTGACGTCCAGCAGCAGGTCGCAGTCGGCCTCGGCGAGCACGGCGTTGGTGAAGGCCAGCTCGTCCATCGCCGGCTCCGGCGCAAGGTAGTAGGACACGTTCTCCACTGCGATGCGGCGACCCAGCAGGTCCTGCACACGGGCGATGCGTGCGGCGGTATGGCGCACCGCTTCGTCGGTAAATGGAATCGGCAGCAGGTCGTACAGGTGGCCGTCGTCGCTGCAGTAGCTCAGGTGCTCGCTGTACAGCGGCACGCGGTGCTTTTCCAGGAACTGGCCGACCTGTTCCAGCAGCTGCGTATCCAGTGGCGCGCTGCCGCCCAGCGACAACGACAGGCCGTGGCAGCTCAACGGATGGCGCTGTGCCAGCTCGGCCAGTGCATCCCCGGCAGGACCACCGACATGGATCCAGTTCTCCGGCGCGCATTCGAGGAAATCGAAGTCGCCCGCCGGTGCATCACGCAGCTCCTGCAACAGCGCCCGGCGCAGCCCCAACCCGGCGGCCGCCGCACGAAGCGGCAACCGCGGGCTGACGACGCTGGCGCGGACGTCAGTGCTTGCCACCGCACTTGCCTTCGCCACACTTGCCTTCGGCCGCCTTCTTGTCGCCGGACGTGGCCTTGGCGCCTGCCGCAGCGCCGGCAGCCTTGCCCTTGTCGGCGCCGCACTTGCCTTCGGCGGTCTTGCCGTCGGTGCCACACTTGCCTTCGGCATGCTTGGTCGCGTCAGCGGCCATCTTGGTGTCGGCGGCCTTGGCGTCGGTACTGGCCTTGGCTGCCTGTCCGGCAACCAGGTAGCCCTGGGCGAGGTCGCTCATGCTCAGGGCCGAGGCACTGGCGGTCATGCCCAGGCCGGCGGCCAGGGCGGTAGCAGTCAGCAGGGACAGGGTCTTGTTGGAACTGCTCATCGGTCGTGCTCCTGGGTGGTGTGGGCGGGTGCCCGGATGGCCGGCAGGGATGCCGGTGGAAACGATGGTGCAGCGATCCTACTCAACGAATCCTCGCCAAGAACTCAAATTTTCGTGAGGTTTGTTACAGAAGCATCCGGAAGGTTCGCACCGGGCAAGCCCGGCGCCCACAACGCGGGTGGAACACCCCAAAAAAGAAGGCCGCTGTCACCAGGACAGCGGCCACCTTGGAGTCGACTCCGGTGTTGCAGTGCAGCGTCAGGGCTGGCCGGTGCTGGAGGTCTCGTCGCGCTTCTCGCGCGGCGGCAGCGGCTGCTCCCCGTGCACCAGGAACCACACGTTCTCGGCGATGTTGGTGGCGTGGTCGCCCACGCGCTCCAGGTTCTTGGCCATGAACAGCAGGTGCGTGCACGGAGTGATGTTGCGCGGGTCTTCCATCATGTAGGTCAGCAGCTCGCGGAACAGCGCGGTGTACTGCGCGTCCAGGCGGGCGTCGTCCTCGCGCAGTTCCAGTGCGGCGTCGGCGTCGTTGTCGCGGTAGGCGGCAATGGCACGACGGACCTGCTGCGCGGCCAGGCGGCCCAGCGCACGCAGGCCCTGGATCTGCGGCAGCGGCGGCACCTTGCCCAGCGCGATCGAACGCTTGGCGACGTTCGCTGCATAGTCGCCGATGCGTTCGATGTCGGCCGGGATGCGCAGGCCAGCGAGGATCTCGCGCAGGTCGCGCGCCATCGGGCCGCGCAGGGCCAGGCGCATCACGTCATGGCTGATCTGCTGCTCCAGCGCATCAATGGCTTCGTCGTTGGCGATGATGCGATGGGCGGCGTTCTCGTCGCGCTTCTCGATCACGTCCATCGACGCTTCGAGCTGGGCGACGGCCATCTCGCCCATGCGCACGATTTCGGCCACCAGGCGCTGCTGCTCTTCGTCGTAGCTCTTGACGATGTGGTCGTTGGGAAGGTTCATGGTCTGCAATCCGGGTAGAGCCAGGCCGTGCCTGGCTGGACATGTGGCGAAGGATCAGCGTCGATCAGCCGAAGCGACCGGTGATGTAGTCCTCGGTCTGCCGCTGCGACGGCTGCGAGAAGATCACTTCGGTGCGGTCGTGCTCGATCAGGTCGCCCAGGTACATGAAGGCGGTGTAGTCGGAAACGCGCGCGGCCTGCTGCATGTTGTGGGTGACGATGACGATGGTGTACTCGTGCTTGAGCTCTTCCACCAGCTGCTCGATGCGGCTGGTCGAGATCGGATCCAGCGCCGAGGTCGGCTCGTCCAGCAGCAGCACCGACGGGCGCAGCGCCACGGCACGGGCGATGCACAGGCGCTGCTGCTGGCCACCGGACAGGCCCAGCGCGCTCTGCCCCAGCTTGTCCTTCACTTCGTCCCACAGTGCGCCCTGGCGCAGTGCCTGCTCGACGCGGTCGGCCATGTCGGCCTTGCTCAGTTTCTCGTGGTGGCGGATGCCGTAGGCCACGTTCTCGAAGATGGTCATCGGGAACGGCACCGGCTTCTGGAACACCATGCCGACCTTGCTGCGCAGGCGGTTCATCGGGTACTTCGGCGACAGGATGTTTTCGCCGTCCAGCAGCACTTCACCGCGCGCTTCCAGCTTCGGGTACAGCGCGTAGATGCGGTTGAAGATGCGCAGCAGGGTCGACTTGCCGCAACCGGAGGGACCGATCAGCGCGGTCACGCGCTTTTCCGGAATCTCCAGGTTGATGCCCTTCAGGGCGTGGAACTTGTCGTAGTAGAAGTCCAGTCCACGTGCAGCCAGCTTCACCGGCGACGGCGTGTGCAGGCTCTCGTGCGAGGACGGCACGGCGATGCGCTGCATCGGCACGGCGTTGGAAAGGTCGTTCATGGCGTTGTCCACGGAAAGGTCAGTCATGGGAGATACGGTTGCGCAGCAGGATGCCGCGGGCGGCAAGGCTGACCAGCAACACGAAGACAGTCAGCACCAGGGCACCGGCCCAGGCCAGCACCTGCCAGGATTCATACGGGCTGCCGGCGAACTGGTTCATCACCACCGGCACCGAGGCCATCGGCTGGAAGATGTTGTTGTTCCAGTACTGGTTGCCGAAAGCGGTGAACAGCAGCGGCGCGGTCTCGCCGGAGATGCGGGCCAGCGCCAGCAGGATGCCGGTGATGATGCCGGCCGACGCGCTGCGGTACAGCACCTGCACGATCACCTTCCACTGCGGGATGCCCAGCGACAGGGCCGCTTCGCGCATCTGCGAGGGCACCAGCCGCAGCATCTCGTCGGTGGTGCGCACCACCACCGGCAGCACGATGAAGGCCAGCGACAGGGCACCGGCGAACGCCGAGAAGTTGCCGCCGGTCTGCATCACGTACAGGGTGTAGACGAACAGGCCCAGCACGATCGACGGTGCCGACAGCAGGATGTCATTGACGAAGCGGACCACGGTGCCGGCCTTGCGGGCGTTGCCGTACTCGGCCAGCCAGGTACCGGCCAGCACGCCCAGCGGCGTGCCGATGCCGATCGCCAGCGCACACATCACGGCACTGCCGAAGAAGGCGTTGGCGAGGCCACCGTCCTGCATCGGCGGCGGCGTCATCTTGGTGAACAGGTCCCAGTTGATGCCGGCCAGGCCTTTCGAGGCCAGGGTGAACAGGATCCAGCCCAGGAAGAACAGGCCGAACAGCGCGGTGGCGCAGGAGGCTGTGATCGCAACGACGTTGCCGATGCGGCGGCGCAGGTACAACGAATCAGCGGTGGTGGACATCAGTTGCCCTCCTTGCGGGACAGGCGCATCAGCATCAGGCGGGCGATGGCCAGCACCACGAAGGTGACGATGAAGAGGACGAAGCCGAGCAGCAGCAGGGCCGAGCGGTAGGTTTCAGTGGCTTCGCCGAAATCGTTGGCGATCAGCGCGGCGATGGTGGTGCCCGGCTCCAGCAGCGACGGCGACAGGCGCACGCTGTTGCCGATCACGAAGGCCACCGCCATCGTCTCGCCCAGGGCGCGGCCGAGGCCGAGGAAGATGCCGCCGATCACTGCCGAGCGGGTGTAGGGCAGGACGATGTCCCAGCTCACTTCCCACTTGGTGGAGCCCAGCGCGTACGCCGACTCCTTCAGGCGGGTGGGCACGGTCAGGAACACTTCGCGCATCACCGAGGAGATGAACGGAATGACCATGATGGCCAGCACGAAACCGGCGGTGAGCATGCCGATGCCCAGCGGCGGGCCCTGGAACATCGGGCCGATGATCGGCCATTCGCCCAGGGTCTCGTTGAGGAACGGGGTGACGTACTCGGTCATCACCGGCACCAGCACGAACAGGCCCCACATGCCGTAGATGATCGAGGGAATGCCGGCCAGCAGTTCGATGGCGGTACCGACCGGGCCACGCAGCCAGCGCGGCGCGACTTCGGTGAGGAAGAACGCGATACCGAAGCTGACCGGCACGGCGATGACCATCGCGATGACGGCGGTGACCAGGGTGCCGTAGATCGGGGCGAGCGCACCGAACTTGTTTTCGACCGGATTCCAGTCGGCGGAGAAGAAGAAGCTCAGGCCCTGCATCTGCAGGGCATGGCGGCCGCCCCACAGCATCGACAGCGCGGCGCAGGCCAGGGCGATCAGGACGAAGATGACGGTGCCGACCAGCACCCATCGGAACAGTTTGTCGTTGCGGGCATCACGCGCATCACGCGTGGACGGGGCGGCTACAGGCTGGGCGATGGCATTCATGGGGACGGCAGGGCCAGGAAGGGGCGGGGCGGCACGGCGTGGAAGAAACGGTGCCCGCGTGGGCGGGCACCGTCGTGTCCATCACTTCAGGTCGGTCGCCCAGTAGGCCTCGATCTGCTTGACCAGTTCGGCCGGCAGCGGCACGTAGTGCAGCTCGTTGGCCTGCGCCTGGCCGTTTTCGAAGGCCCACTTGAAGAAGGCCAGGGTGTCCTGGTTGCGCTTGGCGTCCTTCGGCTTCTTCTGCATCAGCATGAAGTTGGTGGCGGTGATCGGCCACGCCTGCTCGCCCGGAGCGTTGGTGATGACCAGGTTGAAGTCCTTGGCGCTGGCCCAGTCGGCGCTGGCGGCCGCGGCGGCGAAGGTTTCCGCGCTCGGCTCGACCCAGTTGCCGGCCGCGTTCTGCATGGCGGTGTACGGCATGCCGTTCTGCAGCGCGTAAGCCAGTTCGACGTAGCCGATCGAGCCCTTGATCTGCTTCACGTAGGAAGCGACGCCTTCATTGCCCTTGCCACCGACGCCGTCCGGCCACTGCACCGAGGTGCCTTCGCCGACCTTGCTCTTCCACTCCGGGCTGACCTTGGACAGGTAGTTGGAGAAGTTGAAGGTGGTGCCCGAACCGTCCGAACGGTGGACCAGGGTGATCTTGCCGTCCGGCAGCTTCACGCCCGGGTTGGCGGCGACGATGGCCGGATCGTTCCAGGTCTTGACCTTGCCCAGGAAGATGTCGGCCAGCAGGGCGCCGCTCAGGCGCAGCTTGCCGGCTTCCAGGCCTTCGATGTTGACCACCGGCACTACGCCGCCGATGGCGGACGGGAACTGCGCCAGGCCGGCCTGGGCCAGCTCTTCGCTGCTCAGCGGCTTGTCGGAGGAACCGAAGTCGACGGTGCCGGCCTTGATCTGGGCAATACCGCCGCCGGAGCCGATCGACTGGTAGTTGATCTTGGCGCCGGTGCTGGTGTTGTAGTCAGCCGACCACTTGGAGACCAGCGGGAAGATGAAGGACGCGCCCGCGCCGGACACTTCGGCGGTCACCTTGGCACCGGCAGCGGCCGGGGCGGCGGCGCCGTCGGCAGCCGGCTGCTGCGCGGCCTGCTTGTCGCCACCGCAGGCCGACAGGCCCAGGGCGATGGCCAGGGAAAGGGCGGCGAGGCCGGCCGAGTGCAGTTTCATGGTCACTCCATAGCGGGGAAGAGCCGACGTGGTCGGCGGATGCGGCTATGAAATGATGTTTTTGTTACAGCCGTATTACGACCATGACAGGGGTGTCCTGGATCACGTTCTGACAAGGGTTTCACAGGATTGGCGCCGATCCAGCAGGTGCCCGGAAACCCCCGATCTGCGCACCGATATGACGGTCGGTTGGCCCTTGTAGAGTTGAGCCATGCTCGACTGCTCCCTGTTCTCGGTAGGTGCGGACCGTTGGTCCGCACGCTCCAGCACCCAGCCGAGCGTGGGCTCGTCTCTACAAACGCTCCTGCCTTTGCTCCTGCCTTCCATGACCCCACCGCGCCCCCGATGAACAGTCGAGAGGCGGTGGGCCAGGGCGTGCAGGACCGTCCACGGCATGGATGCCGTGGACGAGCCCCCAAGGGTGAGGGCGGTTTGCCTGCGAGGCACTGCCTCGCAAGCGCCCGAACGCACAGCCGTCAGCGGCTGGGCCGGACCGCGGACCGGGGTTTACGGCGTGTCCCGGGCTGGCCCAGCGCCGACTCCGGGCAGTAGATTGGAAGCGCAGCGCTCTTCACGACCCATCCCCCAAAAACAAGAAGAGCGCGAGATCTCGAGGATCTCGCGCCCGGGTGGGAGCGGCGGGGGAGAGAGGACCCGCCGCCCCCGTTCCTGCGGGGGAACGCGCTTACTTCAGGTTCTGCGACCAGTAGGTCTCGATCTGGCGGACCAGGCTGTCCGGCAGCGGCACGTAGTCCAGCTGGCGGGCCTGGGCGTCGCCATTCTTGTAGACCCAGCGGAAGAACTCCTGGGTCGCCTTGCCATTGGCAGCATTCTTCGGCGTCTTCTGCACCAGGATGAAGTTGGTGGCGGTGATCGGCCAGGACTCGGCGCCCGGCGCGTTGGTCATCACCAGGTAGAAGTCGCGGGCGTTGGCCCAGTCGGCGCTGGCGGCAGCGGCCGCGAACGAGGTGTCGCTCGGCTGCACGAACTTGCCGGCGGCATTCTTCATCGCGGTGTAGGAGAGCTTGTTCTGCAGCGCGTAGGACAGTTCGACATAGCCGATGCCGCCCTTGATCTGCTTCACATAGGCGGCAACACCTTCGTTGCCCTTGCCGCCGATGCCGGCCGGCCACTGCACCGAGGTGCCTTCACCGACCGAGCTCTTCCACTCCGGGCTGACCTTGGACAGGTAATTGACGAAGTTGAAGGTGGTGCCCGAGCCGTCCGAACGATGCACGACGGTGACCTTGGCGTTGGGCAGGGTCACGCCCGGGTTCAGCGCGGCGATGGCCGGGTCGTTCCAGGTCTTGATCTTGCCCAGGAAGATGTTGGCCAGCACCGCGCCGTCCAGCTTCAGCGCGCCCGGCGCGATGCCGGCCACGTTGACCACCGGCACCACGCCGCCGATCACCGACGGGAACTGCGCCAGGCCCGCGGCAGCCAGGTCTTCCGGCTTCAGCGGCGCGTCGGAGGAGCCGAAATCAACGGTCTTGGCCTTGATCTGGGCAATGCCGCCGCCGGAACCGATGGACTGGTAGTTGACCTTGTTGCCGGTTGCGGTGCTGTAGTCGGCCGACCACTTGGACATGACCGGGTAGATGAACGATGCGCCCGCGCCGGTGATATCGGCGGCGTTGGCGGCGAACACGGACGATGCGGCCAGGATGGCGACAGCGGCGCGCGACTTGAAGGCGTGGATCACGGGGAGACTCCTGGGGTGGTGGTCGAAGGGCGGTTGCCCGACGTTTCGGTGCACATTCCATAACGGTTGCGTGACACCCCCGCGTCTGTCATATGACGCGGGCGTGACACGCGTCATGAGCGATGTCACGTCCGCTGCGCCGGCAGGGCAGCGCGGCTACCGATGCAACGACGAAGGCACGGCCGGGGCCGTGCCTTCGCGGGTCAACGCAGGGGGCTGGACTTACCAGAAGAACTGCGCGCGGGCTTCCAGGATGTTGGGATCATCGTTGACGAAACCGCGCGCCGTGGAGCTGTACTTCTTGCTGTCGACCATCACGTAGTTGAGCATCAGCTTGAAGTTGGAACGCAGGTACCAGTTGGCGCCCACGGTCCAGATGTCCATCTTGCCACCCAGCACGCCATCGACGATCGGCGGGCGACCGGCAACCGGGTTGGCGGCGAGGTTGCCGTCATTGAGGTCCATGTGGTCGTAGCGCACGCCCAGCTGCCACTGGCCGCCGGCCGGGTTGTTCGGCAGGCCGGTGCCCGGGGTCCCGCCCTTGTAGCTCCAGGTCTCGCCGGTGACGTTCCACACGCCGCTGATGTAATAGCCGTCGCTGGTGTAGTTGTCGTGGTCGTAGCGCTTGGCCTTGCTGGTGTAGTACTCGGCCTGGGCCTTGAACGGGCCCTGGAAGTACATCGCTTCGGCGCCGATGGTGCTGACGCGGTCGGTGTCGGTCAGGTTGCCGCTGTCGACCAGGCGGGCCGTGGCGAGGTCGGCATTCGGACGTGCACGCACGCGCAGGGTGTCGGCGTCGGTGTCGTAGTTGACGTAGCTCAGTCCGAAGTGCAGGACCTGGCCCTTTTCATTGATCGGGGCCCAGGTGCCACGCGCGCCGTAGCCGCTGCCGTGGGCCAGGTTGCGGGTCAGCTCGCGGCCGAAGGCGCTGGCAGTCACCGACCAGTTGTCCTGGCCGTAGCTGTACGCGCCGCCCAGGCGGCGGGCGATGGCATAGGTGTTGGTGACCGCTGCCTTGGAAATGAAATCGTTGTTCTTGGTGCTGGACAGTTCTTCCAGGCTGTTGGGCTGCTTGAACTGGCCCAGCTGCAGGAAGTGGTTGGCGTTGCCCAGCAGCTTGTACTTCACGTTGGTGTCGAGGAACTTGTCGGCCTTGGCGTCATAGCCGACCACCCACTCCACGTTGCCCGGGCCCTTGCCCTTCAGCACCAGCTCGGCGCGACGCAGTTCGAATTCGCTGTTCTTGCCGTTGCCGGCGTCGCCACCGTTGAGGTCGACCACATCGTTGTGGAACCAGTTGCCATCGGCCTGGACCAGGCCTTCGAAGGTGATTTCCGAACCGCCGATCACGTCGATGGCGACTTCGGCGTGTGCAGCCGGCACATACAGCGCAGCAGCCACGGCCACCGTCAGGAGTTGGTGATGCAGTTTCATGGAGAGGAGCCTTGCAGGCAGGTGGGAAGATGCGCGCAGGCTAGAAGGTAAAGATTGCGTAAATGTGACAGTTCACGCGCGGCAGACATTCACCGCAGGCCCCGTCGCGGCAGGGCCTGCCATTGAACCCGCTTGCGTATGACGCCCGGATTGCGCCTTGGTTGCAGTCGATCCACGCCCTGCATGGATGCGGCCGTCACTCGGCCGGGGTCTTGTCCTTGAACCGGCACAGATCGGCGATCACGCATCCCGGGCAATCCGGCTTGCGCGCCTTGCACACATAACGTCCGTGCAGGATCAGCCAGTGATGCGCGTCGAGCAGGAATTCGGCGGGGATCACCTTCACCAGCTTGTCTTCCACTTCGCGCACATTCTTTCCCGGGGCCAGGCCGGTACGGTTGGAGACGCGGAAGATATGCGTGTCCACCGCCATCACCGGCTCGCCGAAGGCGGTGTTGAGCACCACGTTGGCGGTCTTGCGGCCCACGCCCGGCAGTGCTTCCAGCGCATCGCGATCGCGCGGCACTTCACCACCATGCTTTTCCAGCAGGATCGCGCAGGTGGCGATCACGTTCTTCGCCTTGGCGTTGAACAGGCCGATGGTGGCGATGTACTGCTTCAGTCCTTCTTCGCCAAGCGCGAGGATCTTCGCCGGCGTGTTGGCCATCGGGAACAGGCGGCGCGTGGCCTTGTTGACGCCGACGTCGGTGGCCTGCGCCGACAGCGCCACCGCCACCAGCAGCTCGAACGGCGAGCTGTACTCCAGTTCGGTCTTCGGGTGCGGGTTGAGTTCGCGCAGGCGGGTGAACATTTCCACCACGTCGGCGCGCGGCATCGTGCCGCCACGCCGCGCCGGGGCGCGTGCGGTTTTCTTCGTGGTCGCCATTACTGCTCCTTGCCGCTGGCGCGGGCCTTGGCCCGGGCGAGGATGGCGGCGGCCGCGGCGGGCAGGGCGGGCTTCACGTCCGGCGCCGGGGCGGGCGTGCGCCGCGCGTCGCGTTCGGCTTCGCGGCGGGCCAGTCGCACCGCACGGGCGCGGTAGCGTTCGCGTGCCGCCCAGGCGGCCTGAAGCTGCTGCTGGGCCTGCTGCAACCGCTGCGAGAGTTCCGGGTGGCCGGGCAGCAACTGCGCGTCGTCGGCGCGGGCGACATAGTCCATCAGCCCGGCCTGCAGGGCGCCGTCGAGATCGTCTGCCTGGACCCGGGCAAACAGCTGCGCGGGGTTGGGTCGGGATGCCATGGCGTCAGCGGTTCTGGAAGGCCGGCGGGCGGCGCTGCAGGAAGGCGCTGGTTCCTTCGCGCATGTCCTCGGTGGCGAACAGCAGGCCGAACTGTGCGCTTTCGTATTCCAGCCCGGCTTCCAGGCTGCATTCGCCGCCCACGTGCACCGCATCGAGCAGGCCGCGCAGGGCCAGCGGCGCCGAGCGTGCCAGCTGCCGGGCGATGTCCTGCACGCGGTTGTCCAGCGCGTCGGCCGGTACCACCTCGTTGACGATCCCCAGTTCCAGCGCACGTGCGGCATTGATCGGTGCACCCAGCAGGCATAGCTCCAGGGTGGCGGCGCGGCCGCACAGGCGCAGCAGGCGCTGGCTGCCGCCGAAGCCGGGAATCAGCCCGAGATTGATTTCCGGTTGGCCGACTTTGGCGGTATCGGCGGCAATGCGCAGGTGGCAGGCCATGGCCAGTTCCAGGCCGCCGCCCAGGGCAAAACCGTTGACGCGGGCGATGACCGGTTTGGGCATGCGCTCGATCTGGCGCATCAGGGCCTGGCCCAGCAGCGAGAAATCACGTCCCTGAACCGCGCTGAGTGTGTTCATCTCGGCGATGTCAGCGCCAGCCACGAACGCCTTCGGGCCGGCACCGGTCAGCACCACCACGCGGATCTCCGGGTCTGCGGCGGCGGCGCTGAAGGCCTCGGCCAGGGCCTGCAGGGTCGCGGCGTTCAGAGCGTTGAGCTTGTCCGGGCGCTGGACGGTCACGGTGCGGATGGCGCCGTCGTCGGCGACAGCGATCAGGGCATCGGCCACGGGGAAACTCCTGGAACGTTAAAAAAAAGTGATATTGAACTCCGCGAACGCAGACGGGTCATAGCCTGCATCGTGAGTAGCGGTTACACGTTGCGCCCGTTATCCTAACCCGTCGCCTCAGGGCGGCGCAGAACGTCCCTGAGTTACCACCCCTGGAGAACTGTTTGATGAAGTTGCGTTCTATCGCGGTCGCCGTCGCGGCCCTGGCCCTGACGGGCAATGCCTTCGCCCAGGACGTCTCGTCCGAAAAGGGCAAGCTGAGCTACTACTTCGGTTACGACTACGGCAACAACCTGGCGGAGCTGACCGGTCGTGGTGAACAGCTGGACATCAACTCGGTGGTGAAGGGCCTGCAGGATGCCTACGCCAAGAAGCAGCCGGCGATCACCGCCGAGCAGCTGAAGCCGGCCGTTGAAGCGTTCCAGAAGCGCGAGCAGGGCCGTGCCCAGGCTGCCAAGGCCGAGTACGAGAAGGCTGCTGCCGAAAACAAGACCAAGAGCGATCAGTTCATCGCGGCGAACAAGGCCAAGGCCGGCGTGCAGTCGCTGCCGAGCGGCGTCCAGTACCGCGTGATCGAAGCCGGCAAGGGTGCCAAGCCGACCCAGGCCAGCACCGTGCAGCTGGAAGTGGCCGGTCCGTTCCCGTACGGCCAGCGCCCGACCGAAGCCCGCCCGGCCCAGCAGATCCCGTCGATCAAGGTCAGCGAAGTCGAAATGAAGGCCATGCGCGAGACCCTGCTGCAGATGCCGGCCGGCTCGAAGTGGGAAGTCACCCTGCCGCCGGACCAGGCCTACGGTGCGGACCCGCGCACCCCGTTCCCGCCGAACGTGGCTGTGCAGTTCGAGATCAAGCTGGTCAGCGTCAAGTAAATCGAAGCAGTAAACCAAACGCGCCGGTGATTCCACCGGCGCGTTTTTGTTTGCGCAGTGCCTGACGGTAGAGTCGACTGTCAGTCGACTGCTCTTGGGTCACATCGGGGAAACGCCCGCGCTGCGCGCGCGAGTCGACTGACAGTCGACTCTACCGTCCGACCGGCCCACCCGCGCAAATTCAGCCCGTTCGCGCTACTGTTGCCGGGTGCAAACAATGGAAGAAACGGCGCGTGTTGTCGCAAGTCCCTGCATCGGAGTGTGCACGCTGGATCCGCACCGGCAGTGCACCGGCTGCGGACGTCATATCGATGAAATCGCACGGTGGCCGTCGATGAGCAACGACGAACGCAGTCGCATCCTGCATCGCGTGCAGCCTTTGCGGGCGCAGCTCCAGCAATCACTGCGCGGCTCGCTGGCCGACCACGAACGTTTGATGCGCGCGCTGCATCCGTTGGCCGATCCGCCGGCCGGCGATGGCTGGAACCGCAGCGAGCTGATCGATCTGCTGCCGCCCGGGCCTCCGGTGGAAGCGGCCGTGCTCGCGGGAATCGTGCCGCGCGCCAGTGGCGCGCAGGTGATCCTCACCCGTCGCACCGAAACCCTGCGCACGCACGGTGGCCAGGTCGGATTCCCCGGCGGCCGCACCGAGCCCGACGACCGCGACGCACTGGCGGCAGCATTGCGCGAGAGCCAGGAAGAAATCGCCTTGGCTCCGGGCCAGGTGCAGGCGCTGGGCTATCTCGATCCCTTCGTGACGATCACCGGCTATCGGGTCACCCCGGTGGTGGCGGTGGTCGATCCGGACTTCGTGCCGGTGCCGCAGCCCAGCGAAGTGGCCGAGGTGTTCGAGGTGCCGCTGGACTACCTGATGGCGGCGGACAACCTGCGCCAGGTCGAAATCAACCATCGCGGCCGCATCCGTCACGTCCTTGAGTACAGCTGGCCCGGCCAGCGCATCTGGGGTGCCACCGCGGCCATTCTCTACAACCTGCGTCGCCGCCTGGAGCAAGTGCAATGAACCCGATCGATCCGCCGTGGACCACCCTGGTCGATGTCGCCACCCTGGCTGCCGCGTTGGGCGAGGGCATCCGTGTGGTCGACGCACGCGCCACCGCCAGCACCGCGGTGCGCGTGGTTGATGCACGTTCCTCGCTGGCCGATCCGCAGGCGGGCAGCGGCCAATACCTGGCAGGTCATATCCCGGGTGCGGTGTATGCCGATCTGAATCGTGACCTGTCCGATCTGTCGCGCGTCGGCCATGGTCGCCATCCGCTGCCGGACAGCGATGCCTTCGCCGCGAAGCTCGGCCAGTGGGGTATCGGTCCTGACACGCAGGTGGTGGTCTACGACGGCAGCGACGGCAGCATGGCCGCCTCGCGCCTGTGGTGGCTGCTGCGCCTGATCGGGCACAGCAAGGTGGCCGTGCTCGATGGTGGTATCGCCGCGTGGCAGGCCGCAGGGCAACCTTTGGCGACGGGGCCGGACGAGGTGACCACGCTGCCGGCTTACCCGGGCCGTTTCGACACCACCCGGATCGCCAATGCCGAGGAGATCAGCGCACGCCTGAAGCACGCGCCGGGCTGGCTGGTCGACGCACGCGCGGGCGAACGCTTCCGCGGCGAAGTCGAGCCGCTGGACCCGGTCGCCGGCCACGTACCCGGCGCGGTCAACCGTCCGTTTGCGTTGAACGTCGCCGACGGCCGGCTGCGCGATGCACAGGAACTGCGCGTCGAGCTGCAGGGTGTGATCGGCAACCGTGATCCGCAGCAGGTGGTGCTGATGTGCGGCTCCGGCGTGACCGCCTGCCACCTGCTGCTGGCGATGGAAAGCGCAGGCTTGAGCGGCGCACGCATCTACGCCGACTCCTGGAGCGGTTGGGTGAGCGACAGCAGCCGCCCGGTGGCGACCGGTACCTGAGAAGCGCGGGTTCGGATCCGTTTTCCAACGGAAAACGGCTCTGACCCCATCGAGCGTAAATCGGGGGTCAGAGCCCGTTGCGTGGCCACGGGATCCGACTCCGTGCCGACCAAGGTCGGCACCCACCAACAGCGGCAGAAATCTGTCGAAGGCGGGGTGGGGCCGGTTGCGGGGGTGTCCGCGGCATGGATGCCGCGGCCAAGCCCCCATGGACGGGTTTACGGCGTCCCCCACAACCGGACCCACCCCGCCATCCCCCGGAATGCCAGCTCTTGACGTTGACGTTGCCGTTGCTTCTGCGGGTGCAGGGCGCAGCCCTGCCGCTTACCCAACCGGCTGCAGCGGCACCTTCGCCAGCACCCGCGCCCACGGGAACAACGGCCCCGGATCACGCTTGCGCGCCACCATCAGCGTCGGATCATCGCTGGCCGGCACCTGCTCCCGATCAAGCTGGTCATGCCCGGCAATCCGCTGCAGCGACGGATAGCGTGCCACCAGCGCCAACAGCAGCTGTTCCAGCGCTTCCACCTGCGCCTCGGTGTAGGCCTCGTCCATCGCCTGGTGACGGCTGTCGAACCAGTGCGGGTAGCGCCCGGTATTGACCAGTTCGATACCCAGCGTATGCGCGTTCATGCCGCGCACGTGGTGGGCCACCCGTTCCGGTGCCACGTACTGCACCACGCTGCCATCGCGGTCGATGTAGAAATGCCCGCTGTTGCCGGCACCACTGTCGTACAGCACACGCTCGCCGTACTCGCGGGCCATCGCCAGGTCGGGCAGCTCGGTGCAGTGGATCACCACCATCTCCAGCGTGGCCGGGTCGCGCAGTGGCAGGCGGTCTTCGTAGGGCAGGGGCTGCAGCTGCAGGCCGGGCAGGAGCGGGTTGGGCATCCGGCGATGCTAGCATTGCGGCATGAACCTGCCTTCCCTTTCCTTGTCGGCCCGTTCGTGCGGAGCGCACGCATGAGCCGCGGCCACTGCATCCTGTCCCACGGCTTCGAGAGCGGCCCGGAAGCGACCAAGGTCACCGCGCTGGCCGAGGTGGCACAGCGCCTGGGCTGGACCCACGAGCGCCCCGACTACACCGACCTGGATGCGATGAGCGAGGTCAGCCGGGTAGGCGATGTGCCGACCCGCCTGCGCCGCCTGGTCGAGCGCGCCGCCATCGCCGCCCGGCAGGGCCCAGTGGTACTGGCCGGTTCCAGCCTGGGCGCCTACATCTCCGGCATCGCCTCGCTGCAGGTACCGGTCGCCGGCCTGTTCCTGATGGTGCCGCCGACTACGATGGGCCCGATGCCGGCGCTGGACGCCGCCGCCGTGCCGACCACCGTGGTCCAGGCCTGGCATGACGATGTGGTCCCGGCCGCCGGAGTGATCGCCTGGGCGCAGGCGCGTTCGGCGCAGCTGCTGCTGGTCGACGACGGCCACCGCCTGGAGCACCACGTGGAGGCCTCCGCACAGGCCTTCGAGCGCCTGTTGCGGCAACTGTGAAGCCCGGGCGCAAGGCGCGCCTGCCCGCATTGACTACAATGGCAGCCCCGCCGCCCCCGGCGCGGGCCTGCCGGCCGTGCCTACGGCCCTCCTTTCCGACCGGCGCGGCCCCTGTGCCGCGCCCGACCACCTGCGAACCGACCCCGTGAAATTCTTCGTCTCCTGCGCCAAGGGCCTGGAATACCTGCTTGCCGATGAACTGTCGGCCCTGGGCCTTGGCAAGGCCACTGCCACCATTGCCGGCGTCAACGCCGAGGGCGAACTGGAGCAGGCGCTGCGGATCGTGATGTGGTCACGCCTGGCCAGCCGCGTGCTGTGGCCGATCGACGAGTTCGAGTGCCCGGACGAGCAGGCTCTGTACGACGGCGTGCGTGCGCTGCCGTGGCATGAGCACATCAAGCCGGAGATGACCCTGGCGGTGGACGCACACGTGTCCGGCGACAAGATCACCCATGCCCGCTTCGCCGCGCAGCGGATCAAGGACGCCATCGTCGACCGCATGCGCGATGAAGGCCTGGAGCGCCCTTCGGTCAACACCGATCTGCCCGATGTGCGCGTCAACCTGTCGCTGCGCAAGGGCCGCGCTTCGTTGTCGATCGACCTCGGCGGTGGCCCGCTGCATCGCCGTGGCTGGCGTGGCGCCGCCCACGAGGCACCGCTGAAGGAAAACCTGGCCGCCGCGCTGCTGCTGCGCGCGCAGTGGCCGCGCCTGCACGCCGCCGGTGGCGGCCTGCTGGACCCGATGTGCGGCAGCGGCACGCTGCTGATCGAAGGCGCGCTGATGGCCGCCGACGTCGCCCCGGGCCTGATGCGCCACGGCAGCCTGCCGCCGAGCCGTTGGCTGGGCTTCGACAAGGCGGCCTGGAAGACCCTCCAGAGCGAAGCACGCGATCGCGAGGCCGCCGGCCTGGCCGCGCTGAAGCCGGTCATCCACGGCAGCGACATCGATCCGACTGCGATCCAGGCGGCATGCGAGAATGCCGAGGTCGCGGGCGTCGCTCATGCGATCCGCTTCACTCGTGCCGATGTGGCCGACCTGGCCGCGCCGGAGCAGGAGATCGGTGCGGTGGTCTGCAACCCGCCCTACGACGAGCGCCTGGCCGCCGATCCGGCGCTGTACCGCGCACTGGGCAACGCCCTGCAGAAGGCGGTGCCGCAGTGGCGTGCCAGCCTGCTGTGCGGCAACGACGAGCTGGCCTTCGCCACCGGCCTGCGCGCCAGCAAGAAGTACCAGATGTTCAACGGTGCGCTGGAATGCGCGCTGATCGTCTGCGATCCGATTGCCGTGCCGGGCCGTGATCCGGCACAACCGCGCGAGCTGAGCGAAGGTGCGCAGATGGTGGCCAACCGCCTGCGCAAGAACCTGAAGAAGTTCAAGAGCTGGCGCGCCCGCGAGCACATCACCTGCTTCCGTGCCTATGACGCCGACCTGCCGGAATACGCGGCCGCCATCGACGTCTACGAGGAAGACGGTGGCAAGCGCCGTACCTTCCTGCACGTGCAGGAATACGCCGCACCGGCCGCGATTCCGGAGAACGACGTGCGCCGCCGCCGCAACGAACTGCTGGCTGCCGCGCGCGAAGTATTCGGCGTGCCGCCGGAGCAGGTCTCGATGAAGTCGCGCGAGCGCGGCAAGGGCGGCAGCAAGTACGGCCGCTTCGAGCAGCGAGATGAATTCATCGTAGTGCGCGAGAACAACGCACTGCTGCAGGTGAACCTGTTCGACTATCTCGATACCGGCCTGTTCCTCGACCATCGCCCGCTGCGCCGGATGATGGCCGAGCAGGTGCGTGGCAAGCGTTTCCTCAACCTGTTCTGCTACACCGGCGTGGCCAGCGTGCAGGCCGCCGTGGCTGGTGCCGCCAGCACCACCAGCGTCGACCTGTCGGCCACTTACCTGCAGTGGTGCTACGACAACCTGGCGTTGAACGGGCAGGGCGGCAACCAGCACCTTCTGGTGCAGGCCGATGCGATGGCCTGGCTGGAAGGCGACCGTGGCCAGTACGACGTGATCTTCTGTGACCCGCCGACCTTCTCCAACTCCGCACGCGCCGATGACTTCGACGTGCAGCGCGAACAGCTGAAGCTGCTGCGCGCGGCGGTGGCGCGGCTGGCACCGGGGGGCGTGCTGTACTTCTCGAACAACTTCCGCCGTTTCAAGCTGGAAGAAAACGCCATTGCCGAATTTGCCCAGTGCCGCGAGATCACCGCGCGCACCATCGGCCCGGACTTCGAGCGCAACGCGCGCATCCATCGCGCGTGGGAATTGAAGCGGTTGGGGTAATCCCGGTAGTGCCGGCCGCTGGCCGGCAACTGCGTCAGAACCGTGGAAGGTCCGCGGGATGCCGGCCAGCGGTCGGCATTACCGCATCTGGTCCGTAGGTCCACGCCATGCGTGGATCGACCTAAAGCACCAACAATCGCCCCGGCGCATGGGCCAGGGGCCAATGGCCCTGTTCGTACAGCGCAAGCACAGGCTCCCAGTGTGCCGGCAGGCCGAGATGCATCTCCAGCAGGCGTTGCCGGAAGGCGAACATCGCTCCATCGCGCGCCACCAGCTGCAGGTCATGTGCACCGCAGCGCAGTGCCGGCAGATCCAGCGCCGAAAGCGCGCGCATCAACGTGCGGTTGAGTTCGCGTCGGGCGTCGGCCAGTTCGGCGGGATGGGGCAGGGCGCCGTGAAACGGATCCGAATCGCCCAGTGTTGTGGGCATCCATTCGAAACCATCGGTATCGATGGTCCGCATTGCTTCGGCCAGCGACCGAACGGCGACGACGCCGGCCGTTATGGGCAGTGTTTCACCCAACCGGGAAAAAAAGCCGATTCCAGACATCCGCTGCAGCATGCTATCCATACGGGCATTGTAGATCCACGCCAAGCGTGGATGCCGCTGTCCCCGTCCTGCGGCTACAGCAATTCCAGCATCAACCCCAGCACCGGCAGCGCGATCGCCAGCGGCGCAATCCATGTTGGACGATACGGATACAACCCGAACGACAGCGTCACGCCGGCCAGGGTCATTGCCCCCAGCCACAGCACCGGGCCCATCGCCCAGCCGTGGTCGGCCACGCACAGTGCGAACGCCGCCGCCAGCAGCGCCCAGCCCAGCACCCGCCACAGCACCCGCCGTGCGGGTGTGGCCGCGGCTTTGCCATGCAGGTCGTGCTGGTGCTTTTCCATCGCCAGCGACAGCGCAGTAAACGCAGAGAACGACAGGGTCAGCGCCAGCAGCATCATGCGCTGGCCTCCGCTTCGGCCGCGTCTGCAGTGTTCACCGATGCCTTCGGCGCAGCCGCAGTGGCTGCACGCTTCTTCTTCTCGGCCGCACTCAGCGGTGGCGTCCAGCGCTGCATGCGCCAACCGCACAGCGCCAGCATCGCACCGAACGCGATCATCGACAGATCGAAGCCAGCCAATACCCAGTCGCCGTTGCGCAGGGTGTTGCCCAGGTGCGCATGCGTGGTCAGCGCATTGACCACCGGTACCAGTGCGAACGCGGCCGCGCCCAGGTAGAGCTGCCACGCCCACATCATCCGCTTCGGCCAGATGAAGGCGGCCAGCAGCGCGCCGGCCCAGGCGTAGAAGAACACGTTGGCCTCCGCACTCGAGCGCTCGGCGATGTCCAGCGGCAGCAGGCGGTTGCCCCAGAAGTAGGCGGCGAAGGCGATCGGCAGGCCGGCCACGGTGCCGATGTTCAGCGCATCGACCAGGCGCAGGCCGAAGCCGGTGCGGCCACTCTTGGCGTGCCTGGGCCGTTCCTTCACCGCCCACAGCACCACGCCGCTGGCCACCATCAGGCAGCCGACTAGACCGGACAGGAAGAACAGTGCACGCAGGCCCCAGTCGGCAAAACGCGCCAGGTGCAGGCCGTACAGCACGCCGCGGGTGGCGGTGGCACCGCCGGAAGGCGGCGTTTCCTCAAGCAGAGCACCGCTGACCATGGCGTAACGCACGGCCGGGGTGTCGATGGACAGGCGCTTGCCGTCGCGCTGGCGGATGTCGATCACCGCATTGGCCGCGCCCGGATTGGACACGGTGAAACCGGCCACCTCCACGCCGTGCCAATGCGCGCGCGCGTTGTCCAGCAGTTGTGCGATCGGCAACGGCGTGGCGTGGCCCTCGGCGGGCGCGGTCACTTCCGGGAGGCCGCCGAAGGCCTCGAAGAAGAACGTGTCCTCGTCCTGCGGGTAGGCCACCTTCACCCCCCACGGCAGGTACATGATCATCAACGTCACAATGCCGGTGTAGGTGATCATCGCGTGGTAGGGCAGGGCCATCACCGCGCTGACGTTGTGGAAATCAAGCCAGGAACGCAGGCCCTTGTCCTTGCGGAAGGTGAAGAAGTCCTTGAAGATTTTCTTGTGGGTGATGACGCCGGTGATGATCGCCACCAGCATGAACATCGCGCAGAAGCCGACCAGATAGCGTGCCCACAGCACCGGGATGTAGTGCAGGTCGAAGTGCAGGCGGTAGAAGAAGTCGCCGCCGCGGGTCTCGCGCGCCTTCAATGCCTGGCCGGTGTTGGGGTCCAGCGTGGCGTCGCCGAAGCCACCGCGGCGGCCACGGCTGGGATCGGCCAGTTCCGGCGGCAACCGCCAGAACATCTGCATGGCCGGGTTGCGCGGCTGCGGCAGTGTGACGAACCAGCTTTCGGCCTGCGCGGCGTTGGCTTGCAGGTAGTCCACCGCGCGCTGTGCGGCGACGTCGATGCTGACGTTGCTGGACGGCAGTTCCGGACGCATCCAGCGGCTGATTTCCTCGCGGTAGTAGCTGGCCGTGCCAGCCATGAAGATCAGCAGCAGCAACCAGCCAACCAGCAGCCCGGTCCAGGTGTGCAGCCAGGCCATCGACTGGCGGAATCCGTTCTTCATGCCCAGGCCCCCATCAGGCGCGCAATGGCGGCCATCAGCAGCGCGGGCGCGAGGATGCCGACCCAGGCGCGCAGCGCGCTGCGGGTGGCGAATGCCCACAGTGCCGCACAGGCGGCGACCAGGATGGCCAGCAGCATGCCGGTCAGCACGGTCTGGCCACGGGCGCCGGGCAGGGCCACGGCGCAGAACACACTGGTCACCGAGGCAAGCGCGTAACCGCCGAAGATCGCGGCCAACGAGCGTGACAGCACGCCCCAGCGCGGGTTGGAAAAGAAGGTGCGGGGGCTGGCGGTTGCGGGCGAGCGGTCCACGGCATTCCTGCAGGTAGGAGAGGGGATGGAACGCGTCCGCGGCCCCCTTGCGCCCTGCGCATGTCGCCCAGCGTGTCCCATCGACGAAGCACGGCCCGCGCAGACGGGCAGTCCAGAGGTGGGGGATGTACACGGGCGATGGGTGCGTCTTCCGCACCCGATTGGCTAAGCGTACAACCGATCAGTAAATGATAGGCATTCGCATTTTATGAATCAAGCGTGATTACCCGAAGGGCGCGTTGAGGCCTAGAACCTGAACACCACTGTCGCCGCATGCAGCAGCAGGCCGATCAGGCCACCCACCAGGGTGCCGTTGAAGCGGATGAACTGCAGGTCGCGGCCCACGCTCAGTTCCAGCTGTTCCACCAGATGGCGCTCGTCCCAGCCCTTCACGGTCTGCGCGATATGCGTGGTCACGCCTTCGCGCAGGCGGCCGGTCAGGCGTTGCGCGCCTTCCAGCAGGTGCTGGTTGAGGGCCTCGCGCAGCGCCGGGTCGGCCTGCAGGCTCGCACCGAGCGAACCCAGGCTGCGCTGCAGGTGGCCGACCAGCGCCGAGTCCTCGCGCTGCAGGTCCGCGCGCAGGCTGGCGTGGATGCGCGCCCACAACCCCTGCACGTAGTCCTGCAGGGCCGGATGGTCGATCATTTCCTGCTTGAGCTGTTCGATGCGCTCGGTCAGGGCCGGGTCCTCGCGCAGGCGCTGCACGTAATTCTGCAGCCAGCTCTCGTAGTCCTGGCGCAGCGGATGCTGCGGCTCGGCCAGCACCTGTTGCAGCTCTTCCAGTACCGCGCGGGCCAGGCGCTCGGCCAGGCTGTCGCCGATCTCGTCAATCGGCTTGACCCAGTTCACCGTGCTCGACAGCGTCGGCCATTCGCGCTGGATGTAACGCACGATCAGCTGCGAGGCGCGTTCTTTCACCTCGGGCTGCTCGAGCCAGCGGCCCAGCCGCTGCAGGCCTTCGTCCAGCACGCGCTGGTGGCGACCATCGGCGGTCAGCAGGGCCAGCAGTTCACCGGCAGTGGCAGCGGCATTCCACTGCCGCAACTGCTGCACAACGAAGCCGTGCAGCTGCCGGCGCACGGCGGTTTCGTCGAAGAAATCCAGTGCCTGCAGCGCCCAGCCGCGGACCATGTCGGCCAGCATGCGCGAGCGTGCCGGGTCGGCCAGCCAGCTGCCGAGGCGGCTGGCCGGATCGAACACCTGCAGCTTGGCCAGCAGCACGCCCGGCTCCAGGAACTGGTCGCGCACGAACAGCGCAAGGCTGTCGCCGATGCGTTCCTTGCTGCGCGGGATGATCGCGGTGTGCGGGATCGGCAGGCCCATCGGCCGCCGGAACAGCGCGACCACGGCGAACCAATCGGCCAGTGCGCCCACGGCTGCGGCCTCGCAGAACGCCGAAACCCAGGCCCAGATGCCGCGCTCGCCCTGCCAGTGGCTGACCGCGAAACCGGCCAGCATCAACAGCAGCAGGCCCAGCGCGAGGGCTTTCAGGCGCCGCAGCTGAGCGCGGCGCGGATCGTTGGCAGACGTCATGCCGGAAGTCTAACCGGCACGGCATGAGCATCTGGTAGTGCCGGCCGCTGGCCGGCATCCTCAACGCACCCGATACGTTCATGGCGTTGCCGGCCAGCGGCCGGCACTACCCCTTGGTTCAGAGCGCTTCCAGTTGCTTGCGCAGCGCGGCCAGTTGCGCGCGCAGGGTGTCGTTCTCACGGGTCAGCGCGACCACCCGACGGCGCAGCGCCGGTGCGTCCTCGCCCAGCTGCTCCAGCGCCGACAGCACCTCGGCATCGCGGCTGGCGATCTCGTCCTCATTTGCCTCCTCGAAATCCATCTCGGCCGCGTCCGGCTTCGGTGCGCGCGGCTTGCGCTTGGATTCACGCACGCGCTTGGCGGCCTGCTTCAGCTCGTCCTTGCCACCGGCCGCGGCCGCGCGCTGCTCGTCCTCCGGCAGGTCGGCCACGGCGGCGGCGGCGCTGATCGAGATCACGCCGGCCTTCACCGCTTCGACGACTTCGGGCGCGGCCTGGGCGTGGATGCGCTCGATCATGCCGACCTGGCTGGTGCTCAGCTTGGCCTCGCGGGCCAGCTCGGCGCGGCTGATCTTCGGTGCCGGCTCCCACGGCGGGCTGTCTTCGCCGGCCTCATCGGTGACGTCGGCAGTGCCATCGCTCTCGCGCTGCAGCTGCGCCTGCTCGATCTGCTTGCGGGCGGCCAGGATGTCGCGCTTGCGCAGCGCCAGCACGCCGCGCTGGAAGTCGGACACGCTGCGACGGCCCAGGTGCTGCTCGATCATCCACAGGTGCACGTCTTCCATGCTCTGGAAGCGGGTGTTCTGTACGGTGTTGAAGGGCAGGCCATGCTTCTGGCAGATGCCGAAGCGGTTGTGGCCGTCGACCAGTACGTTGCCCCACAGGACCAGCGCGTCACGACAGCCCTCGGCCAGGATGCTGCGCTCCAGCGCGTCATGTTCGTCCGCAGTCAGCGGATCGATATAGGCCTTGAGTTCTTCTTTGACGACGATATCCATGGGCACGGCAGCGAGCAGGAGCGGAACCGCCCATTGTACCCGCTCGCCGCCGCCGGCCAGGGCTCAGGCAGTGGCCCGGATCATCTCGCCCAGCGTGCCGGTGATCTGGTCGATCTGCGCCTTGTCCACGATCAGCGGGGGCGACAGCGCGATGATGTCACCGGTACAGCGCACCAGCAGCCCGCCGTCGTGGAAGCAGCGCCGATAGACCTCGTAGCCCCGGCTGCCCGGCGCATCGCGGCGAGGCGCCAGCTCGACCGCGCCGACCAGGCCGAAGTTGCGGATGTCGATCACGTTGGGGAGGCCCTGCAGCGCATGCAGCCGTTCCTGCCAGTACTCGCCCAGCTCGATGGCGCGCTCGAAAAGGCGCTCCTCGGCGTAGACCTCCAGCGTGGCCAGTGCGGCCGCGCAGGCCAGCGGATGCCCCGAATAGGTATAGCCATGGAACAGCTCGATGGCCTGTGGCGGTGCCTGCATCAGGGTTGCATGCACGGCGTCGCTGGCCAGCACGCCGCCCAGCGGCACTGCGCCGTTGCTGACCGCCTTGGCGAAGGTCAGCAGGTCGGGGGTGACCCCGAAGCGCTGTGCGGCGAATGGCATGCCGACCCTGCCGAAACCGGTGATGACCTCATCGAACACCAGCAGGATGCCGTGGTGGTCGCACAGCTCGCGCAGGCGCTGCAGGTAGCCCGGCGCCGGCAGAATCACCCCGGCGGAACCGGCAATGGGTTCGACGAAGACCGCCGCGATGGTTGAGGCATCATGCAGTGCGATCAGTCGTTCCAGGTCATCGGCCAGCTCGGCGCCCTGGCGCGGCAGGCCTTTGCTGAACGCATTGCGCTGCAGGTCCAGGGTGTGGCGCAGGTAGTCCACGCCGCCCAGCTGCAGACCGAACGCCCTGCGGTTGTTGGGCAAGCCGCCCAGCGCCATGCCGCCGAAGCCCACGCCGTGGTAGGCCTTCTCGCGGCTGATGAAACGCGTGCGCTGGCCCTCGCCACGCTGGCGGTGGTAGGCCAGCACGATCTTCATCGCGGTATCCACCGCCTCCGAGCCGGAGCTGGTGAAGAACACATGGTTCAGTGGCGTCGGCGCCAATGCGGCCAGTCGCTGCGCCAGCGCGAAGGCCGGCGGTGAGCCCATCTGGAAGGCCGGCGAGTAGTCGAGCGTGCGTGCCTGCTCGACGATGGCCTCGACGATGCGTGGGCGGGCATGGCCCGCGTTGCAGCACCAGAGGCCGGCGGTGCCATCGAGGATCTGGCGGCCGTCGACATCCTCGTAGTGCATGCCCTCGGCACGCACCAGCACACGCGGCGCGGCCTTGAACTGGCGGTTGGCGGTGAACGGCATCCAGTACGCCTCCAATGACTCCGGGCGTTGGGTAGCCAGATCGTGCAGGTCGCTCGCGGAACGCTTCATGCCAGCTCCATCGGGTCCGATGGGGGAAATGTAGCGCAGCCACGTCACGGCGGAGTCGCGGCCGCGCCGGTATAACCGGGGAAACTGTTCCGAGGAGCCCGACATGGCCGCCTTTCCCGACCGCAGCCACTGGCAGGTGCTGGCCCAGCAGCTTTCGATATCCGCACAGGCCTTCATTGATGGTCGTTACACCGACGCTGCCAGCGGCGCGCGCTTCGACTGCATCAGCCCGATTGATGGGCGCGTGCTGGCGGTGGTCGCCGACTGCGATGCAGAGGACGTAGAGCGCGCAGTGCGGTCGGCGCGGCGTGCCTTCGATGCGGGCCACTGGTCAGAGGCCAGCCCGGCCCATCGCAAGCGGGTGTTACTGGCCTTGGCGGCATTGGTGGAAAAGCACGCTGATGAGTTGGCCCTGCTGGAAACCCTGGACATGGGCAAGCCGGTGCGCGACGCACGCCGTATCGACCTGCCCGGCGTGGTGCGCTGCCTGCGCTGGACCGCCGAAGCGGTGGACAAGCTGTACGGCGAAGTCGCACCGACTGGCCCACACGAGCTGGGCCTGGTCACGCGCGAGCCAGCCGGCGTGGTCGCAGCGATCGTGCCATGGAACTTTCCGTTGCTGATGGCCTGCTGGAAGATCGCGCCTGCGCTGGCCATGGGCAATTCGGTGGTGCTCAAGCCTTCCGAGCGGTCGCCCTTGAGTGCGTTGCGATTGGCCGCGCTGGCCGCTGAGGCGGGCCTGCCGGACGGCGTGCTGAACGTATTGCCAGGCCACGGTACGCGCGTCGGTGAACCGTTGGCGCTGCACATGGATGTGGACGTGCTGGCCTTCACCGGTTCCACCGCCACCGGCGCGAAGCTGCTGGAGCATGCGGGACGGTCCAACCTCAAGCGGGTCTGGCTGGAATGCGGTGGCAAAAGCCCGCACCTGGTGTTCGCCGATGCACCGGACCTGGACGCAGCGGCCAAGGCCGTGGCGCAGGGCATCTTCTTCAACCAGGGCGAAGTCTGCACCGCCGGCTCGCGGCTGCTGGTGCAGCGCTCGATCCGTGAGGACTTCGTGCACCAGGTGATTGCCTACGGCCAGCATATGCAGCCGCAGCATCCACTGGAGGCCGATGCACCGATGGGCGCGCTGGTCGATGCCGCGCACGTGCACAAGGTGCTGGCCGATATCGCACGGGCCGAAGGCGAGGGCGCCCGCCTGCTGCTCGGCGGCCATCGGGCCGAGGTGGAGGCCGGCGGCTGCTATGTGCAGCCCACGGTGTTCGACCAGGTGCGTCCGGACCACGCGTTGGCACGCGAGGAGGTGTTCGGCCCGGTGCTGGCGGTACTTGGTTTCGAGGACGAAGCAGAGGCAGTGCGCGTGGCCAATGACAGCCGCTATGGGTTGGCGGCGGGCCTGTGGACACGTGACCTCGGCCGCGCCCATCGCGTCGCACGCCAGCTGCGCGCCGGCAGCGTGTGGGTGAACGGCTGGGATGGTGGCGACATGACCGCACCGTTCGGTGGCTACAAGCAGTCCGGCAATGGGCGCGACAAGTCACTGCATGCGTTCGACAAGTACAGCGAGATCAAGGCCACCTGGATCCAGCTGTAACGACGTGGCGGCTTGACCGCTGTTCGTTCTTTGTAGCGTCGAGCCCTGCTCGACTGCTTCTCGCGAAGAGCAGTCGAGCGTTGCTCGACTCTGCAGAAGGCAGACAGCCGTCGAGCTACCGGCAGCGGGCACTCACCTGCAGCACTGCCGCGCGCAGCATGTCGCGGTCGGCGTCTTCGACCGCGTTCTGGAAATAGTCCATGTCCTGTTTACCCAGTTCGCACGGGTCGACGATGTATCCCGGCGGCCAAAGCCCCAGCAGTTGCGCCACGCCATGCACGATCTGCTCGGGGCTCATCTGCCGACGGATCCGGAAGTAATTGCGGCGAGGCCCGAACGCAGGATGGACCTCGCGCCGACCGATCAGGCGCGGCGCCACGCCAGCTGCGCTGATGCCGTCACCACCGTCGATGCTGCCCGCAGGCAGGCTCAGGATCAGTGGCGCCACTGCAGCCACGTTCCCCGGGGCAGGCAGGGCGCTCTCTGCCTGTGCAACCGGAGCAGGGCGGGGCATCATCGATGCGGCCGGACGCGTCATCTTTACGGAGGGCGAGGCGGGCTGTTGAGGTACCGGCGCCGGCGGTTCCAGTGGCAGCCAATGCAGCGAGATCCGCGGGCCCTCACCGCTGCGCAGTTCGATCCGGCCGCTGTCCAGCAGCCACAGAGCGAGCCCGCCATGCACCAGCAGTACCACCAGCCACGCCGCCATCCGCGGCAGCTTCGGCGAATCGGAGCATGACAACGCAACTGCAGCCATGGGCAAGGCATCCATGCAGGGACCGGTGGCGCAGCCTAGCCGGCGGCCGGAAAAATTCCGTTGGCATCGGTGTCGGCTGAAACCATCGTCCCGTGCGGCCATCGGCCCGTGGCAGAATCGGGCGATCCGCCGTTACCCGTGTTGCCGATGTCGACGATCACTGCTGCCGCGCCGCCCGTGAATTCCCCCCGTCGTATCCTGCTGGCCAGCCTGATCGGCACCACCATCGAATTCTTCGATTTCTATATCTACGCCACGGCCGCCGTGCTGGTGTTCCCGCACCTGTTCTTTCCGGACAGCAGTGAGCAGGCGGCCCTGCTGCAGTCACTGGCGACCTTCGCGGTGGCGTTCATCGCGCGTCCGGTCGGCTCGGCGGTGTTCGGCCATTTCGGCGACCGCATCGGCCGCAAGGCCACCCTGGTCGCCGCGCTGCTGACCATGGGCCTGTCCACGGTGCTGATCGGCCTGCTGCCGACCCACGCGCAGATCGGGCTGTGGGCGCCGGCGCTGCTGGCGCTGTGCCGTTTCGGCCAGGGCCTGGGGCTGGGCGGCGAGTGGGGTGGGGCGGTGCTGCTGGCCACCGAGAATGCGCCGCCGGGCAAGCGCGCCTGGTACGGCATGTTCCCGCAGCTGGGCGCACCGCTCGGCTTCCTGCTGTCGGCCGGCATCTTCCTCGTGCTCGGCCGCTGCCTGAGCCAGAACGACTTCCTGCAGTGGGGCTGGCGCATTCCGTTCGTGGCCAGCGCACTGCTGGTCGGCCTTGGCCTGTGGGTGCGCCTGAACATCCACGAGACGCCGGACTTCAAGAAGGCGCTGGAGCGCAAGGCGCCGGTGCGGTTGCCGATGTGGACGGTACTGCGTGACCACCCGGTACCGATGCTGCTCGGCACGCTGGGCGCCTTCGCCACCTTCGTGCTGTTCTACCTGATGACGGTGTTCAGTCTCGGTCATGGCACCGCGGTGCTGGGCTACAGCCGCGAGCAGTTCCTGCTGATGCAGATGGCCGGCATGCTGTTCTTCGCGCTGGGCATCCCGCTGTCGGCGCGCTATGGCGACCGTTGGGGCACGCGGCGCACGATGATTGTTGCCAGCGTACTGATCGTCGGCTTCGGCGTACTGTTCGCACCGTTGTTCCAGCCGCACAGCCCGTGGCTGGTCACCGCCTTCCTGTGCCTGGGCCTGTTCCTGATGGGGCTGACCTACGGCCCCTGCGGTACCTTCCTGGCCGAGATCTACCCGGTGGAGGTGCGCTACACCGGTGCCTCGCTGTCCTTCAATCTGGCCGGCATCCTCGGTGCGGCACCGGCGCCGTACCTGGCCACCTGGCTGGCCGAGCGCTTCGGCCTGGTTGCGGTGGGTTACTACCTGTGCCTGACCGCGGTGGCCACCCTGTGCGCGCTGGTGGTACTGCACCGGCGCGCGCTGCGGCTCAACCAAAGAAGCGCTTGAGCGTGCGACCCAGCCAGCCGCCGCCCTGGTGTTCGCGGGCGAACTGGTTCAGGTGCGCCTTGACCTGTTCGGCATAGGCCTGGTCGTCGCCGCGGATGTGGTTGAACAGCCAGCGCGAGAGCATGGTGCGCAGCTCGTCACTGATGTCCTCGCCGGCCTGGAAGCGCATGCGGTACTCCGAGACACGCTTGATGAAGACCTCATGCACGCGTTTGTGCGCGGCACAGAACGGGTAGCCCGCTTCCTCCATCAGCTCTTCCTCGAACGCGAAGTGCGACATGGTGTAGTCCACCACCTCGTCGATCACTTCACCCACTGCGGCACGCTGCATGCTGGCCTGGGCCACGTGCAGGTGGTTGAGCATTTCGATGATGCGGCGGTGTTGTTGGTCGATCACATCGATGCCGATGTTCAGATCGTCCTGCCAGACCAGTAGTGCCATCCCCGGCTCCCCTTCATGCGTATGTCGGGGCGGACTGTAGAGCCGCCCGGCGCGGGCGGCGTTGATCTGGATCAAAGCGTACCGGTCAGGGCAGCGCCGGCTCGCGTGGGCGTAGCGGGCTGGCGACCGTGGTGCAGCTGACCCGGTTGCGGCCACCGGCCTTGGCCAGGTACAGCTGGCGGTCGGCTTCGGAGATCAGCCGGTGCAGTGCATCGCGCTGCGGGCGCAGGCAGCACAGCCCGATGCTGACCGTCATGCGCAGCGTGGCGGTGCCGATGTCCACCTCCAGCGCGGCGATGCGCTGGCGCAGCTCCTCGAAGTACAGCAGCGCCTCGTCCTGTTCCATGTCCGGCACCAGCAGGCAGAATTCCTCGCCGCCGAAGCGCGCGATCAGGTCGTGGCTGCGTGCATGCGTGGCCACCGCGCCGGCCACCGCGCGCAGCGCATCGTCGCCGGCTTCGTGGCCATGGGTGTCATTGATGTGCTTGAAGTGGTCGATGTCGATCATCGCCACCGCCACGCACTGGCCGTGCAGCTGCAGCTGCGGCAGCTGGCGCTGGCTCTGCTCCAGGAAGCAGCGGCGGTTGGGCAGGCCGGTGAGGAAATCGCGGGTGGCCAGGTCCTGCAGGGTGCCGATCAGCTCCAGCTGGTCCACATTCTGCGAGACCCGGCAGAAGAATTCCTCGCGCGAGAACGGCTTGCGCAGGAAATCGTTGGCGCCGTTCTTCAGGAAGCGCGGAATCAACGATGCATCGGTATTGCCGGAGATGCCGATCACCGCCACCTTGTCGCGCGAACGCAGGGTGCGCAGGCGGCGGGTGAACTCCACGCCCTGCATGCCCGGCATTTCCTGGTCGACCACGGCCAGGCGGATCGCCGGATGCGCCTCGATCGCGGCCAGGCCTTCGTTGCCATCGGCCGCTTCGTGCACCTCATGGCCGTACATGCGCAGCAAGGCTGCGGCGTAACCGCGCGCGGACGGTGAGTCGTCCACTACCAGCGCGGCGATGCGCCGGTTGCGCTCCAGCCGCTGCACCAGCCACACCAGGTAATCGATGCTGCCGGGAGTGTTCTTCAGCACGTAGTCGATGATCTGCTGCTGCAGCACGCGCTTGCGCAGGTCCTCGTCGTAGACGCCGCTGACCACCACGGTGGGCAGGTCGCGCTTGAGGAAGAACTCGACCACCGCGTCGCGGTCGCCATCGGCCAGGACCAGCCCGGTCAGTACCAGGAACCAGCCGCCACCTTCGCTCAGCAGGCGGTCGGCCTCGGCCAGGGTGGAGGCGATCACCACCGGCAGTTCCAGGCGCTGCTCGATGGCCTCGCGCAGCATGCCGGTGAAGGCGCGGGAGTTTTCGACCAGCAGGATCCGCTGCGGCAGCGGATCGGCCAGGTCGCCATCGACGGCGGCCTGCGGCAGGACGGGCATGATGCGGTGGCTCACGAGGGAGGGGCTCGGCACGGATAACGGCGGTTTAGGGTGTAACTTTAGCGGCGAACGTTGCGCGCCGGGCCAGATTCCGCGTCAGGCCGCCGCTGGCGACGCGTGGGTGATCGGTTCATGCAGGACCAGCCGCAGACGATTGCCGCGGCAGTGGACCGTTCCGCCGTAGGCAAGCATCCGTCCGGCCAGGCGCTCGACGGCCTGTTGGGTGGTACGCGTGGAAAGCGGACAACCACGATCGAGCAGGCTCACCACGGCAACAATGCCGCGATGCTTGCCTGCCCGACCGCTTCGGGCGCGCACGCAGACCTGCCCGGTTTCCAGCTCCAGCAGAAGTGAAACCGCCTCGATCAGCGAGCGATAGATGGCCAGTTGCAGATCCACGGTCAGCAGGCAGGGATTGCCCGCCAGCCTGGGTGGAATGACGCGATGCGTGTTGTTCCAGATTTCGCATGCACCGCCGGCTTGAAGCGCGATGTAGAGCCCGACGTGCTCCAGTCCGGTGGGATAGACCAGGCTGGCCTGTTCGCGAAACAGCCGTGAATGTACCGACGACGCGTGCTGCAGGCTGTTTGCGACCGCATGGTGGCCTTGGGACTTCAGCCAGCTGACCATCTCGCTGAGCGAATTGTCCATGCCCTCGCCCAGGTGCTTCAGGTGGACGGCCCGTTCACGCAGCTCACGCTCGCTGGTCTGAAGTGAGCCGCGTGCCAGGCGCAGCGTGGTTGCCTCGGCCAGGCCGCGGGACCGGGCGCGCTGATGGTGATAGCTGATGCTGGAACCGAGTGCCAGCAGTGCGACACTCATCACCGCCATGTTCTGTTGGGTGGTGAACGTGCCCAGGTCGAACGAGGAAGGCAGGCCAGTGCTGGGCGTTGCGCCGTGCAGGGGGAGGTTCAACAACGGAATCGCGATGGCTGCGCCGCGCCACCCGTGCATGAAGGTCAGGGCGATGGCGGGCAGGGCGGCCAGCAGCACCATGTGTGTCCGCGTCGTGTGGGCGTCGGCGCGTGTCAATTGCATGCACAGGCCCAGCACCAGCATCACCAGGATCGCCGAGGCGGTAGGGGCGACGAAACGGTCTGTCCAACCGGGGTCGGCCTGCCGCCGCGACCAGAGGAATGCCAACGGCACCAGGGTGATGATGGCGGCGAAGTGGCCAAAGATCGTCCGGTCGACCGCGTCCAGCAGGTTGCTGGGTGGTGGGTTCGACCATAGGACATATGAAATGCCCAGGTTGAGACCCGGCACGAACAACGCTGTGCAGAACGACAGCGACAGCAGCCACAGACCGGTGGCTGCTTCGGACGGCATTCTCATCCGATGCAGGTAGACCACCAGCATCGCCATCGGCATCAGCAGCGTCGAAGCCAGGATGACCCAATCCAGGCCGTAGGTGTCGATCATGGGGATGCGCAGCGTTGCAAAGTACGCGTACTCGCCCAGCAGCAGGTAGGGCCACAGGCGGGTCGGGACGATCAGCAGTGCCGCTGCGCGGATGCCCGCCGGCAGGAAGAACTGATCCAGCGAAAACTGACGCGAGCCGAGGCAGCTCAGCGCATAGACGGCCGCGAGTGCGATGCCGGCTGGCCGGATACGGAAGCTCAGTTCAACTGCCTTCTTGAATCGGTCCAAACCCGAGCCTCCCTTGCTCGTGACATTGGCAGCGGCCGTGCGGGTTGCTTGAACGCGCCATGACGCGCCATTGGATGACAGTATCGATGGAAGCAGGGGGGCGCAATTGCACGCCGGCGCCAGATCCTGACGGGGTGGGTTCGGCGCCGACCAAAGATCACTTTCGCGCAATGATCTGCAGCTCCTTTCACCGGGATAGTCAGATCGCGGCCCGGGGGACGCCAGTGTCCATGGAGCGTGTGCTTTCCCTCAAGGCTTCAGTAGTGCCTGCCTGGCGGGGAGCGTCCCGTGCTTCGGTCAACACCATCCTGAGCCTGTTGCCACTCAGGTCCATGTGGCCAGCGTGTGCGAGCACTCGGCCCAGCAGCTGCTCGTTTGCCAGCGCCTTTGCACGGCTTCCCAGTGATGCGTGGCGGTCCAGAAGAGCCACGCAGATGAAGGCACCACGCTTCCGGAAGGAGCTTCCGCAGCGGATACTGACCGAGATCTGTCCACACTCGCACTTCAATAGAAGCGAGACCGCATCGACCACGAGTCGATAGGCAGCAAGCTGAAGGCCGACCCCGAGTGCGCAGGGGTCACCCTTCAACCTCGGCTGGCCGATGCGATGCGTAGCATTCCATGCCTCGCGCACCCCGCCAGCCTGCAACGCCACGTACAGGCCCAGCTGTTCCAGGGCGGCGGGATAGATCATGCTGGCCTGGGCCCGGAACAGGCGCGAATGCACCTCAGAGGTATGCCGCAGGCTGTCGGCCACGGCGTGATGACCCTGCGCATGCAGCCAGTTCACCATTTCGTTCAGCGACAGGTCCATGCCATCGCCCAGCTGGCGCAGATGGGCCGCGCGCTCACGCAGGTCCATCTCGCTGGCCAGGTGTGAATTCCGAGCAAGCTGCAGGGCCGCTCTACCATCTTCCTCGTGCAGCCGGTGCTGGGTCTGGAAGTGGGTGATGCGCGCACCCAGCAACAGCAGGGCGATGCTGGCGATGGCCATGGCCTGCTGGGTAGCGAAGGTAGCCGGGTCGAATGCGGTCGGATGGTCGGCGGGGGTGCTGAGGCCAAGAATCATGTTAACGGCGGCGACACCGATGGCCGCACCGCGCCATCCCAGCAGGCAGGTCAGTGCGATCGCGGGAATAGGCAGGATCAACAGCAGCTGCAGCGAGCCGGGGGCCGTGATCGAGGCCGGTACCGGCGTCGCCTGCAGGCCAATGACCAGCATGGCGCCGAGTGCTGCGACCGTGGCCGCGACAGACCCGGTTGTCCATTTTTCCTCGGCGCGTCGGATCCACAGCAATGCCAGGGGTGCCAGGATCAGGATGCCGGTGAAGTCGCCCAGCGCATAGCGCAGCACATTGGTGAGTAATGTCTCTTCATGCAACGGTGCCCACATCACATACGAGATTCCGAGGTTGAGCAGGCTGACGACCGTCGCGGCGCATACCGCAATGGAGATCACGCCGACGATCGTGGTGCGTGCCAGCAGCTTCCGGTGCAGGCGCACGATCAGCATCACGGCAGGCATCAGGAACACCGAGGCCAGGATTACCCAGGTCAGGTTGTATTTGCTGATCAGGGGGATGCGCAGATGCGCGAAGTAGGCGTATTCACCCATCAGCAGGTAGGGCCAAAGACGCGGCGGGCACAGCAACAGCGCGGCCACCCGCACGCCGGCAGGCAGGAAGAACTGGTCCAGTGACAGCTTGCGCGCTCCCCAGCAGGCGAGGGCATAGAGCAGCGCCAGCGCCAGCCCTTCTGGGCTGACCCGTATCCTCACCAGCAGGCCGTCCTTCCACCACTGCATCCACGTGCTCCCCAGCTCCTGCGCCGATTATGTGGCTGGGAAGGGCCCGGCTACCACAACGCATCCCGCAGCTTGTACCACGACATCGCCGCCACCAGCAGGGGCGTGCGCAGCAGCCGGCCGCCGGGGAAGGGCGCATGCCGCAGGCGCTGGAACACGTCCAGACGCTCGCTCTGGCCGGCAATGGCGGCGGCGATCACCTCGCCGGCCAGTCCGGCGGCGGCCACCCCATGGCCGGAGAATCCCTGCGCGAAGTACAGGTTGCCGTCCAGCCGGCCCCAGTGCGGGGCGCGGTTGCGGGTGATGTCCACGTAGCCACCCCAGACCTGGTCCAGTACCACGTCGGCCAGCTGCGGGAAGACGTCGTGCATGCGTCGCTGCATCACCCCGCGCAGGCCGGGCGGGGGCAGTGCCGAGTAGCTGGCGCGGCCGCCGAACAGCAGGCGGTGGTCGTGGCTGAGGCGGAAGTAGTCCAGTGCCCAGGCGGTGTCGGCCACGGCCATGTTGTTGCCGATCAGGGCGCGGGCACGTTCTGCGCCCAGTGGCTCACTGGCACCGATATAGGTGCCCACCGGCATGATCCGCCGTTCCAGCTCGGGCAGCAGGCCCTGCAGCCAGGCATTGCCGGCCACCACCAGATGCATGGCGCGCACGCTGCCCTGGGCAGTGTGCAGGCTCGGCCGTGGCCCGCGCTGGATGCGCACGACGGGCGAATTCTCGTGGATGACCACACCTGCCGCGCGCGCTGCATCGGCCAGACCGCGTGCATACGCCAGCGGGTGCAGGTGTGCGCTGAGCGGGTCGAACATCGCGGCGCGGTAGCGCGGGCTGTCCAGCTGCGCGCGCAGAGCGTCACGGCCCCACCACTGCATGGGGTAGTCGTAGTGGCGTTGCAGGTGCTCGCAGTTGGCGCGCAGGTCACGCTCGTGGCGTTCACGGATGGCCACGCTGGCGTGGCCTTCAACCCAATGGCAGTCGATGCGGTGGCGATCGATGCGCGTGCGCATCGCCTGCACCGCGTCGCGCGACCAGTCGAACAGGTGGCGTGCATCATCACGACCCAGCTGACGCTCCAGTTCGTCCACCTCGCAGCCGTAGCCGACCAGCGCCTGGCCACCATTGCGGCCGGACGCGCCCCAACCGATCCGCTGCGCCTCCAGCACCACCACGCGCTGGCCACGTGAGGCCAGTTCCAGGGCCGCGGTCAGGCCGGTGTAGCCCGCACCAAGCACTGCGACATCGGCCTGAACCTCGCCCTGCAGCGGGGGCAGCGCGGGTGGTTCGGGCAGGCTGGCGGCATACCAGCTGGGCGGGAACGCGGCACTCACCGCAGGCCTCGCGGGCGCAGTGCGGTGGAGGAGAGCGGGGGAGGACGATCAGCATTCACCCGAGTAGTTTCGCCGATGCGTGACAGCCATGGTGTGACGGCGACGACTTGCCGCCTTCGCCTGACGGCGGGTAACGTGTCGGCACGCCAAGGAGTTTTCCCATGCGCCGCCTGCCCTGGGTGGGCCTGCCCACCGACAGCACCGTGCTCGGCCATCACCGTTTCGCGGTGGCCGGCGAGAAGTACGTGCGCGCGCTGGCCGAGGCCGCCGAGGTGACCCCGGTACTGTTGCCGAGCGTGCAGCCGCCGCTGCCGGCCGGCGACTGGCTGCAGGGGCTCGATGGCCTGCTGTTGACCGGTGCGGTCAGCAACATCGAACCGCAGCATTACGACGGCGGTCGCAGCTGGCCGGGCAATCCGCATGACCCGGCCCGTGACGCCAACGCGTTCGCGCTGCTGCACGAGGCGCTGGCGCTGGACCTGCCGGTGCTGGCGATCTGCCGCGGCCTGCAGGAGCTGAACGTTGCGCTGGGTGGCACGTTGCATCCGCAGGTGCACGCGGCGCCCGGTCTTTCGGATCATCGTGAAGACCCGAAGGCGCCGGTTGATGTGCAGTACGGGCCGGCCCATGCGGTCGCCCTGGCGGCGGATGGCTGGCTGGCGCAGTGGCAAGGCGGTGACCGCGCACAGGTCAATTCGGTTCACGGGCAGGGCATCGACCGACTGGCACACGGGCTGCAGGTCGAGGCCAGGGCCGATGATGGACTGGTCGAGGCAGCGCGCAGCCCACGCCATCGTTTCGTGCTCGGCGTACAGTGGCACCCGGAGTGGCGTGTCATGGACTCGCCGTTCTATCACGCTATTTTCCGTGCGTTCGGCCAAGCTTGCCGGCAGCACCAACAGAACCGACTGGATTCCCGATGAGTTCCCGAACGCGCCCGCGCAAGACGGCTACGCCCCCCGCACCGCAGGAAAGCAGCCTGCTGCGCTGGCTGAAGGAGCGGCGCATCACCGAGGTCGAATGCCTGGTCCCGGACATCACCGGCAACGCGCGCGGCAAGATCATTCCCGCCGACAAGTTCTCGCATGATTACGGTACGCGGCTGCCCGAAGGCATTTTCGCCACCACCGTCACCGGCGAGTTCCCTGATGACTACTACGAGCTGACCTCGCCGTCGGACTCGGACATGATGCTGCGTCCCGATCCGGACACGGTGCGCATGGTGCCGTGGGCGGCCGACGCCACCGCGCAGGTCATCCACGACTGTTACACCAAGAACGGTGAGCCGCACGAGCTGGCGCCACGCAACGTACTGCGCCGCGTGCTGGCGGCCTACGCCGAGCTGGGCCTGCGGCCGGTGGTGGCGCCGGAGCTTGAGTTCTTCCTGGTGCAGAAGAACACCGACCCGGACTTCCCGCTGCTGCCACCGGCCGGCCGCTCCGGGCGCCCGGAAACCGCGCGGCAGTCGTACTCGATCGATGCGGTCAACGAATTCGACCCGATCCTCGACCTGATGTACGACTACGCCGATGCGATGAAGCTGGATGTGGACACGCTGATCCACGAATCCGGTGCGGCGCAGCTGGAGGTCAACTTCACCCATGCCGATGCGATGGACCTGGCCGACCAGGTGTTCCTGTTCAAGCGCACCATGCGCGAGGCGGCGATGCGCCACGGCGTGTATGCCACCTTCCTGGCCAAGCCGATGGAGAACGAGCCGGGCAGTGCCATGCACATCCACCAGAGCCTGGTGCGGGTGAGCGACGGCAGCAATGTGTTCGCTGGCGATACCGATGCCGAAGGCGAGTTCAGCCCGGTGTTCGGCCACTATCTGGGCGGCCTGCAGAAGTACGCGCCGCAGGCGATGGCGTTCTTCGCGCCGAACGTGAATTCCTACCGCCGGCTGGTGTTCGGCGAAGTCTCGCCGAGCAACGTGCACTGGGGCTTCGACAACCGCACCTGTGGCCTGCGCGTGCCGCTGGACACGCCGGAAAACATGCGCGTGGAGAGCCGCTTCGCCGGTTCCGACGCCAACCCCTACCTGGCGATGGCGGCGACCCTGGCCTGCGGCCTGCTGGGCATCCGCGAGCGGTTGGCACCGGATGCGCCGGTGACCGGCAGCGCCAAGGAACTGGGCTACAACCTGCCGCGCTCGCTGGGCGAAGCGCTGGATGGGCTGGAGCAGTGCAGCGAACTGCAGGCCCTGCTGGGCGAACGCTTCTGCCGGGCCTACATCTCGGTGAAGCGCAAGGAATACGAGACCTTCTTCCGTGTCATCAGCTCGTGGGAGCGCGAGTTCCTGCTGCTGAACGTCTAAGCATCCGGAATAGAAAAATCCGCCGCCGGGGGGTAGGCTGGCACCCGTCGCCGGCCCCGCCGGCCCCCCTTCCCGCATTCTGGAGCACCCGATGAAGCTGCGTATCCTCACGCTCGGCCTGGCCTCCGCCATGCTCGCCGCCTGTGGCGGTGGCAATGGCGGCGCGCAGGACAGCCAGGTCCTGAACGTCTACAACTACAGCGATTACATCGCCGAGGACACCATCCCGACCTTCGAGAAGGAGAGCGGCATCAAGGTGACCTACGATGTGTTCGACAGCGATGAGATGGTCGAGACCAAGCTGCTGGCCGGCAACAGCGGCTACGACGTGGTGGTGCCGACCCTGAACTTCTTCGGTCGCCAGATCCAGGCCGGTGTGTTCCTGCCGCTGGACAAGAGCAAGATCCCGAACCTGGCCAATCTCGATCCGGCGGTGATGAAGCGCATCGCCACCCAGGACCCGGGCAACCAGTACGGCGTGCCGTACATGATCGGCACCACCGGCATCGGCTACAACGTGGAGATGCTGAAGCAGCGTTTCGGTGGCAGCACCGACATCGCCAACAGCTGGGACCTGGTGTTCAAGCCGGAGAACATCAGCAAGATGAAGGACTGCGGCGTGACCATCCTGGACACGCCGGCCGACATGATCCCGATCGCGCTGCATTACCTGGGCCTGGACCCGCACAGCGGTGACCCGGCCGAGCTGCAGAAGGCGGCCGACCTGCTGAAGTCGATCCGACCGTACGTGCAGAATTTCCACTCCTCGCAGTACGTGGGTTCGCTGGCCAATGGCGGCACCTGCCTGGTGGTCGGCTGGTCGGGTGACATCATCCAGGCCCGCGACCGCGCCGAGGAAGCCAGCAATGGCGTGCACGTGGCCTATTCGATCCCGAAGGAAGGCGCCCCGCAGTGGTTCGACATGCTGGCGATCCCGAAGGACGCCAAGCATCCGGAGGCCGCTTACGCCTTCATCAATTACCTGCTGCAGCCGAAGGTTGCCGCGGCCAACACCAACTTCATCCACTACGCCAACCCGGTGCCGACCGCGACCCCGCTGGTGGATGAGGCGATCCGTACCGACCCGACCATCTACCCGCCGGCCGACGTGGCCGCGAAGATGTTCACGTACTCGATCAACACGCCGGAAACCGACAAGCTCTACACCCGGCTGTGGACCGAGGTGAAGACCGGCCGTTGAGCCGGCCTGGTGCCGCCGCGTCATGCCCGGCGGCTGCCTTACCCTGGGTCGATGCCGGTACTCCCGCTTCGGCCCAGGTGCCGCAGGATGGCAGGCAGCAGGTCGCGTGCATCGCGACCGCCGTTGCACAGGAACGATGAACTCATCCGCTGCAGGTTGTGCATGCCGATGAAGAACAGCCCCGGTTGCGGTGAAACACCGAAGTCGCCGAGCGGGTAGCCATGTGCATCCAGCGCGCCCGGTACGTCGAGCCAGGGCCATTCGGCGACGAAGCCGGTGGCCAGCACCACCGAGCGGATGCCTTCCGCCTGCAGATCCAGTTCACGCGGGGCGGCGTCCGGCTCCCAGTGCAGATAGACCTCCTCCGGAATGTAGCGGGCATCGTCGGTGCGTGGCTCGGGACGCGTGGCGTAGTACGCGCTGGCCAGCGAATCGAGATAGGCGTACTCGGCCTGCGTGGCCTCGATCGCGGTACGCAGCTGCGGGCGCACATCGGCGAAGCGGGCGACGTTTCCATCGAAGCCCTGCAACCGGCCCAGCAGCCTGATGCCCGCGCGGTGCATCGCCAGCAGGCTGATCGAGCTGCCCAGGCCACCGTTTCCCTTGCCGGAAATAAGCGGGAACTCCGCGGTGCGGGCCTTGCGCAGCGCATCCGGTTCCCCGGCCAGTACGGCGGCCGCCTCACTCACATGCTGGTGGATGCGCCCGGCCATGTCCCACCAGGTCATCGAGTCCTTGCCGCGCAGCCGGCGGGTATGCGAATGCCGCTGGGCCAGTGACCAGTGCACGCTGCGACCGCTGTCGCGCAGGTCCTGGGCGATCTGCGCGCCGGACTGCCCACCCCCGATGACCAGCACGGCGCCATCGGGCAGCTGGCGGGCACTGCGGTAGTCGCCCGAGTGCAGCACGGTCAGGCTTGGCGCGGGCGCGAACGGGACCCGGGGCATCCGTGCACGGCGGTATTCACCGGTGGCGACCACCACCGCGCTGGCATGGATCAGCCCCTGGCTGCTGTCGATGGCATAGCCGCCGCACTCGGGCGCGACCCGATGTACCGCGCACCCTTCGCTGATCGGCAACACGCGCTCGTCGGCATAGTCGCGGAGCCGACGGATCACCTCCGGGGCGCCCATGAAGCCTTCCGGGTCGTCACCCGCATAGGCATGGCCGTGCAGGGCCATCGTCGCGTTGGCGGTGTTGGTCTGGAACGACTCCCAGCGCCGCTGCCAGCTGGCGCCCACGGTTTCGGCCTCCAGCACGCGATGCTCGACGCCGGCTTCCTGCAGGAGCGCGCTGAGGGACAGCCCGGCCTGGCCGGCGCCGATGATGACCAGCGGCAGCCTTGCAGGCAGGGAGCCCGGCAGGCGGGGCGGGAAAGGGGAGGGGCTGTCCGGGGAAGTCACGAGGGTGGGTCCATGCAAGGCCTTGATCAGGGCCATTGCGCGGGGAATGCCCCGGGCCTTCAACAGATCCGGTTCTGAAAAACGTTGCAGATCGAGGCGTCGCCTGTGGTGTCTGGCCGGGACGGCCGCAGGGTCGTCCAGGGGAGCCCGGGCCTTTGCGCGGGCAGGCCACCATGGCGGGGGAAAACCGACACTCCTGGGGCCCCCGGAGCCGGCCAGCGGCCGCTTCCGCCTGCCGCCGTCATATCCCCTGGGCCTCCCCGGCCGTTAGAATGGCGGCCGCTGTCCACCGCCCGCTCCCGGAGCCCCCATGCCCGTTGAAGCCCAGCCGGTAGCCGCCGTCGTTGACACGACCGGTGTGCCCGGCTATCTCTCCATTCGTGACCTGCGCAAGGAATTCGACGGTTTCGTCGCCGTCGACGACGTCAACCTGGACGTGCGCAAGGGCGAGATCTTTGCTCTGCTCGGTGGCTCCGGCAGTGGCAAATCGACCCTGCTGCGCTGCCTGGGCGGCTTCGAGACGCCCACCAAGGGCAGCATCACCCTCGACGGCCAGCGCCTGGATGCGTTGCCGCCGTACCAGCGGCCGGTCAACATGATGTTCCAGTCCTATGCGCTGTTCCCGCACATGACGGTCGAGCAGAACATTGCCTTCGGCCTGAAGCAGGATGGCCTGGGCAAGGACGCGATCAGCAAGCGCGTCGGCGAGATGCTCGACCTGGTGCAGATGGGCCACCTGGGCAAGCGCAAGCCACACCAGCTGTCCGGCGGCCAGCAGCAGCGCGTGGCGCTGGCGCGGTCGCTGGCCAAGGGGCCGAAGCTGCTGCTGCTGGACGAGCCGATGGGCGCGCTGGACAAGAAGCTGCGCTCGCAGATGCAGCTGGAACTGGTCAGCATCATCGAATCGTCGGGCGTGACCTGCGTGATGGTCACCCACGACCAGGAAGAAGCGATGACCATGGCCACCCGCATCGCGGTGATGGATGCCGGCTGGATCCAGCAGGTCGGCAAGCCGGACGAGGTCTACGAGCAGCCGGCCAACCGCTTCGTCGCCGAGTTCATCGGTTCGGTCAACCTGTTCGACGGGGTGATCGACGAGGACCTGCCGGAGTACGTGACCGTACGCTCGCCGCTGTTCCCGGCGCCGATCTACATCGCCCATGGCATCACCGGTTATGAAGGGCAGCCGGTCGCGTTCGCGCTGCGCCCGGAGAAGGTGATGATCGGCAAGGACGAACCGGAAGGGCACACCAACAAGGCCCAGGGCGTGATCGAGGACATCGCCTACTTCGGCAGCCATTCGGTCTACCACGTGCGCCTGCCCAGCGGCGCCAAGGTGCTGGCCAACTTCGCCAATTCGCAGCGCTGGGCCAGTGATGGCCTCACCTGGGGCGACGAGGTGTGGGTGCACTGGCGCGACAACGACGGCGTGGTGCTCACCTCATGAGCACCGCCGGCCTGAAGCGCTGGCTGCCGGGGCTGCGTGCCACGGTGATCGGCATTCCGTACCTGTGGCTGCTGCTGTTCTTCGCAGTGCCGTTCCTGATCGTACTGATGATCAGCTTCTCGCTCAGCCGGGTCGGCTCGCCGCCGTACACCTGGCTGCTGCAGTACGCCGACGGCGGTTTCTCGCTGAAGTTGAACCTGGAAAACTACCTGGCGCTGTTCCGCGATTCGATCTATGCCCAGGCGTTCCTGAGCTCGATCAAGATCGCGGCGATCTCGACCTTCCTGACCCTGCTGATCGGCTATCCGATGGCCTATGCCATCGCGCGCCTGTCGCCCGCCGCTCGCAACGTGGCGATGATGCTGGTGGTGCTGCCGTCGTGGACCTCGTTCCTGATCCGCGTGTATGCGTGGAAGGCGATCCTGGACCGCAATGGGCTGCTCGACCAGTTCCTGCAGTTCACCGGCCTGCAATCGCTGATGACCAGCATGGGTCTGCCCAAGCTGCAGCTGATCGACACCCCGACCGCCGCCTACATCGGCATCGTCTACTGCTACCTGCCGTTCATGGTGCTGCCGCTGTACGCCAATCTGGTCAAGCATGACCACCGCCTGCTGGAAGCGGCCTACGACCTCGGTGCCAGGCCGTGGCAGGCGTTCCTGCGCATCACCCTGCCGTTGTCCAAAGCGGGCATCATCGCCGGCTGCATGCTGGTGATGATTCCGGCGATCGGTGAATTCGTGATCCCAGAAATGCTGGGTGGCTCGGAAACGCTGATGGTCGGCCGCCAGCTGTGGAACGAGTTCTTCAACAACCGCAACTGGCCGGGCGCCTCGGCGATGGCGGTGGCGATGATCCTGTTGCTGCTGGTGCCGATCCTGCTGTTCAACCGTTCCCAGCAGCGCCTGCTGGAAGGGAAGCAGGCATGAGCCCGCGTAGCGCAAAGGGCCTGGGGCTGGGCGTGCTGCTGCTCGGCTTCGCCTTCCTGTACCTGCCGATCCTGCTGTTGATGTTCTATTCGTTCAACAGCTCGCGGCTGGCGATGGTCTGGGCCGGGTTCTCCACCCGTGCCTACAGCGACCTGTTCGCCGACCGCGCGCTGATGGATGCGATGTGGACCAGCCTGGTGGTGGCGTTCTGGACCGCCTGTACCGCTACCGTGCTGGGTACGCTGGCGGCGATGGTGATGACCCGCTTCAAGCGCTTCCGTGGCAAGCCGCTGTTCGGCGCGCTGGTGACCGCACCGCTGGTGATGCCGGATGTGATCCTGGGCTTCTCGCTGATGGCGCTGCTGGCCTCGATGGGCGCGATTCCCGGCTTCCCGGCACGCGGCCTGGCCACCATCTGGATCGCCCACGTCACCTTCACCCTGTGCTTCGTCACCGTGGTGGTGTCCTCGCGGCTGCAGGAAATGGACCTGTCGCTGGAAGAAGCGGCGATGGATCTGGGGGCGAGCCGGCTGACCGTGTTCGGTCGCATCACCCTGCCGATCATCGCGCCGGCGCTGGTGGCGGGCTGGCTGTTGGCTTTCACCCTGTCGCTGGATGACGTGGTGGTGGCCAGCTTTGTCGCCACGCCGGGCTCGACCACGCTGCCGATGAAGGTGTTCGCCTCGGTGCGCATGGGCATCAGCCCGAAGATCAACGCGTTGGCCACGCTGCTGGTGTCGGCGGTGTCGATCGCCGCGGTGATCGGCTGGTACATCAACGCCCGCGCCGAGAAGCGGCGCCAGCGCGACCTGCAGCTGGCGCGGCAGGACAACGGCTGAGGACACGGTCTGCCGACAACGCCGGCAACACCCGGCTCACAGCCGGCGGCGCACAATGGGGCTCTTCCAGATGGAGATCCCCCATGACCGTCGAGATCGTCGACCCGGCCACCGGACAGGTGACCTACCGCCATGAACTGATGGGCGCAGCCGACATCGAGCAGCGCCTGCAGGCCGCTGCCGATGCATTTCGGGGCTGGGCAGAGCGCTCGCTGCAGGACCGCGGCGCCATCCTTCGCCAGATCGCCGCGCAGCTGCGCACGCGGCGCGACGACCTGCAGCAGGCGATGACCCACGAGATGGGCAAGCTCAAGGCCGAGGCGCTGGCCGAGGTCGACAAGTGCGCTGCCGCCTGCGAGTACTATGCCGATCACGCGGCCGACTATCTCAAGCCGCAGCTGATCGATACCGAAGCCCAGCGCAGCTACGTGCGCTACGAGCCGATCGGCTGCGTGTTCGCAGTGATGCCGTGGAATTTCCCGATCTGGCAGGTGTTCCGTTTCCTCGCCCCGGCGTTCATGGCTGGCAACGTCGCCCTGCTCAAGCACGCCAGCAACGTGCCGCAGTGCGCCGACCTGATCCTGGCGGTGTGCCGTGACGGCGGCCTGCCTGATGGCGTGTTCGACGTGCTGCACATCGACAACGACCAGGCCGCCGACGTGCTGCGCGACGCGCGGGTGAAGGCGGTGACGCTGACCGGCAGCGAGCGGGCAGGGCGCTCGATCGCTTCCAATGCCGGCGGCCAGCTGAAGAAGTCGGTGATGGAGCTCGGCGGCAGCGATGCCTTCGTGGTGCTCGACGATGCCGACCTCGACAAGACCGTGGCCGCGGCAGTGAAGTCACGCTTCGACAACAGCGGCCAGACCTGCATCGCGGCCAAGCGCTTCATCGTGGTCGAGGAGGTGGCCGATGAATTCACCCGTCGCTTCGTGGAAGCGGCGGGCGAGCGCCAGTACGGCGATCCCGATGAGCGGGGCACCACGCTGGCGCCGATGGCGCGCGCCGACCTGCGTGACGAACTGCACAAGCAGGTGCAGGCCAGCGTGGCCAAGGGCGCGCGGGTGCTGATCGGTGGTGAGCCGATTGCCGGCACCCATGCCGGCTATCCGGCCACGGTGCTCGACCAGGTCGGCCCGGGCATGCCGGCGTATGACGAGGAGCTGTTCGGGCCGGTGGCCGCAGTGATCCGGGTCAAGGATGAGGCCGAGGCACTGCGCGTGGCCAACGACACCCGCTTCGGCCTGGGCGGCAGCGTGTGGACCGGCGATCCGGTACGCGGCGAGCGCTTCGCGCAGCGCATGGAATGCGGTGCGGCGTTCGTCAACGCCATCGTCAAGAGCGACGCGCGGCTGCCGTTCGGCGGCAGCAAGCAGTCAGGCTTTGGTCGGGAGCTGGCTGACCATGGCATCCATGAGTTCATGAACATCAAGACCGTCTACGTGGCTTGATCCCGAACGGTAGTGCCGGCCGCTGGCCGGCATTGCCGGGTTGCCGGCCAGCGGCCGGCACTACCAGAAGCGGGGCATGTGTCGTGCTTGGTGGGTATCGACCGTTGGTCGATACGCCCTACAACCACTTCGCGCGCTTGAACAACCGGTACAGCCCGACGCACACACCGCCCACGCCAACGATCATCAGCGGGTACGACCAGGGTTCGCTCAGCTCCGGCATGTGACTGAAGTTCATGCCGTACCAGCTGGTGATCAGCGTCGGCGCGGCGAGCAGCGCAGCCCAGGCGCCCAGCCGCTTGACCGTCTCGCCCTGCGCCAGTGTCACCAGCGAAAGGTTCACGCTCAGCGCGGTGCCCAGCATCTCGCGCAGGGTGTCGATCACATCGCTGATGCGCACCGCATGGTCATGCACGTCACGCACGTAGAGCTTCACTTCATCGGGAATCAGTTCGCCCTGGTAGCGGCGAAGCTGCGCCAGCACGTCCTGCAACGGCGCCACCGCCATCCGCATCTTGTTCAGTTCGCGCTTGAGCTCGTACAGCCGCACCACCGTGCTGCGCTTGTAGGTGTCGGCGAAGATGTCCTTTTCCAGCAGGTCCAGGGTGTCGCGGAAGCGGTGCACGATCGGCAGGTAGTTGTCGACCACGAAGTCGGTCACCGCGTACAGGCAGTACGACGGGCCCATCTTCAGCAGCTGCGGCTCGCGCTCGACGCGTGCGCGCACCGGCGCGTAGGACAGCGAGGCGCCGTGGCGGACCGTCACCAGGAAGCGCGGGCCGAGGAAGGCATGGGTTTCGCCATACTGGATGCGTTCGTCGACCATCTGCGCGGTGGTCACCACCACGAACAACGAGTTGCCATAGGTCTCGACCTTGGGCCGTTGGTGCGCGTTGCGCGCATCCTCGATGGCCAGGTCGTGCAGGCAGAATTCTTCCTGCAGTTTCAGCAGCACGTCTTCGTTGGGGTCGTACAGGCCGACCCAGACGAAGCCGTTGCCGCTGGCAATGACATCGCTGATGGCATCCAGGCTGATGTCGTGGCGCTTGCCCTCGTCATCGTAGTGGACGCAGTTGATGACGCAGGTAGGGTTGGCCAAAGCGGGGGCGGAAGCGGAGGCGGGCAATGACATGCCCGCCATCGTGCGTCAGGGCCGTGTTTCGGACAAGTGAGGACGACGCGCCAGCACCCACGCCAGTGCCATGTGCACCGGCAGCAGCAGCACGATCCACTGCACGTTGTACTGCGCCTGCAGGCTCAGCCAGTGCAGCACCAGCGCGGCCACCGCCTGTACCGCCAGCAGCCACAGCACGATCCTGAACATGCGTCCCGGCACGCGCCGGCGCAGCAGTGCGATCGCGCCCGGCAGCAGCAGCACGGCCAGTGGCGAAAGCAGCAGCAGGTTGCGGTTGGCCCATGCGGCATAGTGGATGCTGAAGCCCCACAGGAACACCAGCACGCCACCGAACAGGGCGCACAGCAGCCAGAACGGCAGGGCCAGCCCGGCCAGCAGGCGCGGGCGGTTGCGCAGCGCCAGCACGCCAGCGGCGATCACCAGGCCACACAGCAGCCACGGCCACCAGCGGCGTGCGAACTCCTTCGGCTCCGGATCGATGCGGTGCGGCAACAGTTCCTGTTCGGAGTGCACCAGCGGCCGGCCATCGCTGTTGCGTGCCTGGCGCAGGGCATCGGCCAGGCGCATCGGGACGAACGCTTCCTGCCAGCGCGACAGCGGCTGGTCGGCGAACGGTCCGAGGCCTACATCGAAGCCCAGCCACATCCAGGGTGCCGGCGAGGCCAGACGGACCGATTCACTGCGATAGGTGTTGCCACGCGAGCGCCCCGACAGCTGCGACTGCAGGCCGCCGCCGAGCGCCTTGTCCAGCGTGTCGCGCACCATCGTGGCGCAGTTGGCGGTGTAGTAATCGTAGTGGTAACGCGCGTTTTCCGGTTTGGCCCGCTCGGCCAGGCCGGCGGCCAGCGAGCGCGCCTGGTCCGGGCGCAGGTCCAGCCATTGCACGCTGGCGCCACGGCCGGTCTCGTCGTAGTACGACAGGTCCTGCTGCAGCGGCAGCGCCACCAGGTAGTACATCATGTCGCCGCGCGCGAAGCGGCTGACGAAATCGTCCTCGGACGGATCGAAGTAGCCGAAGTTGTACGAGGTCGCTTCACCGCTGAGCGGATCGACCACCACGATGGCGTCATGGCCGAAGCGTTCGAAGAACACCGTGCCCGGCTGCATGGTCACCACGCCGATGCGCGGAGCAGGGGCTTCAGCGCTGGCCGCGGGCACGGCAGGTGTGGCCGGCGCCGGCTGCGCGAAGGCGGCCAGCGGCAGGGCCATGGCCAGCACGTAGAGTGCCAGCCACACCATGAGGATCAGGCCGCGGCGCTTCAAGCGTCGTCCTGCGCGTCCGGCGGCAGCACGGTCACGTGGAAGGCCTGTACCCGGCGCGCATCGGCGCGGGCCACGCGGAACATGAAGCGGTCCAGCGCCAGCTCGTCACCGACTTCCGGCAGGTGGCCCACGGCCTCGGTGACCAGGCCGCCGATGGTGTCGTAGTCCTCGTCGGAGAACGTCGCGCCGAATCGCTCGTTGAAGTCGCCGATCGGGGTCAGCGCGTCGACCACGTACTGGCCGTCGGACTGGATCGCGATCTGCGCCGAGGGATCCTCGGCCTCGTCATGCTCATCGTCGATCTCGCCGACGATCTGTTCCAGCACGTCCTCGATGGTGACCAGGCCAGCGACACCGCCGTACTCGTCCACCACGATGGCCATGTGGTTGCGCGACAGGCGGAATTCCTTCAGCAGCACGTTGAGCTTCTTCGCTTCCGGGATCAGGACCGCCGGGCGCAGCAGCTCGCGCACGTTGGCCGGACCGTTGTCGGCGACCACGCCGCGCAGCAGGTCCTTGGCCAGCAGGATGCCAAGGATGTCGTCCTTGTTCTCGCCGTGTACCGGGAAGCGTGAATGGCCGGATTCGACCACCTGCTTCATCAGTTCCAGGAAGGGCGCTTCAACCGGCAGCGAGACCATCTGCGAGCGCGAGATCATCACGTCGCCCACGGTCAGCTCGGCCACCGAAATGGCGCCTTCCATCATCTTCAGGGTATCGGCGGCGATCAGACCCTCTTCCTGCGCGGTGTGCAGGACAGCGACCAGCTCGTCGCGGGTATGGGGTTCGCCGGAGAAGGCGGAGGTCAGGCGTTCAAGCCAGCCGCGCTTCTTTTCACTGTGCTCCGCAGGGGAGCTACTACTGTCGTCTTCTGACATCTCTGGAAAAAAGGCACCCGGCAGGCCGGGCGTTGACCCAAGTCTAGCAGGATGTGACGGCCTGTCAGTGACTGCCGGTGGCCGGGGCTGGGGCGGCCGCGGCCGGCGCCTCCTCGGGCAGGTCCAGGCTGTAGGTGCAGCCGGCCAGGGTCTTGCCCGGGTGGGAGGCCACGGTGGAGACGCTGAGGATGATCGACTCGATCTGGGCCTCGCCGGTCTTCGGGTCGGTCACGTCGCGGCTGACCAGTTCGCGGCCGGCCATGAACTTGCCGTCCTGGTCGTAGCCGGTCTCCAATTCCAGCCGTTTGGCCAGCGGGCGTGGGTCGGCCTGGTCGAGGACGGCCATGACGCTGGCGCCGGCCACCGCCACCCGATCGGTCTGTTGGCCGAAGACGGTGATCGGGCTGGCCAGCCGGAACTCGCTCATGAACTGGTTGCCCTGCGGCAGCGGCTGCAGGCCCTGGGCCACGGCCTTCAGCGGATCGGCCAGCAGCGGCGCCAGCGCGGCCTGCTCGGCCACGCCCTGGCGGCATTCGATCAGGGCCGGCAGGTCCAGGCGGGTGGCGGAGGCGGAGGGAGCGGCGAGGGCACAGAGCAGGGGCAGACAGCAGCGCAGTGACACGGTCGGTTTCCGCAGGCGAGGGGCCGCCATCATAGCCCCGGCGAGCGCCGGAACAGCCCGCTGAGAAGGCGCAGGAAACCGGTCATCGCCCGCCGTACGACCATCAGTGAGAGAGTCAGCACAACCGCAAGCATGGCGACCTGCATCGATTGCCCCGCGATGCGCGCCACCGCCGGCCACAGGCCCGGGCTGGTCAGCCAGGGCATCAGTTCCGCCGCGGCTGTCCTGGCCACTTTCATGTAGATCACGGCCAGCACGAACAGCACCAGCAGCGAGGTGCGGCTGGCGTGGAAGAACGGGAGTGCATTGGCCGGCCTGCCAAGCCACTGCTGCAGCAGCGTTCGCCACAGTACTGGCAGGGTCAAGGCACCGACCAGTATCAGCACCATCGACGTTTCCCAAAGCCCCGGCAGGTGGGCGGGTTCAGCTCTACCTGTGAGGTGCGGGCCGAACATGCCGATCGCCAGCCCGGCCAGCAGGCACACGGGCGACAGCAGGGCCAGGCTGCGCAGCAGCCAGTGCCTGCCGCCGGGGTCGCGGGCGCTGATGCGGCGCAAGGTGTAAGCGCCCAGCACCAGCAGGCCCGCGAGCAGGCCGGGGGCCATCGCAAACGTCGTGAAGCTGTTCCCTGGGTTCATCCTTTTTCCCTCCGCGTCCTGGCCGGTGTTGAACAGTAGCTCAGCGCATGGGCTGGCACTCCAGCCGTGGCGCAGTCAGGGCGGATTCCAGCGCGTGGCCGCTGGGTACCAGCGCAGCCTGACCGGGTAGCCCAGTCGCGCCTGCAGGTGGTCACGCACGGCCGCCGCCGTCGCGCGGTTGGCTGGGGTATCCCGCAGCTCCACCTCCAGCTCCCCGGTCTTGACATCCAGGCCATGGCCGAACAGGTCGGGCAGCTGGGCCCGCAGCCAGTCCTGCTGTGCGTGCAGGCGGCGCGTCATCTCCGCTTCGGTCATCGCGGCGCCGGTGATGTAGCGCACACGTTGCGGGCCATCCGCCCCTGGATGTGTCTCATCGGCCTCGGGTGCGGCGCCTGTCAGTCGCACGACAACGTTCCAGCCCCTCGCATTGTCCACCCATATGCCGGCCAGACGTGCCGCGTGCCGCGCTTCCAGGCGCTCGATCAGTGCCCGTTGCTGGGCAGTGGCGACGATGTTGCGGGTGTCGCGCTCGCTGCTGCCGAAGAACGCCCGTAGTTCGGCGATCTTTGCGGCGATGTCGGCCTCGCTGTCGCTGGCGGGGAACGGTGAGGGACGGTCAGGATCGGGCATCAGGCCTGCCCCGGACTGCAGTAGCGCGGCAAGCACAAGTGCGGGCAGGGTCATGCTGCGCTCCTCTTCCGTGAGTGCGTGGGCTCGGAACAGGGCCCGGTGTCAGCGCTCGCCCGCGTAGGGGTCGTCGATGCCCAGCTCGGCCAGGATCTCCCGTTCCAGCTGTTCCATCGCTTCGGCTTCCTTGTCGTCCTCGTGGTCCCAGCCGAGCAGGTGCAGCACGCCGTGCACGGTCAGGTGCGCGTAGTGGGCGTTGAGCGCCTTGCCCTGTTCGTCGGCCTCCCGCGCTACGACAGGTGCACAGATCACCAGATCGCCGAGCAGCGGGAACTTGACGCCCTTGGGCAGGCCTTCGGGCACTTCGGCCGGGAAGCTGAGCACGTTGGTGGCGTAGTCCTTGCCACGGTAGTGGCGGTTCAACGACTGGCCTTCCTTGGCGTCGACCACGCGGATGGCCAGGTCGGCCTCGCGGATGCGGCCCTTCAGCGCGGCAGCCACCCACCTGCGGAAGCTCACTGCCGCCGGCAGGCCGGCACGCGGCAGGGCATAACTGACGGCGACGTCCAGTCGCACGGGACCACGGGTCATGGAGTTGCTCCAGGTTGGATCTGATGCAGGTCGCGGCGGTCGTAGGCGCTGACGATACGCGCCACCAGCGGGTGGCGGACCACGTCGCGGGATTCGAAGAAGGTGAAGCTGACACCCTCCACGTCGCGCAGCACATCGATGGCGTCGCGCAGGCCCGACTTCACGTGCTTGGGCAGGTCGGTCTGGGTCAGGTCACCGGTGACCACCGCGGTGGAGCCGTAGCCGAGGCGGGTCAGGAACATCTTCATCTGCTCGATGGTGGTGTTCTGTGCTTCGTCCAGGATCACGAACGCATCGTTGAGCGTGCGGCCACGCATATAGGCCAGCGGCGCGATCTCGATGACGTTCCTTTCCAGCAGCTTGACCACCTTCTCCACGCCCATCATCTCGTACAGGGCGTCGTACAGCGGTCGCAGATAGGGATCGACCTTCTGGCTCAGGTCGCCGGGCAGGAAGCCCAGCTTCTCGCCGGCTTCCACCGCGGGACGGACCAGGATCAGCCGCTGCACCCGCGATTCGTTCAGTGCTTCGACCGCGCTGGCCACGGCCAGGAAGGTCTTGCCGGTGCCGGCCGGCCCGATGCCGAAGTTGATGTCGTGGGTTGCGATCTGGTGCAGGTAGCGGGCCTGGTTGGCACCGCGCCCGCGTACCGTGCCGCGCTTGACCTTGATCGCCACCTCCTGCGCTTCGTAGGAGCGCTCGGCGATCTGCTCGACATTGGCCTGCGCCAGGCGCAGGTGGATGGCGTGGTTGTCGAAGGTCGTTTCGCCGGCTTCGGCGTACAGCGCTTCAACCAGCTTCTGCGCCTCGACGATGGCTTCGTTCGGCCCGCTGATGCGGAACACGAAGCCACGGTTGGCGATTTCCACGCCGAGTTTCAGTTCGATCTGCCGCAGGTGCCCGTCGAACGGGCCACACAGGTTGGCCAGCCGTTCGTTGTCTTCCGGCGACAGGGTGAAGTCTCGATGCTCGATGCTTTTCATTGCTTCGGGTGGGGCGGACGCCTTCCACCGCAGTGTATTCAGGGGAGACAAGGGTAGCGCGCGTGCGGGGCACACGGCCAGCAGACGGTCGATACAGCGTTTTCCACACCCGGTGTGGACGGGGCGCGCGAAAACCTGTGGATAGACCCTCGCAATGCTTGTGCCACAAGGCCCATGAGGTCCTGGTGAAAAAAACGTCATGGTCGCTCGTCGCTTCGGCAACACTGCCACGGGGGGCCTGCACGGGGGCATTCATCGTGACGACAGTGCAGGTTTCGTTGCCGGGCGAGCAACAAAGCCGCGCGCTGGCGGATTTCCACAACGGTTGTGGAATGATGCCGAATCAACCTGTGGATAGGTGGTGCGGAGCCTTGCAGCAAAAGGCGTGCCCGCGCGTGGCGAAAAAACCGCCAGGGCTGATCGGAATCATTGAGGGTGCACGGGGCACATGGCACCGTGTCGCCGTCGCAGGAGGGGATGGCATGGGCATCGGCAACGGGATGCGAGGAATCGGACTGGCGGGCATCGGCCTGCTTGCCGGGTGTGGGCAGTCGACACCGACTGCACTGGGCACGCTGGAGTGGGACCGGATCACGGTGCCGGCACCGGCGGCCGAAGTGATCGCCACGGTGGAGGTGCGCGAGGGACAGCAGGTCAAGGCCGGCGCCGTGCTGATGCAGCTCGACCCGGCCCGCGGCGACGCGCAGTTCGCCGCAGCGCAGGCTGATACGGCGCGTGCGCAGGCGCAGCTGGAAGAACTGAAGATCGGCCCACGCCAGGAGCAGATCGCGCAGGCCCAGGCGCAACTGGCCGCGCTGCGCGCGCAGGCTGCCGAAGCAAGTGCCTATTACCGACGGGTCCAGCCGTTGGCACAGCAGCGCTTGATTGCCGCCGCTGAGCTGGATCGTGCACGTGCCGCCGCCGGCAATGCCGAGGCCAGCGTGCGTGCTGCCGAGCAGGCCTGGCTGGAGCGGGTGCACGGCAGCCGTGTGCAGGATATCGCCCAGGGCCAGGCCACCGCCGATGCCGCGCAGGCGCAACAGGCAGTGCAGGCCGTGAACCTGCAGAAGCTGCAATTGCGTGCGCCGCGCGACGGCGTGGTCGATGCCTTGCCTTACCGGCAGGGCGACCAGGCGCCGGTCGGCGCGCCGCTGGCGGTGATGCTGGTCGGCGAGCGCCCCTATGCGCGCGTCTACCTGCCGCAGCCATTGCGGTTGCAGGTCAAGGTCGGGCAGGTCGCGCAGGTGCACCTGGAAGGGCAGGGCACTGCGTTGAAGGGGCATGTGCGCTCGATCCGCAGCGAGCCGTCATTTACGCCGTACTACGCGTTGACCGGTGACGACGTCGCGCGCCTGAGCTACCTCGCCGAGATCGAAGTGGACGACGCCGCCGACATGCGGAAGCTGCCGGCGGGAATGCCGGTGCAGGTGACCTTCTGAACACCGGCAACGACATCGCGGTGCATGCCCAGGGCCTGACCCGCCGCTTCGGCGATCTGCTGGCCGTGGACAATGTCGACCTGACCGTGCCGCGTGGCCAGGTCTATGGCTTCCTGGGCCCGAACGGGTCGGGCAAGTCGACCACCATCCGCATGCTGTGCGGCCTGCTGGAACCGAGCGCCGGCCAGATCGAGGTGCTCGGCCTGGCCGTGCCGGAGCAGGCCGAGGCACTGCGCCGGCGCATCGGCTACATGACCCAGCGCTTCTCGTTGTATGAAGACCTTTCGGTGCGCGAGAACCTGGAATTCCTCGCCGCCATCCAGGACCTGCCGCGTACGCAGGCCCGGCAGCGGGTCGACGAACTGCTGCAGCAGTACCGTCTCCTGGACCGGCAGCCGCAGCTGGCCGGCACCCTCAGTGGTGGCCAGAAGCAGCGCCTGGCGCTGGCCGGCGCCGTCGTGCACGCGCCCGAGCTGTTGTTCCTGGACGAGCCGACCAGCGCGGTTGACCCGGAGTCACGCCGCGATTTCTGGGAGGCCCTGTTTGAACTTGCCGACGCCGGTACCACCGTGCTGGTATCGACCCACTACATGGACGAAGCCGAGCGCTGCCACCGGCTGGCGATCCTCGATCGAGGCGCGCTGGTCGCCGATGGCACGCCGGCCGAACTGTGTGCACGGCTGGACGGCCGCACGCTGCAGGTCACGTCGGCGCAGCCGCGGCAGGCCAGCCGCGCATTGTCTGAGCTGCCCGGCGTGCTGAGCGTGGCACAGATCGGCACGCAGCTGCGCGTGCTGTGCAGCGAGGCGGCCGCCGATACGCCAGCGTTGCGGCGCGCGCTGGCCAGCGCCGACCCGCAGGCCCGCATCGAGGCGGTGGCGCCGAACCTGGAAGACGTCTTCGTCGCCGCCACCCGCGGCCGTGGCCGGGAGCCAGCGGCATGAACCTGCGCCGGCTGTGGGCGATCATGCTCAAGGAATTGCGCCAGCTGCGCCGCGACCGCATCACGCTGGCGATGATCGTCGGCATTCCGGTGATGCAGCTGCTGCTGTTCGGCTACGCGATCAATCTCAACCTGCGCCACCTCGACGCAGGTGTCGCCGACCAGGCCAGCAGTGCGGCGTCACGCGCGCTGGTGCAGGACATGGTCGCCACCGGCGTGATCACGCCGCGCAGCGAAGCCTATACGCCCGACCAGTTGATGCAGGCGCTGCGGCGTGGCGAGATCAGTGTCGGCATCGTGGTGCCGGCCGACTTCGAGCGCCGTCGCTTCGATGGACGCGAGGCGGTGCAGGTGCTGGTTGATGGCAGCGACACCGTGGTGCAGAGCGCGGCGATCCAGCTGGCGCAGGTGCCGCTGGAGACGCGACCGACCAGCAACACGCGGCCGCTGCGCGAAGGCAGCATCGCCGATGGTCCAATCAGCGTGACCAGCTTCTACAACCCGCAGCGGCGTTCGGCGGTGAACATCGTGCCAGGCCTGATCGGGGTGATCCTGACCATGACCCTGGTGATGTTCACGGCGGTGGCGGTGGTGCGTGAACGCGAACGCGGCAACATGGAGCTGCTGATCGCCACACCGGTGTCGCGCAGCGAACTGATGGTGGGCAAGGTGCTGCCCTATGCAGCCATCGGCCTGCTGCAGACCACGCTGGTGCTGGTGCTGGGCACCTGGCTGTTCCAGGTGCCGATCCGCGGCAGCCTGCTCGATATCTACCTGGCCGCGGTGCTGCTGGTGCTGGCCAACCTCGCACTGGGGCTGCTGATTTCCACGCGCGCGCGCTCGCAGTTCCAGGCGATGCAGATGACCCTGTTCCTGTTCCTGCCGTCGATCCTGCTGTCGGGCTTCATGTTCCCGTTCGCGGGCATGCCGCGGCCGGTGCAATGGCTGGCCGAAGTACTGCCGCTGACCCACTTCCTGCGCCTGGTGCGCGGCATCATGCTGCGCGGAGCGTCGCTGTGGGAGCTGTGGCACGACGCGCTGGCGCTGCTGGCCTTCATCGCGGTGATGATGACCCTGGCGATCCTGCGTTTCCGCAAGCGACTGGATTGAGGCATGCCGACCAACGGTCGGCATCCACCCCGGTGGGTGCCGACCGTTGGTCGGCGCACCTTATTCCGCCACCACGCGCGCGCGCAGCGAATTGGTCAGCGCCTCGGTAATCACCACATCCACGAACTGGCCGATCAGCCGCGCCGGCGCAGGGAAGTTCACCGAACGCATGTTCTCGGTCTTGCCGGTCAGTTCGTTCGGGTTCTTGCGCGAAGGGCCTTCCACCAGCACGGTCTGCACGGTACCGACCATCTTCTCGGAGATGCCGGCGGCGTGCGCATTGATGCGCTCCTGCAGGCGCGACAGGCGAGCGTGCTTTTCGGCATCGCTGATCGTGTCCTCCAGGTCGGCCGCCGGCGTGCCCGGGCGGCGCGAATAGATGAAGGAGAAGCTGTGGTCGAAGCCGATGTCCTCGATCAGCTTCATGGTCTTCTCGAAATCGGCATCGGTTTCGCCGGGGAAGCCGACGATGAAGTCCGAGCTGATCGAGATGTCCGGGCGCACCGCGCGCAGCTTGCGGATCTTCGACTTGAATTCCAGTGCGGTATAGCCGCGCTTCATCGCCGACAGTACGCGGTCGCTGCCGGCCTGCACCGGCAGGTGCAGGAAGTTGGCCAGCTGCGGCACGTCGCGGAACGCATCGATCAGCGAGTCGCTGAACTCCAGCGGGTGCGAGGTGGTGAAGCGGATGCGGCCGACGCCGTCGATCTCGGCGATGGTCCGGATCAGCAGACCGAGATCGGCGAACTCGCCATCTCCATAGGGGCCGCGATAGGCATTGACGTTCTGCCCGAGCAGGTTGATTTCGCGCACGCCCTGCGCGGCCAGCTGCGCCACTTCCACCGCCACGTCCTCGAACGGGCGGCTGACTTCGGTGCCGCGGGTGTAGGGCACCACGCAGAACGAGCAGTACTTCGAGCAGCCTTCCATGATCGACACGAACGCCGAAGCGCCTTCGGCACGCGGTTCCGGCAGACGGTCGAACTTCTCGATCTCGGGGAAGCTGATGTCCACCTGCGGGCGCTTCTGCTCGCGGCGGGCGCGGATCAGCTCCGGCAGCCGGTGCAGGGTCTGCGGGCCGAACACAAGGTCCACGAACGGCGCACGCTTGATGATCGCCTCGCCTTCCTGCGAGGCAACGCAGCCGCCCACGCCGATGATGACCTCGCGGCCCTTGTTCTTCAGGCCCTTCCAGACGCCGAGCTGGCTGAACACCTTCTCCTGCGCCTTCTCGCGGATGGAGCAGGTGTTGACCAGGATGACGTCGGCGTCTTCCGGGGTATCGGTCAGTTCCAGGCCATCGCTGGCGGCGAGCACGTCGGCCATCTTGGCCGAGTCGTACTCGTTCATCTGGCAACCGTGGGTCTTGATGTACAGCTTGCCTTTCACCTGGTCGGGCTTGCGCGGACCGGCGGGCAGGGCAACGAGCGGGGCACCGCCCGGCGGGGCGGGCGGAAAGACGTCTGGCGTCCCGGTCATGGCGCTTAATCCATTCGGGTGGCGGGAAAGCCGGCAATTCTACCTGCATCCCGGCGCGTGCGCCGGCCCAGTAGAGCCAGGCCATGCCTGGCTGTATTCATCCACCCATGGCGTGGATCTACTGGAACTGCGGGTCCGCCCCCCGGCCGCGCCCGGCGGCACGCCTCAGGCCGCCACCAGCTCCGCATCGATCTGCCGCGAACGGTCGAACGCGGTCATCGCGCTCATCCGTGCGATGTAGTCAGCCGTGGCCGGCGCCGGCTGTACCAGGCCAAAGGCCGTGGTCCACGCCAGTGCATTGCCCCACAGCACGTCGGCGGCGCTCATGACCTCGCCCAGCAGGTACGGGCCCTGCGCCAGCTGGGCCTCGACCACCTGCAGCACGGTCTCGGCATCGTTGTACGGCGACATCAGGCGCGGCGGCGGCTCGCGGTGCATCGCCTTGTCGACCATCGCCGGCTCGAAACAGGCGCCATAGAAGGCCATCCAGCGCAGATAGGGCCCGCGCAGGGCGTCACCGATCGGCGGCGCCAGCCCGGCTTCCGGATACAGGTCGGCCAGGTACAGGTAGATTGCCACCTGCTCGGTCACCAGTGCGCCGTTGTGGACGATGGCCGGCACCTTGCCCATCGGGTTTATGGCCAGGTAGGCCGGGGCCAGGTTGGCGCCGGCTTTCAGGTCCAGCACCTGCATGCGGTAGTCGGCACCCAGCGCTTCGAGCAGGGCCACGGCGCCGCTCGAGCGGGAACGGGCGGCGTGGTACAGGGTGATCTGGCGTGAATTCATGGCATTGCTCCTTGCGGTGGGTGGTGAACTGGAGGCCATCCTGGGGCACTATTGCGGACGACTTCTGTCCTCGATCCTTCATGCGCCATACCGCCCATCGTCTGCTGCGCCTGATCGCCCTGCTGCAGGCCCGCCGCCAGTGGTCCGGGGCCGAGCTCGCCGAGCGCATGGGCGTGGACCGGCGCAGCATCCGCCGTGATATCGAGCGCCTGCGCGAGCTGGGCTATCCGGTGCAGGCCTCGTCCGGGGTCGGCGGCGGCTACCAGTTGGGGGCCGGGGCCCCGGTGCTGCCGATGCTGCTGGACGAGGAGGAGGCGACCACCCTGGCCATCGCCCTGCGCGCAGCCTCGGCCACCGTTGCCGGGATCGACGACACCGCGCGTGGCCTGTTGTCCAAGCTCGATCCGCTGGTGCCGACCCGTCGTCGCCAGCAGGCCGGCGAGGTGCATGCAGCGACGGCCACCCTGTCCGACCTTCCGTCCACCGACGCACGCCTGCTCGGGCGGCTGGCCCAGCACTGCCGACAGGCGTCACGGCTGGCCTTCGAATACCGCAGCGCGCAGGAAGCCGTCACCCAGCGCGAGGTCGAGGCCCAGCACCTGGTCAATTACGGGCGACGCTGGTATCTGCTTGCCTGGGACCTGGGGCGGCAGGACTGGCGCACCCTGCGCGTGGACCGCATGGGCGCCGTACGTGAGTGCGCCGGGCCGGGCCTGCACCGGCGCACCCCGGCGCCGCCCGATGTGATGGTGCGGCAGGCGGTCAGCCAGGCGCCGTTCGCGCTGCAGGCCATCCTCCGCCTGTCCGGCAGCCATTCCGAGCTGGAAGGCCGCATCCCGCCGTGGTGTGGAGTACTGGAAGCGGATGGCCCAGACCACTGCCTGCTGCGCATGGGCGCCGAGAGCCGCGGCATGATGCTGGCGCAGATTCTCAGCCTGGACCGCCTACCCGTGGCGCTTTGGACCACCCCGCCGGGCCTGCGCGACGAACTGGCACAGCGCCTGGCGGGCCTCGGCCAGCTGCTGGCTGTGCCGCCGGTCACAGGCTGAGCCACCTCGCTTGGCAAGCCCCGGCGAAGCTGGGACACTCGCCGCCATGAAGGGGATACTGGGGACAACGGCGATCATCATCGCTGCGCTGACCGCTGCGCCGGCCAGCGCTGGAACCCTGTACAAGTGCCAGGGCGCTGACGGCGTCACCAGTTATGTGAGCAAGCGGGTGGCCGGCGCGCGCTGCAGCACCATCAGCTACACCCGTGACACCCGCCCGGCACCTCGACCGGTGGTGGCCGCGCCCAGGCCGGCATCCACCACGATGGCCAGCATCGAACGCAACCCGGTGGCCGTTGCCGCGAGTGCCGCAGCGCCGGCAACGGTCGCGCCTGCGTCCGTGCCGGCATCCGGTCCCGCACAGCCGGTCGCCTCGCGCAGCGGGCGCATGGTCAGTGGCCAGGTGTATTCCTTCATGAAGGATGGCGTGCGCCACTACACCAGTGCGCGCCCGGCACAGGTGGCCAACCTCGGCCCGGTCCGGACCATCCGCTACAGCTTCATGGAGCGCTGCTATGCCTGCGGGGTCAATCCACGCGTGGACTTCGGCACCGTGCGACTGAACACCTCGGCCTTCCAGGCCGAGATCACCTCGGCCGCGCGCGAGTTCGGCGTGGAGGAGGCGGTGGTGCGCGCCATCATCCATGCCGAGTCGGCCTACAACCCGACCGCGCTCAGCCGTGCTGGCGCGCAGGGCCTGATGCAGCTGATGCCGCCGACCGCCGCGCGCTTCGGCGTAAGCGATTCCTATGACGCCGGGCAGAACATCCGTGGCGGCGTGCAGTATCTTGCGTGGTTGCTGAAACGCTTCAATGGCGACCTGACCCTTGCCGCAGCCGGCTACAACGCTGGCGAAGGCGCGGTCGACCGCCACGGTGGCGTGCCGCCCTACAGCGAGACCCAGTACTACGTGCGCCGGGTCGGGCAGCTGGCCGAGCGTTACCGCACCGCCCTGAGTCACCAGTAGGTGCCGACCGTTGGTCGGCACTCCTTTGAAAGGTAGTGCCGGCCGCTGGCCGGCAACCCCGCAATCAATGTTGTTGCAATGCGTTGTGTGGCGCGCGACGGTTCCGCTACACTCGACCGTGATTCAATGCGGCTCTGGCCCCCACCGGATCCGCTGGCAGCCTTAAAGCTACCTAATCAATATCGGAGTGCCGGATGGCCAACGATGGGGTACACGATCCAGTCAACACCGGACGTCGGCGTTTTCTTTCTGCCACCACTGCTGTGGTTGGCGCCGTCGGCGTCGGATTCACCGCAGTTCCTTTCATCAAATCCTGGAACCCCAGTGCCCGCGCCAAGCTTGCCGGCGCACCGGTGGTGGCCGACATCAGCGCCCTGCAGGAAGGCCAACGCCTGATCGTGGAATGGCGTGGCCAGCCGATCTGGATCGTCAAGCGGTCCAAGGCGATCCTGGACGCGCTGCACGGGCTGGATGGCCGCCTCAAGGACCCCGAGTCCGGCGAGAAGGACCAGCAGCCGGACTACGTGCTGAAGCAGAACCCCGAGCTGCGCTCGATCAAGCCGGATATCTCCGTACTGGTCGGCCTGTGCACGCACCTGGGCTGCTCGCCGGAAATGGTCGCCGAAATCCGGCCTGAGCCCTACGACCCGCAGTGGAAGGGCGGTTACTTCTGCCCGTGCCACAAGTCGCGCTTCGACATGTCCGGACGCGTCTTCAAGGACGTGCCGGCGCCGATCAACCTGAAGGTGCCCGCGCACCATTACCAGGACGACAACACCATCATCATCGGTGTCGATCCGCAGGGGGCTGCCTGATGGCCAATATCCTCGCCCGTACCGCCAGCGGCGTCGCCGACTGGGTCAATGCCCGCGCGCCGGGCCTGATGCCGGTCTACCGGAAGCACGTCAGCGAGTACTACGCGCCGAAGAACTTCAACATCTGGTACTACTTCGGTTCGCTGGCGCTGCTGGTGCTGGTCAACCAGATCGTCACCGGCATCTTCCTGACGATGCACTACAAGACCAGCGCCGCCGAGGCGTTCGGCTCCATCGAATACATCATGCGCGATGTGGAGTGGGGCTGGCTGATCCGCTACATGCACTCCACCGGTGCCTCGCTGTTCTTCATCGTGGTCTACCTGCACATGTTCCGTGGCCTGCTGTACGGCAGTTACCAGAAGCCGCGCGAGCTGGTGTGGATCCTCGGCATGCTGATCTACCTGGTGTTGATGGCCGAAGCCTTCATGGGCTACGTGCTGCCGTGGGGCCAGATGTCGTTCTGGGGCGCCAAGGTGATCATCTCGCTGTTCGGCGCGATACCGGTGATCGGCAACGGCCTGACCGAATGGATCATGGGCGATTACCTGCCCAGTGACGCCACGCTCAACCGTTTCTTCGCGCTGCATGTCATCGCCCTGCCGCTGGTGCTGTTGCTGCTGGTGGTACTGCATCTGGGCGCGCTGCACGAAGTGGGTTCGAACAACCCCGATGGCGTGGAGATCAAGAAGGGGCCGAAGGGCAACCGCTGGTCGCCGAACGCACCGGCCGATGGCATCCCGTTCCACCCGTACTACACGCTCAAGGATGGCGTCGGCGCCGGTTTCCTGCTGATCATCGCCGCCTTCATCATCTTCTTCGCGCCCGGTTTCGGCGGCCTGTTCCTGGAGCATGACAACTTCACCGAGGCCAACCGCCTGGTGACCCCGGAACACATCAAGCCGGTCTGGTACTACACGCCTTACTACGCGATGTTGCGCGTGGTGCCGAACAAGCTCGGTGGCGTGCTGGTGATGTTCTCGGCCATTGCGATCCTGTTCCTGGTCCCGTGGCTGGACAAGGCCAGGGTGAAGTCGGTGCGCTACCGCGGCTGGATCTCGAAGGTGATGCTGGGCGTGCTGGCGGTGTGCTTCGTGTGGCTGGGCGTGATTGGTTCCGGCCCGGGCACCGACGTGCACGAGACCTACATCGGGCGGGTGCTGACCTTCCTGTACTTCGCGTTCTTCATCACCATGCCGCTATGGACGCGGTTGGACAAGACCAAGCCGGTACCGGAGAGGGTGACCACCCATGACTGATCGCTGGATGGTCCGGTTGGCCCTGACGGCCACCCTGATGCTGGGCAGTTTCCTGGCCTCCGCCGCCGAAGGTGGCACCAAGCTGCTGCAGGCCGGCAACGATCTGGGCGACCGCGCTTCGCTGCAGCGCGGCGCGCAGCTATACATGAATTACTGCTCCGGCTGCCACGCGCTGAAGTACCTGCGCTATTCGCGGATGGCGCAGGACCTGGGCCTGACCGAGGAAGAGGTGATGAACAACCTCAACTTCACCGGCTCGGCGATCGGCGACCCGATTCCGGTGGCGATGCCCAAGGAGAACGCGGAGAAGTGGTTCGGCAAGATGCCGCCCGATCTCAGCCTGATCGCGCGTGTGCGGGGCAGTGACTGGGTCTACACCTACCTCAAGTCGTTCTATCTGGACAGCAGTCGCCCGCTGGGCTGGAACAACGCGCTGTTCGCCAATGCCTCCATGCCCAACCCGCTGTGGGAGATGCAGGGCCTGCAGCATGCGGTGCACGGCAAGGCGGAAGCGCCCGGCATGGACCCGCCGGTGACCGGCCTGAAGATCGAAACGCCCGGGTCGGTCGATGCCGGGCAGTACGACCAGGCGGTGCGGGACATCACCAACTTCCTCGAGTATGCCGGTGAACCGGCCGCGCTCAAGCGCCAGCAGCTGGGCGTGTGGGTGATCCTGTTCCTGGCCCTGCTCACCTTCCTGCTGTACCTGCTGAAGAAGGAATACTGGAAGGACGTTCACTGAATCTGCCGCCGGCCATCTCACGGGCCTATTGGCTTTTGTGATGGTCGGTTGCACACTCGGGGAGGAGTCGACCGCCGGCACGGTGCCGGCGGCGCCGATGCGGCAGGCGGTCTCCTGTCGTGGGAGAGCCTTTGATGGCGGCGAGCGTACGCATGCGCAATACACTGACGCTGTTTTCCTCGAACGACGATGTACTGTGCCACCGTGTACGCCTGGTCCTGGCGGCCAAGGGTGTGACCTTCGACTTCGTTCCGGTCGATCCACAGAACCCGCCTGAAGACCTGATCGACCTCAATCCGTATCACTCGGTGCCGACCCTGGTCGAACGCGAGCTGGTGCTGTACGCCGCATCAGTGGTCAGCGAGTACCTGGACGAACGTTATCCGCATCCGCCGCTGATGCCGGTCGATCCGCTCTCGCGTGCGCGCATCCGCCTGGCGATGCTGCGCATCGAGCACGACTGGGTGCCACAGGTGCAGGCCATCCAGCTCGGCAACAAGACCCAGGCCGAGGCTGGCCGCAAGCGCCTGAAGGAGCTGCTGACCGCCTCGCTGCCGCTGTTCAAGGCCAGCAAGTTCTTCCTCAACCCGGAAATGAGCCTGGCCGACTGCGCGATGGCGCCGATCATCTGGCGCCTGCAGTCGCTGGACGTACCGCTGCCGAAGGACGGCAAGGCGATCGAGGACTACGGCAACCGCATCTTCCGCCATCCGGGCTTCGTCCGCAGCCTGACCGATCAGGAAAAGAAGCTGCGCGATCTGCCGGTCTGATCCGGGCCTGCGTTACCCGTCTGCACGCCGACCGGCGTGCAGGTGATCCGCCCCGGCGGGGCGCCGGGCGCGTACACTTCACGCATGACCGAAGACTTCTTCCACATGACCAGCCACCGCCCGTACCTGCTGCGGGCGCTGGTGGAATGGATCAACGACAACCAGCTGACCCCGCACATCCTGGTCGACGCCGGCGTTCCCGGCGTGCAGGTCCCGCCTTCGGCGGTCAAGGATGGCCGGGTCGTGCTCAACATCGCCGAACGTGCTGTCGTGCGACTGATGATCGACAACGAGATGGTGAGCTTCTCGGCGCGCTTCTCCGGTACCAGCTACCCGGTGCAGGTGCCGATCAGCGCCGTGCTGGCCGTCTACGCCCGCGAGACCGGGCAGGGCATGGCGCTACCGGATGACATCCCGGGCAACGAGACCGCTCCGACCAGCGATGAGCTGCTGCACGAGGAAGGCACGCCGCCGGACGATACGCCGCCAGCCAGCCCGCCGCCGAAGGGGCGCCCGAACCTGCGCGTGGTCAAGTAACCAAGTAACGGTGGGTGCCGACCATTGGTCGGCACGCCTTCAGCCCTTACACATCCTCGGCATCGTCCACATCCGCGCGGATCTGGCTGATCCGCGCCGCGCCCGGACCAGTGAATGAGATCAGCTGGTCGCCGCGCAGCACCATGCGGCCCACGTGGCGATCGATGCCGTCGTAGGAATACTCGAACTTGAAGGTACGTTCGAAGCCGAGACGGCCATCTTCGCCGCGCGACAGGCGCAGGCCGGTGGCGTGCACCGCCTGATCCAGCCATTGCACGTCGGCAGCACGGCAGGCATTGCGCCCCAGTTCGACCGCGCGCTCGGCGGCCGAACGCGCCGCGTTCCAGAAGAAATAGATGATTCCGCCGGCAATCAGCAACAGCAGCAGGGTGGGCATGGCGTCAGCCGTCAGGGGGCGATCCCGCAAAGATGGCGGCGAACGCGCGCGGGATCAAGCGCTGCACTCACCGCCGCGGCTGCGGTTCGCTGGACATCGGCTGCGCGGGCACGATGACCGGTTGAGGTGCCGGAGTGGGCTGCATCGGCGTCGCAGTGGGCGAGGGCATCACCAGCGGTGAGGTTGCAGTCAGCTGCAGCAGCGCTGCCCAGTCCTGCCGGTTGAAGCTGCATTCGTCCTCGCGACCTGGCGTGCAGCCGGGGTCGATGCCGGTGCTGTTGCGTTCGCGTGCCGGAGGCAGCTTGATCAGCCCCGTACGATCCAGCTGCAGCAACCGCATCGCTACGGTGTTCATCACGTTGCCACCGACCAGGTACAGGGTCTGGTCGCCGCCGAGGTTGGCCGCCACCACCACTTCGCAATGCGATTTCCAGTGGCCCACCGAGCCATTGCCCAGTGCCTGCACCAGCCCGCTGTAGCTGAGCGTGGTGCTGCGGTCGCGCAGGAAGCACAGCAGGTCGCCCGGTGCGGGTTTGGCCGTGGCCGGGTCGACCAGCCGGTACGGCACGCCCGAGGGGCCGCCCTGGTAGGCGGCACGGATGTAGTCGATGTGGCGTGGCGACGTATTGAAGCCAGGAACGCCGGACTGCACCATCACCCAGGAAATGAACGCGGCCGACCATGGGTTGTCGATCAGGAAGGCGCGGCAGTCGCTGTCGGTGTAGCGCGTGCCCAACGGCGCCAGGCAGCTGCTGGCGCCCGCGATGCTGCCCATCGCATTGAGTGTGCCGCTGTTGCGCCAGTAGCCGGCCACGCGCTGCCAGGCGATCAGGCCATTGTCTGCCAGGTGATCGCTTTCGGCCTCGGTGACGCTGAGGCTGGCGGCACGGCCTTCACGATCGATGAAGGGCCGGTACCAGAGCCGGTGCTCATTGCAGGCGGTGTTGCGGATGGCCACCGCCAACGGACTCAGACCGAAGCGGGGCGGAACATCGCAGGCCTCGGCGGCCGCTGCGGACAACGGCGCCGCGGCCAGCAGCAGGCAGGCAGGCAAGAGCATCCGGCGCATGCGCGGCTCCTGTGGGGGATACCTCAGCGTCGCAGCGCTGTCGTGAACGCCGGGTGTGAGAACGGGGTCAGATCCCTTTTCCATGGAAAAGGAATCGGCCCCCACGCCAGGCCTCAACCCGGCGGCGGGCCCAGCTTCAGCGACAGATCGATGGCCTGCACGTGCTTGGTCAGTCCACCGATGGAGATGCAGTCAACGCCGTCCTCGGCGATCGAACGCAGGCCACCCAGGCCCACGCTGCCGGATACTTCCAGCGGAATGCGGCCCGCCGTGATGCGCACTGCCTCGCGGCGCAGGTCGGGGCTGAAGTCATCCAGCAGGATGCGCTCGCAACCGGCTTCCAGCGCCTGGCGCAGCTGGGCCAGGTCCTCGACCTCGACCACCAGCGGCAGCGCGGGCCATTGCCGGCGCGCGGCGGCCACCGCCGCGGCCAGCGAACCGGCGGCACGGATGTGGTTTTCCTTCAGCATCACCGTGTCATAGAGGCCGAAGCGGTGGTTGTCACCGCCGCCACAGCGCACCGCGTACTTCTGCGCCAGGCGCAGGCCAGGCAGAGTCTTGCGGGTGTCGAGGATGCGCGTGCCGGTACCGGCCACCGCCGCCACGTAGCGGGCAGTGGTGGTGGCGGTGCCAGACAGCGTCTGCAGGAAGTTCAGCGAGGTGCGCTCGGCGCTGACCAGGCTGCGGCTGCGCCCGTGCAGCAGGGCCAGCACGGTGCCTGCGGTGACCGCGTCACCTTCGGAGACACGCCATTCGATGCGCACGTCCGGGTCGAGTGCGCGGTGGGTGGCGTCGAACCACGGACGGCCGGCAATCACCCCGTCCTGCTTGCACAGCAGGTAAGCGCTGTCGGCCTGGTCGGGCAGCAGGGCGGCGGTGACGTCGCCGCTGCCCAGGTCCTCGGCCAGCGCACGCGCGACATCGGCGGCGACAACGGCCGCATCCGGCGTCGGCAGCGCGCTCATGCGGCCGGGAAGTCGGCGATCTGGGCGGTCGGGATGGCTTCCTCGGCCAGCAGCACCGGGATGCCGTCGTCAACGCGGAACACCTGCTTGCGGTCGCGGGTGACCAGCGCTTCGCGCAGCGGCTGCGCCAGCGGGTTGCCATCGGCCTTGTTCACCGCGCCGGCGGAAATGGCCTTGTTGAGGGCTTCCAGGCCCTTGCCATCCAGCAGGGACAGGGGCTGGCGGGTGTCCGGCGACACCAGCAGGTCGAGCAGCTTGCGATCCATGGTTCTTCGTCTTGCGTGGAAGATGGCTAGAATACGTCTTTAAGGCAGGTGACGGCCAATGACCCCCAACCCGATCGCGCCGCTTGTCGGCATCGTCATGGGTTCCCGTTCCGACTGGGAAACCATGCAGCACGCCGCCCAGAAGCTTGAAGCCCTGGGTGTTCCGTTCGAAGTGAAGGTGGTGTCCGCGCATCGGACGCCGGATGTGTTGTTCAGTTACGCCGAGCAGGCGGGTCCGCGTGGCCTGCGCGCGATCATCGCCGGCGCCGGCGGGGCCGCCCACCTGCCGGGCATGATCGCCGCCAAGACCGCCGTGCCGGTGCTGGGCGTGCCGGTGCAGTCCAAGGCCCTCAACGGCATGGATTCGCTGCTGTCGATCGTGCAGATGCCGGCCGGCATCCCGGTCGCCACCTTCGCCATCGGCAATGCCGGAGCGTCCAACGCGGCGCTGTTCGCTGCTGCGATGCTGGCCAGCGACCAGCCGGCGATCGGCCAGGCGCTCGACGCCTTCCGTGCACGCCAGACCGAAGACGTGATGGCCCACGACGATCCGCGCCAATGAGCCTGACCGTCGGCATCCTGGGCGGCGGCCAGCTCGCCCGCATGATGGTCCTGGCCGGTGCGCCGCTGGGACTGCGCTTCCAGCTGTACGACCCGGCGGCCGACGCCTGCAGTGGCCCGCTGGCGCCGCTCACCGTCGGTGCCTTCGATGACCGCCACGCGCTGGCGAAGTTCGCCGCCAAGGTCGATGTGGTCACTTTCGATTTCGAGAACGTGCCCGCAGACAGCGCGCAGTTCCTGGCCAACCGCGTGCCGGTCTATCCGCCGCCGGCCGCGCTGGCGGTGGCCCAGGACCGGTTGAGCGAGAAGACCCTGTTCCAGCAGTTGGGCATCCCGCTGCCGGCCTTCGCTGATATCCGCAGCCGTGACGAGCTGGCTGCGAAGGCGGCTGAGTTCGGCCTGCCGTGCATCCTCAAGACCCGCCGCCTTGGTTATGACGGAAAGGGCCAGTTCCGCCTGCGCAGCGAGGCCGACATCGACGCCGCGTGGGATGCACTGGGCGCGCAGGTCGAGCGTACCGGCCTGATCCTGGAAGGCTTCGTGGCGTTCCAGCGCGAGGTCAGCGTGGTCGCCGTGCGTGGCCGCGATGGCAGCTTCGAAGCCTGGCCGGTCACCGGCAACTGGCATGTCGACGGCGTGCTGTCGGCCAGCGTGGCACCGGCTGTGCTGTCCGATGCCGAGCAGCAGGCCGCGATCGGCTATGCCCGCCGTGTCGCCGAGCACCTGCAGTACGTCGGCGTGTTCGCGCTGGAGCTGTTCTGTCGCGATGGCGAGCTGTTGGCCAACGAGATGGCGCCGCGCGTACACAACTCCGGCCACTGGACCATCGAGGGCAGCGAGACCTCGCAGTTCGAGAACCATCTGCGTGCCGTGCTGGGCCTGCCGCTGGGCAGCACCCGCATGCTTGGCCACGCCTGCATGCTGAACTGGCTGGGTGCGATGCCGGACCCGGCACCGGTGCTGGGCCAGGCCAGCGGCCATTGGCACGACTATGGCAAGGAGCCGCGCGAAGGCCGCAAGGTCGGCCACGCCACGTTGCGCGATGACGATGCTGCCGCGTTGGCCGATGCGCTGGAGCAGGTCGGCCTGGAGCTGGATCGCCAGGCCCAGGTGGCGCCGGCGGTGCACGCGCTGCGCAATCGCTGAGTCCGGTAGTGCCGGCCGCTGGCCGGCAGTGCAACGCTGTGGCGCGCCGGTGCAGGCGTCGGCGCAACATTCCCGGTGGTAGCGTGGAACTCCTTTTACAGGAGTCACGACCATGCTCGACTGGAATGCCTACCGCAAGGAACTGAAGGGCCGTATCGGTGAGATCGGCAAGCTCTCACCGGATACGGTCAAGGGCTACGCCACCCTGGCCAACGCTGGCGCGCAGACCAACCACCTCGATGCGAAGACCCGCGAGCTGATCGCGTTGGCGGTGGCGGTGACCACCCGCTGCGACGGTTGCATCACCGTGCACGTGGATGCCGCGCTGAAGCACGGTGCCAACCGCGAGGAAATCGCCGAGGCGCTGGGTGTGGCGGTGTCGCTCAATGCCGGTGCGGCGCTGGTGTACTCGGCGCGGGTGATGGATGCGGTGGCCGCGCACGAGAACGCGTGAAGCCACGCTCTGCTTTCCGGTAGTGCCGGCCGCTGGCCGGCAGATTCGCCATCTCTGTACACCGATGGGGATGCCGGCCAGCGGCCGGCACCACCCCGGGGCGGAGCCGTTGCCTCAGCGTAGCTGGCTCTCAGCGAATTCCCAGTTGACCATCTGCCAGAACGCGTCCAGATAGCGCGCGCGATCATTCTGGTAGTCGGTGTAGTAGGCGTGCTCCCAGACATCGCAGCACAGCAGCGGCGTGCTTTCACCCGTCAGCGGCGTGCCGGCATTGCGGGTCGCCTGGATGCCCAGCTGCCCGCCCGGATGCTGCACCAGCCACACCCAGCCGGAGCCGAACAGGCCCAGCGCGGTGCGGTTGAATTCCTCGCGCAGGCGCTGCACGTCGCCAAACTGACGCTTCACCAGCTCGCCCAGGCGGCCCTGCGGTTCGCCACCGCCACGAGGCCGCAGGCACTGCCAGTAGAAGCCGTGGTTCCACGCCTGGGCGGCCGCATCGAACAGCTTGCCCTGGGCCTGGCGGACGATCTCTTCCAGTGACGCGTCTTCCCACTCGGTGCCGAGGATGCCGGCATTGACCGCATCCACGTAGGCGCGATGGTGGCGGCCGTGGTGCAGCTCCAGGGTCTGTGCGGACAGGTGCGGCTGCAGGGAGCCGGAAAGGTAGGGCAGGGCAGGCAATTCGACAGGCATGGACAGGTTCGTGGCCAGAGGGGCGGCGGCAGCCGGTTCCATCCGCTTACAATGGCGGCTACCGTGGGCAGTCTAGCCGACCACCGCGGTCGGTTTGTCCGGCGAAGCAAGGAGTGAGGTTGTGGCGGTAATGCAGCAAATCCAGGCCGAGGTCGATCGTTACCCACTCGTGCTGTTCATGAAGGGCACCCCGCAATACCCGATGTGCGGTTTCTCCAGCCGCGCCGTACAGGCGTTGATGGCAGCCGGCGCGGTCACCCTGCGCACCGTCAACGTGCTGGAAGAACCCGAGATCCGCGCCAACCTGCCGCGGTTCTCCAACCTGCCGACCTTCCCGCAGCTGTTCATCAATGGAGAGCTGATCGGCGGCTGCGACATCGTCCTGGAACTGTTTGAAGCCGGCGAGCTCAAGCGCATCGTCGAAGAGGCGACCCAGGGATGAGTGCCTGGCCATCGACGTCACCGACCAACGGGGCGCTCGATGGCCGCCCGTTGCAGGATCGCGTGGTGCTGGTTGCCGGCGCCGGCGGTGGGCTGGGCAGTGCGGCGGCCGTTGCCGCCGCCGCCGCCGGGGCCACCGTGGTCCTGCTGGGCCGCAAGCCGCGCCGCCTGGACCGTGTCTACGCCCAGGTCCAGGCCGTCGGCCCGGAACCGCTGCTGTATCCGCTGGATCTGGAGGGTGCGGGCCCCGACGACTATGCCGAACTGGCCCAGGCCCTGCAGCGCGAGCTGGGGCGCCTGGATGGAGTGCTGGTCTGTGCCGCCCATTTCCCCGGATTGACCCCGTTCGAACTGGCCGACCCGGCCAGTTTCGCCCGTGCGGTGCATGTCACGCTCACTGCCCCGGCGTGGCTGGCCCAGGCCTGCCTGCCGCTGCTGCGGCAGCGCGAGGACGCGGCCCTGGTGTTTGCGGTCGATGCCTCCGAACGGGTGGGGCAGGCCTATTGGGGGGGATACGGTGTGGCCCAGCATGGCCTGCGCGGGCTCATCACCAGCCTTCATGACGAACTCGGCCGCAGCCCGGTGCGGGTCAGCGGCCTGTATCCGGGCCCCCTGCGCACGGCGCTGCGCGCCAGGGCCTATTCCGTCGACCAGGACCCGGCCGCCCGGGGCCCGGAGGCCGCCGCTGCGGCGGCCGTGACCCTGCTGTCCGGCGCTGGGCTTGCCTGGCGGGGCCGGGTTCTCGACGCCAGTGAGGCGCCCCTGCCGGAATGAGGCCGGGGGAAAGGCGGAGTGAAGAACCCGTCACGATTGCGTTGCGATCCGGTGCCGTTTGTCGCACAACCGTCACATTGATGGCGTAGCGTGTTAATCTAGTGTTAACCGTTGTGGCTGCCTTCAGCCAAGCGGTAGGGAACCCCAGATAAATCTCCGACCAGCCACCCGCAGGGCTGTTTGGATGCGCTTTTTTTCCGCCATCGCCAACTCGCATCGAGGCTACCGAAAAATGACCCACCCACTCCGGATGTCCAAGCTCACCCTTGGTCTCGTGGCTGCGCTCGCCGCCGCTCCCGCCTTCGCCCAGAGCACCTCTGCCGGTGTCGGCGGCCAGGTGATGTCCGCCGCAGGCCAGCCTGTCGCCGGCGCTGAAGTCACCATCACCCACACCGAGTCGGGCACCGTTTCGCGTGCCACCACCGATGCGTCGGGTCGATACAACGCGCGCGGCCTGCGCGTGGGTGGTCCGTACACCATCACCATCACCAAGTCCGGTGAAGGCACCAAGACCGAAGAGGGTGTCTACCTGAACCTGAACCAGGTCAACACGGTCAACGCCAACCTGGGCGGTGACCTGGCTGCGACCAACCTGGACGCGGTGAACGTTGTTGCGACCGCCGGCGGCCTGGACCTGTTCAGCGCCAACAAGATGGGCACCGGCAGCAACGTGACCCGCGAAACGATGGACGCGCTGCCGTCGGCCAACCGCAACATCCAGGACTACATCCGCCTGGACCCGCGCATCTCGCAGGTCAGCAAGGCTGACGGCGCGATCTCGGCCGGTGGCCAGAACACCCGCTACAACGCCATCCGCATCGACGGCATCAGCGCCTCCGATCCGTTCGGCCTGGGCTCCAACAACCTGCCGACCGAGCGTCAGCCGGTGTCGATGGACGCCATCCAGGAAATCAACATCGACCTGGCCAACTACGACACCACCATCGCCGGTGGTACCGGTGCGGTGATCAACGCCGTGACCAAGTCGGGTACCAATGAGTTCCACGGCACCGTGTACGGTTCGTACCGCGACAAGGACATGATCCGTACGCGCCTGGAAGGTGACACGACGGACTTCAACGGCTTCAAGGACGAGAAGACCTACGGCATGACCCTGGGCGGCCCGATCGTCAAGGACAAGCTGTTCTTCTTCACCAACTATGAAAAGTACGAGCGTAGCGGCGGCGGCGTGAGCCTCGGCGAAACCCCGTACAACAAGCCGAACGGCATCAGCGACGCCGACATCGCCCGCGTGCAGAAGCGCATGTCCGACCTGGGCTACCCGGTTGGCGGCATCGGCGCGCTGGACAACAAGACCTCGATCGAAGAGTACGCGATCAAGCTCGACTGGAACATCAACGAGAACCACCGCGCGGCCCTGCGCTACAACAAGATGAAGCAGGACGTCGTCCGCTTCCCGCAGGTCAACAACAGCGCCATCTCGCTGAGCGACTTCTGGTACACCCAGCCGACCCAGTACGAAACCTGGATGGGTGAACTGTTCAGTGACTGGTCCGAGAACTTCTCGACCGAGTTCAAGGTTTCGCACAAGGACTACTCGTCCAACCGCGTTGCTGCCTCGCATCTGCCGCAGATCCGCGTGCGCTTCGGCAACAACTCGCTGTACCTGGGTACCGAGCAGAACACCCACACCAACATCGTCGAGTCGAAGGAACTGAGCGCCTTCGGTGCCGGTACCTGGTACATCGGTGACCACACCGTCAAGTTCGGTTTCGATTACACCGACAACGACCTGATGAACTTCTATGGCCGCAACCTGTACGGCGCGTACGAGTTCGCCGACCTGGCTGCGTTTGAAGCCGGTACCCCGTCGGCCTACCAGGTGCGCGTCCCGCGCGCCGGCGGCAGCGTTGACGACATCCCGGCCAAGTTCCACCTGAAGAACACCGGCCTGTTCATCCAGGACACCTGGGCGATCAACTACAACCTGAGCCTGATGTTCGGTATCCGTATCGACATGCCGGACTTCAGCACCCAGCGCCTGTACAACCCGCGCATCGAACAGCTGTACGGCTTCAACAACACCCAGCTGGTCGACAAGAAGCTGTTCCAGCCGCGCGTCGGCTTCAACTACACCTTCGACACCGATCGTCCGACCCAGCTGCGCGGTGGCGTTGGCCTGTTCGGCGGCGCTGCTCCGAACGTGTGGCTGGCAGGTGCCTACCAGAACACCGGCCTGAACTACTCCGAGTACAACCTGACCCGCAACCCGGGTGGCTTCAGCTTCGACGCCGACAACCCGTACATCCCGAACCCGTCGCTGGCCTCGGCCCGCCAGAACGTTGACCTGATCGCTCCGGGCACCCGTCTGCCGTCGGTGTGGAAGGCCAACCTGGCGTTCGACCACGAGCTGCCGTGGTACGGCATCGTGGCGTCGGCTGAAGTGCTGTTCACCAAGGTCAAGGATGGACTGTACTTCGACCGCCTGGACGTGATGACCCCGAATGCCAATCGTTCGGTCGGTCAGGACGGTCGCGCGCTGTACTGGAACGACTACGGCATGAATGGTGCCAATGCCGGCCCGAACGGCATGCAGGCTGGCCAGAAGAATGGTCGCGCCTGCTCGGCGACCGATCGGACCTGCCCGGGTGACCGCGTCAACCGTCCGGGTGACATCGGCGACGTGATCCTGCTGCGCAACACCGACAAGGGTCGCGGTTCGCAGGCTACCTTCTCGCTGGCCAAGCCGCTGACCGAGAACTGGGGCTGGTCGCTGGGTTACACCTACACCCAGTCCAAGGAAGTGAGCCCGCTGTCCAGCTCGCAGAACACCTCGAACTGGAACAACACGCTGAGCCTGAACGCCAACGACAACGTTGCGTACAACTCGCGCTACGCGATCAAGGACCGCATCACCGGTACCCTGGAGTGGAAGCACAACTTCTTCGGTGACAACGCCACCCGCGTTGGCCTGTTCTATGAAGGCCGTTCGGGCCGTCCGTACAGCTACGTCTACTACAACGACGTGAATGGCGACGGTGCCGGTACCAACGACCTGTTCTACGTGCCGAAGGGCCCGGGTGACGTGATCTTCACCGGCGGCGCCGACATGGAGAAGAAGTTCTTCGAATGGCTGGCGCAGAATCCGGAACTCGAGGCCTACCGTGGCAGCGTGGTCCCGGCCAACTCGCACCGTGCCAAGTGGGTCAACAGCTTCGACGTCCGTATCAGCCAGGAATTCCCGGGCTTCGTGAAGGGTCACAAGGGTGAAGTCGCCCTGGACATCATGAATGTCGGCAACCTGCTGAACAAGAAGTGGGGTCTGATCGACGACTACGGCTTCTACGCCACCCGTCGCGTTGCCAACTACTCGGGTATCGACCCGGCTACCGGCAAGTACCTGTACAACTTCACCGGCCGTACCGACAATTCCTCGATCCAGGAAAACAACAACGACAAGGGCAACACCGCCGTGTCGCGTTGGTCGATGCAGCTGACCCTGAAGTACAAGTTCTGATCCGTCAGAACCTGAAGCAGTAAGTGGAAACGGCCGGGGAAACCCGGCCGTTTTCCGTTCAGGCGAAAGTCCTTGCAGGCCACTCTGCATCGGCGTAGCATCCGGAAATGTGCGCGGTGCCAACGCCGCCGATGCGGTCCCGGAAAGGCGAACGCGGGGAGCACACATCCAACGGTCGGGCTTCCCGGCCGTTTTGCTTTTTAAGGGGGCGGCAGTACAGTCGGAAACCTTGAAGGAAGCAAAAAATTGGACATGACCACGAACGAAAAATCAGCCCGCGCACTGCCGGTGCAGGACGCACGGATCTACCCGCGCGGTGGGCTGGATGTGCTGTCGCGGGCCGAAGTGGCCCGCCTGCGCGATGCCTCTGCCGGCGGCATGCACGAGCTGCTGCGCCGCTGCGCGCTGGCCGTGCTGACCAGCGGCAGTGCCTCTGACGATCCGCGCGCGGCGCGCGATCTGTATCCCGATTTCGACATCCAGGTCGCGCAGCAGGATCGCGGCGTGCGCATCGACCTGGTCAACGCACCGGCCATGGCCTTCGTCGATGGCGAGATCATCCGCGGTGTTGCCGAACTGCTGTTCGCCGTGGTGCGTGACCTGGCCTACATGGCCATCGAGATGGGCCCTGCCTACGCGGCCGAGCTGGAGTCGTCCGAGGGCATCACCAACGCGGTGTTCGGCCTGCTGCGCAATGCGCGCATCCTCAACCCGGGTGACCCGAACCTGGTGGTGTGCTGGGGCGGCCACTCGATCTCGCGCGACGAGTATCTGTACACCAAGCAGGTGGGCTATGAACTGGGCCTGCGCGGCCTGGACATCTGCACCGGCTGCGGCCCGGGCGCGATGAAGGGTCCGATGAAGGGTGCCACGATCGCACATGCCAAGCAGCGCCGTACCGTGACGCGCTACATCGGCCTGACCGAGCCGGGCATCATCGCCGCCGAGTCGCCGAACCCGATCGTCAACCACCTGGTGATCATGCCGGACATCGAGAAGCGCCTGGAGGCCTTCGTCCGCATCGGCCACGGCATCATCGTGTTCGCCGGTGGCGTCGGTACCGCCGAGGAGATCCTGTACCTGCTCGGCATCCTGCTGCGCGAGGAAAACAAGGACCTGCCGTTCCCGCTTATCCTGACCGGACCGACCGTGGCGGCGCCGTACTTCGAGCAGATCGACCGCTTCATCCGTCTGACCCTGGGTGACGCGGCCGCCGAGCGCTACGAGATCATCATCGGCGACCCGGTGGCGGTGGCGAAGAAGATGGCCAATGGCATCAAGCGCGTGCGCGAGCACCGCCTGGCGCAGAAGGACTCGTTCTTCTTCAACTGGTCGATCGAGATTCCGTGGGAGTACCAGCAGCCGTTCGTGCCCACCCACGAGGCGATGGCCGCATTGGACCTGCACCACGGGCGTGCGCCGCACGCGCTGGCGGCCGACCTGCGCCGCGCGTTCTCGGGCATCGTCGCCGGCAACGTGAAGGAAGACGGCATGCGTCGCATCGAACAGTTCGGACCGTTCCAGATCCATGGCGACCCGGACATGATGCAGGCGCTGGACGCGTTGCTGCGCGCTTTCGTCGAGCAGCGCCGGATGAAGATCTCTGGCGAATACCAGCCCTGCTACCAGGTGCTGGCCTGAGCCCGGGCCGGCGCGATGGGGATCGCGCCGGCCGGGGTGGGAAGGTGCGGGTCGTCAAGGCTTTGACGCCCGTCGCCCTGGATTGACCGTTCATCCTGCCGCCGCTTGCCGGTGGCGGGACGATGGCCCATCGTGGCCATCAACACGCTGGGGAGCGTCCAATGTCTTTGCGCCGGCAAAACGGCTTCACGCTGGTCGAGTTGATGATCACGCTGGTCATCCTGGTCATTCTGGCCAGCATCTCCTATCCCAGCTTCCGCACCGCGATGCGCTCGAACCGGCTGACCACCACCAACAACGAGGTGATCGGTCTGTTGTCGCTCGCTCGCAGCGAGGCCATCCGCAACCGCCATGGTGGCGGGGTGTGCGGCAGCAGCAACGGCACGTCCTGCGATGGTGAGTGGAGCAAGGGCATGCTGGCCTGGGGCGACGCCGATGGCGATGGCTCCGTCAGCGGCAGCGAAAGCGTGCTGCGCTTCTCCAAGGGCAGCAGCAGCCTGGCGGTCGAGGCTCCCAGCCCAACCGTCATCACCTTCGATTCCCAGGGGCGCCGCCGCGCGTCCGCCGACCAGGTCGTGAGCCTGGTGCCGCAAGGCTGCAAGACGGGTGACCCCATGCGGACCCTGACCGTCCTGTTCTCCGGCCAGGTCCGCTCCACCGCAGGAACCTGCAAATGAAACGTCGTCGTTCCGGCATGGGCGGGCCTGCCCGCAGTCGTGGCTTCAGCCTGATCGAGGTGCTGATCGCGCTGCTGGTGCTGGCGTTCGGCCTGCTTGGCTTTGCGCTGCTGCAGACCATGAACGTGCGGTTCGTGCAGAGCGCCAGCCAGCGCACCCAGGCCACCAGCCTGGCCTACGATCTGATCGAGCTGATGCGCGTACAGCGCAGCGAAACCCTCAACGGTGGCGAATACACCAAGGCCTCCTTCACTGCCGGCTCGGTCACCGCGCCGGCTGGCCCCTGCACCTGGCCCAACAGTGCCGACGTGACAGCCTCCAAGGCGAACGTGGCGCGCTGGCAATGCCAGGTCGTCAAGGTGCTGGGAGGCAAGGCCAGCGCCAACGTGACCGTCAATGATGGTCTGGTCACGGTGGGCATCGGCTGGGGAGACGAGCGATGGAACGCAGCCAATCCCGACAGCATCACCACGTTCACCCTGGTTACCCGTCTATGAAGCGCGCGCCTTCCGCTGCCAGCCATGCGGCTGGCCTCTCGCTGGTTGAACTGCTGATCTCGCTGGTCATCGGCCTGGTGCTGATGCTGGGCGTGACCCAGATCTTCATGGCTTCGCGGGCGGCCTCACAGCTGTCCGAAGGTGTCGCGCGCACCCAGGAGAACGCCCGATTCGCGTTGGAGTTCCTCGAGCGCGACATCCGGATGGCCGGGCACATGGGCTGCGTGAATGACCAGGCGCACCTGGTGCGCGCCCAGGACAGTGTCAAGGTCAACATTGCCGGCGTGAAGTCGGGTGATGGCAGCCCGATGGACTTTTCGGTGCCGATCCAGGGTTACGAGGCACAGGGCACCGCGCCTGGCAACAAGCTGACCCTCGGCGCAAGCTGGGGGGCTGCCGGCAGCACGCCGTCGGCGATCACCAATCTGAAGCCCAAACCGCTTGGCGGCAGCGACATCATCGTGATGCGCTACCTGGCGCCGGAAGGCTCGCCGGTGCTGTCCATCGGCTCCGGTACTTCGCCGGACATCACGATCGCCAGTGACGCGGCGGCCCGCCTGTCGGCCGGTGCCGTCACCACGCCCTCGGCGTTTGCCGTGGCCGATTGCAGCAAAGTGGACGTGTTTGCGGGAAAAATCGCCGGCAGCACGATCACGGCCAGCAAAGCCGATCTCTCGGCGTATTCGGCCAACAACGCGGTGACCATGGTCTATCGGGTGGAATCGATGGCGTACTACGTGGCAACGAATACCGCCGGCGAACCCGCGCTGTACCGCGCGCGTGGCGCTGGCGACAATACGTTCGCCACCGGTGAGGAGCTGGTGGAAGGCATTGAGAGCCTGCAGTTCCTCTACGGCCAGGATACCGAGACGGCGATCAGCAGCACCGCGCCGCCGACCGGGGTAATCGCCTTCCAGAAGACTGCCAGCGGGGTCAGTACCGGTACCGATGCTGCCGCTGTCGCCGCGTGGCGACGGGTTGGCCTGGTGCAGTTTGGACTGCTGGTGCGCAGCCCGCAGCGCGCCGCGGCCGAGCAGGCCAATACGGCCGTGGCCCAGCTGGGCGTGCTCGGCGTTGGCTTCAATCCGCCCACGACCTACGACGATCGTTACCGTGCCTCCTACGAGGTGTCCGTGGCACTGCGCAACCGACTGTTCGGGAACTGACCCATGAAGCCCTCCGTCTCCCGTCGATTGCAGGGGCGTACGCAGCAGCGCGGTGCGGTGCTGTACGTGGCTCTGATGCTGTTGATCCTGCTGTCGCTGATCGGCGTGGTCGGCATGCAGGTGGCGAGCATGCAGGAGCGCATGTCCTCCAACTACCGGGCCGCCAACGTGGCGTTCCAGGCCAGCGAGCGGGCGGTCCGTGACGCCGAGCGGTCGATCGAGGAGATCGACAACAATACCGGCGACGGCGGCTCGTTGAAGGCTGACGCCATCAAGCGCATCTGCGATGACGGCTTCGATCCCACCCGCTGGGTGGGAGAGCAGAAACTGTCGGCGGCGCCGGTGGTCAGCGTGCGCCGCATCGACGCCTGCATCCAGGGCGAATCGACGCTGGGCATGGGCACGCCGGAAAGCGAAGAGCCCACCCGCGTCTACCAGATCACCGCGTTCGGCTCCGATCGCGATGCCGCCACCAGCAACGAGGGTACTTCCTCGGCGGCTGTCGACACTGTTTTCAAGCTTTGAGGAACCCGGTCATGGCGACCCGAAAGATCAAGATCCTGGCCGGCTCCGGGCTGTTGCTGGCGGTGGCTGGCGGCACCTGGCTTGCGATGAACCTGTTCGCCGCGCAGGCGCAGGGCACATTGTCGCAGCACCCGATGAACCTGAAGGTCTCCGCGCCGCCGTCATTCATCATGGCGGTGGATGATTCGGGTTCGATGACCTTTCAGACTCAGTTCCCAGGGCAGGATGGAACGGCGTGCTGGAGCAACGCGCGCAAGAGCTTCTTCAAGTCGGCCGGGGTCCTGAACAAACCGGATGACATCATTGCTTACGATTCGTGGAACAGGCCCTACAACGATGGGCAGTGCAACTATTTCTACCTGTTGCCGGGGCCGCGGATCAACACCAGTTATCTCGGAATCCCTGCGTTGGACGTGTTCGGGTTTGCCCGATCCGCTGCCTACAATCCAGCCTACTACGATCCCTCGATCCAGTATCAACCCTGGCTCCGTATCGTCAATGAGGCTGTTGAATCCTACCCGGCATCGGTCGCCAGCGCCGCGCTCATTGATCCGCGTAACCAGAATGACAGCAACTATGTCGTAAATGTATCGAGCAGCTACCTGGGAACTCGATCCTGGGATGTGCAGCGCATGCAGGACGGCATGTATGCCCCGCCGGGCCAGCGATACATGACCGTATCCGACTCCGGACGGTTCAGTTCCGTGCAGGAGAACAAATCTGGGACCTCATGGTCGTCCGCGGCCAACGCGTCGTTGGAGTACACGCCTGCGACGTTCTATATGCCCTTCAAGAGCGATGGCGACCCCTATCCGCAGTTGGCAGGAACGCCCAATGCCTATGCCAACGCGGGCAACAATCGGACCAAGGTCCTGGATGCCTGCGGCAAGGGTTGCCACATGTGGAAGTACGTGCTCACGGCAAGTGATGCGGCGGCAATGCAGAACTTCGCCAACTGGTTTACCTACTACGGAAACCGCAACCGCGCGATGATCGCGGGCATGACGCATGCGTTGAATGTCAACGATATGTATGTCGGCTATTTCAGGATCAACGATTTCCTGAAGTACAACAGCTCGACGGATGCTGCGAAGCGTCTAACGATCCAGGACATGAGCCTGATTGGTCAGAAGACTCAGCTGTATAACGACATGATCGCACTGACGGCCAGCGGTGGCACGCCAAACCGCAATGCGGTAAATGCGGCCGGCCTGCAGTTCATGCGAACCGACGATGCGGCCCCCATCAAGCTTTCCTGCCAGAAAAACGCGGTGATGCTGTTCACCGATGGCTACAGCAACAACGGCAACGGGTTCCCATCGAGTTCGATTCCCACCCCAGGGAACATTGACGGTGCCATGGGTGCCCCGTTCAAGGACAGCAACTCGGATACGATGGCTGATATCGCGGCGTATTATTACGTCAATCCGTTGCGCACCGATACCGCGATGCCCAAGGGCAATGTGCCGGTGCCGGAGCAGTGCGCGACCAGTACCGACAAGTCGCTGGACTGCAACAAGAACCTGCATATCAACTTCTACGGGATCACCCTGGGTGCGCGTGGCAACCTGTTCGACCCTGACAAGCAGCAGAACCCGTATACCGATTCGGCGGTCTACAGCAACTGGCCAAGTCGCCAGAACGACAACCCCAGCACCGTGGATGACATCTGGCACGCCGCGACCAATACCCGCGGTGAGTACATCAACGCGCGTACTCCGGCAGACATCACCGCGGCCATGCGCCGGGTGCTGTCGTCGGTCACCTCCGGGCCAGCGCCTTCGGGCAGCCAGGGCCTGACCGGCGCGCGTATCGGTACCGGGTCGCTGGCGGTCACACCCCAGTTCGAAGTGGCCAACGAGGAAACCGATTGGTTCAGTCGCCTGAAGGCATCCAAGCTTGCGGTGAACGACAAGACGCAGCAGACCGAGTACACGCAGGTGTGGGAAGCGGCGGAGAAACTGGGAGCGCAGCGTTCGCGCACCATCGTTGCCACCAAGGGCAATGCTGCAGTTGACTTCAGCAGCACCAACATCGCCTTCAGCGACCTCTGCAACAAGGATGAGAAGCAGTATCCGGGCATTGCGCGCTGTTCCGCGACCGAGGCTGAAAAGCTGGGCGGCGACATCGCCACGGCCATGGCTTATCTGCGCGGCGACGCATCGCGCGAAGTACGCAATTCGGGGGGCATCTATCGCACCCGTACCACCGTGCTGGGCGACATCGTCAATTCCAGCCCGGTGATCAGTTCGCCCCGCGACGACTATGGCTACCAGCGCATCAGCACCGCGATGGCGACCTCGTATGCCACGTATCTGACCCGCAAGCGCAACAATGGCCGCTACATGGTCTATGTCGGTGCCAATGACGGCATGCTGCATGCCTTCGACGGTGGCATGAACGGCAGTGGCGTAAGTGACGGTGCCGGTGGCAGCGAGACCTTCGCCTACATCCCTGGAACCGCGCTGGGCCACATGGCCAACCTGCTGTATCCCTACGTGGCGGCCAACAAGTCCGACCAGCGCTTCCGTCATCGCTACTACGTGGATGGACCGATCGCGGTGGCGGACGCACAGATCGGTGGCAACTGGGCCACGGCGCTGGTCGGTACGGCGGGCGCCGGTGGGCGCTCGGTGTTCGCGCTGGATGTGACCACGCCGTCCAGCTTCGGTACCGGCAATCGCCTGTGGGAAATCAGTGACGTGGCGCCGGGGCTCGATAGCACCGTAAAGGCGAACATCGGCCATGTCCTTGGCAAGCCGGTGATCGTGCCGGTGAAGGAAGGGACCGGGGTGGCGTGGAAAGCGATCTTCGGCAACGGTTACAACAGCCTCAGCCGCAAGGCCGTGCTGTTCGTGGTCGACCTGGGATCGGGCGCGGTGCGGATGATCACTGCTACCGAGGCCGCAGCAACCGCACCTGCCGGTGACAATGGCCTGGGCAACATCGTGGCTGTCGACCGTTGGCGCGCAGACAGCGCCGGTGGGACGGGGCGTGTACGTGGCCGTGACGGCCTGGCGGACACGATCTATGCGGCCGACCAGCGCGGCGCGCTGTGGAAGTTCGACCTGGAAAGCACGGCGACCTCGGTCACCACGCCGGTGTTCACCACGGCGCGCCAGACCAACAACAACAACCAGGTGTATCGCCAGCCGATTACCGGTGGCATGACCGCCGTGACCGGACCCGGTGGTGGCGTGATGCTGGTGCTGGGTACCGGCAGCTTCTCCTTCGACAATGACCCCCAGGATCTCACCGCGCAGTCGCTGTACGGTGTCAACGACACCAGCAAGGACCAGCCGGAGGCCACGATCGTGCCCGCCAATCTGGTGGCCTATACAGTGACCACCACCAACAAGTTGCGCACGGTCACGGCCACACCCTTCTCCGGCGCGGCGCGCGGATGGAGCATTGCACTGCCCGGCGCAGGTGAGCGCTTTGTTGGTAATCCTGCCGTGGCGTCGGGAACGGTGTTCATGCCTACCTACATGCCCACCGCGGGTGGCCGTGGCTGTTCGACCGAGGGAAGCAACTGGCTGTTTGGCCTCAATCCGATCTCGGGCGTTGCATCGCTGGAGCAGGCGCGGGTCGGGTCCATTACCGGTACGCCCTACGGAGCGGGCACGGCTGGCGTCAGTCTCGACACCGGCGGCACCGCACCGGTGAAGGACGTCAATGTCTCGGTGATGCCGCGCCTGGCAAAGGGTGCCGATCGAGGCGGACGTGCCTGCTGGATGGCGGTCAACGTGGCGGGTGCTCCGACGATGTACGTGCCTTATCCCTGCGGTCGCCAATCCTGGCGCCAGATCCAGTAACGAAGACATGCCCATGAGCCTGAACACTCTTTCCCGTACCCTGCGTCGTCCCGGCAAGCAGCACGGTTTCTCCCTCATCGAACTGATGATCGTGGTGATCGTGCTCGGTATCCTGGCCGCGATTGTCGTTCCGTCGTACCAGCAGTACATCCGCCAGTCGCACCGGGGCGTGGCCAAGGCGGACCTGGTGGAATACGCGCAGCGTGCTGAGCGCTACTACTCGGTGAACAACACCTACTCGGGCTTCGCGCTGCCCAGCAAGGTGTCGCCGCGCGAGGGCGGGACCACACGGTACGCGATCACGTTCGATGGCAAGGCGTCCTCGTTCACGCTGACTGCGACGCCCCAGGGCAACCAGACCAAGGACAGCTGCGGGACGCTGAGCGTGGACCAGGCCAACCGCAAAACGGCCAGCGGCACGGTTTCCGATTGCTGGTAAATCAGGTGTTGATCTTCCTCTGAACGCCCAGTACAATGCGCCTCCCCGCCCGAATAGCTCAGCCGGTTAGAGCACTTGACTGTTAATCAGGGGGTCGTTGGTTCGAGTCCAACTTCGGGCGCCAGATACTGCAAAAGCCGCGAGAAATCGCGGCTTTTGTCGTTTTGGCCCGTCAGCAGGGAAGGGTGCGGTCGACACGCTCGCTGCGGATGCGGCCGCCGTTGTTGATGACCAACCTGCCATGCAGCCGGTCTCCTGCGCAGATGCGCAGCGTCAGATTGGCACCGGGACTGCGCCCGTCAGGCTGGAAGAACAGCAGCGGCCGTCCACCGCTGGCCTGGGCGACGATGGCGATGTCGGTCCGGCCTTGATGGTGGATCAGGATGTCCTGGGCGGATGCTGGTGTCCCCCGGTGCCTGCCGCTGCGATAGATGATCCACCCTGCGCTCCAGTCGCGGGAGCACTGCTCACCGTCGTCGCTGGCGCACAGCCCGATCAGTTCGCGGCGCTTCAGGGCCTCGCTTCTGGCGCTGGAAAGACTGGCATGCAGGGTCAGCTGCAGGGCGTCGGCGCGTTGCCGCAACAGCACCGGGCGCAGGGCCGGCCAGCCCACGGCCAGCAGAACGGAAAGGATGGCGATCACCACCAGCATCTCGACCAGATGCACGCCGCGTGATGCTGAACGACAGTGGGCGGGAGTGCGATGCATGGCATCAAGCCTCGCGCCGCAGCGGGACGGCCGCCATCAGGCACTGCCGCGCCCGCCTGCCCGGAAAGCCCTCAGCCGGCCGTCACCCCTTGCCCCGTATACTTGTCCTTCCCGGGAACTGGCAACACCATGAGCGACCGTTTCGAACTCGTCTCGCCGTATTCGCCGGCGGGCGACCAGCCTGATGCCATCGCGAAGCTGACCAGCAACTTCGAGGCGGGCATCGCCAAGCAGACCCTGCTGGGCGTCACCGGCTCGGGCAAGACCTACACCATCGCCAACGTCATCCAGAACGTGCAGAAACCGACGCTGATCATGGCGCCGAACAAGACGCTGGCGGCGCAGCTGTATGGTGAGTTCAAGGCGTTCTTCCCGCACAACGCGGTCGAGTATTTCGTCAGCTACTACGACTACTACCAGCCGGAGGCCTACGTGCCTTCGTCGGACACCTTCATCGAGAAGGACAGTTCGATCAACGAGCACATCGAGCAGATGCGGCTGGCCGCGACCAAGACCCTGCTGTCGCGCCCGGATGCGATCGTGGTGGCCACGGTGTCGGCGATCTATGGCCTGGGTGCGCCGGAGGACTACCTGTCGCTGCGCCTGATCCTGTCCAAGGGCGAGCGCATCGACCAGCGCGACCTGATCAATCACCTGACCCAGCTGCAGTACACGCGCAATGAGTACGAGCTTCAGCGCGGCACGTTCCGCGTGCGTGGCGAAGTGATCGACGTGTTCCCGGCCGAGTCGGACAGCGAAGCGCTGCGCATCGAGCTGTTCGACGGCGAGGTCGAGAAGATCACCCTGTTCGACCCGCTCACCGGTGAGACGATGCGCAACATGCAGCGTTTCACCGTCTACCCCAAGACCCACTACGCCACCACCCGCGAGCGCGTGCTGGCCGCGGTGGAAACGATCAAGGTGGAGTTGAAGGAGCGGCTTGAGCAGCTGTACGCGGAAAACAAGCTGGTGGAGGCGCAGCGCCTGGCACAGCGCACGCAGTTCGACATCGAGATGATGGCCGAGGTCGGGTTCTGCAACGGTATCGAGAACTACTCGCGGCACCTGACCGGCAAGAACGCCGGCGAGCCGCCACCGACTCTGTTCGACTACCTGCCGCCGGATGCGCTGCTGGTGATCGACGAATCGCATGTGACCATTCCGCAGATCGGCGCCATGTTCAAGGGTGACCGCTCGCGCAAGGAAACCCTGGTTGAGTTCGGTTTCCGCCTGCCGTCGGCGCTGGACAACCGCCCGCTGCGCTTCGAGGAATGGGAGGAGCGCTGCCCGCGCAGCATCTACGTGTCGGCCACGCCCGGGCCCTATGAACTGCGTGAAGCCGGTGACGAGATCACCGAACTGGTGGTGCGCCCAACCGGCCTGATCGACCCGGTGGTGGAGATCCGGCCGGTCGGTACCCAGGTCGACGATCTGATGAGCGAGGCCAACGCGCGCATCAAGGCGGGCGACCGCGTGCTGGTCACCACGCTGACCAAGCGCATGGCCGAGAACCTCACCGAGTACCTCACCGAACACGGTATCCGCGTGCGCTACCTGCACTCGGACGTGGATACGGTCGAGCGCGTGGAGATCATCCGCGACCTGCGCCTGGGCAAGTTCGACGTGCTGGTCGGCATCAACCTGCTGCGCGAAGGCCTGGACATGCCCGAGGTGTCGCTGGTGGCGATCCTCGACGCCGACAAGGAAGGCTTCCTGCGCTCCACCGGTTCGCTGATCCAGACCATCGGCCGCGCCGCCCGCAATGTGCGCGGCAAGGCGATCCTGTATGCGGACAAGGTGACCCGCTCGATGCAGGCAGCGATCGACGAGACCGACCGCCGCCGCGCCAAGCAGGTCGAGTACAACGAAGAACACGGCATCGTGCCGCGCTCGGTGGCGCGCCCGATCGTCGACGTCCTCGAAGGTGCGCGTTCGGATGCGGCGGAGAAGGAAGCCAAGAAGGGCAAGGGCAAGGGCAGGGCGGGTGTTGCCGAGGACGGAGCCGATTACCGTTCGCTCGGTCCGGCCCAGCTGGCGGCGCGTCTCAAGGCGCTCGAACAGCAGATGTACCAGCACGCCAAGGACCTGGAATTCGAGGATGCCGCACGGGTGCGTGACCAGATCCGGCAGCTGAAGGAAGCGAGTCTGGGCTGAACGCGGCGGTGCAGCATCTTCTTCACAAAAGTGTTGCGCTTCACGGCCGGCATCCGTAATATACGCGGCCTGCACCGACGCAATCGCGGACGTTCAGAAGCAAAAACGGGCGGTTAGCTCAGCGGTAGAGCACTACCTTGACATGGTAGGGGTCACAGGTTCGAACCCTGTACCGCCCACCACGAAGTCTCCGGAAGGAGGCTGTCGTGAACTGAAGAGCCCGGCCCTGGCGCCGGGTTTTTACGTAGCAAGGCCAGCTTTCGGGCGGCAGGAACAAGATGGGCGGTTAGCTCAGCGGTAGAGCACTACCTTGACATGGTAGGGGTCACAGGTTCGAACCCTGTACCGCCCACCACCTGGCTCCCGGCATTGCCGGTGCAGCGGTGGATCACGATGAAAGCCGGCCCTGGGCCGGCTTTCTCGTTTACGACGGTTGCCGGTGCCGAGCGTCAGCGCTGGGCAACCCATTCGTCGATGCTGATCATGCGCTGCAGCCGCCAGTGCCCGTCCACGCGTTCCCAGACCTGCGCGAAGCGCGCCGAGCCGGCTTGCCGCTGCGGGGCGTCGGCCTGTGGCGGCTGATTGCCCACGCGCAATACGCGATCCTGGCGTAGCCGGTACAGCTGCAGGGTGGCCGGGGCTGCTTTCCGACCCGGCACCGACGATGTTTCTGCCTGACCGGCGTCGGCCTGCAGGATCTGGCTGCGCAGGGAGGCATCCCCGGCGTCGGCATCGCGGCCGAACAGGCCAGCGCACAACAGCAGCAGGGCAAGCATCGGCATGGCACGGTGCTCCGGAGAAGGGAGTCCAGCGTGGCACTGCCCCCTGCGCTGTGAAACCGGTATGCGACGAAAGCCGGAAAAGCGCCCGCCAAGTCGCTGCGGGAAGGATGAATCCGGGCCAGGAAGTGCCGGGCCGCGCTTCAAGGCGGCCCGGCGTGGTGGGCCACTGCGGGGTGGCCCGGTCATGGCCGCGGCGCTGGCTCAGCTCCGCGGCGGGTGTGGCAGGTCAGCGATGCCGACCCCATGCACGGATCCGGTTACAACGGATCGCAGCACAGCAGCTGGCCGTGCTTGCCCGCGTTGCCGAACGGGCACTGCGGGTGTGGTTCGCAGCCCGGTGCATATCCGGTCTTGGGCGAGACGGCGAAGGCCTGGCTGGCGCCGAAGGCCATGGCCGCGACAACGACGATACCGGCGACGGACGAAAGCACTTTCTTTCCGATCATGTGTATCTCCTTGGTTGGCGTTGTGGAGTTGCAGTTGCCGAAGGCACGGGAGTGCCGGTTGTGGCGCGAATGCGGTAACAGGGGGCCGCGACGCGATGCGCGGCACGCGGGATCAGGGCAGCGCCGGCTTCGGTGCGAGCGAGGCGACGGCAGCCTGCACGACCTGGGCGTCGAGCTGGCCGACATGCTTGTAGGCAACGCGGCCATCGGCAGCCAGCACCATCAGCATCGGCGTGACGGTGGCGCGATAGCGCGTGGACGCGGCGGCTTCGTTGTCGATGGCGATCGGGAAGCGCAGTGCATGTTTGCCGGCGTAGTCCGCCAGCTGGTCGTATGGCGGCATGCCGACACCGACCAGTTCGCTGTTGCCGCGGGCCGCGGCGATCTGTTGCAGCTGCGGTACCGAGGCCAGGCAGTAGCGGCATGCGGTGGAGAAGAAATAGAGGATCTGCGGAACCTCGCGCGCACCGCCGATATCGACGAAGGTCTGCTGCGTGGTGCGCAGCGCCAGCGCATCCGGGCGACTGCCCAGTTCGAGGCCATGTGCTGCAAGACGCATGTCCTGCAGCTGCGTGGCCATCTGCTCATTGATCTGCCGCAGCTGGCGGTTCTGCCATCCGAGCGCGATGACCAGCACGGACAGCAGCAGGGCGACAACGGGGAACAGGACGCGCTTGAGCATCGATCATCCTTGAACACAGCGTTGGGTCGAACATACCCGAACTGGCGCGCAGGTTGTTAAGCGGATGTTCCCGGCGCATCCTCCGACGGAGCACATGTACTAGAGTTGTGCCCGCGCAGGCTTGCGTGCATGCCCTCCACCCATCCCCAGGATCTTTCAACGATGAGCGATCATGTGCCGGTTTCCAGGCCCAATCCGTTCTTTGAAGTGCTGTTCGGCGGCAACATGCTGGAAGGTACGTTCAAGGCAGTGATCTGGGTCGCCCTGTTGTCCGCTGTGCTGGCCTGGACCACGTTCCGCTGAGCGGCTGCGCGGCACTGCGGCAGCGTTGCGGCTGGCCGGTGCTCAGGCGCTGAAGGCCTGGCGCAGGCTGCGCAGGGTGGCCTGCCGGTGCTCTTTCGCGCTGGCCTCGCCCATCTCCAGTTCCTGCAGGCGCAGCCCGACCAGGGTCATCGAAAGCGCGTATCCCCGGGCCGCGTCGGCAACGCGCGACTGGCCGAGCGCGCGACGTGCAAGCGCGCTTACGTGCTCAAGGTCGGGCATCAGGCCAAGGTAGACGCGTTCGGCGCTGTCCAGATCGGGGGCTCGCAGGATCGCGTGTGCTTCGGAAGTGGGGGAGACGGAGGCCATGGGGAGTCCTTGTCCGTAGCGGGTGCTCGTTCAGAACGAGCGCATCAAGGAAATGAAGGCCGACGACTGTGTGCCGCGTCGTGCCATCGGGCTGTCCTTCACCGCATCGCCAAACCACTGGTTGGCGACGACGCCGGTCGCGCGCCACTTCGTGCCCAGCGGCGTGCTGACGGCGATCTGCAGGCTTGGCGATGTCGTGCTGCCCGGCCGGTAGGCGGCCAGTCCGGAGCGCAGCGCTTCCTCATCGCTGATGCCGTAGTAGTAATCCAGCAAGCGTGCGCTGGAGCGCACCACGCCCACCTTGGGGACCCACGTGAAGCGGCCGGCCTGGATCGGATAGCTGTAGTGCAGGCGCGATTCGAAACCGCCGCCGTGGCCGGTGATCTCACGCATCACCCCAGCTTCGATGATGCCCCAGTCGGCGCTGTATTCGCCGTTGATGCCGGCCATGGCCGACATCTGCCGGCTGTGCAGGCGGCGCAGCTGCGGATCATTCACGTCATCGGTCTTGAAGCGCAGCGTGTAGGGCGTGAGCGCCGTCGAAAGGCGCAGGCCCTGGCCCTTGTACAGGTACATCCCCAGCGAGCCGGGGCTGGCGAAGAAGCGCTGGCCCTGCCAGGCAATGGACGGAACCACCAGTGGTTTGACGTCGTAGTGCGCATACGCGCCCGAGGTTGCGCCAGCGCTGATGCCGGCCTGCACGCCCGGGTTGCGGTCGGCGGCCTGCGCGAACACCGGCAGGCCGAAGGCAGCGGAGAACAGCAGCGGGCGCAGCAGGGTCGGGGACAGTGACGGCATCGATCAGCGACTTTGCGGGGGATGGCTGCGCATGATGGCGGGGCAACATTGTCAGAACATTGCGTCGGCGCATCCGGCAGGCCGAAGCGGAAAAAGTGGGCGCCAGGCACTATGATCGGCACCGTTTCCGGTAGCCGAGCCCCCGATGCGCATCCTCCTGGTCGAAGACGATCCTGATCTGTCCCGAGCCCTGCAATCGGGACTGGAGCGGCAGGGCGTGGTCGCCGATGTGGTTGGTTGCCTGGCCGAAGCGGCCATCGCGCTGCGCGAACCCGTGCACCAGCTGATGCTGCTCGACCGCCAGTTGCCTGATGGCGACGGCGCTGGCTTCGTTGCCGTTGCGCGGGCCCTGCGCCCGAACCTGGCGGTGATCATGCTGACTGCCAAGGGCACGCTGTCGGACAAGGTCGAGGGCCTGGATGTCGGCGCCGATGACTATCTGGTCAAGCCGGTGGCGATCGAGGAGCTGATGGCGCGCATCCGTGCGGTGTCGCGGCGGCCGTCTGCGATGGTGACACCCAGCCTGCGACTGGGCCGGCTGGAATTCGATTTCGAATCGCTGCAGGCGCAGGTCGATGGCCAGCTGCTGGCGCTGCCGCGCCGGCAGGTGCTGGTGCTGCAGGCGCTGGCGATGCGGCAGGGACGCACCGTCACCCGCAGTGCCTTGGAGGCGGCAGTGTACGGCTTCGATGACGAGATCCAGTCCAATGCACTGGACGCGCATATCTCCAAGCTGCGCAAGGCGCTGCAACAGGCGGGGGCCGGCGTGGAGATCCATGTGATCCGCGGTGTCGGCTACCTGCTGGCGGAGGCCTGAGATGGCACGTCCGATCCGTTCCATCACCCTGGGCCTGGCCTGGCGCCTGTTCCTTGCACAGGCCTTCACCGTGCTGTTCGCGGTGGTCGCGTTGATCCTGACCTGGGGTGACAAGGACACCTGGGGCATGGACATGTTCATGGCCGAGGCAGTGGCCAAGGCAGTGCACAGCGAGGGTGGCCGACTGGTGCTGGACCAGGCGCGCTGGGAAAAGCTCGATGCCAGTGCAGGCGGCAACCTCTGGTTCGCGGCAGTCGACGACAAGGGTGTCTGGTTGGAGCGCGGCACGATTCCGGCGATCCACGCGCCGCTGCTGGCGCGGTTGCCGACGCTGGGCGCGACCGAACTTGGTTCGCTGGTGCCGCCGTACCTGGATGTGGCGCGGGTGATGATCCGCAACGAAGAGGGGCGCCGCATCACGGTGATGGTCGGTGGCGCTCCAAAGGGCGGGTTGCTGGATGGCGCGCTGATGGTGCTGCGCCTGATCGGCCTGTGGTTCTTCCTGCCGTTGATCGTGGTCACGCTGCTGGTGATGCCGACGGTGATCCATCGCGCGATGCGCGGCGTGCGCCGCTCCGCGCAGCAGGCCAAGGAACTGGACATCGGCCAGCCGGGCGCGCGCCTGGATGCGCAGCTGGTGTCCACCGAGGTCGCACCACTGGTGGAAGCGTTCAACGATGCGATCGACAAGGTGCAGCAGGGCTATGCAGCGCGCGACAAGTTCCTCGCCGATGCCGCGCATGAGCTGCGCGTACCGATCGCGGTGGTGCAGGCGCGCCTGTCGCAGCTGCCGCAGGGTGAACTGAAATCGCAGTTGCTGACCGACGTCGCCCGCCTCGGCAACGTGGCTGAGCACCTGCTCGACCTGCAGCGTCTCGATCGCAATGTCGGCGCGCTGCAGCGGCTGGACCTGGCGTTGCTGGTGCGCGAGGCGGCCGCCGATCTGGCGCCGCTGGTGGTCGGCGCCGGTTATGGCTTCGAGGTGGATGCGCCGGAGTCGCCCGTGTGGATCCATGGCGACAGCCTGGCGCTGGGGCGGGTGATCGCCAACCTGGTGCACAACGCCATCGTCCATGGCGGCGGGCGCGGCACGATCTGCGTGCGCCTCGATGCACGCGGCCTGCTGGAGGTCAGCGACCAGGGCGCCGGCATTCCGGTCGGCGACCGCGAAGCGATCTTCGAGCCCTTCCACCGCCTGCGTGCAGCCGGCAGCGGCAGTGGCCTGGGCCTGCACCTGGTGAAGGAAATCGTGCAGCACCACGGTGGCTCGGTCAGCGTTGGCGAAGCGGCTGGCGGCGGCGCCAGCTTCAGAGTCAATTTCCACCGCGGTACCGTACGGCGCTGACAGGCGCACGGGGAAAGGCCCGATAGGCAGCCTGCGACCTCCAGCGGCAGGCTGGGGAAATGGTTCCCGATCGATCCGCCCCGGCCCTGTTTGGCTTTGGCTGCGCTGCAGGCCTGGTGCTGGGGGCGCTGGCCTGCGTGCAGATGCCGATGTTGCTGCCGCTGTGGCTGAGTGTGCCGATGGCGATCGCCGGCGCCGGCGGCTGGCTGTTGCCCTGGCGCGGCCGTGCCTGGGCCGCGGCCCTGCTCGGCCTGGCCTGGGCAACGGTGCACGGGCACTGGGTCCTGCATGGCCAGCTGCCACCCGGCGCGCCAGCGCAGGATGTGCAGGTGCGGGGCCGGGTTGCCGACCTTCCCCAGCAGGGGCCCGGCTACACGCGTTTCGTGCTGCATGTCGAAGATGCCGGCGCGCTGCCATCGCTGCGTGGCAAGCGCCTGCAGGTGACCTGGAACGATCCGTGGCGCGGATCGCCAGCGCACGAGGCGGAGGGCGGGCGCCATGCGGTTCGCGCAGGATCGCATTGGCAGTTGTCGTTGCGCGTGCGCGCGCCACGCTCGCGGATCAATCCCGGCGGCTTCGATGGCGAGCGCCACGCCGTGCTGCGGGGCATCTCCGGCAATGCCTCGGTGCGTGATCCAGCCCGTGCGCGGGAGTGGCTGCCGGCGCAGGGCCTGCAGGCCTGGCGGGAACGCAGCAGTGCGGCGATCGCCGTGCAGGTGGCACATCCTGCCGCGCGGTTCGTGCAGGCGCTGGCACTGGGCGATACCCGTGGCCTGTCCGATGCCGACTGGGAACACCTGCGCGCGCTGGGCCTGACCCATCTGGTCGCCATCTCCGGTTTCCACGTGGGCGTGGTGGCTGGCTTCGGTGTACTGCTGTGCCGCTTGTGGTGGTGGCTGTGCCCGCTGCTGGGACGGTACTGGCCACGGCCGCAGGCCGCCGCATGGGGAGCGGCGCTGGCCGCAGCCACCTATGCCGTGGCGGCGGGTGGTGCGCTGCCGACGGTGCGCGCGGCGCTGATGATCGGGCTGGTCGCACTGGCCAGGGCCGGGCGTCGCCCGGTGGGCGCAGGGCAGGGGCTGGCGTTGGCCGCGATGGTGATGCTGTTGCCTGCGCCGCTGTCGGTGCTCTCGGCTGGATTCTGGCTGAGCTTCGGTGGCGTGCTGTGGCTGCTCTGGTGCCTGCCGAGGACGGGGCCGGAGGGAATCGGTGGCGGGCTGCGCGGGTTCCTTGCCGCGCAGGGTGTTGCCAGCCTTGGGCTGCTGCCGCTGTGCATCGCCTTGTTCGGCGGGACCGCGCGGCTGGGGCCGCTGGTCAACCTGCCGATCATCCCGTGGTGGACAATGCTGGTTGTTCCGCTGTCGCTGCTCGGTACCGGCCTGCACGTGCTGCATGACGGCGCGGGGCGTTGGGCCTGGCGTGCCGCGGCCTGGCTGTTCGAGCTCAGCTGGGGGGCCCTGCAGCCGTTGGCGCTGCATCCGCAGGCGATGTGGTGGCTGGCCGAGGCGCCGCGCTGGGCGCTACCCGTGGCCTTGCTGGGCGTGTTCTGGTGGCTGCTGCCGCGCGGCGCCGGCGGTGGCCTGGCGGGCCTGCTGCTGTGCCTGCCGCTGCTGTGGCCGGCCCGGCATGCACCGGCCGCGGGGGAGCTGGAGCTGCTGGTGCACGATGTCGGCCAGGGCACGGCGGTGCTGGTGCGCACGGCGCGGCACGCGCTCTGGTACGACGTAGGGCCGCCGACTGGCGGCGAGGGCAACGAACGCATCCTGGTCCCGGCCCTGCGCGCGCTCGGCCAGGGGCCGCCCCGGCAGGTGATGCTCAGCCATGACCACCTGGATCACACCGGCAGCCTGCCCAGCCTGCGACGGCAGTTGCCCGGGCTGCAGCTGCTGGCGCCACCGGGCAGCACCATCGGCGGCGCCACGCCCTGCCAGCAGGGGATGCGCTGGGAGTGGGACGGGGTTGATTTCCAGGTCCTGCACCCGGCGCCGGGCAGCCGGCAAGCCGAGAACGAGGACAGCTGCGTGCTGCGCATCGCCAGCCGTCACGGCGTGGTCCTGCTGCCGGGTGACATCGGTCGACCGGCCGAGGGGGCGCTGCTGCAGGCGTACCCGCACGCGCTGAGGGCGGACGTGGTACTGGTGCCGCACCATGGCAGCGGCGGCAGCTCCAGTGCGCCGTGGGTTGCGGCGGTGGCGCCGCGGTTGGCGGTGGTCTCGGCCGGGCACCGGAACCGCTTCGGCCACCCGCGCCAGGATGTGGTCCAGCGCTGGCAGGCGCAAGGCGCGGAGGTGCTGGCCACGGCCGACTCCGGGGCGATCCGCGTATGGCTTGGCGCACAAGGCCTGCAGCTGCGTGAACAGCGCATCCATGCATCCCGGTGGTGGGATGCCGCTGGGCGGGCGCGGTCGGCTGCTATCCTATCGCCGATCGAACAAGCGGCCGTTGGGCCGGAGGGTTGAAACGTGTGGGAACTGGTCAAGGCCGGTGGCTGGCCGATGGTGCCGCTGCTGCTGTTGGGCGTACTGGCTTTGGCGATCATCCTGGAGCGTTGCTGGTCCCTTCGGCGGACTGAAGTGCTGCCGCCCGGCCTCGGCCAGGAAGTGCGCAACTGGGCCGCCCGCGGCAAGCTCGACCCGGCCCACCTGCAGACCCTGCGGGCGAATTCGCCGCTGGGCGCGCTGCTGGCTGCCGCACTGGAAGCCCGCAACCGCCCGCGCGACCAGATCCGCGAGCGCATCGAAGACACCGGCCGCCACCTGGTGCACCGCATGGAGCGATTCCTGAACGCACTGGGCACCATTGCCTCGGCGGGCCCGCTGCTGGGCCTGCTCGGCACGGTGATCGGCATGATCCAGATGTTCCTGGGCATCCTCGACCACGGCGTGGGCGACGTGAACCAGCTGGCCGGTGGCATCGGCAAGGCGCTGGTGTGCACCGCCACCGGCATGATCGTGGCGATTCCGGCGCTGATGTTCCATCGCTACTTCAAGGGCCGCATCCACGGCTACGTGGTGGAGATGGAGCAGGAAGCCAGCGCCCTGCTGGATACGCTCGACGGCCGCCCCGGGGTGATGAACCCGGCCCCGGCCGCGCGCCAGTCCGGCGCCGCCACGGCGAAGGCCTGATCGATGCGTATCGGCAACGACCGACCCCAGGATGAGCCGCATATCGACCTGGTACCGCTGATCGACGTCATCCTGGTGCTGATCATCTTCTTTGTGGTCACCACCACCTTCGACGCGCGTTCGACGCTGCAGGTGCAGTTGCCGACCGCCAGCCAGCAGCAGACCAACGAGCCGCCGCGCTCGCTCAGCGTGCTGATCAACGCCGAAGGCCGTTACTTCATCAACGACCAGGAAGTGCTGCGCAGCGACGTGGAGTCGGTCAAGCAGACCATCGCCGCCGTGGCCGGCAGCGATCGCGAGCAGACCGTGCTGCTGCGTGCAGACGCACGCACTCCCTACCAGGCCGTGGTGACCGCGCAGGACGCGCTGGGTCAGCTCGGCTTCCGCCGTATTGCCATTGCAACAGCACCCGAGGTGCGTCCATGAGTTCCAAACACGCGCCGGTGTGGCCGATCTACAAACGTCTGCTGGGATACACCCGTGCCTACTGGGGCATGATGGTCGCCGCCGTCATCGCCATGGCGGTGGAGTCGGTGGCCGGCTACCACTTCACCAAGCTGATGGAGCCGCTCGTCAACCGTGGCTTCGTTAATCCCGAACCGAAAATGGCGGTGATCCTGCCGCTGACCATCCTCGGCCTGTTCCTGATGCGCAGCGCTGCCACCTGGGTGAGCGACTACGCGCTGGCCAAGACCGGCCGCAGCGTGGTGCGCGACCTGCGTGAGCAGGTGCTGGCCAAGTACCTACATCTGCCGTCCTCGCATTTTGATACCGAATCGACGCCGGTGATGGTCAGCCGCCTCAACTTCGATACCGAGCAGGTCACCCAGGCCAGTGCCGATGCGCTCAAGACCGTGGTTGCCGACACCCTGACCATCATCGCCATGCTGGCGGTGATGCTGCAGATGAGTGTCAAGGTGACCGTGGCGATGCTGGTGGTGGTGCCGATGATCGGCGTGATCGTGTCCTATGTTGGCAAGCGCTACCGCCGTATCAGCCGCGGCATCCAGGACGGCATGGGCACGATGGCGCAGACCGCCGAACAGTCGCTGGCGGCCCAGCAGGAAGTGAAGGTGCACGGCACCCAGCAACACGAAATGTCGCGCTATTCGCGCCTGGCCAACCGCATGCTGGCGCTGAACATGAAGGTGGAAATCACCCGTGCCGGTGCATCCAGCGTGGTCCAGTTCCTGGCCGCGCTGGCGCTGGCGGTGATCGTCTGGGTATCGACCCGTGAAGCACTGGCAGGCCGCCTCAATGCCGGCCAGTTCATGGGCCTGATGATCTCCATGACAGCGATCATCCCGTCGCTGCGCCGCCTGACCAGCGTGCAGTCCTCGATCTCCCGCGGTGTGTCCGCCGCCGAACGCCTGTTCGGCATCCTCGACATGCAGGTCGAGCGTGACGAGGGCCGCAACAACGTGCAGCGCGTACGCGGCGAACTGGCCTTCGACCACGTCATGCTGCGCTACCGCGAGGACAGCGGCATTGCCCTGGACGACATCAGTTTCGTTGCCAAGCCCGGCACGGTCACCGCCATCGTGGGTCGTTCCGGCAGTGGCAAGACCAGCCTGATCCGGCTGGTGCCGCGCTTCTACGAGCCCAGCGGTGGTGTGATCACCCTCGATGGCGTCGCGCTGGATGACTATCCGTTGGCCGACCTGCGTCGGCAGGTGGCGATGGTCGGACAGAAGGTCATGCTGTTCGATGACACCATCGCGGCCAACATCGCCTATGGCATGGAAGCGAGCGAGGAGCAGATCCGTGCGGCGGCCGAAGCAGCCAATGCGTGGGAGTTCATCGCGCGCATGCCGCAGCAGCTGCAGACCCCTGTCGGCGAGAACGGCGCGCTGCTGTCCGGTGGCCAGCGCCAGCGACTGGCGATCGCCCGCGCGATCCTGCGTGACGCCCCGATCCTGATCCTCGACGAAGCCACTGCCGCGCTGGACAACGAATCCGAGCGACTGGTGCAGGATGCGCTGCAGCGCCTGATGCCCGAACGCACCACGCTGGTCATCGCGCACCGCCTGTCGACCATCGAGCATGCCGATCAGGTGCTGGTGATGGACCACGGCCGCATCGTTGAACGGGGTACCCACAAGGAGCTGCTTGCCATGGGTGGCCTGTACCAGCATCTGCACAGCATGCAGTTCCGCGAAAGGCAGGACTGATGGCTGGCAAGGGTACCCAGACCCCGCCGTACTGGTACGACGGCAGCCCGGTTCCGTGGGCGATGCGCCTGCTGGCGCCGCTGTATGCCGGCGTCACCGCGCTGCGCCGCCGTGCCTACCGGCGTGGATGGCGCAAGCGCTACGCGCTGCCGGTGCCGGTCATCGTGGTTGGCAACATCACCGCCGGCGGCACCGGCAAGACGCCGCTGACCATCGCCCTGGTCGAGCGCTTGCGTGCGGCCGGCTGGAAGCCGGGCGTCGCCAGCCGTGGCTATGGCCGTGAAGACGCTGACAAGCCGCTGTGGGTGCAGGCCGACACGCCGACCGCCAAGGGCGGTGACGAACCGGTGCTGATCGCCTGGAAGACCGGCGTACCGGTGCGCGTGGACGCTGACCGCGTGGCCGCAGGCAGGGCACTGGTCCAGGCCGGCTGCGATGTGATCGTCTGCGATGACGGCCTGCAGCACTACCGGCTGGCGCGCGACATCGAGATCGAAGTGGTCGATGCCCAGCGGCGCTACGGCAACGGCCGGATGATTCCCGCCGGACCGCTGCGCGAGCCGGTCAGCCGTGCCGGCGAATGCGATTTCCGCGTGGTCAACCTGGGCCAGGCCGATGAGGAAAGCGCGGCACAGGCCTGCGGTTTCGGCCAGTGGCCGATGGCCCTGCACATCGACAGTGCACAGCCGCTGGCCGGTGGCCGCGCGCGCCCGTTGTCGTACTTCAAGGGTCAGCGTGTTCATGCGGTGGCCGGCATCGCCCATCCGCAGCGCTTCTTCGACATGCTGCGCGCGCGTGGCATCGGCGTGGTGCCGCACGCCTTTGCCGACCACCAGGCCTACCAGCCGCAGGACCTGTCGTTCGGCAGCCAGCTGCCGGTGCTGATGACCGAGAAGGATGCGGTGAAATGCCGCGCGTTCGGCAACGATTGGCATTACGCGGTGCCGTTGCGTGCCGAGCTGCCTGCCGCGTTCTGGGTGGCGCTGACCGACCGCCTGGACAAGCTGCGACCGAACTGAGCGGCGCGGCGGCGCTTGCATTCACGTGCCGCCGGCCGCATCCCCGTTGTAACGAGCCTGCCGAGTATTGCCCCATGACCGAATTCGTCGTCGCCATTCCGGCCCGCTATGCCGCCTCGCGGCTGCCGGGCAAGCCGCTGCGCCTGCTGGGCGGTGAGCCGCTGGTGCTGCACGTGGCGCGCCGCGCGCTGCAGGCCGGCGCTGGCGAGGTCTGGGTCGCTACCGACGATCAACGCATTGCCGACGCGCTGTCCGGGCTGGCCGAGGTGAAGGTGGCCATGACCGCCACCTCGCATGCCTCCGGTACCGACCGCCTGGCCGAGTGCGCGCGAATCGCCGGCTGGGCCGACGACACCGTGGTGGTCAACCTGCAGGGTGATGAACCGTTCGCGCCGGCTGCGGGAATCCGTGCGGTGGCCCAGGCGCTGGTTGAAGGCAATGCGCCGATGTCGACGCTGGCGACCGCCGTGGAGGATGCAGAAACCCTGTTCGATCCGAACGTGGTCAAGCTGGTGCGCAACGTGCGCAACGAGGCGATGTACTTCAGCCGCGCGCCGATTGCCTGGCACCGCGATGGCTTCGCGCGCAGCCGCGACGTGCTGCCGGAAGGGCATGCCTGGCTGCGCCACATCGGCATCTACGGCTACCGCGCCGGTTTCCTGCAGCAGTTCGCGGCGATGCCCCCGGGCCGGCTGGAGCAGGTCGAATCGCTGGAGCAGCTGCGCGTGCTCGAGGCCGGCTACCCGATCAGCGTGGCGATCTCGCCTGAACCGTTCCCGGCGGGCATCGACACGCCCGAGGACCTGGAGCGCGCCGAAGCACTGCTGCAGACGCTGGCTGCCCGATGAAGCTGCTGGTCGTCTGCCTCGGCAACATCTGCCGTTCGCCGATGGCCGAAGGCGCGCTCCGCGCACGCCTGGACGCTTCGCCACTGGCGGGGCGCGTGCAGGTGGATTCGGCCGGCACCGGTGACTGGCATGTGGGCGAGCCGCCGGACCGGCGTGCGATCGCCTGCGCGGCCGGGCACGGCGTGGACATCGGCGGCCTGCGTGCGCGCCAGCTGCACGCCGCTGATTTCGACCGCTTCGACTGGATCCTGTGCGCCGACGAGGCGAACCTGCGGGACGCGGGACGCTTGGTGGCACCCGCCCAGCGTGAGCGGCTGGCGCTGTACCTGCCCTGGTCGGGCGGGGAGGGGCAGGCGGCCATCCCGGATCCTTACACCGGCGGCAGCGATCACTTTGAACAGGTCTGGACGCTGGTCGACAATGCTGCAAAACGTGCAGTGGCACGACTGTTGCATGACGCCGACTCCGGCATAATCGGGCCATGAACGTCCAGCCCGTCCCGGACCTGCCCGAGTTCGCCACCTGGCTCAATGCCGCTCCCTGTACCCTGACCGAACTGCGCGGTCGGCCGGTGGCCCTGTTGTTCGTCAACGCCGCTTCTGCCTGGAGCGCGCAGCGCCTGGCCGAATTCAGTCAATGGCTGTCGCGTCACCCTGGCATGCTGCAGCCGCTGGTCCTGCAGGTACCCCGCTTCGATTTCGAGCGTGACGCCGGCGCCGCACTCAAACTGCTGCGCCGCCAAGGGCTGTCAATGCCGGTCCTGCTCGATGCCGACTGGGATGGCTGGCGTCGCTTCGGCATCACATCGTGGCCGACCGTGGTGCTGCTGGACGCGCAGGGTCGCGAGCAGCAGCGGCTGGTCGGGCTGGGGGCTCCGGGAGAGCTTGAGCGTGCGTTGAATGCGCTGTGCCACGGTGCGCCGTCGGCACCGCCGCGCGGCGGTACCGAGCTGCATCCGGAGCCGCTGCAGGCCCTGCGTTTTCCGCTGGGCCTGGCGGTCAGCACCGAACGCCTGTACGTCGCCGACAGTGGCCATCACCGCATCCTCGAATGCAGCCACGGCGGCCGCATCCTGCGCCAGTTCGGGTTGGGGACGGCCGATTTCATGGACGGCAACCTCGCCGAAGCGGCGTTCCATCGCCCGCAGGCGCTGGTGCTTGAGCGCGACGCGCTGTACGTGGCCGACACCGGCAACCATGCCGTGCGCCGCATCAACCTGCTGACCGGCATCGTCGACACGCTGTGCGGCAATGGCCGCCCCGGTGCGCCGGTGGAGGGCCCGGTAGCACAGGCGCGGCAGGTCTCGCTGGACCACCCGGTCGGCCTCGCCATCGCCGATAACCAGCTGCACATCGCCATGGCCGGCGACAACCGCATCTGGAGCTACCACCTGGGTCAGCGCAGCCTGCAGTGGCGCGCCGGCAGCGGTGCCATCGACGAGCGTGACGGCAGCGGCCATCTGGCTGCCTTTGCCCAACCGACCGCGCTGGCCGTGGTGCAGCAGGTGCTGTACGTGGCCGATGCGCTGGGCTCCTCGATCCGTGCACTGCAGCTGCGCGGGGATCTGGTGCAGACGCTGGTCGGGCAGGGCCCCTGGCGTTTCGGTGACGAAGATGGCCCGCGCGCGCAGGCCAGCCTGCAGTTCCCACAGGCGATCGCGCTGAGTCCGGATGCGCCGCTGCTATGGATTGCCGATACCGGCAATGGCCGCCTGCGCACGCTGCGCCTGGGCGGTGGCGAACTGACCACCCAGCCGCTGCCGCGCCGCCTGCACGGCCCGGCCGGGTTGGCCGTGGGTGCCGGTGCGGTGTGGATCGCCGAGACCGACGCCCACGCCATACTGCGATTCGACCCCGAAAGCGGCGTGCTCAGCGAAGTGCCGATCAGCGAATGACCGACGTTCCCGCCCCGGCCTTCGACGGCAAGGCCTTCGCGGCCCAGCTCAGTACCGCCCCCGGTGTGTACCGCATGTACGCGGCCGACGACACCCTGCTGTATGTCGGCAAGGCGCGTGCGCTGCGCAACCGAGTCGGCAGCTATTTCAACGGCAGTCCGAAGAATGCGCGGATCATGTCGATGATCTCGCAGATCGTGCGCATGGACGTGACGGTGACGCGCTCGGAAGCCGAGGCGCTGCTGCTGGAAAACCAGCTGATCAAGTCGCTGTCGCCGCGTTACAACGTCTCGCTGCGCGACGACAAGACCTATCCGCATGTGCTGCTGACCCGCGAGGACTGGCCGCGCATCGCCCTGCACCGCGGCCCGCGCGCCATTCCCGGCCGCTACTTCGGGCCGTATCCCGGCGTCACTGCGGTGCGCGAAACGCTGAACCTGATGCACAAGCTGTTCAAGCTGCGCAGCTGCGAGGACAGCGTGTTCCGCAACCGTTCGCGACCGTGCCTGCAGTACCAGATCGGGCGTTGCAGCGCGCCCTGCGTGGAGCTGGTGGCGCCTGCCGAGTACGCCGAATCGGTGCGTCGCGCTGCATTGTTCCTGGAAGGCAAGAGCGACGAACTGACCCGCGAGCTGGGCGAGCAGATGCAGGCCGCCAGCGAGGCACTGGAATTCGAGCAGGCCGCGCGCCTGCGTGACCTGATTTCCTCGCTGCGCAGCATGCAGACCCGCCAGTACGTGGATGGCCGTGCTGCCGACCTGGACGTGCTGGCGGTGGCCATGCAGGGCTCGCAGGCCTGCGTACTGCTGCTGGCCTTCCGTGATGGCCGCAACCTCGGCACCCGCCCGTTCTTTCCGCGCACCAATGGTGAAGAAAGCCCGGAGGAAGTGCTGGCCGCGTTTGTCTCGCAGTACTACATCGAATTCGAGCCACCGCGCGAGATCCTGCTGGACCGCGAGATCCCCGATGCCGACCTGCTGGTCGCCGCGTTGTCGGCCTCGGCCGAGCGCAAGGTGCAGCTGAAGTGGAACGTGCGCGGCGAGCGCGCCGGCTACGTGGAACTGGCCAGCCGCAACGCGCAGCTGACCCTGACCACCGAACTCAACAGCCGCAATGCGCAGCACGCGCGCAGCGATGCACTGCGCGAGATGCTGGGCCTGGCCGAGCCGGTCAAGCGGGTCGAGTGCTTCGATATCAGCCATACGCTTGGCGAGGCTACCGTGGCCTCGTGCGTGGTGTTCGACGCCGCCGGTCCGGTACGCGCGCAGTACCGCCGCTTCAACATCAGCGGCATCGAGCCGGGCGACGACTACGCTGCGATGCGCCAGGCCATCGATCGGCGCTTCCGCCGTGCGGTGGAAGAGCAGGGCGTGCTGCCGGACGTACTGCTGATCGACGGTGGTGCCGGTCAGCTGGCGCAGGCGCAGGCCGCGCTGGCCGACCTGGGCGTGGAAGGCGTGCTGCTGGTGGGCGTGGCCAAAGGCGTGGAGCGCCGCGCCGGCCACGAAGCGCTGGTGATGCCCGATGGCCGCGAGCTGCGCCCGGGCGCGGCCAACCCGGCGCTGCAGTTCATCCAGCAGGTGCGCGACGAGGCGCATCGCTTTGCCATCACCGGCCACAGGGGGCGCCGCCAGAAGGCGCGGATGACCAGCAAGCTGGAGGATATCCCCGGCATCGGGCCGCGCCGCCGCGCCAGCCTGCTCAAGCATTTCGGCGGCCTGGTGGGCCTGAAAGCCGCTGGCGAAGCGGAAATCGCCAAGGTGGAAGGCATCAATGACGCCCTCGCGGCACGTATCTACGCTAACCTGCACGGGTTGGCCACGCCTGATGCGGCCGAGTAGAGAGAGAAGCACGCAAGCATGAAGTTGACCCTGCCCACCTGGCTGACGTTGTTGCGGATCGTGATGATCCCGGTGCTGGTGCTGGTGTTCTACCTGCCCTACACCTGGACCAACTTCGCTTCGGCGGCGATCTTCGGCCTGGCCGCGATCACCGACTGGCTCGATGGCTGGATCGCACGCCGTTACCAGCTGGAGTCGGCCTTCGGTGCCTTCCTCGACCCGGTCGCGGACAAGCTGATGGTGGCAGTGGCACTGTTCCTGATCGTGCAGGGCCATCCGACGCCGTGGATGGCGTTCTGGGCGGCGGTCATCGTCGGCCGTGAGATCGCGGTATCGGCGCTGCGCGAATGGATGGCCGAGCTGGGCCAGCGTGCGAAGGTGCGCGTGGCGATGATCGGCAAGATCAAGACCACCGCGCAGATGGTCGCGTTGCTGTGCCTGCTGTACTCGGTGGCCCCGAACGTGCCGGTGGAAGACATCTGGATGGGCTGGCCGGTGTTCCATATCGGCGACTGGACCCTGGCCATTGCCGCGGTGCTGACCCTGTGGTCGGGCCTGCAGTACCTGCACGCCGCCTGGCCGAGCCTGCGCGATGACGAGCGCGCTGCGCGCGAGCGTGCGCGGCAGAAGAAGCTGGGCAACTGAGCCCGGGGTCGGATCCCTTTCCGCAGGAAAGGGCTCTGACCCCACGGTTGCTGCCATCCACGCATGGCGTGGATCTACTGGAAATGCCGCATCCAAGGAGGGGGCGGATCCATCAGTTTGCGGAGACGCTGCAGTAGATCCACGCCATGCGTGGATACGCGGTGCCAGGTGCCTCGGCAGACCCTGAAAAAAGCGCTTGACGCCATCCTTGGAATAGGTAAAATTTCGCCTCCCAAGCGGGAATAGCTCAGTTGGTAGAGCGCAACCTTGCCAAGGTTGAGGTCGCGAGTTCGAGTCTCGTTTCCCGCTCCAGATTCAAGAAAAACGCTCCCGCAAGGGGGCGTTTTTCGTTTGCGTGTTCCACGCTTCATCCTCACTTCACCGCCACTCCTTCGCCTCACCACGCGGCAGTTCGAAGCTGCATCTCCGACGCTCCACGGCGATGCCGCAATGCCTCACACTTCCCCCGCCTACGACCACGACGTGGTCATCGTCGGCGCCAGTTTCGCCGGTGCCGCCTGCGCATTGGCTGCCGCCCAGTACGGTCTGCGCGTCTGCGTGCTGGAACGCAAGGCCGACCCCGGCGAGCGCCTGCACACCACCGGCATCGTGGTGAAAGAAGCGATGGAGCAGACCTGGTTGGGGCGCATGCCCGAGCATCTGGTGCAGCGCGTCGCCAACGTGCGCCTGTATGCGCCGAACCTGCGCAACGTGTTGCTGGCCGCGCCGGGCTATTACTTCCTCACCACCGATACGCCGAACCTGATGCGCTGGCTGGCCAGCGAGCTGCGCGCGAATAGTGTCGACCTGCGCCTGCAACGGTCTTTCACCGATGCCCATCGCAGTGGTGACGGCTGGCAGGTGGATGGGGCAGGGCGATGCGCCTATCTGGTTGGTGCTGATGGCGCACGCTCACGCGTGGCACATCGCACCGGACTTGGCCAGGTGCGTGACAACCTCTACGGCGTCGAGCGTGAGTTCGCCGGCCTGCATTTGCCGCAGGGCGACGCGCTGCATTGCTTCGTCAGCAAGCACTACGCACCGGGCTACATCGGCTGGGTCGCACAGAATCCGACCGGGCTGCAGGTGGGATTGGCGCTGCGTCATGACCCGCAACAGGTGCGGCCGCCGGATATCGATGGCTTCCTCGACCACGTGCGCGATGTGGTCGACATTCCGCCTTCGGCGCGTTCCTCGGCCACCCGCGCCGGCTTGGTCCCCTGCGGCCGGCCGGATGGGCCGATCACCGGCCAGCGGCTGATCCTGACCGGCGACGCGGCGGGCATCGTCTCGCCGCTGTCCGCCGGGGGCATCCACTCCTCGTGGCGGCACGGCTGGGCGGTCGGCGAGGCGATTGCCCGCCATCTGCGTGGGCAAGGGCCGGAAGCGGAACGGGTGGCGCGGCGGGTGGCGCCGGCATTCCATGGCAAGCGCCTGCTGCGCTGGGCGATGGACCATCTGCAGGCGGACTGGCCGCTCAATGCACTGCTGCACACGGCGGCCACGCGGCGCATCGCCGAGCAGGTCTACTTCCACCGCCGTGGCCTGCGAACCTGAGGTATCGGTCCTGGGGGCCTGAACGCCTCCCCGCAATGCAGGCGAAAATTCCTGTTGACGCCGTGCAGCAATATCGACACAATAGCGCTCCTTCGACGCAGGTCGAACGAAATCTGCGGGAATAGCTCAGTTGGTAGAGCGCAACCTTGCCAAGGTTGAGGTCGCGAGTTCGAGTCTCGTTTCCCGCTCCAGATTCAAGAAGAACGCTCCCGAAAGGGGGCGTTTTTCGTTTGTCATGACGTTGGCGGCACGGGGCGCTACAGTCGCGCCATGGCATCGTCATGGCGGGCGTGATATCGACGGCCTGGCGGGACGATTCCAGCGTTAGTGTCGCATTCGGAATGGCGGGGCGTATCGGTCGTGGGGATGACCGCAGGCGCGGGGCTCGGGGAAGTTGGCAACAGGACGCAATGGCCCGGATGTCGCACCAGCGTTCCGTGCGTCGCATGCAGTGAAAGGCTGGCGAAAGCCAACGCCATCGTTGCCTGAACCGCACGCGTGCTGTGACCGTTTTCGGACCATTTCTCCATGTTCGCTCCACAATCGCACGGTAGCCTTCATGCTCCTTCTACACGTTGGCGGGCTGGTGGTCAGGCGTATCACTTCAGTGGCAGTGCCCAGGACAGGGCGCGGACTCTCCCTGCAGGCAGTGCTGCGCCCCGGTGCGTTTTTGGCAACCCTGGCCCTGGCCGGCTGCATGTCGGTGCCCGTCCCGGACCTGCCTGATCGCACACCCAGCGCCTGGACCCAGGTACCGCAGGGCCAGGGCGTGGCGGTGGACGCCAGGCAGTGGTGGAAGGTGCTGGCCGACCCGGCGCTGGATGGCCTGGTCGATCAGGCGGTCGCCGGCAATCTCGACCTGCAGCAGGCCACCTTGCGCCTGCAAGCCGTTCGGATCGTCGCTGGCACGTCCGACTCGCGTTTCCTGCCGGAAATCTCCGCCAGCGCCAAGCAGGTGCAGGACGCCGCCGCTGTCGATACCTACTTCCATGCCGGCATTGAAGCGATCTGGGACCTGGGCCTGTTCGGCGCCGCCGAGAGTGCGCAGCTGAGCGCGCAGGCCTCGGCCGGCAATGCCGAGGCGCTACGCAATGCCGCGCAGGTAGCGGTGATTGCCGACGTGGTGCGCAGCTATCTGGACCTGACCGTGGCGCAGGCCCAGCAGGATCTGCTGATGCGCCAGCAGGCCGTGGACGACCGCGGCGAACAACTGGCGCGGGTCCGCCAGCGACTTCGCCTGGATGAGCCGGGCGAACTGGATCGCCTGCGTGCACGCCAGGCCGCCACCCGCGCCGCCACGGCACAGGCCCGGGAAAACGCCGACAACGCGGCCCGCGCCCTGGCATTGCTGCTGGGCCGCGATGGCCCGGATCCGGCCTGGCGTGCGTACCGAACGCCGCCGACGCTGGGCACGTTCTCGTTGCAGCAGGTCCCAGCGGACCTGTTGCGCCATCGTCCGCAGATCCTGCTGGCCGAATCGGAGGTGATGCAGGCCGCCGCCAGCAAGGGCTCGGCGCGCGCCGCGATGTACCCGCGGATCAGCCTCGGCGGCTCCATTCTGTATGCCTACAACCTCACCCAGAACGCGCGCTCCAATTCCGACTCCAGTCCGTCGATCGGTCCATACGTCGATATTCCGCTGTGGGACTGGGGCCAACGCCGTGCGCGTTTCCATGCCGATGAGAAGCAACTGGACGCCGCGCTGCTCGGGTATCGCAAGGCCGTGCTGGAAGGCGTGAGCGAAGTGGAAGGCGCGCTGGGCAGCCTGGCGCGCCAGGACAGCAGCATCCAATCGCTCCGTGCGGCCAATGATGCCGCCAACCAGCAGGTCAAGCGCCAGGTGCGGCAGGTGCAGCTGGGCCTGTCCAGCGAGTTCGATGGGCTGGACACGCAACGTGCCGCGCTCGCTTCGCAGGCGGATCTGATCGGTGCGCAGGGCGCGCGCGTGCTGGCTTTTGCGTCGCTGTACCGCGCCCTTGGTGGCGCACCGCTGCCGGTCGAGGCTGAGGGCGAACCGCAATGATCGCGCTGGCCCGCAAGACCCTGGCCTATGAGTGGCGCCGGTTCCTGCCGGTGGTGCTGGCGATGTGCTTCGCCGGCGTGCTGCTGATCGTGCAGGCGGCGCTGGTGCTGGGCATCTTCGGTACCGCCGCGATCTATGTGAAGGCATCTTCGGCCGATATCTGGGCCGGTTTCCCCGGCACCCAGAGCGTCAACTACGGCCACGCGATCAGCGCCGATGTGGAAAGCCACCTGCGCATGGATCGGGATGTCACCCGCGTCGAACCTTACGAGTGGGTGGATGGCGAATGGCGCTCCAGCGCGCAGGGTACCGGCAACGTGTCGGTGTATCTGTCCGGCATCTCCACCCGCGACGATGCAATGATGTTCGCGCGCATCCTGCCTGCCGACCTGCGTGCACAGCTGCGCGAACCGGGTGCGGTGATCGTCGACAGCGCCGACCTGGATACGCTGGGCGTGGACCTGCAGAACAACCGCGCCTGGATCAATGGCAAGGCCGTGCGCGTGGTTGCCGCGCAGCCGGGCCTGCGTGGCCTTGGTGGTGTCAACGTACTGGCTTCGCTGGATACCGCGCGCGCCATCGCCGGTACCGACCCACACGAGGGCAGTACCTACTTCGTGGCGGGCCTGCGCTCGCCGGACCTGGCCGATCGTGTGCGTGACCGCTTGTCCGCGTCGATGGGCCGGGCCACGCCGGTCGAGTTCTGGACCGCGCCGGAGTTCGCCAGCCGCTCGCAGCAGTATTGGCTGTTCGATACCGGCGCCGGCATCGCGGTGTTGTTCATGGCCGTCATCGTCTGCTTCGTCGGCGCGGTGATCACCAACCAGTCGTTCGCGTCGGTGGTGACTGGCTCGGTTCGCGAGTACGCCACGCTCAATGCACTCGGTGCAGGCCGCTATGCGCTGGCACGGGTGGTGTTCGAGCAGGCGTTGCTGATCGGTGGCGTGGGCATGTTGCTGGCGGCGGCCTTCAGCACCGTGGTGCTGTTGATCGCGCAGACCCAGCGCGTGCCGGTGCAGCTGACACCGATGGTGATCCTCGGCTGCGTGGCGCTGGTTGCGGTGATGGCCATGCTCTCCAGCATCATGGCGGTGCGCAGTGTCGTCCGCTCCGATCCATCGTTGCTGCTGCGTTGAGGACCGGCCGATGACTTCCACACGCGCCGTCGCCCCGACCCTGCGGGCCGATGCACTTGAAAAGGGCTTCCTGTCCGGCGACGTGCAGGTGCCGGTGCTACGTGGCCTGTCGCTGGACATCTATCCTGGCGAGCTGACCCTGGTATCGGGCCCGTCGGGTTGCGGCAAGAGCACGCTGTTGTCGCTGCTGTCCGGCCTGTCCGCGCCCGATGGTGGCCGCGTGCACGCACTTGGCCAGGACGTGGGGCACATGACCCGAAGCGAGGTGGAGCGCTTCCGCCTGCACCATGTCGGTTTCGTGTTCCAGGGCTTCAATCTGTTCCCGGCACTGACTGCGCTGGAGCAGGTGCAGCTGCCGCTGGGCTACCGCGGCATGCGCAATCGCGAAAGCGAGCCGCTGGCCCGCAAGGCGCTGGAAGAAGTCGGCCTCGGCCATCGAAGCCACATGCGCCCGGCTCAGCTGTCCGGTGGCGAGAAACAGCGCGTGGCGGTTGCCCGCGCGTTTGCCAAGTCGCCGACCCTGATCTTCGCAGACGAACCCACCAGCGCGCTGGATGCCGAGAACGGCCAGCGCGTGATCGACATCCTGCATCGCTACGCACGTGCGCATGGCGCCACCGTGCTGTGCGTGAGCCACGATCCGCGCCTGATCCGGCATGCCGATCGGGTGATCGCCATGGAAGACGGCATGGTCCGTGATGACCGCCGCCAGAACGAAACCGTAGAGTCCGCCCCATGACCAAGACGTCGCATCTGCTTCCCCTCAGCCTGGCCCTGTCCGCGGCACTGCTGCTCGGCGCCTGTTCCAGGGAAGCGCCCACCGCTGCATCGGCCCCCTCAGGCAAGGAGGGTACTGCCGCCGCCGGCAAGGTCGCCGTGGCGCGGGGCATCATTGACGTCGAAGGTGGCCTGATCGCACTGGCGCCGCCGGTGGATGGCTCGATCACTGCAGCGCCGGTGAAGGAAGGCGCCACGGTGAAGAAGGGGCAGTTGCTGCTGTCGCTGGATGGCGCCCTGTTGCAGCAGGAAGTGGCAATGGCCACCGCCGATCTGGCCTTGGCCAATGACCGCCTGAAGGGCAGCCAGGCGCAGCTGCGCGAACTGGAACGCAACGCCACCCGCCTGTCCACGGGCGCCAGCGAAGGTGTGTCCTCGAACCAGCAGGCCGATGCGGCCAAACAGCAGTTGGCCGGTGTGCGTGCCGATGTCGACGTGGCCGGTGCGCAGGTCGACATGGCGCAGCACAAGCTGGAGCACGCGAAGCTGAGACTGCAGCAGATGTCGTTGAGCGCGCCGGAAGCCGGCACCGTGGTCGGCCAGGTGCCGGGCGTCGGCGCCTTCGTGCAGGCCGGCAAGCCGGCGATCTCGTTGTTGCCGGCGCGCCCGCTGCAGGTGCGCGCCGAACTCAGCGCCGCCTACGCCGATGCGGTGCAGGTAGGCATGAAAGCGGCGGTGGTACCGGACAGTGATGGTGCCGAGAACACCGGCACGCTGCCGACCGCACGCGTGGTACGCATCAGCCCTGTGTTCGCGCAGGCACGCCTGCCTGAAGATGCAGGGCGTGGCGTGGCCAAGGTGGTGGAGTGTGTGCTGGAGTTCGATGGCGAGGCCAAGGCGCGCTTCGGCCAGCATGTGCGGGTAGAGTTCCGGAAGTAGGTCCGGTCAGCCGTTGAGCCAGCGGCGTAGGCGCGGGCAGGCGGAGGCCGCGACCACGGCCAGTAGTGCCACAAGAAGAAAGGCGGCAACGGCGAGCACCCAGTTCAAATGCACATCGCGCACGGGTGATTGGTGCCTGGCGGTCACGCCCCAAAGTACTGTCCAGCCCAGCCAGGGAAAGGCACAGACAAACATCCGCAGCCACAGGCGGTGAAACCGCCATGGCTGCACGATCAGGCCCAGGACAACAATCTCCACCAGAATGATCAGCGCGAAGGTGAAGACTGAATCTGTGGGGTAAGGCAGTGTCCCGGGCTCGATGTGACACAGTTGCCAGTAGTCTGGCTTGAAGCCGGCATGGATGAGTGCGAAGGCCAGCAGCAGCCATATAACGGATGCGGATAGCTAGAAGGCCTGGACTGCCGTCGGTTTCTGAAAGAACTCTGGCATCTACTCGGGCAGGTATCCCTGCTGCTTCCAGAAGTTCACCGCGAGCGCATGATCTTTTGCGAAGTAGGGTGTTCTTCCTTTCAGTAGGCCTGAATTTGTGCCGTGCATTTCCCTTGCGCCACGCTTGAAAAGTTGTAGTGCGTCGGCCAGCGCCTCCCCTCCGACAGGATCTATCTGAACCGGCGAGTCTTCAGTGCGCAGGTCTGCCTTGTAACGAATGTGAACGCGCTCCCGTCCATCCATGCAGGTCTCAACGTAGTAGTAGTAGCTTTCGGTGACGCTGCTACCGTCGGTCTGTTGAAGTTCCCGTGAAAGTCGGAGCATGGGCCCCTCGCTGCCGGGCCCGCGTTTCTCTTGGCGAAACGCCGCATGACAGTGACCCACCCACAATCCGCAACGGTCACCATCGCCATAGTCGTCGTATGGCTGACAGATCGGAAGCGCCAGTAGACCGCGTATCTCGGCCGCTGAAATTGTCTCCGCAGTCCTTTTTCGGTTCGATGCGCCTTCCTCAAGAAATCGCCACCCGCCGAGGATGAGTGCGATGAAGGGTGGCTGGATGTCATGTGACTCAACCTCGTCCCATTCGCGCTGATCCTGTCCAGCATCGCTGCAGATGTACTTCAGTAGGCTCCAGCCAGATCCAGCACCTCCTATGTAAGAGGCCGTGGTGCTGGCGGTTGCATCGGTGCGCCACATTACGAGGCGTGCAGCGATGTTCTTCGAAGGATCTTCCATCTGCACGGTGTATACGCGGGCGTCGGCGTCGGCGTCGGCGTCGGCGTTGGCGGTGCCAGCACTTGCTAGAAGTGAGATGCCGCTGCGGTGGAATTCATAGGTCCGGGTATCCATGGGAAGCATGTCTTCTCCACAAATGCGTAGCAGGCTTTCTGCACTGACAGTGGCGTCGCTAAACAGGTTCATTGTGCATAGCATCGGGTCTCGCGCTGACAGACCCTCCGCACGGATGACGCTCTTCCCGGCAGTGAGCCTTTGCAGCATGGCTCCCGCGTCCAATGACCAGAAGCTGTCCGGACCCTCGGATTCGCGTAACAGACAATCGGGTTCGATGATCTGCTCAATTCCGTCGTCAATGATGGTTTCGTCGTCCATCCTGCGAATGCAGTGAACCGAGCCATCGAATTGCATGGAGTAGTCGGTCTGAATGAGAAGCGCTGCCTGGGTGTTCCCGACCACGTGCAGTTCCCCGTGGTTGTAGTCGCCCCAGAACAGCTCGCGGACCAGTAGGTTGCCGCCTACGCGGATTTCCTGTCCGCCGACGATGGCATTGGTTGTCGTCAGGTCGCCCGAGACAAGCAATCCGCATGCGCCGTCGGTTTCAAGGCTGTGAACATGGCGTGCTATCTCTGCATTGCCGCGAACCAAGATGAAACGGATGTACGCACCAAGATCTTCTTCCCGCCACGGGGCCAGCGGGTCGTCCAGGTCCAGCGTGTCGAGCTTGAGGTCGCCATCAACCAAGAGAACCAACTCATCGGGATCACCCCAGACGTAGTGCTCTGGTGCGTATGTTGAGTCCTGCGGTACCTCATCCTTGATGTCGGCGTATCGGACGACCTGAAAGGGGCAGGCTGCGGAAAGTCGCGTGGCAAGTTCCAAGGGCGTAATCGGGCGGTCTCCAGCCATTGCTGGCAACGCTGCGTCAAGCGGATCCGCGTCGTCGGGGAGCTGTGATGCCCGCTGGCTCGACTGCTGCATGATTTATCCCGGTTTGGCAGAGGCATATGCAGAGCAGCGGCAGTGAAAGTATTGCCGGCGCTGTGGGCCTCGGGTCAGGTACTGTCCTTCGCCGGTCCGCTGCGGGTCCATGCAACTATTCTGAAATGCGTAGGCCATCTCTGCGCGTCTTCTCCCTGCGGCAGCCATGCGGTGAGCTTATGAACGCCCGCCATGCACTCACCGCCGACACCCCGCACAGCGCCAGCAGCAATCCCACGTCCAGCAGCAGCAACCACAGCAGGTGCATGCCTTGTACCGGCGGCTGGTGCATCGCCGACAGCATCCACGGTATCGACCACACCAGCAGCAGGGCGAAGGCGATCAGCAGGCGCAGCCACAGGCGTTTGAGTTTCCACGGGCGCACGATCAGCGCCGCCACCACCAGTTCAACCGTGCCCAGCAATGCGAACACGATGACGGTGCTGGTCGGATAGGGCAGCTGGGCGCCTTCCAGGCGATGCAGCAGCCAGTAGTCCGGAGTGAAGCCAGCATTGACAAGTGCGGCGATCAGCGCCAACCAGGTCAGCGCGACCAGCAACCAGAACAGGCGGACGTAGCGTCTCGGCATCGGGGGTGTCCGTGCTTGGGCGGGGCAGCGTAACCCAGTGCGGACGCCCGTGACCGCATGATGTGAAGACTGTTGACGGCGTGAAGGAATTTGGACACAATAGCGCTCCTTCGACGCAGGTCGAATGGAATCTGCGGGAATAGCTCAGTTGGTAGAGCGCAACCTTGCCAAGGTTGAGGTCGCGAGTTCGAGTCTCGTTTCCCGCTCCAGATTCGACAGGGCCCCGGTAGGGGCCTTGTTTTTCTCCCGCCACGGCAAGGCGGGGCACGTTGGGCCACAAGGCTTTACGCGCAGTCAGAAAAGTGAAATCGCTGGTGTGTTTTCCGGATTTCCGGTAGCATGTCGGCTTACGCGGGAATAGCTCAGTTGGTAGAGCGCAACCTTGCCAAGGTTGAGGTCGCGAGTTCGAGTCTCGTTTCCCGCTCCATGTTCCGACAGGCCCCATCTTGGGGTTTTGTCTTGTCAGGGCTAGGTTCCTGGCGCGCAGTACGTTGGCCTCATGGCAGAGTGGCTATGCACCGGATTGCAAATCCGTTTACAGCGGTTCGATTCCGCTTGAGGCCTCCAATTGAAAAGCCCTGACTCCGGTCAGGGCTTTTTTGTTTGGCTGCGATCGATTCCCCGCTCGCGCGATCACCGCTCGGCAGTCAGTCATGGCAGATGCGGTGGCGCTACACTCGTGTGATGAACCAGATTGATCACTTCCGCGGCGCCTTGCTCGGCCTCGCGTGCGGCGATGCCGTCGGTACCACGCTGGAGTTCAAGCCTCGTGGCAGCTTCACCCCGATCACCGACATGGTGGGTGGTGGGCCGTTCCAGCTGCAGCCGGGGCAATGGACCGACGATACCTCCATGGCGATGTGCCTGGCCGAGAGCCTGGTGCGTTGTGACACCTTCGATGTGCACGATCAGATGAACCGCTACGCCAACTGGTACCGGCATGGGTACTGGAGTGCGACCGGCGAGTGCTTCGATATCGGTATGGCAACGCGGGCTGCCATCGACCGGTTCCTGCAGGACGGCCAACCGCTGGCGGGTAGTGACGACCCACGCAGCGCTGGCAATGGCTCGATCATGCGTTTGGCGCCGGTGGCATTGCGCTACGCCGGGACTCCCGACCTGCAGGCCATGGCCGAGCTGAGTTCGCGAACGACGCACGCTGCGCAGGAGTGCCTGGAGGCGTGCCGCTTGCTGGCGGTCGCGCTGGAGCGGGCGTTGGCAGGTGGCACCCGTGACGCGGTGCTGGATCTCAGCAATGTCCCTGTCGAGAGCGCGCGGCTGCGGCAGATCGCGGCGGGCGGCTACCGCGGTGCCGCGCGTGAGCAGATCCGTGGCAATGGCTATGTTGTCGACAGTCTGGAAGCTGCACTCTGGTGCTTTGATCGCCACGACACCTTTGAAGCCGTCGTACTCGAGGCGGCCAATCTTGGCGAGGACGCCGACACCACGGCCGCCATTGCGGGGCAGCTGGCGGGCGCATTCCATGGTGCGCGCGGAATCCCCGGGCGGTGGTTGCAGCGGCTGGCCCTGCGTGCCGAAATCCAGGCGCTGGCCGATGCGCTGCACGCCTTGAACCAGGGCAGCGACCGCGCTGCGTGAGTCGGGTTCCCTGCCTGTGAACTGCGCCGGCAGGACGCTCCATGCCGTCGCCATTTCCGACGCCGCGAGGGAACCCGTGCGGCAGCTCACATGCCGCGGCCGCCAGTCTCAGCCGGCCGCGACATGGCAAGGCGTTATGGTCGAGTTCCACGTCTCAGGGAGCTGCAATGGCGAGCAAGGACATCACGGGTCGCTTCGGGCACGGAGCGAATCGGAAATGAGCAAAATCATGGCAGATGTGCGTTGGCTGACCTTTCGGTTGAAGAACGGGCAATCCATCGGCCCGGAGCGGCTGAAGGACGGATGGGTGATTGCCTCGGAAACCGCCCGCTGCGAGGTCCGCCGCGAGCATATCGAGGGATCGGGCCTGGTGTACGCCCTGTATGCGCCGGCCAACCTGGCCTCACCGCGGCGCGCGGAAATGCGCATGCGCGAATTCCTGATGAGCTCGGGCTACACCTTCACGATGGGCACGCTGGGCGGCTGATCCCCGCCTGCTGCGGCCACGGGCGCACGGCCAAGACCTGGCCGAGCGCGCCGATCTGACCGCGCGCATCGAACGGCACTGTGCTGGTCGGCCGACACCCGGGTGGCCAAACGGCACCGACATGTCGAAGCCCAGCCACTCGCCTTCGGGCATGCCGAACAGGTGCGCGGTCAGATCGAGGGGAGGCGGCACATGCTGCGCGGGTCCCTGCACCGTAAGCGTTGCCAGCCTGGCGGACACGTTTCGCTACGCGATGGACTCAGCGTTGCACTGTCTTCAAGGCATCGACAACCTGTGCTTCAGAGAAGCCACAATGTCCTTCGCCCACCGATGGCAGTACCCGTGGCGCTGGCCGCGCACCGGCGTGTGCGGCCAACTGCGGATACACCGTCTGCATGTGCGGCACGATGGTCGGGTCGTTGTGGTTGAACTGGATCACCAGCGGGCGCTGCAGTGCGCCGGTCAGCGCCAGCGTCGCGCGCACCCTGGCCTGCGCGGCAGGTACAGCATCGATGCGCCGCACCCCGGCGTTGAATGCGGCGTCATCGCCGAAGCCGCTGTAGACCATGCCCCTGTTGCCGACCGGCATGCCACCGCTGCGTGTGGCCAGCTCGTGCAGGACCAGGGCGTGCAGGCTGATCGTGCCGGCCACTTCATCGGGGGAAACCTGCAGCCGCTGCGCCAGCAACGCGGCATGCGCCGGGTCGCGTTGCAGCGCGGTGGCGATGCCCTGGTAAAGCTCACTCTGGGGCAGCGTGGCTGCTTCGCGCGACGCCAACCCGGTGACCGGCAGCCCCTCAGCCTTGGGGAAGAAATAATCGAACGCGACCAGTGTGGTCAGCAGGTCGGCCGCGATCTGTTCGCCACTGAGATTGGCGCCGCACAGCGACACACCACCGGCATAGTGCTGCGGGAAACGCTCGAGGCTGCCAATGGTTACGGCACCACCCATCGAGAAGCCCAGCATCCAGGTGTGTCGCACGCGCTTGAGTTCACCCAGGGCATGCTGTCGCAGGTGTTCCATGTCGGTGATCGCCTCGGCCACCGCCCAGCCTTGGCTGGAATACGCGCTCTGCGCGACGGCGTAGCCCGCGCCCAGCAGTGCTGCGGTGCTGTCACCGGCGGCCATTGGCGTGGTGCGTGGCACGCCCACGGGCTCATAGCCATGGGCCAGCATCACCAGGTCGCCGTTCCAGTCTGCCGGTATATCCAGCCGCCAGGGGGCGTCCTGCAGCTCGCCGCTGAGCGTGCGTGGTGCCGTGGTTGGTGCTGCCAGCGATGCCGTCGAAGCATGCAGCAGGCCAAGGGCGAGGGCACATCGAAGCAAGGGGCGCATCGTGGTCATTCCATGCGGGAATGGCGCCGAGCATAGATGCCAGCGGAATGTTGCGCGCGCTGCACTGCCGCAGGGGATTGCGGGCCGTACAGGCGGCGCTCTACGCTGGTGGCATGGCTCCGCACGTCACCGCGTCGATTATCCGCATTCCCCAAGGGAAGGCGGGGTAGCGCGCGGTCGTCACGGCCCTGCAACCCGCCCGGGAAGGCGGATTGCATGCAGCGCTCTCCCGGGAACTGGAATCCACCGAGGAGATCGCAGATGCATCACCCTTCATCCGCCGATGGCGGCGCAACCCTGCACCTGCTGTGCGGCAAGATCGGCGCAGGAAAATCGACGTTGTCGCAACAGCTGGCGGCCAAGCCTCGCCACGTATTGATCAGCGAAGATGCCTGGTTGGCTACGCTGCACCCGGGCGAAATCCACTCCGTCGCCGATTATCTGCAGCGCGCAACCACGCTGCGCAGCGTGCTGACCGATCATCTGCGTGCGCTGCTGCAGGCCGGCGTCTCGGTGGTGCTCGATTTCCCCTTCAACACGCCCGCAACCCGCGGGTGGGCACGTGAGGTGTTCTCGCCAGTGGGCGCCGCGCATCAACTGCACTTCCTCGATATCGCCGACGAGGTCTGCAAGGCGCGGCTGCGTGCACGCAATGCATGCGGCGAGCATCCGTTCCAGGCCAGCGATGAGGAATTCGAGCAGATCACCCGCCACTTCGTTGCACCGGCCGCAGAAGAGGGTTTCATGGTGATGCGCTACACCGAGGCAGGCCCGGCATAGCGCGGTCGGCTCAGTCGCCGAATGCCGGCTTGCCTTCGGTGGCGGTGCGCACGAGCGTCCTGCGGAAGGTCTCGACCAGGGGGCGCAGGTTGATGCGGTGCCAGGCCGCCCACAGCGGTGTGCGGTAGCTGAACCACGGCAGCTCGCGCAGCACCACGCCGTCCGGCGCCTGGTGATCCAGGCTCTGCTGGACGGTGGTCAGGCCCAGGCCGGCGGCAACCAGGCCAAGCGCGGCCAGTGGCTCGGTCGCTTCCATGGCGATGGTCGGGGTGAACCCGGCTTTCGCACACGCGGCGATGAAGGTGTCGTGGCGCAGTGCGTTTTCCCTGTGCATCACGCCGATCCACTGCTGGCTGGCCAGATCCGCGGGCGTGATGATTTCTGCGCTGGCCAGTGCGTGCGCTGCCGGCACGGCCAGCAGCATCGGGTCGTTCAGCACCTGCGTGGCCTCCAGGTCCGGATCGTCGAACGCCGGTGGTTCGCAGACCAGGGCGATGTCCAGGCTGCGTTGTCGCAGGCCTTCCAGCTGCACGTCCGACTGCTGGTTGTAGAGCGCGATATGCACCGCCGGGCGATCGCCGCGCAGTTCGCGCAGGGCGGTGGGCAATACGCCGGAGTGCATCGCGTACTCCAGATAGCCGATGCACAGGCCGCCCTCGTCGCCGCGGCCGAGCCGGCGCGCCAGCGATTCCAGCCGGTTGGCATGGGTCAGCAGGGCACGCGCCTCGGCCAGGAAGGTACGGCCATCGGCGGTCAGCCGGATGCGCTGCTGCGAGCGTTCGAACAGCTGCAGTTCCAGCCGTTCCTCCAGCTGGGCGATCTGCCGGCTGAGCGGGGATTGGGAGATGTGAAGGCGCTCGGCAGCGCGGCCGACGTGTTCATCTTCGGCGACGGCCACGAAGTAGCGCAGTTGGCGGAGGTCGAGCATAAGACCCTGCGGGACTCAAGATAATTAAATTATGTCTTGGACAGTCTTATCGGGCAAGCCTAGCCTGTGCCTCAACTTCAACAACCTCCCCAAGGGGGAACCCATGAGCATCAACACGCTGCTGGCTGGCAAGACCCTCGGCTTCGGTACCGCGCCGCTGGGCAACATGTTCCGTGACATCCCGGAAGCCGAGGCTCAGGCCACGGTGGACGCGGCCTGGGAACAGGGCACCCGCTACTTCGATACCGCCCCGTTCTATGGCGCAGGCCTGGCCGAGATCCGCCTTGGCGACGCGCTGGCCAAGCGCAACCGCGATGACTTCGTGCTCAGCACCAAGGTCGGCCGCCTGATCCTGGACGAAGTGGAAGACACCAGCGCCCGCGACCTTGGCGAGAAGGGCGGCCTGTTCGTCGCCGGCCGCCCCAACAAGCTGGTCAACGATTACTCGGCCGATGCCACCCTGCGTTCGATCGACGACAGCCTCAAGCGCCTGAAGACCGATCGCCTGGATATCGTCTGGGTGCACGACATCGCACAGGACTTCTACGGCGATGAGTGGCTGTCGTACTTCGAGACCGCACGCCGCGGCGCCTTCAAGGTGCTGACCCGCCTGCGCGAGGAAGGCGTGATCAAGGCCTGGGGCCTGGGTGTCAACCGTGTCGAGCCGATCGAGCTGACCCTGGACCTGGACGAAGCCCGTCCGGATGGCTTCCTGCTGGCCGGCCGCTACTCGCTGCTCGACCACGAGCGTGCGCTGCAGCGGGTGATGCCCAAGGCGGCCGAGCGCAACACCGGCGTCGTGGTCGGCGGTCCGTACAGCTCCGGCGTGCTGGCCGGTGGCAGCCACTTCGAGTACCAGAAGGCGTCGCCGGAGATCCTGGCCAAGGTCGAGCGCATCAAGGCCATCGCGGCCGAGTACGGCATCAGCATCAAGGCGGCCGCGTTGCAGTTCTCGCTGGCCAACCCGGCAGTGGCTGCGGTGATTCCGGGCGCCAGCCGTCCCGAGCGCATCGCCGAAGACTACGCCGCACTGAAGGAAATCATCCCGGCCGGGTTCTGGCAGGCGCTGCGCGCCCAGGGCCTGGTCGCGGCCAACGCCCCGCTGCCGATCGACAACATCTGAGTCCCGAAGGAGACATTCCCATGGCAACTGCTTCTGTATCCATCACCGTGCCGACCCCGGCCGACCAGGTCTGGAACCTCATCGGCGGCTTCGATTCATTGCCCGACTGGCTTCCGTACATTCCCCAGAGCACGCTCAGCGAAGGCGGTCGCGTGCGCCATCTGGCCAATCCCGATGGCGATGCCATCGTCGAGCGCCTGGAAGCCTTCGACCAGGCCGATCGCAGCTACACCTACTCGATCCTGCAGGCCCCGTTCCCGATCAGCGGCTATCGATCCACCCTGCGTGTGGTCGAGCAGGGCGACGGTTCGCGGATCGACTGGTCCGGTGAGTTCACTCCGGTAGGCGTCAGCAACGAAGAAGCGTCCGCGCTGTTCGAGGGCATCTATCGCGATGGCCTGAAGGCCCTGGAAACCACGCTGGCCGGGTGAATGCCCGTGTGGCGTTGACCGCATGCAGGCGCCCCGGCCGGTCCGGGGCGTCTGCGTGTCAGGGTGCGGGCGTCGGTGCACCGCAGGCGACGCGATGCATGGGAAAGTCCATTGCCTGCTTCGGATTGTCCTGCGCGATCTCGATGCGCGCATGTGCGCGCTGGTCGTCGAGGCGCCGGTAGCGGATACGTTGTGGGAAGTCGTTGGCAGGATTCTCGAAGACCGCCTCGTTGGCATCGACCCGGGTGGCAACGAAGTCCGTGGCGTTCTGGCCAGAGGGCAGGGTAGTCAGCACCAGGCGCCCATCATCGTGCTGGCGCAGTTGCATGAACTCGAAGCCGACGGTTCGCCCTTCACGCAGGCTGCGGCTGCTGCCGAACAGGGTGTTTCCAGCCAGGCTGGTCCATTGCTCGCCGGCACCGGGTGGCTGCCCATCAAGCTGCCAGCAACCGGCCAGCCAGGCCAGGTGTTCGATCTTCGAGGGTGAGGCGGATAGCGCGTGCGGGGCCGCGAGCAGCAGCGGCAACAGGGCCAGGGCGATGCGGAGTGACATCGGTGCCTCCATGCGCGGGAATGTGCGGCCTGTATAGCGCCCGCCAGATCACGCGGCCAGTGCCGTCCTTTCCAGTGCTGATTCCGATACGATCTGTCACATTGAGCTTATCTCGCTTGACCCGGAGTCCCGTCATGGTCGACCGTCTCGCCATTCTGCTTGAACGCTTCGCGGTCACCGCCTCGGTGTTCCATGCCGGTGCGCTGTGCGGCATCAACACGCTGGAGGGTGAGGATGAAGCCGGGCAGCTGCACTTGGTGCGACGTGGGCCGCTGCAGGTCAGTCATGCCCAGCAGACCGTACAGGTGGATGTGCCCAGCCTGCTGCTGTATCCGCGGCCGATGCCGCACCGCTTCAGTACCGACCCACAGCAGGGCGCCGACATGGCCTGCGCGAACCTGCATTTCGAAGGCGGCCGGCTCAATCCGATCAGCGCCGCGTTGCCGGATTTCATCTGCCTGCCGCTGGCTGGGCTGTATGGCGGCAACGCAGCGCTGGAGTTGTTGTTCGAAGAAGCGTTCGAGCAGCGTTGCGGGCGCGCGGCGATGGTCAACCGCCTGTTCGAGGTGGTGATGATCCAGGTGCTGCGCCAGCTGATGGAAGGTGGCGAAATGCGCGGCGGTCTGTTCGCTGGGCTTGGCCACCCGCGATTGCGGCTGGCGCTGGTGGCGATGCACGAAGCCCCGGCGCAGGGGTGGACGCTGGAGGATCTGGCCGAGGTGGCCGGCATGTCACGCAGCGTGTTCGCCGCCAGCTTCCGCGAAGCGATGGGGACCACCCCGGGCCAGTACCTGCAAGGCTGGCGGGTCGGGCTGGCACAGCAGGCGCTGCGCCAGGGCCGGCCGCTGAAGCGGATTGCCGACGAGGTGGGCTATGGCAGCGAGGCGGCACTCTCGCGCGCGTTCAAGGCGCACACGGGGCAGTCACCACGCGAATGGCGCGGACAGGCGCGTGCTGGCACGGCCTGAGCCTCAGCCGAGCACCAGCCGGGCCAGCTTCATGCCACCGAACAGGCCGGCCAGGCCCAGCGCCACCGAGCCACCGGCATACAGCGCGGCCAGTCCGTGCTGCCCGCGCTGCAGCAGCAGGCCGATCTCCAGCGCATAGGTAGAGAACGTGGTGTAGCCACCAAGGATGCCGGTGGCGAGCAACAGGCGAAGCTGCGGCGAGGCACCATTGCGCATCGCGAAGACCTCGACCACCACGCCCATCAGCAGGGCGCCGCTGACGTTGATCAGGAAGGTCGACCACGGCCAGGGGCTGCCGACGGCCACTCGGGCGCCGATCAGGTTGCAGGCGTGGCGCAGGCAGGCACCGATGCCGCCGCCGACGAAGACCAGGAAATAGTTGTTCAATGCTTGCATGGCGTGCCTCGAATGCGGGTTCGCAGGGTCAATGGCGAACGCCGAGGGCAGGCACGACCTGCCGTCGACGAACACCGGGTTCGTCCTGGCAGGAGCCATCAGCCTTCTCAGGCGGTTATCGGGGGAGCCCCATCCCCATCGCGGTCCATGCTACCAGCGGCGGTGCATTCACGTCATTGAGGTGGTCAGCACGCGGGCCACCTTGCTGCGGCTGAAGCCATCCATCAGCAGTTCGAACGCGAGCAGGTCCAGCGCCGCGTGGCGGCGGTGGTCGATTTCCAGGCCATTCTCGGCCACCAGGTGACTGACCAGCTCGTAGGCGTCCTGCCAGACGTCAAGGTGGGCCTGGCTGGGAATGTAGGCGTTACCCGGCTCCCCGACGCCGCGCCCGTTCACTCCATACAGCAGCTCGCGTGCGTCCAGCTTGGCCGCATCGGCGATGCGGAACAGCTGCTCGGCTTTCACATGGGACGCACTGACATGGTCGTTGAGCCAGTTGCTGATGGTTGCCGTGGTGGATTTGGCGGCGCGGGCCAGATCGGCCGGGCGGGGGTGCCCGGCTTTCTTCATGGCGGCGGCGAGTCGTTGGCCGAGAGTATTCATCTATGCAAGCCAGCTTAACGCGTGGAATGCGAAGAATCCTTGCCGCAAGAATAAGTCTGGTTAACAAAAGGGCAGACCATGACCGAATTCTGGAACAAGCGGCAGGTGCGCACGCGGCTGGGGTTCCAGACCGATGCGGAGCTGGCGCGCTTCTTCGGCATCAGCCGTTCCGCGGTATCGCAATGGCCGAAAGACTTCCCGATCCCCGCTCTGCGGCAGTACATCCTGCATCAGCGCTACCCGAACCTGTTCCCCGCAACTGGCGCCGCCGAAGTCGAATCCGCCTGAATTACGCCGCCTTTTGTCGCATTTAGCGTGCTAAGCGCATTCTGTTAAGTACACTTAGCAAAATAGGAAAAACTGATCGTATTGGCAGTACCTATTGTCGAGGCCTACCGGCTGCCGGACAGGTGCCTGGGGCGCGTTGTCGGCTTCACCCCATCCGGGAGGGGCGGGGTCCCGTATGTGGTTTCGTGAACGATTAATAATTTCAATCGCGAAAGTCGCTGCATGTAATTGACCTGTCGTGAAATCTGTGACTAATTTGGATCAACCGGGCGTGAAGCCTGGGAGTCTTTCAGTAGCACGCAAGTGAGTCGGTAGACCGTCAACGATGCAGAACAAGTCCAACGGAGGTCGTATGGAATACGGCATGCATGGCTTGGCTGAACGGGTACGCCGCGAACTGGAAGCCAGCTATCACAAACACGGATGCGGTCCGGCGTTCTGGGATACCTACCAGCAGGTGCTGGACCGGCTCGTCCCGCAGGGGACCGAGCGTACCGAGTTCACCAACGAAATGGCGCTGATCATCGAGCAGCTGGGCATTGTCCGACGCGCGCAGCTGGTACCACCGCACGCCGACGGGCCGCGTTGATTCAGAGCAGGCGCCAGGCGCCGCAGGCAAGCAGCGCAAGCAGCAAAGACAGCAGGGCCAGGGTCCGGGGTCGCCACCAGCGCTTCGGTTGCCCGGCCATCGCCTGCGGACTGCAGTAGCGCACCAGCCCCGGACCGAACCCGGCCCGGTGCTGTTGCTGTGCGCAGGCTTCCAGACAGGCGCCGCAGGCCAGGCAGTCGGCCTGCGGCCCCTGGCGGATGTCCAGCTGCATCGGGCAGGCGCTGATGCAGGCCGCGCAATCGGTGCAGTCGCCAAGACGGTCGGCGCTGAAGGTCGGCATTGGTCCGGCCAGCAGCGGATGCGCGGCGCGGAACACGTAGTCCTGTGCAGTGGTCGGGTCGAGCAGGCCGCGGCCACGGCCCAGCACGCCGCCCAGGCCGGGCGGGCGAGGTCCGCGTGGCTCGCCGCGGCGGGCGTCGTACAGCATGCGCGGCGTATGTGGATCGGTCAGCAGCGGCTGCATGCGTGCGAACGGGCACAGCGAACGGCAGACCTGCTCGCGCAGGAAGCCGGCGTTTGCCCAGGTGGCGGCGGCATAGAACAGCACCCAGAACGTTTCCCAGCCGCTCCAGCCGGCGCGCGGCGCTGCGATCACCAGCTCGGCGATGGGGCTGAACAGGCCCACGAAGGTGATGCCGGTCCACAGCGAGAGCAGCCCCCAGGCCAGCTGTGTGGCCGCGCGCGCAACGCGTGCCGGAAGCGCGCGGGCCACGCCGTCGGCGATCCAGTCGAAGGCACGGCGCCACAGTGTCTGCGGGCAGGCGTGGCCGCACCAGATGCGCCCGGCGAGGTGGGTGAGCAGTGCCAGCCCCACCGCGAGCACCGCCAGCAGGCCGACCAGCACCCCGACGTCTCCCGGCCACAGCGTCCAGCCGAACAGATCGAAGCGGCGGGCGTTGATATCCAGCAGCAAGGCCTGGCGGCCGTCCCAGCGCAGCCATGGCAATGCGTAGAACAGCACCAGCAAGGCGGCGCTGAGCGTGCCGCGCCAGTGCCGTGGTCTCGGTGTGCAGGTCGTACTCATCCCAGCGGCAGCTCGTCGTCGTCGCCGCTGGGCATCGGTCGCTGCAGGTACCAGGTGATCGCGCTGGACAGCGCAGTCACCGTCCAGAACATGAAGAAGCCAACCGTGTAGCCCATTTCACGGCTGATCTGCGTGCCCGGGAAACTGATGGCCTGCAACCGCAGCGGGTCGACGAAGGCGAAGAACACCACGCTGGCCAGGCCGGCAGCGATGAAGCTGGGCCAGAGGATCGCGCCCCATTGCTGGATCAACTGCTGGCGACGGTTGGGAGAGGGTCTGTTCATGCTGTCCCGGATCGAAAAGTGGGCGGCGCGTATACTCGCCTGGGTTGGCGCGGCATCCGCAGGGCATGCTTCCTGCAAGCGTGCCAGCCTAGGTGCAGCGGACTGCGCCGACATTGATCTGGATCAACGGTGGTGCCGGCCGGCTGCGGCACACTGCCGGCACGCTTTGGGTACCCCGATGAACGCAACGCCGCCTGTCCTTCCTGTCGCCTCGCCCGAGCTGTGCACCGAGCAGGAAGTGACCCGCCTGGTCCACGACTTCTACGCCCGCGTGCGCGGGGAGGAGCGATTGGGGCCGGTGTTCGAGGCCCACGTCCACGACTGGCCGGAGCATCTGGCCCAGCTGGTCGACTTCTGGTCGGCGATGCTGCGCGGCACCCGGCGCTTCAAGGGTTCGCCGATGTCCAAGCACATGGCCATCGAGCTGGACAAGGATCTGTTCGACCGCTGGCTGGTGCTGTTCCGGATCACCACCGCCGAATGCAACAACCCGCCGATGCAGGAGCTTGCCAACGACGTGGCTGCGCGCATCGGTGACACCTTCTGGAAGCGCTACCAGATGCTGCGATGGCCGCAGGTCGGCCTGCCGGTGCTGGGGATGCCCGCCAAGGATTGATCTGGGTCAAGGCGGCGCAGGCCGCCCAGCGCGATGCTGGCGCCATGGACACGTTCTCTCCCGCCGCTGGTGGCCTGGCCTGGACCTTCGACCCCGACCTTCTGCGCCGGCACGACCGGCCGGGCCCGCGCTACACCTCGTACCCGACCGCGCCGCATTTCCATGATGGGTTCGACGCGCCGGCGCTGCGCCAGGCGATCGCCGACAGCAACCAGCTGGCCCGCGCGCTGTCGTTGTACGTGCATGTGCCGTTCTGTTCCAGCCCGTGCTTCTACTGCGGCTGCAACCGGGTGATCACCCGCGATCGCGGCCGTGGCCACAGCTATGTGTCGCGCGTGCTGGCCGAGGCCGACCTGCTGGCACCACAGTTCGAGGACGGTCGCGAGGTCATCCAGCTGCATCTGGGCGGTGGTACGCCGAACTTCCTCGATGCCGAGGCGATGACCACACTGGTGGAAGGGTTGCGCCGGCGCTTCGATTTCAGCGATTCACCGCAGCGCGATTTCTCGATCGAACTCGATCCACGCTTCATCGATACCCGTGACGTCGCCATGCTGGCGCGCCTGGGCTTCAACCGGGCCAGCCTGGGCGTGCAGGATTTCGACCCGCAGGTGCAGGAATCGATCAACCGCATACAGGGCGTGCAGCAGACACTGGACATCCTGCGCGCCTGCCGCGACAGCGGCATGCGTTCGGTCAACGTCGATCTGATCTACGGCCTGCCCGGGCAGAGCCTGGAAGGATTCGGCCGCACCCTCGAACGGGTGCTGGCGCTGCGCCCGGACCGCCTGGCGGTGTATGGCTACGCGCACCTGCCGCATCTGTTCCGGGCGCAGAAGCAGATCGACGAAAGCCGGTTGCCGTCGCCGGAAGACAAGCTGGCGCTGCTGGGCCTGGCGGTGGAGAAGCTCTCCGCGGCCGGCTACCAGTACATCGGCATGGATCATTTCGCATTGCCGGAAGAGGATCTGTCACGCGCGCAGCGTGCCGGCCAGCTGCATCGCAACTTCATGGGTTACACCACCCACGCCGATACCGATCTGCTCGGCCTGGGCGTAAGTGCGATCAGCCATATCGGCGCCACCTACAGCCAGAATCCACGTGACCTGGCGTCCTGGGAGGACGCGGTGGACCAGGGGCAGTTGCCGGTCTGGCGCGGTGTCGCGCTGAGTGCCGACGACCAGCTGCGCGCGGAGCTGATCCAGCAGCTGATGTGCCAGGGCGAGGTGGATGGTGCGGTGCTGGGGCAGCGCCACGGCGTGGATTTCCAGCAGTACTTCGCCGAGGACCTGCGTTCGGTACAGCGGCTGCAGGAAGATGGCCTGGCCGAATACCGCGATGGCGTGGTGCGTGCGAGCGAACCCGGGCGACCGTTGCTGCGGTTGCTGGCAATGTGCTTCGACCCGTATCTGCGTGCCGCACATGAGCAGCCACGTTACTCGCGGGCGATCTGAAAGCGGGATGTGCTGCATGCGTGTGGTGCCCGGAGCCGGAATCGAACCGGCATGGGGTTGCCCCCGGCGGATTTTAAGTCCGATGCGTCTACCAGTTTCGCCATCCGGGCCTGCAGCGCGGCGCCGATTGTAGCCTACCCGTGTCGCTGCAGCCGGATTGCGCGTGAGCGACGTGCTTAACTGTTATCCCTGTTCATGTCATAGTCCCAGCCACCGTTCCCAGGGGGGGAGCCACCCGATGTCGCTGCACGCGATTGCCTATGCCAGTGAGGCCCGCGCCGATCTGCGGACAACCGATCTTGATCGCCTGCTGGCCGACGCCACGGCATTCAATCGTGTAGCCGGTGTCACCGGTGTCCTGATGTTCGACGGCAGCCGCTTCCTGCAGTATCTGGAAGGCCCCGAAGATGGCATCGATTCGGTGTTCCAGCGCATCTTCAATGCACGCAGCCACGCGCAGATGAGGCTGTTGTGCCGCGCGCCGGTGGTGCAGCGTGCGTTCCCGCGCTGGTCGATGGGGACGCGGCGGATCGATGCGGACCTGCTGACCCAGATCGTTGACGCGGCGTGGCCGGGTTTCCTGCTTGGCAGCGGTGGTTTCGAGCGCCTGCTGCAGGCCTGGACCGGTGCCGACGGCGAGCTGGAACCCGCCGCGGTCGCGCTGGGTTCCTGAGCCCGCCTTGGCGGCGGGGTACCGGGGCCGGTAGGCTGTAGCCTTTCTGGTGCGGGTTTTCCGGAGTGGTACAGCGAATGAGTGGGTTGGCCCAAGCCATGGCGGCACGCATCCGGTTTCGCCCGGTGCACGGGACATGCCGATGAGCGTGCCCGTTGCGGCGGCGGTGACGCCGCGTTTCGCCGTGATCGGCCTGGGTTACGTCGGCCTGCCATTGGCGGTGGCGTTTGGCCGGCACTGGCCGACACTGGGCTTTGACATCGATGCCGGCCGCATCGCAGAGCTGCGCGGTGGCCGCGATCACACGCTGGAGATGGAGGCCGACGAGCTGGCCGAAGCCACGCATCTGCAGTACGGCAGCGATCCTTCGCTGCTCGATGCCTGCAACGTCTATATCGTCACCGTGCCGACCCCGATCGATGCATACGAGCAGCCCGACCTGGAGCCCCTGCGTTCGGCGACACGGCTGATTGCCAGTCATCTTCGCGCCGGCGATCTGGTGATCTACGAGTCCACGGTGTACCCCGGCACCACCGAGGAAGTGTGCGTGCCGCTGCTGGAACAGGGTTCGGGCCTGGGCTTCAACGAAGACTTCTATTGCGGCTACAGCCCGGAGCGGGTCAGTCCCGGTGACCGCCAGCGGCGCCTGGCCGACATCCGCAAGATCACGTCTGGTTCGACCCCGGAAGTCGCTGCGGTGATTGATGGTCTCTACCAGCGCATCATCGATGCCGGTACGTTCCCGGCGCCGTCGATGCGCGTGGCCGAAGCAGCCAAGGTGGTCGAGAACATCCAGCGCGACGTCAACATCGCGCTGGTCAACGAGCTGGCGCTGATCTTCGACCGGCTCGGCATCGATACCCAGGACGTACTGGACGCCGCTGGCAGCAAGTGGAATTTCCTGCCGTTCCGACCAGGCCTGGTTGGCGGTCACTGCATCGGCGTCGATCCGTACTATCTGCTGCACAAGTCCGAAAGCGTGGGCTACCACCCGGACCTGATCCACACCGCGCGGCAGGTCAACAACCGCGTCGGCGAGCACGTGGCGGCGCGCGTGCTGGCGATGCTGGCCGAGCGTGGCCGTGCACCGGCGGAGGCACGCATCCTGGTGCTGGGCGTGACCTTCAAGGAGGATTGCCCGGACCTGCGCAACAGCCGCGCGCTGGAACTGGCCCAGCGCCTGCGCGATGCGGGGGCGCAGGTGGAGGTGAGCGACCCGTGGGTCGGCCCGGCGGCATTGACCGGCGAGGGCCTGGATTGGCTGGCCGAACCCGGGGCGGGGCGCTATGACGCGGTGGTACTGGCGGTGGCCCACGCCCGTTTCAAGGCAATGGATGAAGACGCAATCCGGGCGCTGCTGGCGCCAGGCGGCCTGGTCTACGACGTCAAATCGGCCTGGCCGCGCAACGTGGTTGACGATCGTTTGTAAGCCTTGGCAGCGAGCGGCGCGGTAGACTCGGGAACAGTTGCAACCGAGGAAAGCCATGCACCGGTACATCGTCTACCTGCTCGCCATCCTGATGTTCCCGATATGCCTGTGGCTGGCCACGATCTGGCCGGCCTGGTACTGGGGCGTCGGCCTGACTGCCGCGATGGTGGCATTGGGGACCTGGGACCTGCTGCAGAAGCGCAGCACGCTGCGCCGCAACTATCCGGTGATGGCGCACTTCCGCTACGGGCTGGAATCGATCGGCCCGGAGATCCGCCAGTACTTCGTGCAGAGTGACCTGGAGGACGTGCCGTTCTCGCGCCAGCAACGTGCACTGATCTACCAGCGCGCCAAGAACGAGATGGACACGGTACCGTTCGGCACCCTGCGCAGCACCTATGCGGTGGACTACGAATGGATCAACCATTCACTGGCGCCGACTGCCATCGCCAAGCATGACTTCCGCGTGCTGGTCGGTCCGAACTGTGCCAAGCCCTATTCGGCCAGCGTGTTCAACATCTCGGCGATGAGCTTCGGTTCACTGTCGGCCAATGCCATCCGCGCACTGAACGAAGGCGCACGGCGTGGTGGTTTCTACCACGACACTGGCGAAGGTTCGATCTCGCCCTATCACCGTGAGATGGGCGGCGATCTGGTCTGGGAAATCGGCTCGGGCTACTTCGGTTGCCGCGACGAGAAGGGTGGTTTCAGCGAGGAACGCTTCGTTGCCAATGCCACCCATGACCAGGTCAGGATGATCGAGATCAAGCTGTCGCAGGGTGCCAAGCCGGGTCATGGCGGCGTGCTGCCAGCGCCGAAGGTGACTGCCGAGATCTCGGTGACCCGTGGCGTGCCGATGGGCGTGGACTGCGTGTCGCCGTCGCGTCACTCGGCGTTCTCGACACCGGTCGAGCTGCTGCAGTTCGTCGCCCGCCTGCGCGAGCTGTCCGGTGGCAAGCCGGTCGGTTTCAAGCTGGCGATCGGCCACCCGTGGGAGTGGTTCGGCATTGCCAAGGCGATGCAGGAAACCGGGTTGCTGCCGGATTTCATCGTGGTGGACGGTGCCGAAGGGGGCACCGGCGCGGCGCCGGCCGAGTTCGTCGATCATGTCGGCGTGCCGATGCACGAAGCGCTGCTGCTGGTGCACAACACCCTGGTCGGCCTCGATCTGCGCGAGCGCATCCGCATCGGTGCAGCCGGCAAGATCACCAGTGCGTTCGACATCGCGCGCACCATCGCGCTGGGTGCCGACTGGTGCAATGCCGGCCGCGGCTTCATGTTCGCGCTGGGCTGCATCCAGTCGTTGAGCTGCCATACCGACAAGTGCCCCACCGGCATCGCGACCCAGGACCCGGCGCGCTGGAAGCATCTGGATGCACCGGACAAGGCCACCCGTGTGTACAGCTACCACGAGCACACGCTGCATGCCTTGAAGGAACTGCTGTGTGCCGCGGGCCTGAACGACCCGGCGGAACTGGGTCCGGAGCATATCCTGCGTCGGGTTTCGCCTGTTGAGATCCGTTCGCTGGCCTCGCTGTACCGCTACCTGGAACCGGGCGAGCTGCTGCACAAGGTGCCGGACCACGCCGTGTTCCATGCGTTCTGGGCCGATGCGCGCAGCGATTCCTTCCAGCCGCCGCCGAAGATCCAGGCGCTGCGGGCCAGCAAGTCGCGATAACGTGTTGCTGTAGAACCGAGCCCATGCTCGGCTGCTTCTCTCATCGCGATGTTGGAACGAAGAACCGTCGAGCATGGCTCGACGCTGCAAGGAGATGCCATGCGGTTCCGGATCGGCACCACGGATGACGTGGCCACGCTGTGGGCGTTGCGCACGCGTTGCGTGCGCGAGACCTGCAGCAGCCATTATCCGCCCGAAGTGATTGCGCCCTGGTCGGCCTCGCCGCCGCCGTCGCAGTACGCGCGGTTGCTGGGGCAGGGCGGCTGCGTGGTGGCCGAGGATGGGCAGGGCGGCCTTCTTGGCTTCGGTGTGTTCGATGCCGATGCCAATGAAGTCGACGCGTTGTTCGTTGATCCTGATCGTGGCGGCCAGGGAATCGGCCAGGCGCTGATGCAGCGCCTGCTGGCAATGGCCGATCGTGAGCGTGAGGTGGTGCTGTCGGCCTCGCTCAACGCGGTGCCGTTCTACCAACGGCAGGGATTCATCAGCGTGCGCGAAGAGGTCTATCCGCATCCCAGCGGCGTGGCGCTGGCTTCGGTGAGCATGCGCAGGCCATGGTGAGCGCCCGGGGACTGTAAGGCAGTCGAGGATGGCTCGACTCTACAATGCAGGCGTCACCGCCCGGCCAGCCACCTGATTACGCCCTCGGCGGCACGCAGGCCACTGGCGTAGCACGCGGTCAACAGGTAGCCACCTGTCGGCGCCTCCCAGTCCAGCATCTCGCCGGCGCAGAACACGCCGGGCACGGCCCGCAGCATCAGGCCATCATCCAGCGCATCCAGGCGCACGCCGCCGGCGGTGCTGATCACCTCGGCCATCGGCCGGGGACGCAGCAGGCGCAGCGGCAGGCGCTTGAGCGTAGCCGCCACGGCAGGCAGGTCGTTGCCGGCTTCCTTACCCAGAATCTCGAACACCAGTGCGGCCTTCACCGCATCAAGGCCCGCCTGGCGACGCAGGTGCTCGCCGAAGCTGCGGCCCTTGCGCGGGCGTGACAGATCGGCCAGCAGGCGCGCCTCGTCGCGGCCCGGCACCAGATCCAGCCACAGCATCGCGTGGCCATCGCGGTTGATGGTCTCGCGCAGGTCCGCCGCCAACGCATAGATCAGGCTGCCTTCGATGCCGTACTCGCTGGCCACGCATTCGCCCTGCAGCGACTGTGGCTGTCCGGCCAGGTCGATCCAGTGCGCGACCACCGGCTTCAGCGGTGCACCGGCATTGCGCTGGGCGAAGAACGGGGTCCAGTCCACGTCGAAGCCGCAGTTGGCTGACTGCAGTGGCGCGATGTCCACGCCACGGGCCTGCAGTGGTGCAACCCAGGCGCCGTCGCTGCCCAGCTGCGGCCAGCTGCCGCCGCCCATCGCCAACACGGTGGCATCGGCGTGGACATCGATCTCGCCGGCTTCGGTGGCGAAGCGCAGCGCGCCGTCGTTGCTCCAGCCGATCCAACGGTGGTTGGCATGCAGGCGCACGCCCTGTTCCTTCAGCCGGCGCACCCAGCCACGCAGCAGCGGCGCGGCCTTGCGGTCGACCGGGAACACGCGGCCGGAGCTGCCCACATAGGTCTCCACGCCAAAACCGCCGGCCCAGTCGCGCAATGCCTGCGCATCGAAGCCATCCAGCCAGCGGCCCACGGTCGTGGACTGCTCGCGGTAGCGGCTGTCGAACAGCGGACGCGGATCGGAATGGGTAAGGTTGAGCCCGCCCTTGCCGGCGATCAGGAACTTGCGGCCGGGCGAACCTTTGGCCTCGTACAGGTCCACCTCCAGACCGGCGGCGCGCAGGCGCTCGGCGGCGAACAGGCCGGCCGGGCCGCCGCCGATGACGGCGACCCGCGGAAGCGGTGCGGCATTACGGTTTGACATCGAGCAGCTCGACATCGAACACCAGCGACGAGCCGGCCGGAATCGGGCCAACCCGGCGGTCGCCGTAGCCGTAATCCGGCGGGATCATCAGGGTGCGCTTGCCGCCGACCTTCATGCCGGCCACGCCCTCATCCCAGCCGCGGATGACCTGGCCGGCGCCGAGTGCGAAGGTGAACGGTTCGCCGTGCTTGAAGGAGCTGTCGAAGGTCTTGCCGTGCTTGGTTTCGGTGCGGTTGTCGTAGATCCAGCCGGTGTAGTGCACGGTGACCTTGCTGCCGGCAACGGCTTCGGTGCCGGTGCCGGGCACGGTATCGATGCGCTCGAAGGTGGTCAGGGTGCCGCCGGGCGGTGGGCCGGACGGTTCGGTTGTGCAGCCAGCGGCGGCGAGGGACAGCAGCAGGGGAAGCAGCAGGCGGCGCATCGGGCGTCTCCGGAAGGGCGCAGGGCGAGGGCGGCAAGGGTAGCGCATCGGCGCCGGGTATCATGGGGGCATGGCAAAACTCCTGCTCAATCTGCGCAATGTCGGCGACGACGAATATGCCGATGTCTGCACGCTGCTCGACCAGCACGGCATCGCCTGGTATCGCACCGAACCCAGCCCCTGGGGCATCTCCAATGGTGGCCTGTGGCTGCGCGAGGACGCTGATCATCCACGAGCGAAGGCGCTGATGGCGGAATACCAGGCCGAACGCGGGCCGCGCATCCGTGCCGAGCGTGAGCAGGCATTGCGTGATGGCACGGCGGAGACCTTCGGCAGCCTGTTCCGGCGGCGGCCGGTCTACGTGGTGCTGGTGCTGCTGGGGATGGCCGGTGCGGCGGCGCTGGTGCTGCTGCCGTTCGTGCTGTTGCGGGGGTAATGGGGCTTCTGGCCGGGTTGCACCCGGCACCCGCAGACGCAACGGCAACAGCAACGTCAAAAGCCGGGCTTCAGTGGGAGGGCGGGGCGGTGTGGACAGGCGGGGGACGGCAAAAGCTGCTCCTGCGTGCCTCGTAGAGCGCCATCCATGGCGCTCTGCGCCCCCGCCTGCCCACACCGCCCCACCCATGACAGATTCCGGTTGTTTGCCGGGCTTGGGGTCGGGTCCCTCTGCTGCGCAGAGGGCTCTGACCCCTGAATCTGCCCGGAGGGGCGGGAGGCGCTAAAATGCCAGGATGATCGCCAATACCGCTGCCTATCATTTCGCCGTCATCGACGCTCCCCAGGCCCTGTGCGACCAGTTGCTGGCGCGTGCCGAGGCGGCGCAGTTGCGGGGCACGATCCTGGTGGCGGGCGAGGGGCTGAACCTGTTCCTGGCGGGTGCGCCGGAGGCGGTCGAGGGTTTCTACGCGGCGCTGCGTTCTGACGTGCGGTTTGCCGATATGCGGGTCAAGACCAGCTTCAGTGAACATCAGCCGTTCGCGCGGCTGAAGGCCAAGGTGAAGGACGAGATCATCAGCTTCCGCCGTGACGACGGTCAGCCGCTGGACTATCCGCGCGCGCCGGCGGTCGATCCGGCCACGCTGCAGCGCTGGTTGCGGCAGGGGCATGACGACGCCGGCAAGCCGGTGGTGATGCTCGACACGCGCAACCTGCAGGAAGTGGAGTACGGCACCTTCAAGGATGCGCTGGTGCTGCCCATCTACAAGTTCACCGACCTGCCCGAGGCGCTGGCGCCGCACCGCGAGGCGCTGAAAGACAGCACCGTGGTCAGTTTCTGCACCGGCGGCATCCGCTGCGAGAAGGCCGCGCTGTGGATGGTCAACGATGGCATGGATAACGTGCTGCAGCTGGACGGCGGCATCCTCGGTTACTTCGAGGAGGTGGGCGGCGAAGGCTACGAGGGGCGTTGCTTCGTGTTCGATGAGCGCGTGGCACTGGATGCCGAGCTGAAGCCGATGGTCGACCAGCCGCTGCCGGAGCCGCGCCCCAGCGCGTTCTGACGCTTCCGCGGTAGAGCCGGCCGCTGGCCGGCTGCGAAGCCATCTACCTGTATGCCGGCCAGCGGCCGGCACTACCAATCGCGCTTGGCGCGGATCAGGGCACCCCGGATCGGCACGGTCAGCCCTGAACCCGCCACACGGGAATCAGCATCCCGCCACCGTCACTGGCCGCGGCGCCTGGCCGACCCCATGCATGGGGGATCCTGTGACGGAAAAACGCCTGATGATCCCGTTGTCGATCCTTGACCTGGCCCCGGTCTGCGAGGGCAGTGACACCACCGCCGCTTTCGCCAACATGCTGGAACTGGCCCAGCACGCCGATGCGCTGGGCTACCGCCGCTACTGGCTGGCCGAACACCACAACATGCCGGGCATCGCCAGTGCGGCCACCGCCGTGCTGATCGGCCACGTCGCCGGTGGCACAAAGCGCATCCGCGTCGGTGCCGGCGGCATCATGCTGCCCAACCATGCCCCGCTGCAGGTGGCCGAGCAGTTCGGCACGCTGGCTTCGCTGTATCCGGACCGCATCGACCTCGGCCTGGGCCGTGCACCCGGTACCGACCAGCCGACCGCGCGTGCGCTGCGCCGCTACTTCGACAGCGCCGACCAGTTCCCGCAGGACGTGCGCGAGCTGCTGCATTACTTCGAGCCGGTACAACCCGGGCAGGCGGTGCAGGCGGTTCCGGGTGGCGGCCTGCGGGTGCCGACCTGGATCCTCGGTTCGAGCCTGTTCGGTGCGCGCATGGCCGCCTCGATGGGCCTGCCGTATGCGTTCGCCTCGCACTTCGCACCCGACGCGATGGATGAAGCCGTTGCTGTGTACCGCCGCGAGTTCCGCCCCTCGGCCACGCTGAAGCAGCCGCACGCGATGCTGGCCCTGAACGTCGTTGCCAGCGACAGCGAAACCGAATCGCGGCGCCTGTTCACCAGCCAGCAGCAGAGTTTCGTGAACCTGCGTCGCGGCCGACCGGGCAAGATTCCGGCACCGATCGACGACATCGAGTCCTTCTGGGAGCCGCACGAAAAACTGGGCGTGGAGCGGGCGCTGGCCTGCGCCGTGCTGGGCGATCCGCGGCAGGTGGCGGAGGGCATCGCCGCGTTCGTCGAACGGCACAAGCCCGACGAGCTGATGCTCACCGCCAACCTGTACGACCACCGCGCGCGCCTGCGCTCGTTCGAACTGACCATGCAGGCCTGGCACGCCCGCCACGCGGGCTGAACAATTGCGTCACGGCCCATTGCGGCCGAACCGCGTCTGATGGGGGCTCATATCGAAGGAGCCCCCACATGGCCGACACCCGTGCCGAACACATCGCCCAGCTGGCCGAACTGATCAAGGACGTGGAGGTGGCGATGTTCACCACCACCGGCGTCGACGGCCGCCTCTACAGCCGGCCGTTGGCCACCCAGCAGGTCGCCTTCGACGGTGACCTGTGGTTCGTGATCACCGGCGACAGCCCCAAGGTGGCCGAGATCGCGCTCGACCCGCGGGTCAACGTGGCGTACGCCTCGCCCTCGAAGAACACCTATGTGTCGGTGGCGGGGCGGGCACGCGTGGTCGACGATCGCGCGAAGATCGAGGCGCTGTGGTCACCGGCGATGAAGCTGTTCTTCCCCGGTGGCAAGGATGACCCCAACCTTCGCCTGATCCATGTGCGCGCCGACAGTGCCGAGTACTGGGACGGTCCGGGCACGCTGCTGGGCAAGGCGTTGACGTTCGTGCTGTCGGCGGTGCAGGACGAACCGGCGGCGCTGGCCGACAACGGTTTCATTGATCTTCGGTGATGACCGACGTCCGGTATTGGTAGTGCCGGCCGCTGGCCGGCAAACCTGGAAACGTGGCAGCCGGCCAGCGGCCGGCTCTACCGGATTCCGGATCAGAACCAGCGCTGGAACAGCTCCACCGTATAACCCACCAGCTGCCCCGAACTGAAACCGAAGAACGCGATCGCTGCCACGGCGGCGATCCAGTTGAACAGCATCAGCGCGCCATCGCGTTCCAGCAGCGCCAGCGAGAACAGCAGCAGCTGGAAGCCGAACAGGAAATTGGTGAAGGGAATAGGCAACGACAGCAGCAGGCCCAGCAACACCAGCAGCAGGCCACTGAAGGCGTGGGCAGGCAGCGGTGTCAGCAGTTGCGGCAGGCGGGGTTTCAGCATCTTGTCCAGGCGCCGCAGCGGTCGATCGATGCGGTCCAGGAAACGATGCATGGTGCCGCGCTTTGGCCCGCGGCGGGCGATGAAGCCGGGCAGCCAGGGCCGGCGCAGGCAGAACAGCATCTGCAGGCCGATCAGGACCACCAGTGGGCCGCTGACCGCGCCGCCCATGCCCGGGATCGGGATGAACGACGGCAGGATCGCCACGAACAGGAACACGCCGAACGCGCTCTGCTGCAGGTTGCCGAGGATCTGGCCCAGCGGCATGTGCTCGGCGGGATCGCCAGAGGCAAACATCTCCAGCAGGGTACGGATGCCCTCGTTGCGGTAGGCCGGGCGCTCGTCGCCCGGACCCTTGCCGGACTCAGGCGGTGAGCTCATCGGCCTGCTCATCGGACAACGTGCGCAGCAGCAGCTTGTCCACGCGCGCACCATCCAGGTCAACCACTTCGAAGCGCCAGCCCGCCCAGTCGAAGTACTCGCCTGCGTGCGGAATGCGGCCGAAGTAATGGATGCACATGCCGGCCAGCGTGTAGTAGTCGCCGTCCTCGGCGTCGGGCAGGTCGTTGCTGCCGATCAGTTCGCGCACGTCTTCGATCGGCAGCGAGCCGTCCACCAGCAGCGAGCCGTCTTCGCGGGTCACCACCAGCGCGTCCTCGTCGGCGTTCTCCACCGCCTGCAGGCGGCCGACCACCGCGCCCATCAGGTCGCTGATGGTCACCAGGCCCTGGATCTCGCCGTACTCGTCCACCACCAGTGCCATCGACTGCTGTTCCTCGCGGAAGATTTCCAGCAGCTTCATCGCGTGGGTCGATTCGGAGACGTACAGGGGTTCGCGCAGGGTCTGGAACAGCGCGTTGTCACCGCGCGCCATGCGCGTGGCCAGCGATTTCAGTTCGAGCACGCCGACCACGTCCATGTCGTTGTCGCGGTACACCGGGTACCGGGAGAACTCGTGTTCGGCCATGATTTCCAGGTTGCGCTCCAGCCCGGCCTGGGTATCCAGCCACGCGATGCGGTTGCGTGGGGTCATCAGGCTGTCGGCGGTGCGGTCGCCCAGGCGCATGACGCGGTTCATCATGTCGCGCTCGTGGGTATCGATCACGCCGGCCTCGTGGCTTTCGGCGACCAGCATGCGGATCTCTTCTTCGGTCACCGAGGCGACTTCATCCTTGCCCAGGCCGAACAGGCGCAGCACCAGCTGGGTGGTCCTGGACAGCAGCCAGACGAAGGGCAGGGCGAGCTTGGCCAGCCAGCTCATCGGCATCGCGACCAGGCCGGCAATGGCCTCCGAACGGGTCAGCGCCAGGCGCTTGGGCACCAGTTCGCCGAAGATCAGCGTAATGAAGGTGATCAGACTGACCGCCAGCGCGGTACCGATGTTGCCGGCATAGGCGAAGCCCGGCATCAGGCCCTGGATCCAGCCGGCGAAGGCTTCGCCCAGCGCTTCACCGCCGAGGTAGCCGGTCAGCACGCCGATCACGGTGATGCCGATCTGCACGGTGGACAGGAAGCTCTCCGGCTTCTCGGACAGCTCCAGCGCCTTGGCCGCGCGCTTGGAGGTGGCGGCCATCTGCTTCAGGCGGCTCTTGCGCGAGGTCATGACCGACATCTCGGACATGGCGAAGAAGCCGTTCAGCAGAACAAGCGCGAAGACAATCAGGATCATTTCAAACACGGGCGTCGTCCCCGGTTGGTGGCAGGGAGGGCGGGTGCTTGCGATGGCGGCAGGCGCTCAGGAACGGGGTCCGGCGCGGCGCTGGGGGATAAGGGTCGTCGTCCATAGGATGCGCCCGAAGGCGCGCTGGCATCTTAGCAAAGGGGCATGGCAGGGTGGCAACCGCCTGTTCAGGTTCAGGGTTCCGAGCCCCGGAAAGGGGGCGGGGATACCCGTGATGGTCATCTAGCCGTCATAATTCCGTCTGGTGCCGTCCTTCCCGCGACGGCTGACAGGTTTCTCAATGTTCTCTCTGCAGACCATTTTCGGTTCCGGCAAACAGTTCTACACCCTGCTCGATGAGGCCGCCGTCGCGGCCTCCGACGCCGCCAAGGCGCTGCATTCCATGCTGCGCGAGGCCGACCGCCAGCCCGCGCTGGACGCCTTCAAGCTGGCCCGCCTGCGCGAGCGCGCGGCCTCCGACAAGATCAGCCAGGCGCTGGTGGACAGCTTCATGACCCCGATCGAGCGCGAAGACATCGAAGCGTTGGGCTCGGCCCTGTACAAGATCCCCAAGCAGATCGAGAAGTTCGCCGATCGCTATTCGCTGGCCACGACCCACCTGGAGCACATCGACTTCGCGCCGCGCGCGGCGATGCTGGAACAGGCCGCCGGCGTGGTGGTGGAGATGGTGGCCGACCTGCGCCACATGAACCTGGACCGGATGACCGCGCTGAACGAGAAGCTGCGCTCGCTGGAAAACGAGGCCGACCGCCTGATGCTCGAGCTGTACCGCGACATCTATTCCGGCCGCCTGGACAACCTGCAGATGTTCCTGCTGAAGGAATTCTTCGAGATCCTGGAAAAGGCCATCGACCGTTGCCGCGAGGCCGGCGTGGTTGCGTACCAGATCGTGTTGAAGAACAGCTGACGGACGCCGCCGCATGTTGACCCTTGTCCTGGTGGTGATCCTGGCCGCACTCGTCTTCGAGTTCATCAACGGCTTCCACGACACCGCCAATTCCATTGCCACCGTGGTCGCGACCAAGGTGCTCTCGCCTGGCTGGGCGGTGATGCTGGCCGCCTTCATGAATCTCATCGGTGCGCTGACCGGCACCGCGGTGGCGCTGACCATCGCTTCGGGCCTGCTCAACACCAACGTGGTCGAGGTCACCCCGCAGGTGATCCTGTGCGCGCTGCTGGGCGGCATCATCTGGAACCTGATCACCTGGTGGAAGGGCCTGCCGTCCTCGTCCTCGCATGCGCTGATCGGTGGCCTCTGCGGCGCCGGCCTGGCGGCCGCCCACAACAACTGGGACGCGCTGATCTGGTCCGAGCGCCTGGGCAGCTGGGCGCAGAACAAGGGCCTGCTGTGGAAGGTGTTCGTGCCGATGATCACCTCGCCGATCGCCGGCTTCCTGCTCGGCATCGTGGTGATGGTGCTGCTGTGGGCGCTGATCGCCGGCCTGGCCAAGGTCGGTGGCGCCATCGGCCGCCTGGCCCGCCCGCGCATCGTCAATGCCTTCTTCGGCAAGGCGCAGATCGCCTCGGCGGCCTACATGGGCTTCGCCCACGGCCACAACGACGCGCAGAAGACCATGGGCATCATCGCGATGACCCTGATTGGTGCCGAAGCCACCGGCGCACTGAACGATCTGCCGTCCTGGCTGGCCTTCATGCACCCGGACGCGCACGCCGGTGACGGCATCGCCATGTGGATCGTGCTGACCTGCGCGGTGGTGATGGCGGCCGGTACCGCTTCGGGTGGCTGGAAAATCATCAAGACCCTGGGCCACAAGATGGTCAAGCTGCACCCGATCCACGGCTTCGCCGCGGAGACCAGCTCGGCCACCATCCTGACCCTGGCGGCCCACTTCGGCATGCCGGTCTCGACCACGCACAGCATCTCCACCGCGATCATGGGTGTCGGCTTCGCCAAGAACCCGCGTTCGCTGAAGTTCGGCGTGATCGAGCGCATCGTCTGGGCCTGGATCCTGACCATCCCGGCGGCCGGCGGCTGTGCGTACCTGATCCTGAAGCTGTTCGAGCTGTTCGGCTGGACCTGATCGCCACGCCAGGGTTGCAAACGAAAAAGCCCGCCGGTATCCGGCGGGCTTTTTCATGGGCAGAGAATTCTTCCGCACACATCGTGTCGACCAAGGTCGACACCTACCAGAGCAGAAACAGGGATCCGGTCCCGTGCCGACCAACGGTCGGCACCCACCAACAGCAGCGGGAACCTGTCAGCGGCGGGGTGGGGTGGATATGCAGGACCGTTGGCGCCATGGATGGCGCCATCGAGCCCCCATGGACGGGTTTACGGCGTGTCCTGCATATCCACCCCACCTCGCCAGCCCACGGAAATCCGGCTTTCGACGTTGCCGTTGCCGTTGATCCGGCGGGTGCCGGGCCGCAGGCCCGGCCGAACCCCTCAATTACGCTGGAACAGCGCCTGCACATCCTTCCGGAACGCCGCCTGGCTGTCCGCCCGGCTGTAGAACATGTGCCCGCCCGGATAGCTCCGCACCTGCACCCGGTCCGGGTTGCTGCCCATCGCCGGCATCTGGTCCACCGTCAGGATCGAGCCCATGAACGGGCACGACAGGTCGTTCCAGCCATGCGCGATCAGCACCTGCAGATGCGGATCGATCGCCACCGCCTGGCGCAGCTGGGTCACCGCACCCTGGCGCAGCTCGCCGTTGCGGTCCCACAACCGATTCACGTCGTAGTTCAGCGCCTGGTAGCGTGCATCCACCTTCCAGCCGACCACGCGCGTCACGAAGTCGACCATCGCCGTGGTGGTCGGCGCAATGATGCTGTCCAGCAGCGGATCATTGGCGCGCTGCTCCGGGTCATTCGGGAATGGATCGAACGCGGTCACATTGGAGTCGTAGCGGCTGCCCAGCGTGCCCTTGTCGCGGAACACTTCGCGCAGGTAGGCCTGGGTTTCCAGGCGGCCACCGGCACGGCGCACGAACTGCGGGTCAAGCCCGGTCAGCTCGGTCACCCGGCGCAGCATCGCCTCGGTCGCCTGCGGATCGCTGCGGCCCTTCATCAACGCGGTGGCGTAATCGCCACGGGTGTACTCCACCACCTCGCGCATTGCTGCGTCGGTGAGCCTGCCCTGGCGCTCCAGGTGCGCCGCGGCGATCGACGGCAGCGTCTGCATCCATGCCATCGGCGAGACGTCGGCGTTGTCTTCTAGCGTCGGGCTCAGGTACGGCGAGACCAGCACCAGGCCGTTCATCGCCACGCCCAGCCGGGTCTGCAGGAAATGGGTGATGCGCGGGCCGCGATAGCCGCCGTAGCTCTCGCCGGTCAGGTACTTGCGTGACGCCATGCGCTGGTTGCGCAGCAGCCAGTCGTAGATCGAGCGCGACAGGTACTCGATGTCGGCGCCGGGGTTGTACAGCTGCTTCTTCGCCTCGTCATCGCCGATGCGCGCGCGGCTGAAACCGGTGCCGACCGGGTCGATGAATACCAGGTCGGTGAAATCCAGCCAGGTGCCCGGGTTGTCATGCAGGGTGGCGGGCGCCGAGGCGCTGTCGCCTTCCGAACCGAAGGTGACCACCTTGGGCCCGATCGCGCCCATGTTGAGGTACACCGACGAGGCACCGGGCCCGCCATTGAGCGCGAACGTCACCGGCCGGTCCTTGCCCGGCATCGTGTACGCAGTGAACACCACATCGGCGATGACCTTGCCCTTCTCATCGCGCACCGGCAGGGTGCCGACGGTGGCGGTGTAGTCCAGGGTGCGGCCGGCCAGGCGCATGCTCTGGCGCGCCGACGCATCGGCAGGCAGCGCAGGCGCGTCGGTCCTGTCGTCTTTCGAATCGGGCTTGGTGTCAGCGGCGGGCGCGGCCAGCACGCTGGTGGGGGCGATGAGCAGGCCGACGCAGAGCGCGGCAGTGTGCAGCAGGGACTTCATGGCACCGGATCGGCAGCGGAAGGGGGTTCCGATGCTAGGCCGGTGGAGTGCCATGCCGTATGTGTCCAAAGGCATGGCCACGTTCTGCAGCGGCTTGCGGCCAGATTGGATCAAACGGGCAGGGCGGCTGCCGCTTCGTCGTTGGCCAGCAGGCCATAGACGGCCGAGTCCGAAAGCTCGCCCTGGATGCGCCAGCGCTGGCGCAGCACCCCCTCGCGGTGGAAGCCGAGGCGGTCAAGCACATGTGCCGAGGGTACGTTGCGTGGATCGATCTCGGCTTCGATGCGGTGCAGGTGCAGGGTGTGGAACAGATAGCCCAGCATCTGCTGCAGAGCCTCATGCATGTAGCCCTGGCCCTGGCGGTCGGGCGCCAGCAGATAGCCGATCTCGGCCCGCATGGCCGCACGATCAATGGCGAATGCGACGCAGACGCCCAGCAGTGGGCCGTTGGGTGATTCGCGCAGGGCCAGCTTCAACTGGGTGCCGATCGCGTGCGCGGCAAGGTCGTCGTCGATCTGTTCGCGGGCTTCGGCCGGTCGCGTCCAGGCCGGGTGGTTCCACCAGCGCATCACGTCCGGATTGGATTGCAGCGCGAACAGCGCGGGCGCGTCGTCACGGCGGATCGGGCTCAGCACCAACCGCGCGCTGTGCAGCGGCAGGGCGGGGAACAGCAACGAGTGGCTGGCCAATACGATGGTCCACACGGGTGGACGCGCATTATGGCTCCGCCGGGTTTGCCGATGGCGGCGTAATGCCAAGGGCGCATGAGCCGGTAGTGCCGGCCGCTGGCCGGCACTACCGGGCAGCCGGGTCAGAGCCCTTTGCCAGGCAAAGGGATCCGACCCCGTGCCGGGATCAGACCTCCAGCGAGGCCAGATCGCCCTTGGACTCCAGCCAGCCCTTGCGGTCGGAGGCGCGCTTCTTGGCCAGCAGCATGTCCATCAGCGAGCTCGTCTGCTCGCGATCGTCCACGGTCAGCTGCACCAGGCGGCGCGTATCCGGGTGGATGGTCGATTCGCGCAGCTGCGGCGGATTCATCTCGCCCAGGCCCTTGAAGCGGGTGACGTTGATCGCGCCCTTGATCTTCTCGCGTTCGATCTTGTCCAGCATCGAGCGCTTTTCTTCCTCGTCCAGGGCGTAGAACACCTGCTTGCCCACGTCGATGCGGAACAGCGGCGGCATCGCCACGAACACGTGGCCGGCATCGACCAGCGCCGGGAAGTGCTTCAGGAACAGCGCGGTCAGCAGGGTTGCGATGTGCAGGCCGTCGGAGTCCGCATCGGCCAGGATGATGACCTTGCCGTAACGCAGGCCGCTGATGTCGTCCTTGCCGGGGTCGCAGCCGATGGCGATGGCCAGGTTGTGTACTTCCTCCGAGGCCAGCACGCTGTTGGACGAGACTTCCCAGGTGTTCAGGATCTTGCCGCGCAACGGCATGATGGCCTGGAAGTCCTTGTCGCGGGCCTGCTTGGCACTGCCCCCTGCCGAGTCGCCTTCCACCAGGAACAGCTCGGTACGCGACAGGTCCTGGCTGATGCAGTCGGCCAGCTTGCCGGGCAGGGCCGGGCCCTGGGTGACCTTCTTGCGGACGACCAGCTTCTCGGTCTTCAGGCGTGCGCTGGCGCGCTCGATGGCGATCTGCGCGATTTTCTCGCCCAGCTCGACGTTCTGGTTCAACAGCAGGCTGAAGGCATCGTGGGCGGCGCCTTCAACGAAGCCGGCGGCCTGGCGCGAGGACAGGCGTTCCTTGGTCTGGCCACTGAACTGCGGGTCGGTCATCTTCAGCGACAGCACGAACGACACGCGGTCCCACACGTCTTCCGGGGCCAGCTTGACGCCGCGCGGCAGCAGGTTGCGGAAGTCGCAGAACTCGCGCAGCGCCTCGGTCAGGCCGGTACGCAGGCCGTTGACGTGGGTGCCGTGCTGGGCGGTGGGAATCAGGTTGACGTAGCTTTCCTGCACCAGCTCGCCTTCCGGCAGCCAGGCCACGGCCCAGTCCACCACCTCGGTGTCCTTCTTCAGGTTGCCGACGAACAGGTCGGCCGGCAGCGATTCGCGTTCGCCCAGTTCCAGCTTCAGGTAATCGCGCAGGCCGTCTTCGTAGTACCAGGTGTCGACTTCACCGGTGGCCTCATCGGTCAGCTTGACCGTCAGGCCCGGGCACAGCACGGCCTTGGCGCGCAGCAGGTGCTTCAGCGCGCGCACCGCGAACTTGGGCGTGTCGAAGTATTTCGGGTCAGGCCAGAAGCGCACGCGGGTGCCGGTGTTCTTCTTGCCGACGCTGCCGACCACTTCCAGCGGCGTGGCGCGGTCGCCGTTGCGGAAGGTGATGCGGTGCTCGGCACCTTCGCGCTTGATGTGCACTTCCACCAGGGTCGACAGCGCATTGACCACGCTGACGCCGACGCCGTGCAGACCGCCAGAGAAGGTGTAGTTGTTGTTGCTGAACTTGCCGCCCGCATGCAGGCGGGTGAGGATCAGCTCGACACCCGGGATCTTCTCTTCCGGGTGGATGTCCACCGGCATGCCGCGGCCGTCATCGCTGACCTCCACGCTGCCGTCCTTGTACAGGGTGATCTCGATCGAGCGGGCGTGGCCGGCGAGGGCCTCGTCCACCGAGTTGTCGATCACTTCCTGCGCCAGGTGGTTCGGGCGCGCGGTGTCGGTATACATGCCGGGACGGCGCTTGACCGGGTCAAGGCCGGACAGGACTTCAATATCGGCGGCGTTATAGCGGGCGTTCATCTGTCTTCGAAAGCTTGGAGCGACGGGCAAGTGTGGGGTCTGGCACGGGATTTTGCACGCCTGCGGTTCAGTCTCGGCGACGCAGAGGGGGTAAAATGGCAGCCGCTGGAATCTGAATGCCGGCGACCCCCGTTGGGTCGAAACATCCAAGCCATACCGCGAGGAGGACCTCATGAAGAAGTTGCTGACCATTGCGATCCTGGCCGCTGCCGCCGTTGCAGTGCCGCTGGTGGTGGCGCAGAACGCCGGCCAGCCGGCCCCGCAGCAGGGTGGCCAGGCCGACAAGGCGCAGGCCGAAGCCGATGCCAAGGCCAAGCGCCGCGCCCAGGCCAATGCCGAAATGAAGGCGCAGGGCCAGCCGGCCCCGCAGCAGGAAGAGGAAGAAGAGGCGCGGAAGAAGAAGTAGTTCTTCCGCCCTCCGAAGCCCTTGCCGCAAGGGATTCGCCCCCCGACGCCCCGCCCAGCGGGGCGTTTCTTTTGGGCGATGGCCGCAACTGCCCCTTGGGTTGGCGGCCATCAATCTGTAAACTATGGCTTTCCGGGAGTAAGTGCGTGTCCACCCTTTGCGAATGGGCTGGCACGGCCATGCGTGGTCGCCAGCAATGCGGGTCGCAGGTGACGGTCGATTTGACCGGCACGGCCGCCCCGACCTCGCAGGGTGGTCCCCGTCCGGCGCCTGCCGCCGCACGGCCCAGCACCTCCCTCGCTGCCCCAGCGAACCGGAAAACCCCCTTCAAGCTCCATGCCCGCCCTCCGGGTGCGCGTGGTGCTGCCGTTTTCCATTTCCAGACAGGATGCTTGCAGCCATGACTCCCTTGATTTTCGTAACCGGCGGCGTGGTGTCCTCGCTCGGCAAAGGCATTGCCGCTGCGTCACTGGCCGCCATTCTCGAAGCCCGTGGCCTGAAGGTCACGATGATGAAGCTCGACCCGTACATCAACGTCGACCCGGGCACCATGAGCCCGTTCCAGCACGGTGAGGTCTACGTCACCGACGACGGCGCCGAGACCGACCTCGACCTGGGCCACTACGAGCGCTTCGTGCGCACCCGCCTGAGCCGCAAGAACTCGGTCACCACCGGCCGCATCTACGAGAACGTGATCCGCAAGGAGCGCCGTGGCGACTATCTGGGCGCGACGGTGCAGGTCATCCCGCACATCACCGACGAGATCCGCCGATGCATCGATGAAGCCACCGAAGGCTACGACGTGGCGCTGGTCGAGATCGGCGGTACTGTCGGCGACATCGAGTCGCTGCCGTTCCTGGAAGCGATCCGCCAGGTGCGCACCGAGCGTGGCCCGGAGAAGGCGCTGTTCATGCACCTTACCCTGGTGCCGTACATCGGCGCCGCCGGCGAGCTGAAGACCAAGCCGACCCAGCATTCGGTGAAGGAGCTGCGCTCGATCGGCATCCAGCCGGACGTGCTGCTGTGCCGCTCCGAGCAGGCGGTGCCGGATTCGGAGCGCCGCAAGATCGCCCAGTTCACCAATGTCTCCGAACGCGCGGTGATCAGCGTGCCGGACGTGGACGTGCTGTACCGCATTCCGTCGGGCCTGCACGCGCAGGGCCTGGACGAGATCGTGGTCAACCAGCTGAAGCTGGCCGACAAGGCCGGCCCGGTCGACCTGTCGATGTGGGAAGACGCGGTCGACGCGACCCTGCATCCGCTGGACGAAGTGACCATCGCCGTGGTTGGCAAGTACGTCGATCACCAGGATGCCTACAAGTCGGTCGGCGAAGCCCTCAAGCACGGTGGCCTGCGCCAGCGCACCAAGGTCAACCTGAAGTGGCTGGAAGCACAGGACCTGGAAGGCACCGACATGGCCGCACTGGCCGATGTCGACGGCATCCTGGTGCCGGGTGGTTTCGGTGACCGTGGTTTCGAAGGCAAGGTGCTGACCTCGAAGTTCGCCCGCGAGCAGCAGGTGCCGTACTTCGGCATCTGCTACGGCATGCAGGCGGCCGTGGTCGACTACGCGCGCAACGTGGTCGGCCTGGAAGGTGCCAACAGCACCGAGAACGACCGCCAGTCGCCGAACCCGGTGATCGGCCTGATCACCGAATGGCGCACCGCGACCGGTGACGTGGAAAAGCGCGACGACAAGAGCGACCTCGGCGGCACCATGCGCCTGGGCCTGCAGGAACAGCGCCTGAAGCCGGGCACGCTGGCCCGCGAGCTGTATGGCAAGGACGTCGTCGCCGAGCGTCACCGCCACCGTTACGAGTTCAACAACCGTTACCGCACCCAGCTGGAAGATGCCGGCCTGGTGATCGCCGGCAAGTCGATGGACGACACCCTGGTGGAAGTGGTCGAACTGCCGCGCGACGCGCACCCGTGGTTCCTGGCCTGCCAGGCGCACCCGGAATTCCTGTCCACGCCGCGTGACGGCCATCCGCTGTTCATCGGTTTCATCCGCGCCGCACGCGAGCGCAAGGCCGGCGGCAAGCTGCTTTCCGAAGCGCGCGCCTGACTTGTGAATGGGGGCTTCGGCCCCCATCCTGCATGCTTCAACCCCCAGCGCACCGGCCCGGCCGGTGCTGCGGACAACAAGGAAACGCCATGAAACTGTGTGGATTCGAGGTCGGGCTGGACCAGCCCCTGTTCCTGATCGCCGGCCCCTGCGTGATCGAGTCGATGCAGCTGCAGCTCGATACCGCCGGCAAGTTGAAGGAAGTCACCGACAGGCTCGGCGTCAACTTCATCTTCAAGTCCAGCTTCGACAAGGCCAACCGTACTTCGGGCACCGCGTTCCGTGGCCCGGGCATGGAAGAGGGCCTGAAGGTCCTGGCCGAGGTCAGGAAGCAGATCGGCGTGCCGGTGCTGACCGACGTCCACGAATACACCCCGATGGACGAAGTGGCCTCGGTGGTGGACGTGCTGCAGACCCCGGCGTTCCTGGTCCGCCAGACCGACTTCATCCGCAAGGTGTGCTCGGCCGGCAAGCCGGTCAACATCAAGAAGGGCCAGTTCCTGGCGCCGTGGGACATGAAGCCGGTCGTGGAGAAGGCCAAGGCCACCGGCAACGAGCAGATCATGGTCTGCGAACGTGGTGCCAGCTTCGGCTACAACAACCTGGTCAGCGACATGCGCTCGCTGGCGGTGATGCGCGACACCGGTTGCCCGGTGGTGTTCGACGCCACCCATTCGGTGCAGCTGCCGGGCGGGCAGGGCACCAGTTCCGGTGGCCAGCGTGAGCACGTGCCGGTACTGGCCCGTGCCGCCGTGGCGGTGGGCATCTCCGGCCTGTTCGCCGAGACCCATCCGGATCCGTCCAAGGCGCTGTCCGATGGCCCCAATGCGTGGCCGCTGGACCAGATGGAAGCATTGCTTGAGACCTTGATGGAACTCGATGCAGTGACCAAGAAGCACGGCTTCTCGCGCTTTGCGTGAGTCGTGACCCGTGGCTGGCGCTGGAAACCCAGCGCCGCCGCCGGCACTGGAAACAGTGGCCGTGGGGCCTGATCGCACTGGGCCTGGCCGTGCTGTTCACTGCGGGCATGTTCGGGCTGGTGCTGATCGGTGCCGCGTCCGTGCGGCCGCCGGGTGATGGCAGCAGCGCACTCGATCTGCGCGCGTACTACATCGCGCTTATGGTGGCAGAGCTGCTCGGTGCAGTGGGATGCGTCGCTGCTGCTGTGCAGGCCTGGAGGCTGAATCGCGGCAAGGTGGCCGCCGGCCTGGCGATCATCCTGCTCTCTCTGTGGCTCGGCGCCCTGTTCTACGGAGTGCTTTGATGAATGCGACCACATCGGCGCGAGGCTGGCCCTGGGGCCTGATCGCCTTGGGGCTGTCCGTGTTGACCTGGATCGCCCTGGTGGTGGGCGTACTGGCCTTCACCGCCGGTTTCCGGCCGCCGGGGGACGGAAACAACGGCGTGCAGGCCACGCAGTGGTGGCTGCTGGGCGCATTGGTCACGATGGTGCTGTGCTTCCTGGGCAGTCCGGTGGCGATGGTGCTGGCCTGGCGACGGCGGCGTGGCCCCATCCTGGCGGCGCTTGCTGGTGCATTGCTGGTGATGCTGGTGTCGATGGTCCTGGTCGTGATCGGGTCCAGCTGGGGCTGAAGCCGCCCACGCCATTTGGCAAGTGGCGGGCAGCCGGGGATAATCACGCGGCATTCGTTTTGTCGCCCCCTCTCCAGACAGGTAACCGGTCCGACCATGAGCACGATCCGCAGCATCCACGCCCGTGAAATCCTCGACAGTCGTGGCAACCCCACGCTGGAAGCCGAAGTCATCCTGGAGGACGGTTCGTTCGGTCGCGCCGCGGTTCCCTCCGGTGCCTCGACCGGCACCAAGGAAGCGGTCGAGCTGCGTGACGGCGACAAGACCCGTTACCTGGGCAAGGGCGTGCGCAAGGCCGTCGACAACGTCAACACCACGATTGCCGCCGCGCTGAAGGGTTTTGAAGCCACCGACCAGGCCGGCCTCGACCGTCGCCTGATCGACCTCGACGGCACCGAGAACAAGGGCCGCCTGGGCGCCAACGCACTGTTGGGTGTTTCGATGGCCGCTGCGCACGCCGCCGCCGCATCGAACAAGCAGGCGCTGTGGCAGTACCTGGCCGCCAGGACCGGCGTGACCCCGTCGCTGCCGGTGCCGATGATGAACATCATCAACGGCGGCGCGCACGCCGACAACAACGTCGACTTCCAGGAATTCATGGTGCTGCCGGTCGGCTTCACCTCGTTCTCCGAAGCGCTGCGTGCCGGTACCGAAATCTTCCATTCGCTGAAGTCGGTGCTGAAGGGCCACGGCCTGAGCACGGCGGTCGGCGACGAAGGCGGCTTTGCTCCGGACTTCCGCAGCAACGTCGAAGCGCTGGACACCATCCTTGAAGCGATCGGCAAGGCCGGCTACACCGCCGGTGAAGACGTGCTGCTGGGCCTGGACGTGGCGTCCAGCGAATTCTTCGAGAACGGCAAGTACAACCTGGTGGGCGAGAACAAGCGCCTGACCTCCGAGCAGTTCGTCGACTTCCTCGCCGACTGGGCCGCGCAGTACCCGATCATCACGATCGAAGACGGCCTGGCCGAGAACGACTGGGCCGGCTGGAAGCTGCTGACCGACCGCATCGGCAAGAGGGTGCAGCTGGTCGGTGACGACCTGTTCGTGACCAACCCGAAGATCTTCCAGGAAGGCATCGACTCGGGCACCGCCAACGCGATCCTGATCAAGGTCAACCAGATCGGCACCCTGAGCGAAACCCTGGAAGCGATCGCCATGGCCGACCGCGCCGGTTATGCCGCCGTGGTCTCGCACCGTTCGGGCGAAACCGAAGACACCACCATCGCCGATATCGCAGTGGCTACCACCGCCACCCAGATCAAGACCGGTTCGCTGTGCCGCAGCGATCGCGTGGCCAAGTACAACCAGCTGCTGCGCATCGAGGAAGCCCTCGGCGCCGGCGCGCGTTACGCCGGTCGTGACGCGTTCGTTTCGCTGAAGCGCTGAGCCGATGCGCGACTGGCGCTGGATGCTGCTGGTGCTGGCCCTGCTGCTGGGCTGGCTGCAGTACCGCTTCTGGTTCGGTCCGGGCAATTCGGGCGAAGTGATGATGCTCGAAGCCCAGGTCGCCAACCAGGAGCGGGACAATGAGGGTCTGCAGCAGCGCAACGACGCGCTCGCTGCCGAAGTGAAGGACCTCAAGGAAGGCCAGTCCGCCATCGAGGAGCGCGCACGCAGCGAGCTGGGCATGATCAAGCCCGGCGAGAAGTTCTATCGTGTGGTCGAGGATGCGCCGGTCCATCCGGCGCAGCCTGCGGCAGGTGTCAGTGCGCAGGTTGGCGACCACCCGGCGGACGTGCCATGAGTGCGGCCATCTGGGTCGTGGTTCCGGCTGCGGGTCGTGGCACCCGCTTCGGCGCGCCGTTGCCCAAGCAATACCTGCAGGCAGGGGGACAGATCCTGCTTGCCCATACCCTGGACGCCCTGCTGGCGCACCCGGCCGTGGCCGGGGCGATGGTGGTGATCGGCCAGGACGACGCCGACTGGCCCGGCTGGAACGAGTGGGCGGGCAAGCCGGTGCTGACCTGCATCGGTGGCGCGACCCGTGCCGCTTCGGTGCTGGCTGGCCTGCAGGCGCTGCCGGAGACGGTGCGCGCTGATGAGTTCGTACTGGTCCACGATGCCGCGCGACCGAACCTGTCGCCGGCCGATCTCGGTCGCCTGCTTGAAGTCGGTCGTACCGACCCGGTGGGGGCGATCCTGGCCGCACCGGTACGTGACACGCTCAAGCGTGCAGGCGACGACGGTGGCATCGATGGCACCGAGCCGCGTGAGCGCCTGTGGCGTGCACTGACCCCGCAGCTGTTCCGCCGCCACCAGCTCAGCCGCGCGCTGTCCGACGCCGCTGCCGCCGGTGTTGAAGTCACCGACGAGGCGATGGCCATGGAGCGCCAGGGCCAGCGCCCGCTGCTGGTGGAAGGCAGCGAGGACAACTTCAAGGTCACCACCCCGGCCGATCTGGACCGGTTCGAATTCGTACTTTCCCGCCGCGCCGGCTGACCGTCCGCGTGGTCCTGCTGCAAGGGTTGCATCCATGAGCACCGCACCGTTCCCGCCCGTCCGCATCGGCCAGGGCTACGACGTCCATGCCTTCGGCGAAGGCGATCACATCATGCTTGGCGGCGTGAACGTTCCACACAGCTGTGGCGTGCTTGCGCACAGCGATGGCGACGTGATCCTGCACGCCTTGTGCGATGCGATGCTCGGTGCGCTGGCGCTGGGCGACATCGGCCAGCATTTCCCACCCAGTGACAACCGCTGGAAGGGCGCCGACAGCAGCGACTTCGTGCGTCATTGCGACAGCCTGCTGCGCGAGCGCGGCTGGCGCGTCGGCAACACCGACATCACCGTGATCTGCGAGCGGCCGAAGGTTGGCCCGCATGCGCTGGCGATGCGTGAGCGCATCGGCGGCCTGCTGCAGTTGCCGCTGGATGCAGTCAGCGTCAAGGCCACCACCTCGGAAAAACTGGGCTTCACCGGCCGTGGTGAAGGCATTGCCGCACAGGCGGTCGTGTTGCTGGTGGCGGCATGATTCCGCTGCCGTTGGCATTTGGTGCGCCGTTGTTGACGGCGCGCATCCGCACCACGCCAGACGATTTCCAGGTTGACGAGCTGCCGGCCTTCGAGGCCACCGGCGAAGGCGAGCACCTGCTGCTGCACATCCGAAAGCGCGGTGCCAACACCGTGCATGTGGCCAAGGTGCTGGCCAAGTGGGCGGGCCTGCCGGAAATGGCGGTGAGTTACGCCGGCATGAAAGACCGCCACGCGGTCACCACCCAGCGTTTCAGCGTGCACCTGCCCAAGCGCATTGCGCCGGACCTGGCCGAGCTGGCCAGTGACGAGATCGAAGTGCTCGAAGCGACCTGGCATAACCGCAAGCTGCAGCGTGGCGCACTGGCCGGCAACCGCTTCAAGCTGGTCCTGCGCGAGGTGCAGGGCGATGCCGCAGCGATCAGCGAACGCCTGCAGCAGATTGCCGGGCGCGGCCTGCCGAACTGGTTTGGCGAGCAGCGCTTTGGCCGCGACGGCGGCAACGTGCCCGCGGCACTGGCGATGTTCGGTGGCCGCCGCATGCGCAAGGACCAGCGTTCACTGCTGCTGTCTGCCGCCCGATCGGCGCTGTTCAACCGCGTGCTGGCTGCGCGCGTGGAGCAGGGCAACTGGGATCAGCCACTGGACGGCGAGGTGTGGATGCTGGACGGCAGCCGCAGCGTGTTCGGCCCGGAGCCGTACACCGACGTGCTGGCCGAGCGCCTCGCGCGGTTCGACATCCATCCCAGCGCACCGCTGTGGGGTGAAGGCGAGCTGCGCAGCACCGAAGCGGCACGCGAGCTGGAGCTGGCCGCGCTCGACGACGAGGAAGCGAAGGCACTGCGGGCCGGCCTGGAAGACGCGCGCCTGAAGCAGGAGCGCCGCGCGCTGCGCCTGCGCCCCGCGTTGTTGCAGCACCAGTGGCTTGGCGATGACGTGCTGGAGCTATCGTTCGCGCTGCCGCCGGGCTGCTACGCCACCGCCGTGCTGCACGAGCTCGGCCCGGTCGAAGACGCCTCGCAGGCCTGAGCAGGGCGCGCGGCAGAGTCGACTGTCAGTCGACTTGCGCGCGCAGCGCGGGGTATTCGCTTGCCGCTGGAAGAGCAGTCGACTGACAGTCGACTCTACCTGGACTCATGGCGTCCCCCTTTTTCAGCGCCGCGCCAGCAGCACCAGCACCGCGCCGGTGCCGCCTTGCCCGGTCGGCGCCGAATGGAATGCCAGTACGTCGTTGCGCAGCCGCAGCAGGCGGTCGACCAGGTTCTTCAGTACCGGCGCGCCGCCGTCGGACTGCAGGCCCTTGCCGTGGATGATGCGCACGCAGCCATACTCGTGTGCATGCGCTTCCAGCAGGAACTGGCGCAGCAGGGTTTCCGCCTGCGCTGCGGTGGCGCCGTGCAGGTCGAGCTCATCCTGTACCGAATACTGGCCGCGCTTGAGACGCTGGAACAGGCGCGGTGGCAGGTTGTCGCGGCGATAGCTGGCCACGTCGCCGGCTTCCAGTGGCGTGCTGTCGCGCAGCAGCCGGGCGAACTCGCCGGCGGCTTCGGCCTCGTCACGTTCGGCCATGCGCGCGCGCGGCTTCGGCCGGGGCGCAGCCGGTGCCGGCTCGGCATCCTTGCGCAGCGGCGTCACTTCGCCGATGGCCGCGCGGAACAACGCGGCCGGATCTTCGTCTTCAGGGTGCGACATGCGCACAGGGTAAACCGCCGGCGCAGGTCTGCCTATGACGGTTCGATGTCGGCCGTGACCGCCGGCAGGGTAGGACCGGCGGCTCGCATGCGGCACAATAGACGATGCCCTTGCAGGGTCGACGGCTTCCGCAGGGGAGTACGACGGTCCCGCCCACACTGCACGGTGATGGAATCGAATTCTTGGAAAATCAAGCGGTTAAATCGAAGATGCGAATCCTGGTCAGTAATGACGATGGTGTCGACGCCGCAGGCATCCGGATGCTTGCTTCGGTGCTGCGTGAGGCCGGTCACGAAGTCACGGTGGTCGCGCCCGACCGCGATCGCTCCGGCGCCAGCAATTCGCTGACCCTGGACCTGCCGATCCGCCTCAAGCGCATCGACCATTACACCGTCTCGGTGGCCGGTACCCCGACCGACTGCGTGCACCTGGCGCTGACCGGGCTGCTCGAGTTCGAACCCGACATTGTCGTGTCCGGCATCAACAACGCCGCCAACCTCGGCGATGACGTGATCTATTCCGGCACCGTCTCGGCGGCGATGGAAGGTCGCTTCCTCGGCCTGCCGGCGGTGGCGGTCTCGCTGGTCACCCGCAACCACGATCCGAAACACTTCGAGACCGCCGCGCGCGCTGCGGTGGAGATCGTCGCCCGGCTCAAGGCCGATCCGTTGCCGGCTGACACCATCCTCAACGTCAACGTGCCGGACCTGCCGTGGAACGAGGTCAAGGGCTTCGAGGTCACCCGCCTGGGCAACCGCCATCGTGCAGAAGGCTGTATCGCGCAGAAGGACCCGCGCGGCAACGAGGTGTACTGGATCGGCCCGGCCGGTCGTGAGCAGGACTCCGGCCCCGGCACCGATTTCCACGCGGTACGCACCGGCCACATCTCGATTACCCCGATCCAGGTCGACCTGACCCGCTACCAGGCACTGGAGAAAGTGGCCAGCTGGGTCGGCGGCCTCAGCGCCGCGCTGGACCAGCCGGCATGAGCCCACGCCTGCGCCTGCAACCGGAAGCCGTCGGCATCGGCATGACCTCGCAGCGTGTGCGCGACCGCCTGGTCGATCGCCTGCGCGAGGCTGGCATCGTCGACGAGTCGACCTTGAATGCGATCCGGGTAGTGCCGCGCCATCTGTTCATCGACGAAGCGCTGGCGTCACGCGCCTACGAAGACACCGCCCTGCCGATCGGCCACGGCCAGACCATCTCCCAGCCGTGGGTGGTGGCGCGCATGACCGAAGCCGTGCTGCAGGTCTCGCCAAAGAAAGTGCTGGAAGTCGGTACCGGCTCCGGCTACCAGGCCGCCGTGCTCGGCGCGCTTGGCCTGGAGATCTACACCGTCGAACGCATCGGCGACCTGCTGCGACAGGCGCGCAAGCGCTTCCGTGCGCTGGGCATGAACATCCGCACCAAGCATGATGATGGTCGCGCCGGCTGGGCCGAGCACGGCCCGTTCGATGCCATCGTCGTCACCGCCGCGGCGCCTGCACTGGTCGATGAACTGGTCGGGCAGCTGGCCGAGGGCGGCCGCCTGGTGGCGCCGGTCGGCGGGCCGGCTGGGCAGTCGCTGGTGCAGCTGGACCGCAGGGCTGACGGCAGCATCGAACAACGCGTGCTGGCGCCGGTCACCTTCGTGCCGCTGCTGTCCGGCATGCTCGACTAATCCACGGAGCAGGGTTGCATGAAGATTTTCGGGCCGCTGTACGAGCGGGCGATGAAGTGGGCGGCGCACGAACGCGCGCCGACCTACCTGACGGTGTTGAGCTTCTTCGAGGCGATCATCTTTCCGGTGATGCCGGAAGTGATGCTGGCGCCGATGTGCGTGGCCCAGCCGAAACGCGGCTGGTGGTTCGCCACCCTCAGCCTGGCCGGCTCGATGGTCGGCGCACTGCTTGGGTATGCACTGGGCCATTACGCCTTCGAGGCGATCAAGCCGCTGTTCGAAGCGCTGGGCATGCTGCCGGCAATCGAGCAGGGCATCACCACCGTGCAGGCGAAGATGGCCGAGTCGCCGTGGGCGGTGTTCACCTTCCTGGTGCTGGGCGGCTTCATGCCCATCCCGATGAAGGTCTTCACGTGGGCATCGGGTATCGTCGGCGTGCCGATGCCGCAGTACCTGTTGAGCATGCTGATCGGTCGCGGCAAGCGCGTGTTCGTGCTGGCTGCGGTCATCCGTATCGGTGGTGCGCGTGCTGAAGCGGCACTGCGTCGCTGGATTGAACCGCTGGGCTGGATCGCCACCGCGTTGGTGGTGGTGCTGATCGCCTGGCTTGTATGGAGGTCGAAGTTCGCATGAATCCTGATCGTCTGAGCAAGGGAGTGCGCATCGGCGCGCTGGCGTTGCTGGTTTCCACCCTGGCCGCCTGCGGCACCGCAACCGTGGTTCGTCCTGGTGGTGGCAGCACCGGCGGTGGTGTGACCACGCCGAAGACCTCGGTGCCCAAGCCCGGGCAGACTGTGGTGGTGCGCAAGGGCGATACCATCTATGCGCTGGCCCGCATCCATGACATCACCCCGGCCGACCTGATTGCCTGGAACAGTCTGGACAACCCCTCGACCATCCATCCGGGGCAGGTGATCCGACTGTATCCGGCCGGTGCCAGCGGCGGCCGCGCGCCGACCACGGTGGTCACCCCGCCGCGCTCGGGTGGCAGCAGCGGCGGCAGCACCACATCGGTCCCGGCCCCGGCGCCGGTGGGTCCGGTGAAGAGCAACATCGCCTGGCGCTGGCCGGCCGATGGCGCGATCGTCGGCCGCTACGTGGCCGGTGACGCGACCAAGCAGGGCGTGGACATCGCCGGTACCAGCGGCCAGCCGGTCAAGGCCACCGCCAACGGTGTGGTGGTGTACTCCGGCGCCGGCCTGGTCGGCTACGGCGAGCTGATCATCATCAAGCACAGCGACCAGTGGCTGTCGGCCTATGGCCACAACCGCAAGCGCCTGGTGAATGAAGGGCAGAGTGTGAAGGCCGGTGAGCAGATCGCCGAGATGGGCCGCACCGGTGCGAACCGCGACATGGTCCACTTCGAGATCCGTTACAACGGCAAGCCGGTGGATCCGCAGCAGTACCTGCCGGCACGCTGATCGTCGTTGGATCGGGGAGCGCCGGGCCACGCCCGGCGTTCCCGACCTGCAGCGCCGAGCCATGCTCGACTCGCTGTACGCTGGCCGCCGTGGGTGGCCATTTGCGACCATGAGAGGCGCATCTCAAGCTTCCCGGCGAGCCAGGGAAGCGGCATGCTTCAACGGCCCCCCAATCCGGTGCCGCATGTCTCGCCCAACAGCCCTTTTCGTGCTGCTCATCGTCGCGCCATTGGCGGCCGCCGCCAGCAGCGATCCACGTGACGTGGTCACCCGGCTCTACGACGCCATCCAGGCACCGACGTCGAACGAAACGACCGTTTCCCCACTGCTGGGTGAGGCCCTCCGCTCAGCCATCGCTGGGCAGCGTGCATATGAACAGGCCTGCACCGTACTGGCGGCGCCTGATGAAAAGCCGCACATGCTGGACCGGAGCCCGTATCTGCTGGCGCCGGATCGACCGGAAACGATATCCGTGGGAATGCCCGGATCGAGCGGTGACGCCACTTGGATCCATGTCGACATGGCCGTGGGCGACTACCGCTGGACCGACCGGGTCCTGCTGCAGCGGCAGGACCGGGACTGGAAGGTCATGGATATCCGCTGGGGGCAGGGCGGCAACCTGATTGGCCGGCTCAAGGCGTTCTCGGCATTCCGCTGCACACCTTCGGGCAGCTGGCCAGGAGCCACCCGGTGACTCGACCTCAGCCTTCCAGAATGAAGGCGGCGGCGACCTTGCGGCCTTCGCTGGCCAGGATGTTGAAGGTGCGCGCGGCGGCTGGATTGTTCATCACTTCCAGGCCGATGCCGCGTGACAGGCAGGCGGCCATCACCACCGCCGGCGGGAACACCTGACGGTCACCCGTGCCGAGCACGATCAGCGCCGGATTCAGCGCCAGGATCGGCTCCAGGTCAGCCACCTGCAGCGCAGTGGCGCTCACCACCGGCCATTGCGTGACCAGCTGGTCCGGGGTCAGGAAGAAACTGCTGCCCAGAGCCTGGTCATTCACCTTGGCCGAGCGGCCATCGGCGGCACGGAGGCTATAGGCGTAATCCGGCGGTTCGTGGTTCAGCTGCATGGCAGTAGGGCGATCAGCCGCGCGGCAGCACGATCTGGCGCTGTTCCTTGCTCGGGCGGTACAACACGGCGACGTGGCCGATGCGCTGCACCAGCGCGCTTTCGGTGGCTTCGACGATCTCGCCGATCATCACGTCACGGGCGTCGCGGTCTTCGGCAGCGACCTTCACCTTGACCAGCTCGTGGCGCTCCAGCACTTCGTTCAGCTCAGCGATGAAGGCCGGGGTCACACCCTTGCCGCCGGTCTGCAGCAGGGCCTTCAGGTCGTGGGCTTGGCCGCGCAGGAAACGGGTCTGGGAGGCGGTCAGGGCGATGGACATGCAGGAAAACACGGTTGAATGGGGCGATCAGGGTATCATGAGGACCCCATCAGCCCCTATTTTCAATGGCTACCCGCAGCAAAAGCAGCCAGCGCTGGCTCAAGGAACACTTCTCCGACCCCTTCGTGAAGAAGGCCCAGGCCGAAGGCATGCGCTCGCGCGCCGCCTACAAGCTCGAAGAGCTGCTGGAACGTGACCGGTTGCTGAAGCCGCACATGGTGGTGGTCGACCTCGGTGCCGCCCCGGGCGGCTGGTCTCAGCAGGTGCGGAGACAGATCGGCGACACCGGTCGCGTGCTGGCGCTGGACATCCTGGACATGCCGCCGCTGGCCGGCGTGGAGTTCCTTCATGGTGACTTCAGGGAAGAAGCCGTTCTATCGCAGTTTGAAGCCATGCTCGGGGATCAGCCGGTAGACCTTGTGCTGTCGGACATGGCCCCCAATAAGAGTGGTGTAGGCGCGGTCGACCAGCCGCGGATGATGCACCTGGCGGAGCTGGCCCTGGATTTTGCCGACAACCACCTGAAGACCGGTGGGGCGTTCCTGATCAAGCTGTTCCAGGGTGAAGGCTTTGACGACTACGTGCGCGACATGCGTCGCCGGTACGACAAGGTCTCCATCCGCAAGCCGGAAGCTTCGCGCAAGCGCTCTCCCGAGGTGTATGCCTTGGGTCAGGGAAAACGCGCCCACATGAAGTAAGCTCGCAACGTAAGCAAGTTCGACCCCAACGCAACGCCAGCACTGAGAGGAACACCGGAGCCAATGAGGATGAACGACTTGACCAAGAACCTCCTGCTATGGGTGGTCGTCGCCGTCGTGCTGATGGTGGTCTTCCAGAGCTTCTCGCCGAAGTCCTCCGGGGCCGGCGCGCAGGGCGCGTCTTACTCGCAGTTCCTGGACCAGGTGGACAGCGGCAACGTGCAGAAGGTCGCCTTTGGCGGCGACATGCGCGGCGGTACCAGCCAGCTGACCTACACCACCCGCGGTGGGCAGTCGTCCACCATCACCGCGCCGTTCGATCGTGACCTGATCAACGTGCTGCGTACCAAGAACGTGGAGATCGTGCAGGAGGAGCCGTCCAGCGGCATTTCCCTCGGCGCGATCCTGATGAATTTCCTTCCGGTCATCCTGATCATCGGCTTCTGGTTGTTCATCATGCGCCAGATGCAGGGCGGTGGCGGCGGTGCCAAGGGCGCGATGTCCTTCGGCAAGTCGCGCGCCAAGCTGCAGGGCGAAGACCAGATCAAGGTCACCTTCGCCGACGTCGCCGGCTGTGACGAGGCCAAGGAAGAAGTGGGCGAACTGGTCGACTTCCTGCGCGACCCGTCCAAGTTCACCAAGCTGGGTGGCAAGATTCCGCGCGGCGTGCTGATGGTGGGCCCGCCGGGTACCGGCAAGACGCTGCTGGCCAAGGCCATCGCCGGCGAAGCCAAGGTGCCGTTCTTCTCGATCTCCGGTTCGGACTTCGTGGAAATGTTCGTCGGCGTCGGCGCCAGCCGCGTGCGTGACATGTTCGAGCAGGCCAAGAAGCACGCGCCGTGCATCATCTTCATCGACGAAATCGACGCCGTCGGCCGCCACCGTGGCGCCGGCCTGGGCGGCGGTCACGACGAGCGCGAGCAGACCCTGAACCAGCTGCTGGTCGAGATGGACGGTTTTGAAGGCGGCGAAGGCGTGATCGTGATCGCTGCGACCAACCGTCCGGACGTGCTGGACCCGGCGCTGCTGCGCCCGGGCCGTTTCGACCGCCAGGTCGTGGTCGGCCTGCCGGACGTGAAGGGCCGCGAGCACATCCTCAAGGTCCACATGCGCAAGCTGCCGCTGGCTGACGACGTCGAGCCGATGGTGATCGCGCGTGGTACCCCGGGCTTCTCCGGTGCGGACCTGGCCAACCTCTGCAACGAGGCGGCCCTGTTTGCCGCGCGTGGCAACGAGAAGGAAGTCCGCATGGACCACTTCGACCGTGCCCGCGACAAGATCCTGATGGGTGCCGAGCGCCGCTCGATGGCCATGAGCGAGGACGAGAAGACCCTGACCGCGTACCACGAGGCCGGCCACGCCATCGTCGGCCGCCTGGTGCCCGAGCACGACCCGGTCTACAAGGTGACCATCATTCCGCGCGGCCGTGCGCTGGGTGTGACCATGTACCTGCCGGAAGGCGACAAGTACTCGATGAACCGCGTGGCGATCCAGTCGCAGCTGTGCTCGCTGTACGGCGGCCGCGTCGCTGAAGAACTGATCTTCGGCGAGGATAAGGTCACCACCGGCGCCTCCAACGACATCGAGCGTGCCACAAAGATGGCCCGCAACATGGTCACCAAGTGGGGCCTGTCCGAGCAGCTCGGCCCGATCGCCTATGGCGAAGAGGACGACGAGGTGTTCCTGGGCCGTTCGGTCACCCAGCACAAGAGCGTGTCCAACGACACGGCGCGCCGGATCGACGAGGAAGTGCGCAACATCCTCGATAAGGCCTACGCCCGCACGACCCAGCTGCTGACCGAGAACATCGACAAGCTGCACGCGATGTCGCAGCTGCTGCTGCAGTACGAGACCATCGACGCGCCGCAGATCGACGCGATCATGGAAGGCCGCGATCCGCCGCCGCCGGCGGGCTGGAGCAAGTCGAACAAGGATGGCGGCAACGACAAGGGCGGCGACGCCCGTCCGCTGCCGCCGATCGCAGGCCCGGCCGAATCGCACTGACGGCCCGCTGCAGGTGACACCAGACGAGGCCGGGGCAACCCGGCTTCGTCGTTTCCGGGCCACTGGCCCATCCCGAAGAACCGATCTGACGCTGGAGCCCGCATGTCCGCCCCGAAGCCCGAACCGATTTCCCACACCGCCGAGATGGTGATCGCCACCGTGGTCGGCGTCGGTGTGGGCTTGGGGGCCGACAACCTGCTGCTGGGCTGCGTGGTGGGTATCGCCGTTGGCATCGTGCTGAGCATCGCCAGGACCCTGTACGTGGACCGCAAGCGCCGCCGCCGTTGAGGGGGTGTCGGCAGGGCTGCGCCCTGCACCCGCGGTAGTGCCGGCCGCTGGCCGACAACCTCAACAGCAACAGCAACAGCGGGCTTTCCGTAGGATGGCGGGGCGGTGTCGGAGGGCGGGGACGCTGCAAGTACGTCCCTGTAAGCTTGGCAGCCGCATCCATGCGGCTGACACCCCGCACTCCGACACCGCCCCACCTCTGACAGATTCCTGCTGCTGTTGGTAGGTGTCGACCTTGGTCGACACGTAGATCCACGCCATGCGTGGATGAATCTCCATCGAACTCGAGTATCTCGAGAATTGAACGAAGAGCATCCACGCATGGCGTGGATCTACCGGTCCCCATCCAACCGTCACCGGGAATCTGTCGGAGGTGGGGCGGTGTGGGGCTGCAGGACCGTTGGCGCCATGGATGGCGCCATCGAGCCCCCAAGGACGGGTTTACGGCGTGTCCTGCAGCCCCACACCGTCCCGCCAGACCATCAGCAATCCAGAGCCGCATTAGCTTTGGCCGTTGCCTCTGCGGGTGCAGGGCGCCGCCCTGCCGAACTAAACTACCCGCCGTTGTCCCTGCAGGATTGCCCATGTTCGATACCTCGCCCCAGCTCGATTGCGCCGGCCGCATCCTGCGCCTCGATCGTGCCCAGGTCATGGGCATCGTCAACGTCACCCCGGACTCGTTCTCCGATGGCGGCGCGCACGACACCACCGAGGCTGCGGTCGGCCATGGCCTGAAGCTGGTCGAGGAGGGCGCGGACCTGCTGGACATCGGCGGCGAATCGACCCGGCCGGGCGCTGCGCCGGTATCGGTGGAGGAGGAACTGCGCCGGGTGATTCCGGTGATCGAGCAGCTGGCCGCGCGCACCCGGGTGCCGATCAGCATCGACACCTTCAAGCCGGAAGTGATGCGCGCGGCGGTGGCGGCTGGCGCCGGCATGATCAATGACATCTACGGCCTGCGTCAGGAAGGGGCGCTGGACGCCGCCGCTGCAACCGGCGTGCCGGTGGTGCTGATGCACATGCAGGGCGAGCCAGGCCACATGCAGGCCGATCCACATTACGACGACGTGGTCGCCGAGGTGCACGGCTTCCTGGTCCAGCGCCTGTTCGCTGCCGAGATGGCGGGCATTGCGAAGAAGAACCTGCTGATCGATCTCGGTTTCGGTTTCGGCAAAACCACTGCCCACAACATGACCCTGCTGGCACGCTCCGAGCGGTTCCTGGAGCTGGGCCTGCCGATGCTGGCTGGCCTGTCGCGCAAGCGCAGCCTGGGCGAACTGACCGGTCGCGACACGCCGTCCGAGCGCGTGGCCGCCTCGGTGGCCGCGCACCTGATCGCGGTGCAGCGCGGCGCACGCATCGTGCGCGTGCATGACGTGGCCGCCACCATCGATGCGCTGAAGATCTGGCAGGCAGTCGAGGCCGTGCCAACGCCGCGCGCCGACGCCACGCCGACGATCCGCTGGCCGGACGAAGACTGATGGGCATCGACCGGCGGCCACTGGCGATCGCCGTGATGGGGCCGACCGCCAGTGGCAAGACCGCCACCGCGATCGCCCTGGCGAAGCAGCTGGATGGCGAGATCGTCAGCGTCGATTCGGCGCTGGTCTACCGGCATCTGGATATCGGCTCGGCCAAGCCGGATGCGGCCGAGCGGGCGCAGGCGCCGCACCATCTGCTGGACCTGCGCGATCCGTGGCAGACCTATTCGGCGGCCGAGTTCGCCGCCGATGCCGGCCGCGTCGTTGCCGACATCGTGGCACGCGGCAAAACGCCGATCCTGGCAGGTGGCACGGGGCTGTACTTCCGGGCCCTGCTGCAGGGCCTGTCGCCGATGCCGGAGGCCGACCCGGTGATGCGCGAAGCACTCAGCACCGAGGCGGCCGAGCGGGGCTGGGCGGCACTGCACGCAGAACTGGCCATCGTCGATCCAGCCGCAGCCGCACGTATCCATGCCACCGACCCGCAACGCATCCAGCGGGCGTTGGAGGTCTATCGCCTCACCGGCACGCCGATCAGTGAATGGCAGCGCCGGCCGGGCGTCGCGCCATTGCCGGTGCGCACCCTCAAGCTGATCCTCGCCCCGCGTGACCGCGCGGTACTGCACCAGCGCATCGAGGCGCGCTTCGACGCCATGCTGGCGCAGGGCTTCCTGGACGAGGTGCGGGCACTGCGTGCAATGCCGGAAATGGCCGCCGTGACGGCGCCGCTGGACCTGCCGGCGGTGCGCGCGGTTGGCTATCGCCAGGCCTGGGAATACCTGGACGGGGAGGGTGATGCCGCCCGTTTCCGTGACAAGGCGATCTTCGCCACCCGGCAGCTGGCCAAGCGCCAGCTGACCTGGCTGCGCGGCGAGCTTGATGCGCGCTGGTTCGACCCCCATGTCGATGGGGAGCGCCTGGCCGGCGCGGTGTCGACCTTCGTCGCACGCTGAACCCCCGCCAGCCGTGTAACATCATCGGTCGGCGGGCGGCTCGGGGGCCGTGGCAACCGTCGGCAACCCAATAAGAACAATAATCAGGAGTGTGCAATGTCCAAGGGGCAATCGCTGCAGGATCCTTTCTTGAACGCACTGCGGCGCGAACGCGTGCCGGTTTCGGTGTACCTGGTGAACGGCATCAAGCTGCAGGGCACGATCGAGTCGTTCGACCAGTTCGTGGTCCTGCTGCGCAACACGGTCAGTCAGATGGTCTACAAGCATGCCATTTCCACGGTCGTTCCGGCACGCAACGTGAAGGTTGGCCCGGGCGGTGGTTACGTGCAGTCGGGTGAAGGTGGTCAGGCAGGTGATGAAGCAGACGAGTAAGACCGGAGCGGTGAATGTTTGACCGCTCGAAAAAGGGTGAACACGCCCTGTTGATCCAGCCCCATTTCGGCAAGCTGGAAGACGATGTGCTGGAAGAATTCGGTGATCTGGCCCGCTCGGCTGGGGCCAGCATCGCCGCGACGATCACTGCGCGCCTGGACCGACCGAATCCGTCGACCCTGATCGGCAGCGGCAAGCTGGACGAGATCAAGGCTGCGGCAGATGCCAGCGGTGCCGACCTGATCCTGGTCAACCATGCGTTGAGCCCGGGCCAGGAACGCAACCTGGAACGTTTCCTCGAGCGCCGGGTGATCGACCGTACCGGCCTGATCCTGGACATCTTCGCCCAGCGTGCGCACAGCCACGAAGGCAAGCTGCAGGTCGAACTGGCGCAGCTGCGTCACCTGGCCACGCGGCTGGTGCGCGGCTGGACCCATCTGGAGCGCCAGCGCGGCGGTTCGATCGGCCTGCGCGGCCCGGGTGAAACCCAGCTGGAAACCGACCGCCGCCTGCTGCAGAAGCGCGTGGAGCAGCTGCAGAAACGCCTGGAAAAGGTCGAAGTGCAGCGCACCCAGATGCGCCGTGCGCGTGTGCGCAGCGAGCTGCCGCGCGTGGCCCTGGTGGGCTACACCAACGCCGGCAAGTCGACCCTGTTCAACGCCATGACCGGCGCCGAGGCCTATGCCGCCGACCAGCTGTTTGCAACGCTGGATCCGACCGTGCGCCGCATTGCGGTTCCGGGTGGCAACGTGGTCCTGGCCGACACCGTCGGCTTCGTCCGCGACCTGCCACATGACCTGGTTGCGGCGTTCCGCTCGACCCTGTCCGAGGCGCGCGAGGCGGATTTCCTGCTGCACGTGGTCGACGCTGCCGATCCGCACCGCGAGGAGCGCATCGCACAGGTCGACGAGGTACTGACCGCGGTCGGTGCCGGTGACCTGCCGCAGCTGCTGGTGTTCAACAAGATCGACCGCATCGATGGTGCCGACGTCCGCCACGATGGCCAGGACGGTATCCCGGATGAGTCGCGTCGCGAGCGGGTGTGGATCTCCGCGCGTGACGGGCAGGGCCTGGAGCTGTTGCAGGCGGTACTGGGCAAGCGCCTGGGCCTGCAGCATGTCACCGGCGAACTGCGCCTGCCGCCGGATGCCGGCCGCCTGCGCGCGCGCCTGCACCAGCTGGAAGTGATCCGCAGAGAGCAGGCCGATGAAGACGGCTGGCTGCTGCAGGTCGACCTGCCGATCGCCGAAGCCGAAAAGCTGGCTGCCAGTGCCGACGGCGCGCCGATCCGGGCGCTGCTGCGGGAGAAGCTGCCGGAGTGGTGAGGTAGCGGCCAATCCCCGGTAGTGCCGGCCGCTGGCCGGCAACCACCGTGCTGGAGGGGCGCGACATCCGCCTGTCATCTGCGGTACAACGTGCAGGTTCTTCACCCCACCGTCATGCCGATGTCCATCCCCACCGACGCCGACCTCAACGCCCAGTCCGCCGCGCTCGGGCAGCGCCTGCAGCAGGCTTCGCTGCAGCTGGTGACCGCTGAAAGCTGCAGTGGCGGCTGGATCGCCAAGTGCATGACCGATATCGCCGGTTCCTCGGCGTTCTTCGACTGTGGCATGGTGGTCTACAGCTACGAGGCCAAGCAGCGCCTGCTGGGTGTGCGCGCGCAGACCCTGGAGCAGTTCGGTGCGGTCAGCCGCGAAACCGTACTGGAGATGGTGTCCGGCGCACTGGTCAATTCCGGTGCCGGCATCGCCGTGGCGGTGACCGGCATCGCGGGTCCTGGCGGTGGCAGCCCGGACAAGCCGGTCGGCAGTGTCTGGATCGGCTGGAAACGCCGGGGCGGCTATGCCCGCGCCGAGCTGTTCCAGTTCGATGGCGACCGCGAAGCCATCCGCCGGCAAACCGTGGCGGCGGCATTGCGCGGTATCGACGCCCAGCTGTGACATGCTGCTCCGGTAATCGTCCGGAGCACGCATGATGTGGGAAACGCTGGGCACGGTCCGTGACCTGGGCCGACTGCAGGAAATTGCCGTCGTCCTGATCCGCTATGGCTTCGGCGACGTGGTGCGGCGCATCGGCCTGGCCAGCACATTGGAGCGGGCAGGGCGCCTTCTGCACTGGAACGAGGAGCGGCAGGAACTGCTGCGGATGACCGCACCGGTGCGCGTGCGCAGCGCGATGCAGGATCTCGGTCCCACTTTCGTCAAGCTCGGGCAGGTGCTGGCGACGCGCGTTGACCTGCTGCCGCCGGAATGGATCGCTGAGCTGTCCGAACTGCAGAACGCGGTACCTGCGCTGCCGTACGCGGACATCCGTGAGCAGCTCGAGGCCGACCTTGGCGCACCGCCTGCAGAGGTGTTCGCGTTCCTCGATGAAACCCCGATGGCTGCCGCCTCGCTGGCGCAGGCCCATCGCGCACGCCTGCATGATGGTCGCGAGGTGGTGCTGAAGGTGCGGCGCCCCGGCATCCGCGATGTGGTCGAGGCCGACCTGCGTCTGCTGGCCCGCCTGGCCGAGATCGTTGAAGCGCGACTGCCGGACCTGCGTCGTTACCGCCCGGCCGAAGTCGTGCAGCAGTTCACCGTGTCGCTGCGCCGCGAGCTGGATTTCGCTGCCGAATGCCGCAATGCCGAGCGCATCGCGCGCAACTTCAGCGGCCGTGACGACATACTGATTCCGCAGGTGCACTGGCAGTGGACCTGCGAGAGCCTGAACGTGCAGGACTTCGTCGACGGCATTCCTGGCCGAGACCTGGCCGGCGTCGATGCGGCGGGCTTGGACCGGCGCGAGCTGGCACGGCGTGGCGCCGGCATTGTGCTGAAAATGGTGCTGGAGGACGGCAGCTTCCACGCCGATCCGCACCCGGGCAACATCATCTATCTACGTGATGGCCGCATCGGCGTGATTGATTTCGGCATGGTCGGCGCCTTGTCGGAAGTCCGGCGTTTCCAGGTGGCGCAGCTGCTGCACGGGCTGGTCGAGCAGGATCCGCAGGGCGTGGCCGACGTGCTGCTGGACTGGGCCGGCGGTGTTGAGGTGGACGAGAACCGGCTGCAGCACGACATCAGCCAGTTCGTAGATCAATACCGTGGCGTGCCGCTGAAGGACCTGCGCATCGGCCTGATGCTGGGCGACATCACCCAGCTGCTGCGCAGCTACAGCCTGACCCTGCCGGCTGACCTGGCGCTGATGATCAAGGCGTTCCTGACCCTGGAGGGCATGGGCCGGCAGCTGGACCCGGATTTCGACATGGCCAGTGCCGCGCGCCCGTTCCTGGAGCGGGTGGTGCTGCAGCGCTACGCGCCCAAGGCGCTGTTCAAGCGCGGCCGCCGCAGCCTGCTGGGCCTGGTCGACTTCGCCGGTGAGCTTCCCCGCGACCTGCGCAAGCTGGTGCAGGCGGCGCGCCGGGGACGCCTGCAGTTGAAGGTGGAAACCACGGCGCTGCAAGGCTTTGGCGAACAGGTGAACCGCGCAGCGAACCGGTTGGTGATGGGCATCGTCACTGCTGCGCTGATCATCGGTTCCTCGATCGTGATGCACAGCGTCGGCGGCGTCTCCAGCCGCTGGCTGCTGGCGCTGGGCGTCTGCGGCTTCATCGGCGCCGGCTTCTGCGGCGTGTGGATCCTGTTCTCGATATGGAGAAGCGGTAAACACACCTGAGTGTGTTTACCGCAGCGGTTCCCAGCGGGAACCGCGGAATCGCGCAACGATTCCTGTAGAGCCGACCGCTGGTCGGCTGCTTTCGCCCTTGCATTCGCCTTTGCCGCCCGGCCATTCGCCCGACTGCCGAGTATGGCTCGCACTACAGATGTTGCCGTGTCGCCCCCGGCACTTGCAGTCCCGGATATTAGTAGTAATACTACTAACCATGGACCTGACCGACACCCAGCAGGCGATCCTGCAGTTGATCGCCGAGCGTATCGAGAGCGAAGGCGCGCCGCCCTCGCAGACTGAAATCGCACGTGCGTTCGGCTTCAAGGGCGTGCGCGCGGCCCAGTACCACCTGGAAGCCCTGGAGCAGGCCGGTGCGATCCGTCGCATCCCCGGTCAGGCCCGCGGCATCCGCCTGGTACAGGCACCGCCGGTCGAGAAGCTGGCCGAGCCGGGCCTGCCCGACAGTGTGCTGCGCCTGCCGGTGCTGGGCCGGGTTGCGGCCGGCCTCCCGATCGGCGCCGACATCGGCTCGGACGATTTCGTGGTGCTGGACCGGGTGTTTTTCTCGCCAGCGCCGGACTACCTGCTGAAGGTGCAGGGCGATTCGATGATCGACGAGGGCATCTTCGACGGTGACCTGATCGGCGTGCATCGCACCCGCGACGCCCATTCCGGGCAGATCGTGGTGGCCCGCATCGATGACGAGATCACGGTCAAGCTGCTGAAGATCGCCAAGGATCGCATCCGCCTGCTGCCGCGCAATCCCGATTACAAGCCGATCGAGGTACTGCCGGATCAGGACTTCGCGATCGAGGGCCTCTATTGCGGCCTGCTGCGGCCCAACCGTTGACCCGTTCCATAGCGCATTACCCCGCGGTCTTTTGTGGCGATTCTCTGGTTCCACTGAGGTTGGTACGGATGTCCGATAATTCTTTTCAGAGCGCCGGGCAGAATCTCAGCCTGTGCGATACGTCCGACTTAAAGTGAACCCATGGCAAAGAAGACCCACAAAGACAGCACCTCCAACGACACGACCTCTGCAAGGACCAATCCGATGGACGAGAACAAGAAGCGCGCCCTCGCTGCAGCTCTGGGCCAGATCGAAAAGCAGTTCGGCAAGGGCTCGGTGATGCGCATGGGCGACCGTGTGGTCGAACCCGTCGAAGCCATCCCGACCGGTTCGCTGATGCTCGACATCGCGCTGGGCATTGGTGGTCTGCCGAAGGGCCGTGTCGTTGAGATCTACGGGCCGGAATCCTCGGGCAAGACCACCTTGACCCTGCAGGCCATCGCCGAATGCCAGAAGATGGGCGGTACCGCGGCCTTCATCGACGCCGAGCACGCGCTGGACCCGATCTACGCCGCCAAACTGGGCGTGAACGTGGACGACCTGCTGCTGTCGCAGCCGGACACCGGTGAGCAGGCGCTGGAAATCGCCGACATGCTGGTCCGTTCGGGTTCGGTCGACATCCTGGTGATCGACTCGGTTGCCGCGCTGACCCCGAAGGCCGAAATCGAAGGCGAGATGGGCGACCAGCTGCCCGGCCTGCAGGCCCGCCTGATGAGCCAGGCGCTGCGCAAGCTGACCGGCAACATCAAGCGCTCCAACACCCTGGTGATCTTCATCAACCAGCTGCGCATGAAGATCGGCGTGATGATGCCGGGCCAGAGCCCGGAAACCACCACGGGTGGCAACGCGCTGAAGTTCTACGCCTCGGTCCGCCTGGACATCCGCCGTATCGGCGCGATCAAGAAGGGTGACGAGATCATCGGTAACCAGACCAAGATCAAGGTCGTCAAGAACAAGCTGGCACCTCCGTTCAAGCAGGTCATCACCGAGATCCTGTATGGCGAAGGCATCAGCCGTGAAGGCGAGCTGATCGACATGGGTGTGGATGCCAAGCTGGTCGAGAAGGCTGGCGCCTGGTACAGCTACGGTGAAGAACGCATTGGCCAGGGCAAGGACAACGCCCGCGGCTACCTGCGCGACAACCCGACTGTCGCCGCCAAGCTCGAGGCCGAGCTGCGCGAGAAATTCCAGCCGGCCGAAGCGGCCCGCGAGGAAGGCGACGACGAAGGCGAAGACGAATAAGGCTTGCTGTGGGGCAGGGTGGCGCCGTCAGTGACGTCGCCCTGTCCCGCAGGTTCGAATCGCCCAGGGATGGGCTGGGCGCCACGGATGGCGCCACCCTTGGAGTACCCATGTCCGACGCCGAAGACATTCCGACCGGCCGCAAGCGCCGGCCGCGTGAGCAGACCCCCGTGCAACGGGCACTGGGCCTGCTGGTCCGCCGCGAGCACTCGCGCAAGGAACTCACCCGCAAGCTGACCGCCCGTGGCATCGAAGACGAAGCCGCGCAGGCCGCTGTCGCCAAGTTGACCGAGGCCGGCTGGCAGGACGACACCCGTTTTGCCGAGAACCTGGTGAGGATGCGCGCCAACACCGGTTATGGGCCGATCCATGTCCGCGCCGAGCTGGGGACCCACGGCCTGGACAGTGCCGCGATTGCCGCAGCGATGGACAGCTACGAAGGCGACTGGCAGGAAAACGCCCGTGATCTGGTCCGCCGGCGCTTTGGCGAGGCCGGTCCGCAGGACCTGACACAGCGGCGCAAGGCTGCCGATCTGCTGGCCCGACGGGGCTTCGACGGCGACAGCATCCGCCGCGCGACCCGCTACGACCCGGATGACTGAGACTGGCGGCGCCGGGCCTGATACCCTTTAGGTTTTCGGCGGTCCCTCGCGACCCTGGCCAACGCGGCCGGTGGTCCGGGTCCGCCGGCCCGCAGACTGCCAGCCCCCAATGAACGCATCCGCCAAATTCACGACTTCCCAGATCCGCAGCGACTTCCTTGAATTCTTCAAGGGCAAAGGCCACACCATCGTGCCGTCGGCGCCGCTGGTGCCGGGCAATGATCCGACCCTGCTGTTCACCAACTCCGGCATGGTGCAGTTCAAGGACGTGTTCCTTGGCGCGGAAAAGCGCAGCTACGTGCGCGCGGCCGACGTCCAGCGCTGCCTGCGCGCGGGCGGCAAGCACAACGACCTCGACCAGGTCGGCTACACCGCGCGCCACCACACTTTCTTCGAAATGCTGGGCAACTGGTCGTTCGGCGACTACTTCAAGAAGGACGCGATCGCCTGGGCCTGGGAACTGCTGACCCAGGTCTGGAAGCTGCCGGCCGAACGCCTGCTGGTCACCGTCTACCAGACCGATGACGAAGCCTACGCGCTGTGGCGCGACATGGTCGGCGTGCCGGAAGAGCGCATCGTGCGCATCGGCGACAACAAGGGCGCACCGTTCGCTTCGGACAACTTCTGGCAGATGGCCGACACCGGCCCGTGCGGCCCGTGCACCGAAATCTTCTACGACCACGGTGACCATATCGCCGGTGGCCCCCCGGGTTCCCCGGATGAAGACGGCGACCGCTTCATCGAAATCTGGAACCTGGTGTTCATGCAGTTCGACCGCCAGCCCGACGGCACCCTGGTGCCACTGCCGGCGCCGTGCGTGGATACCGGCATGGGCCTGGAGCGCCTGGCGGCGATCCTGCAGCACGTGCACACCAACTATGAGATCGACCTGTTCCAGGCCCTGATCCGCAAGGCCTCCGAGCTGACCGGCACCGCCGACCTGGAAAACAAGTCGCTGCGCGTGATCGCCGACCACATCCGTGCCTGTTCGTTCCTGATCGTCGATGGCGTGCTGCCGTCCAACGAAGGCCGCGGTTACGTGCTGCGCCGTATCATCCGCCGCGCACTGCGCCACGGCTGGATGCTGGGCGTGCGCCAGCCGTTCTTCAGCAAGCTGGTGCCGACCCTGGTCGAGCAGATGGGCGAAGCCTATCCGGAACTGCCGGCTGCGGTGGACACCGTCACCCGTGCGCTGCAGGCCGAAGAAGAGCGTTTCGCCGAAACCCTCGACGCCGGCATGAAGATCTTCGAGGACGTCGCGGGGAAGGCCAGCAATGGCGTGATCCCGGGCGTTGACGCCTTCCGCCTGTACGACACCTATGGTTTCCCGCTCGACCTGACCCAGGACATCGCCCGCGAGCGCGACCTGACCGTCGACATTGCCGGCTTCGATGCCGCGATGGAGCAGCAGCGCGAGACCGCGCGCGCGGCCGGCAAGTTCGGTGGTGGCGTGACCCTGCCCGCCGAGCTGGTGGCGACCCTGAGCCCGACCCTGTTCCTGGGCTACGACCGCCTGCAGGCTGACGGCCTGACCGTGCTGGCCCTGCTCAAGGACGGCCGTCCGGTGCAGTCGGCCGATGCCGGTGACGCAGTCATCGTCATCACCAACCAGACCCCGTTCTACGCCGAGTCCGGCGGCCAGGTCGGTGACACCGGCGTACTGACCGGCAACGGCGTGCGCCTGGCGGTGGACGACACCCAGAAGTTCGCCGGCCAGTTCCATGGCCATGTCGGCACCCTGTCCGAAGGCGGCCTGAAGGTCGGCGACGTGCTCTCCGGCCAGGTCGATGGCGAGCGCCGTGGCGCCACCATCCTCAACCACTCGGCCACCCACCTGCTGCACGCCGCCCTGCGCGAAGTGCTGGGCACCCACGTGCAGCAGAAGGGCTCGCTGGTCGCTCCGGACCGCCTGCGTTTCGACTTCTCGCACTTCCAGCCGATCAGCGCGGAAGAGCTTGCCGTGATCGAGCGCAAGGTCAACCAGCAGGTGCGCGCCAACAACGCCGCTGAAGTACACAACATGGGCATGCAGGAAGCGCTGGACTTCGGCGCGATGGCCCTGTTCGGCGAGAAGTACGGCGAGCACGTGCGCGTGTTGAAGATGGGTGACTACTCCACCGAGCTGTGCGGTGGTACCCACGTCAACCGTACCGGCGACATCGGCCTGTTCAAGATCACCTCCGAGGGCGGCGTCTCCGCGGGCGTGCGCCGCATCGAGGCTGTTACCGGCCAGGGTGCGCTGGATTACGTGGACGCCGAAGAGGCCCGCCTGGCCGAGGCCGCTGAACTGCTCGGTGGCAGCGCTGCCGACGTGGTCGAGAAGATCCGTGCCCTCGGTCAGCGCCAGAAGCAGCTGGAGCGCGAACTGGAGGCCGTGAAGGCCAAGGTCGCCGCCGGTGCCACGGCCGATCTGTCCGGCCAGGCCGTCGAGGTTGCTGGCGTGAAGGTACTGGCTGCCCGCCTGGAGGGCTTCGACGCCAAGGCCCTGCGTGACGCCATGGACCGCCTCAAGCAGCAGCTGGGCGACGCGGTGATCGTGCTGGCCGGCGCCCAGGACGGCAAGGCCGCCCTGGTCGCGGGTGTGAACGGCAGTGCAATGGGCAAGGTCAAGGCCGGGGAACTGTTGTCCCATATCGCCAGTCAGATCGGGGGCAAGGGCGGCGGACGCCCGGACCTCGCCCAGGGTGGTGGCGAGGACGGGCCCGCCCTTGCCACTGCGCTGGCTGCAGTCGTCGAATGGGTCAGCCCCCGCCTGTGATGAACCTGGCCGTCCCCCTCCTTGTAGGAGCGGGACGGCTGACGGTACCATTGCGAATCTTTTCCCTTTGTCGTGGTAGCGCTTCTTGACGGAGCGTCAAGCCGGTGGGGGATACCCTTCCACACGGTTCCATGGAGACTTACAAAAATGTTGATCCTGACTCGCCGCGTCGGCGAAACCCTGATGATCGGAGACTCGGTGAGCGTCACCGTGCTTGGCGTCAAGGGTAACCAGGTGCGTATCGGCATCACCGCGCCGAAGGACGTTGCTGTGCATCGCGAAGAGATCTATCAGCGCATCCAGCGCGGTGACGAAGCCGGTGGCACCGGTAGCGAAAATTCTGCCGAATAACGCTTTACCTTCGCACTCGATTAACGTTATGATTCACGCCCCGCTGAGGTGCAACGCACCAGACGCGGAGAAAACCCCGGAGTGATGCCCGAGTGGCCGAAGGGGCTCCCCTGCTAAGGGAGTATAGGGTCAAAAGCTCTATCGAGGGTTCGAATCCCTCTCACTCCGCCAGATACAAAGAAGCGCCTGCAGATCCTCGATCTGCAGGCGTTTTTCTTTATCCGACACTCGCAGCGTGGAGCTGACTATCCTGGCAGATCGGTGCGGGAGGCAGGCGTTGGCATGGGCGTGGGTGTCATCGCTGGTGCCGCAGCGGGTGTACGCGGCAGCTGTGGCGGTTCAATGTGGCGAGGTGGAATTTCCCGCCACAGCAACGCAAGCGTGCAGTCGTTGGCACGTTCCCTGCACATTCTTTCGGCCTTCCGCTGCGCGGCGTCCGCGGTCTTCTCACCCAGTGCAAAGCCCAACGCGATCGTGCCGGTAGCTATGGCCGAATAGCCTTCGCTGGTGGTGCTGGCGGACTGACCGCAATTGCGCGATCGCGCTGCGCAGTAGTGCAGCGACTGCTGCATCGCAGTGGTGAGGGAAGACTGGTTCATCGAATAGCCGTAGCGGCCATCCTTGTCGTAGGTGATCGCAGACGCAGCACTTGCGGCTGATGAAACGGACAACAACAGCGCCAGTGAAACCGCATGCTTCCAGTTCATCACGCTCTCCTCTTTTGCCGATGGTGAATCAACCGGCGCGTGTGGCGCAACCACGCAGGGGGGGCGGGGCAGAACGCCTGCAGGCCATTTGCCCGCAGGCGCGTACCGATGCGTTCGATCCTCAGAGCTTCACCGTCACGCCCACCTGGAAACCGCGCCCGGGCAGCGGCGCGATGTACTTCAGCGGCGAGTTGTGCGGCCGTGCTTCTTGATTGAGCAGGTTGCTGCCGTTGACGAACACCTCCATGCCGGCGATGTAGCTGTTGCGTACCGGCAGCTCACGGCTGACCTGCAGGTCGACCAGGTTGAATGCATCCAGCGGCACTTCCTCGCTCACGTTGCGGCCGAGGTACTTCTGCGTGTCGTAGTAGGTGCTGGACAGCCGCGCCTTCCAGCCCTCGCGCTGCCACTGCAGGGTGGCGCCGTAGCGGTTGGTCGGCATGTTCGGCAGGTACTCGCCGTCATTGTGGGCACGCAGCGAATCGGGGCGGTCGGCCTTGTTCTTCACCAGGTCGGCGAAGGCGGACACGTTCAACGTGCCGTAGCGGCCCAGGTCCAATGCCTGCGAGGCATCGATCTCGAAGCCCTTCACCGTGGTGTCGGTCTGCTTCCAGTACTTCAGCGGCAGGCGGTTGGCGGTCTGCATGCCCGAGTAACCCAGGTACAGGTAGTTCTCGTACTTCATCCGGTACGCGGTGGCCAACAGTTCGAAACCACCGAGGTGGAACAGGCCGGTCAGTTCCAGGTTCTTCGCGCGTTCCGGCTTGAGGTTCTGGTTGCCTTCTTCCTGGGTCATCACCGAATAGTGAGCATTGCTCGCGTACAACTCGTTGATCTCAGGTGCGCGCTGCGAGGACGAGTAGCGCACCTTGGCGGCGAACAACGGACCGAGCTCGACATACGATCCCAGGCTGTAGCTGTTGAGCCGGTAGTCGCGGTCCTGCAGTTTCGCGTTGGCGGCATTGCGCGCGGTCTTGAAGCGGCTTGGTTGCAGGTCATGGTCAACCCGCTCGTGGCGCACGCCAGCGTCGAAACTGGCCCAGCCGAAGTCCAGCGTCTCCTTCAGGAACACCGCGTTGCTGCGGGTGTCGACGTCAGGCAGGTAGCGCAGCGAGCCACTGCCGGTGACATCACGCGACTGGTGGCTGAAACCCAGCATGCCGCTGAGCGGACCGACGCGCTGATGGCTGAGCAGCAGCTCGGCCTGGGTGCTCTCGAAATCGTAGTCGTTGGCACGGGTGGCACCCAGCCGCTCGCCCGAGGTGTTGTCCAGCTTGGAAACGCGCAGTTCGGCGCGCTCGAACCACGGCAGCGGATCGCGCAGCAGGGCTTCCAGTGCATAGCGTTCCTGCTTGATCACCACCCCCACCGGCAGCCCGTTGGCATAGTTGGAACCGAACGACAGGTTCTGCATCGAGAACCCCGGCACGCCGTACTCGCTGTCCTTGGCATCGATGCTGATACCCACGTAACCACGGTCGAAGAACAGGGTCGACCCGAGCGCCACCTGCGAATTTCTCGCGTAGCTGTTGCCCAACCGGTGATGGTAATCGGGCGTCACGTCGTTGTTGATCTGCTTCTGCACGTACGAAGGCGTGCCGGGTACGTAGGCCGGGTTGACCGGATTGATGTAGGTGCGGCGCTGCCAGACCGAAGTCGGGTTGTTGGTGTAGAACGAGAAATCACCGTCGGCCCAGTCCGGGTTCTCGGTCATGAACTGGTCGATGTAAGGCTGCGAGGCCTTGTTGTAGATCTGCTGCACGCGCGCTTCCTTCTGGCAGCTGTCGGCGAGGGCCGAGTTGACACCACCGGAGGCCGGGAACAGGTGGGTGTTGCAGACGGCGGCCTTGCTGTTGCCGGGGATGTCGAAGTGCGAGATGCGCTGGCGCGAAACCTGCAGGTTTGTCGAGAGGTTGCGCTGGTTGTTGAAGTTCATCCGGAAGCCCTGCGCGTCGGCTGCATTGAAGCCCTTGCGCAGGACCAGCTCCATCGACTGGTCCTTGTCTTCCATGCGGCGCGAGATCAGGCCCGAATCGATCTCCACGCTGCCACCGATCGCATTGCCGCCGTAGCGCACGGTGTCGGAAGACTTGTTGACGGTGACACTGCGTACGAACAGCGGATCGAACGGGATGTTGATGTCGCCGCTGATCGCGTTCATCCCGAGGATGGACTGGCCGTCCTGCAGGATCTGCACGCGGTTGCCACTGAGGCTGCGGATGACCGGGGCACCCGCGTTCGGCCCGAAAGCACTGTTCTGCACGCCGGAGACGTGTTCGAGCAGGCCGCCCAGGGTGCGGTTCTGCGCCTGTGGGTTGTCGACGGTGACCCGGCTGTCGATACGGGAGGGCTGGCTGGCCTGGACCTGGAGGGTGGGGAGGGTGGGTTCGTCCGCGGCCTGGGCGCTGTGGACGACGAACAGAATGGCGGTAGCAAGGAGATGGCGACGCATGGCACGGTCCGTGAAATTGACGTGAAATGTTATAACGTAACTCTTCGGGTCAACAAGAGCGGAAACCGCCTCGATTCAATGGGGCAGGGTGCTTTGGCTTCTCGGAATGGGACGGAGTCTCCCTCGTTCAGCGCACCGCCTTGCGCGTGCTGCTGGCGACCGGCACGATCTGGGCACTGCCCCGCAACGCCCCACGCAGAGCTTCCTCATTCAAACGGAGCCCCGTATGAAGCTGTTGTCCGCTGTGTTGTTGTCTGCGCTTTCGCTCTCCGCCGTTCCGGCGCTGGCGGTGGAAGCTTCGCCCTCACCGCTGCTGGGGCGCTGGTCGCTGGATATCGCCACGTCTGCGTTACCCGAAGCACAGCGCCCGAAGCAGGTGGTGCTGGAGTTCAAGGACGCCGGTGCGGGTCGGTGGAGTTCACACGTTGACATCGTCCTGCACGACGGCAAGACCATGAAATCCGACGGCACGTTGGCGCTCGACGGTACGCCGGGGCCCTTGTCCGGCACCTACGGCGCGGACAAAGCCAACCTGAAACTGCCGGCGCCGAATACCCTGGTGATGCAGCTGGTGGACCATGGTACGCCGGCCTCCACCCGCATCTATACCGTGGCGGCCGACCGTACGACGATGACCGAGACCAAGGCGTTCTACGGCCACGACGGCACGCCGATCCTGCAGACCAACCTGTTCAAGCGGATACCGTAGCGGCGCCGCCTGCGCCATGCCCACGGGGAGGGAATCCGCGGGCATGGCACCGGCAGCCTCACAACGCGGCCGGGTCGCGCTTGGCGGTGTCGATGCCGTACTTGTCGATGGCCTCCTGCATCCGCGAGCGCTCGATGCGGCCTTCGTCGGCCAGCGACTTCAGGGCGGCCAGCACGATGAAGTGGCGATCCACTTCGAAGAACGTGCGCAGCGACTCACGCGTGTCGGAACGGCCGAAGCCATCGGTACCGAGTGCGATGAAGCGGCGGTCGTTGATGAAGGGACGGATCTGGTCGCCGACGATCTTCATGTAGTCGGTGGCCACCACCACCGGGCCGTCATGGCCCTGCAGGCACTCCTGCACGTAGGGTACGCGCGGTTCCTCAGCCGGGTGCAGCAGGTTCCAGCGTTCGGCGGCCAGGCCATCGCGGCGCAGTTCGGTCAGGCTGGTCGCGCTCCACACATCGCTGGCGATGCCGAAGTCCTGCTGCAGCAGTTCTGCCGCAGCTTCCACCTCGCGCAGGATCGAGCCTGCGCCCATCAGCTGCACGCGTGGCTGCGAGGCGGCATCGGCGGCTGCCGGACGCAGCAGGTAGAGGCCCTTCAGGATGCCGGCCTCGGCGCCTTCGGGCAGTGCCGGCTGCGGGTAGTTCTCGTTGAGTACGGTGATGTAGTAGTAGATGTCTTCCTGGTCGACATACATGCGGCGCAGGCCGTCATGGATGATCACCGCCAGCTCGTAGTTGTAGGTCGGGTCGTAGGACACGCAGCTGGGAATCACCGACGACAGCACGTGGCTGTGGCCGTCATCGTGCTGCAGGCCTTCGCCCATCAGCGTGGTGCGGCCCGACGTGGCACCGAGCAGGAAGCCGCGGGTACGCGCATCGGCAGCGGCCCAGGCCAGGTCACCGACGCGCTGCAGGCCGAACATCGAATAGAAGATGTAGAAGGGGATCGTGGCCAGGCCGTGGTTGCTGTAGGCGGTACCGGCGGCGATCCACGAACAGATCGCACCGGATTCATTGATGCCTTCCTGCAGGATCTGGCCGTCCTTGGCTTCCTTGTAATAGCTCAGCTGGCCGGCGTCCTGCGGGGTGTACAGCTGGCCCAGGTAGGAGTGGATGCCGATCTGGCGGAACAGGCCTTCCATGCCGAAGGTGCGCGATTCATCGGGCACGATCGGAATCACCAGCTTGCCAAGCTCCGGGTCCTTCAGCAGGCTGGTGAGGATGCGCACGAAGCCCATGGTGGTGGATTGGCCGCGATCGCCGCTGCCCTGCAGCTGGGTGTTGAAGATCGACAGCGGCGGCAGCGGTAGCGGATCGACCTTGGCCAGGCGCGCCGGCAGCTGCCCACCCTGGATGCGGCGGCGCTCGGCGAAGTAGGCCGCTTCGGCGCTGCCCGGTTCCGGGCGCAGATAGGGCATCTCCTCCAGCTGGTCGTCGCTGACCGGCAGGTTGAAGCGGTCGCGGAAAGCGCGCACCGCGTCGGCGCTCATCTTCTTCAGCTGGTGGTTGATGTTCTGGCCTTCGCCGGCTTCGCCCATGCCGAAACCCTTGACCGTCTTGGCCAGGATCACCGTCGGCCGGCCGCTGGTGTTCACCGCCTGCTGGTAGGCGGCGTACACCTTCTGCGGATCGTGGCCACCACGTGCCAGCGCCCAGATGTCGTCGTCGCTCATGTGCGCGACCAGCTCCAGCAGCTCCGGGTAGCGGCCGAAGAAATGCTCGCGCACGTAGGCGCCGCTCTGCGACTTGAAGGTCTGGTAGTCGCCGTCCACGCATTCCATCATGCGCTGGCGCAGCAGGCCGCTGTGGTCGCGGGCCAGCAGGTCGTCCCAGCCACTGCCCCAGATCAGCTTGATCACGTTCCATCCGGCCGCGCGGAAGGTGCCTTCCAGTTCCTGGATGACCTTGGCGTTGCCGCGTACCGGACCGTCCAGGCGCTGCAGGTTGCAGTTGACCACGAACACGATGTTGTCCAGCCGCTCGCGGCCGGCCAGGGAAATTGCCGCCAGCGATTCGGGCTGGTCCATCTCGCCGTCGCCGAGGAAGGCCCAGACCTTGCGGCCCTGGTGTTCTTTCAGGCCGCGGTATTCCAGGTAGCGCATGTAGCGCGCCTGGTAGGCGGCGGTCAGCGGGCCCAGTCCCATCGACACGGTGGGGAACTGCCAGAACTCCGGCATCAGGCGCGGGTGCGGATACGAGGACAGGCCTTCGCGGCCGGCTTCGCGGCGGAAGTTGTCCATCCGTGCCGGATCGATGCGGCCTTCCACGTACGCGCGGCCGTAGATCCCCGGCGCGGAGTGGCCCTGGATGTAGATCATGTCGCCGTCGAATGTGTCGGTACGGCCACGGAAGAAATGATCGAAGCCCACGTCGTACAGCACTGCCGCTGACTGGTAGGTGGCGATGTGGCCGCCGACGTTGGAGTGCTTGCCGGCACGCAGCACCATCACCATCGCGTTCCAGCGGATCATCGCGTTCAGGCGGCGCTCGATGGCCAGGTCACCCGGGTAGGCCGGCTGGCGCTCGGGTGGGATGGTGTTGACGTAGGCGGTCCAGGCACGGGTATGCAGGTCGCCGTGCTGCCGGGCGTCCAGATCGCTCAGCTGGTCGATCAGGTAGTGCGCGCGCGGCCGGCCGCCGGCCTGCATCACCGCCTCCAGCGATTCACGCCACTCCTGGGTTTCCAGTGGATCGGTATCGAAGGGAATGAGGGCTTGGTTCATGGCTGTCTCCAGAGGGCGCCGGTCGGACGTCTGCCTGGGCGACAACACCGGCAGGGCGCACAGCACTGGAGCGGGGTCGCAACGGCGGGCGCCGTGACGCGAAGGGCGACCGTGGCGGCCACCGAGAAGACAAGCGTAGGCCTGCCCCCCACGCTTCGGTAGGCGGGCGGGGCTTGGGTCTCTGGCAAGCAAGGGTTGGTGCCGCGCGCCGTATCATGGGCCGATGCGCTGGGCGCGGCCGCTGATCAGGCCGGGGACAGCCCCGGCAGGAACACCGGGATGATCGCCACGCCGACGCCCAGCAGGCACCAGGCGACGATGGGCAACCAGCGCGCCAGGCGTTGGGCGGGTTCCGGTGCACGACGACCGCCGATCCACAACAGCAGCGTGAGCACAGCCAGCGCATAGGCGAGGACGACGATCACCGGATGCACATGGATGACCCGGCTGGGCGGCCACATCTGCTGCTGGTAGGCGGTGGTGTGGGCGACCAGCAGCAGGAACAGCAGGCTGCTGAGGGTGTTGATGGCGGTGCGTGCGTTGATGGGAGCACTCCTTGTGCGGGCTGCCGGGACATTGCAGGGGCCGCATTCTAGCGGCTGCCTGCCGGTCGTTGAAACGCCACTGTCATCGATGGCGGTCACCCTGCGGGGCTTTCCAGCCTCGGGGTGGTTGGCCGGCCGTGAACAGCGTGAGGATCTGGGAGAAGAGCTACGCGCTGCGGCGCCGGCTGCTGCGTGGCTTCTTCCTGCGTCGCGGTTCGGCCAGCGAGGATGCCGAAGACCTGGCGCAGGAGGTCTACCTGCGCCTGCTGCGCAGCACCGGCGAGGATGCCGATGCGGTCGAGAACCCGGAAGCCTACCTGTTCACCGTGGCGGCCAACCTGGCGCGCGAGCATGCGCGCGCGCGGTCGTCGCTGCCGCCGCTGGAAGACGTCGACCTGCTGGCCGAAGTGCTGAAAAGCGAAGAAGACATCGAAGGTGAATTCGAGCGCGCGCAGCGCTGGAACGATATCCGCAGCACCATCGCACGACTGCCGGCGACCACGCGGCGGGTGATGGAGCTGCACTACCGCGACGGGCTGGACTGCCCGGCAATCAGCCAGCAGCTGCAGGTGTCGGTGCATATGGTGCGCAAGCACATCGGCAAGGGGCTGGAGGCCTGCAGGAAGGCGCTGGGCGCCAGGGAGCTCACATGAACCGGACCTCATCGCCCGTGGCCGACGACACGATAGCCTGCGAGGCCATGGACTGGTTCCTGCGCAATCGCGAGGGGCCGCTGGATGAGGCCGGGCGCCTCGCGTTCCTGGACTGGATGAAGCGCTCGCCGGAGCACGTGCGCGCCTACATGCACGCCCTCGCGTTGCATCGGCAGGTGGGCGAGGCGCTGCAGTCGCCGTTGCCTGACGACGCGGCGGTTCCACCGCGGCAGGTCGCCGCCAAGGTGGTGCCGCTGTTTGGTAGCGTGCACGCGCCGCCGCGCGCTGTGCCGCGTCGCGGTCGTGCGCGCTGGTGGGTGGCGGCTGCCGCAGCCTGTATCACCCTGCTCGGCGTGGGTCTGGTTCCGCAGGTGATGCCCACCGAGCAGCTTTACAGTGCCGGACAGGGTGAACTTCGCGACCTGGTGCTGCCTGACCAGACCCAGGTGCGGCTCAATGCGGACAGCCGCCTGCGGGTACGCATGGGCTGGTTCAGCCGCAAGGTGGAGCTGCTGCAGGGTGAGGCCACATTCGACATCGCCCGCGACCGCCGTCCGTTCGAGGTGGCGGTGAACGGCCTGGAGATCCGCGACATCGGCACGGTGTTCGATGTATCGCGACGGCTGCAGAGCACGCGCATCGGCGTGGTCTCCGGCGAGGTGGAGGTATGGAGCCGGGGTGCGGACGCCCGGCGTCTTGCGCAACTGGGCGAAGGCCGGGTGGTGCAGGTCGACGCGCGCAGCCATGTGGTCGAGTCATTGGACCTGCCATTGTCGATGCTGCTGGATTGGCAGCAGCGCAAGGTGTCCTTCCTGGATGAGCGGCTGGACGAGGTGGCCGCTGCCTTCAACCGGCACAACCAGGTGCAGGTGCGCGTGCTGGACGAAGGCGCGGCATCGGCACGGTTGTCGGGCAGTCTCGATGCGCATCGCATCGGTGCGCTGCAGGCCTTCCTCGAACGCGACCCGCGTTTCGTGGTGAGGCGCGAAGGCGACACCGTGCGGGTTGGCAGTCGCTGAGGCCGACGTGGTCGTGGACTGTCAGAAAAAATTCATCGAATCCGCGTTCTCCACTTCGGCGGATGCGGGCTCTTACTTGGGAGAAGCCGCTGCCGAGCCACGCAGCGGCGCCTGCTGCCTTCTCTCTTCCAAGGACCCGTGATGCGCAACACGCTCTACCTGTCGATCATCCTCGCCCTGTCTCCCTGCAGCGTGCCGCTGGCCTTCGCCGCCGGTGCCGATGGCCTGGAGGCGCGTGTATCCACGCCGATCGCGGCGCAGCCGTTGGCGCGTGCGCTGGAGCAGCTGTCGCGCGGTTCCGGGGTGCAGTTCCTGTACTCGGCCGGCGGTGATGCCCGCATGGCCGGTGCGGTGCCGCGCGGTGCCACCGTCAGGCAGGCGCTGGAGGCGCTGCTGGCCGGTACCGGCCTGGGGTACACCGTGGTGGATGGCAATGTCATCGCCATCGATCCGGCGCCAGCTCGCAACCAACCGAAGCCGGCCGCGCCGAAGCTGCGCGAGGCCGAGGCAATGGTGGCGCCGACCCTGGACACGGTGAAGGTGATTGCCGCACATGAGGTCATCGACCAGAAGAAGTCGTCGCCGGTGATCAAGGATTCGGTGGTGTATGACGAGATGGACAGCTACGGCGACGAGACCCTGGCCGAGAGCCTGATGGCCGCTCCAGGGCTGAGTGCGGTGGAGGATGCCGGCGAGCCACGTTACGTGACCGTGCGCGGCGTACAGGCCAACCTCAACTACACCACCATCGATGGCATTGCGATTGCCAGCGTGGGGAGCAGTGGCTCCGGCGAGCGCATGAACAACCTGCAGCTGATTCCCAGTGACATCGGCACCCGTACCGACATCTACAAGAGCTTCAGTGCCGAGCAGGCACCGGATGCGATCGGCGGCGTGATCGACATCATCAGCCGCAGTGCCTTCGACCGGTCAGGCAAGTACGTGTTTGCCGATGTGGCAGGCATCTATTCCACCGCCGAGACCAACGTCGAGCGCAGCGCTGGCGGCAACCACGAGACCCTGGGCCACTTCGGCAAGAGCGCCAAGATGGTGTTCTCCAACCAGTTTGGTGTCGACCAGCAGTTCGGCATCGTTGCGGTGGCACGCTACGAGCAGCGTTCGCGCAACAGCGTCAAGCGCTGGGTGGAGTCGAACTACTACTACAACGACGCTGGCAAATACCTCACCGACGGTACCACGGGCCCGGACCAGGCCAAGGGCTGGAACGGGCTGCGTGCGCCTGGCAACTTCAGCACTGGCACCTATACCAACTTCATCACCAACTTCGGTGGCTCCGCCAAGCTTGAGTGGAAGCCCTCGGATGATCCGTTCTACGCATCGTTGCTGCTGTATTCGTACCGGTTCTACGAGAACTCGACGATGAACAAGACGGATCTGTACGGCAACGCTAAGTTTCCGGTCCGCAACCAGACCGAAGACAGCGGCACCACCCAGATCAACAGCATCTACATCAAGAACCGCCACGACCGCTGGGACCGCAGCAACCGTGGCGCCATCGCCAGCTTCAACTGGGACATGGGGGACCGTTCGCGGCTGACCCTGCGCAGTGGCCATACCGAAGAGACCTTCCACAACAGCCAGGTCTACTGGGGCGTGCGCGCCTACCCGAGCAACCTGTTCGTCGACTACGAGAACGACAGCCACGGTTTCCCCAACGCGGTGGCCGTTTCCGATTCCAGCCTGCTGACCAGTTCCGCATTCAAGCTCAATCCGGCGCAGGCCTACGTCTCCCCGCGCGATGCCAAGGAGAGCATCGACAACCTGCGCGCCGACTTCAGCTACAACATCGACGCCGATGCGAGAGGTTTCGGACTGGCCGCCGGCGCCGAGTACCGCCACCTGAAGATCTGGCAGGACATCGACTTCGACTATTTCAAGAGCAGTGCCACGCTCAACGACTACCTGTATCCGGGTTCGACGCTGCTGGGCAGCGTGCCGGGCTTCCCGCTGATCGACAACCGCAAGTGGAACGAGCAACTGCTGCCGAAACTGGGCAACAACAATGCGGCGTATCCGAATGCCAACTTCACCAGTGACTACAAGTACGTGGAGGACATCACCAATGCCTATGTGTCCGCGCACTACGCCTGGGACCGGCTGCTGCTGATCGGCGGCCTGCGCTACGACCACACCCGCTTCGATGCCTATAGTCCGTTCAGCGATGATGGCGGCACTACCTATACCTCTGCGTTCCGCAACACGAGTGGTGGCTACAACAATCTGCTGCCCTCGTTGAACGCAACCTTCAAGCTCACCGAGGACCAGCGCCTGCGCTTCTCCGCCAGCCGCACGCTGGGCCGGCCGACGCCGAGCAACATCGCCCAGGCCACCAGCACCAGCTGTGGCGATGACGAGGAGGGCAGGGGCTTCTGCAGCATCAAGCAGGGCAATGCCGATCTGCAGCCGCGACGTTCCACCAACATCGACCTGGCGTGGGACCTGTACTTCAACGGAAACAACGGCCTGGTCTCGGTGGCGCTGTTCGACAAGGTGATCAAGGACGACATCTACACCCTGACCACCTTCGAGAACGTGGGTGATGCCCGCTACCGGGTCACCCAGCCGATGAACACCGATGAGTCCACGCTGCGCGGTGTCGAGTTCGCGGTGGCCAACCGCAACCTGCAGTGGGGACGCCAGCGCTTCGACATGTACTTCAACGCTACACGGCTGGAAGGCCAGACCAACTACCGCATCAGCGATGGCACCGAGCGCCGCCTGGATCGCCTGCTGTACCAGCCGGACTGGTCGCTCAACGGTTCGGTGATCTGGCGCATGCCCTGGAAAAGCGCGCAGCTGCGCCTGTCCGGCACCTACCGCAGCCAGATGCTGGTCGACTTCGGTGACACCGAATGGCTGGATTCGTACTACGACCCGTACATGACCTTCAACATGGCCTTCAGCCACAAGGTCAGCAGGCACGTGACGCTGAAGTACGAAGCCAAGAACCTGTTCAACACCCAGCCGACCTACAGCACCGGCCCGAACGGGCGCTTCCGTACCGAGATCGACGACTACGGCCGCTTCTTCTACTTCCACATCATCTACAACTGAGGGCACAGCAGTGGAGACGATCAATCGCAGGCGATTCCTGGCCCTGGCCGGCCTGTCCGCTGCCGGTGCCTGGATGGGCACGGCACACGCGCTGGCCGCGCAGGCCGACGCCACCGCGCTGAACCCGCGCAACCTGCTGGCCAAGCCGCGCTTTGCCAGCACACCCTTCACCCTGGGCGTGGCCTCGGGTGATCCCTCGGCCGATGGCGTGGTGCTGTGGACGCGCCTGGCGACCGAACCGCTGGTGTTCGGCGGTGGCATGCCGATCCGGCCGATGGCGGTCGAATGGCAACTGGCAGCAGACGATGGCATGCGCAGGGTGGTGCGCCAGGGTTCGGCAATGGCGCATCCCGAACTCGGCCACGCCGTGCACGTGGAGCTGGACGGGTTGGCGCCCGGACGGCCCTACTGGTACCGCTTCACCGTAGGCGGCCACGCCAGTGCGGTCGGTTGTACCCGCACGCTGCCCGCAGCCACGGCCGCAGTGGATCGTGTGCGCTTTGCGGTGGCCGGTTGCCAGCACTACGAAGAAGGCCACTACACCGCGTGGCGGCGCATCGCCGAGGAACCGCTGGATTTCGTCTTCCACTACGGTGACTACATCTACGAAGGCGAAAGCCAGCCGGGCCTGCGGAAGATGAACGGCCAGCCGTTCACCAACCTGCGCAACCACGTCGGCCCGCAGATCTACACGCTGGATGATTACCGCCGCCGCTACGCCCAGTACAAGAGCGATCCCGACCTGCAGGCCGCGCATGCGGCGGCACCGTGGTTCGTCACTTTTGACGACCATGAAGTGGACAACAACTGGGCCGGTGCCGAGGACCAGGATGACACGCCCAGCGAAGTGTTCCTGCTGCGTCGCGCACAGGCGTTCCAGGCCTACTACGAGAACATGCCACTGCGCCGCTCTGCATTCCCGCGCGATGGCCACATGCAGATGTACCGGCGCGCACGCTACGGCACGCTGATGGACCTGCACCTGCTCGATACCCGCCAGTACCGCAGCAAGCAGGTGAACATGGCGTTGCGTGAGGAGGTGGAATCGCCGGAGCGCAGCATTGTGGGGGCGAAGCAGGAGCGCTGGCTGTTCGACGGCCTGGCCGATGCCGCACCGCGCTGGCACACCATCGCCCACCAGGTGGCGCTGGGCAACTACATGCGCGAGAAGGATGGGGTGGTGCAGTCGTCCGACGACCAGTGGTCGGGCTATCTGGACAGCCGCCGGCGCCTGCTTGACCACATCCAGAAGGTGGGCTTCGGCAACGTAGTGACTGCCTGCGGCGACGCGCATCGCCACTATGCGAGTGATCTGGTGCAGGACCACCGTGACTCGGGCGTGATCTCCAGCGAGTTCCTCGCCACGTCGATCACCTCCGGCGCCGATGGCCAGGGTGTGGACGCGTATGCCAGCAACCAGCTTGCGCACAGTCCCTATCTGAAGGCGACCACCGACAAGCGTGGCTACGTGCTGTGCGATGTCACCCGCGATGCGTGGATCGGCGACATGAAGACGCTGGATACCGTGATGCAGCCGAATGGCGCGGTGCAGAGCTGGAAGCGCTATGCGGTGGAGCACGGCCGGCCGGGGCTGCAGGAGGCCTGAATCTACCGCTCTACAGAGATCCTTCAATCCTGCTCGAACCGCAATGGCTCGCTGCCCATCGCCGGGTCACTGGTGCCGGGGCGCCCATCCTCGGCACGACCGGCCAGGCGCAGCATGCTCTCGCCCGCGCCGATCTGCAGGTCATACCAGCCCGCCGTGGGCGTTGCGTCCCACGCCAACGCGGTTTCTGCGTGTGCGGGTAGTACCAGCGCCTGATCGGGCATGTGCCCGGCATAGGCACCAGGCTGCACACGCACCTGCTGCGCGCCGTCACCCAGGTTGCGCAGCCGCAGCCGCAGTTGGCCATCCGTGCGATCAATTGAAGCCTGCAGCGCAGGATCCTTGGCCGCCCCCTGGAAGTGGCGGTGGAAGCCGTTCGGGCCCAGCAGCCACAGGTCATAGCGGCCCTGGGCATCAAGCGGCCAGCGCTCGCGCAGCGGCATGCCCGGCAGCAGCGTGTAGCGGCGTGGCACCGCATCCAGCCGCAGCCGGTCGTAAACATGCAGCACTGCTGCTGCGCCTTCGCAGGACAGCGCCAGATCCACACCCGAGGCGTCGACAGCGGCAATCGATGCCTGCGGCCGGTAGGGCAGGGCACGCGCCGGGCGCACGCCGCTTTCCTGTTTCGCCGGCTTCAGTCCCTCGGGCAACGCGGGCACGGTGCGTCCCGGCAGGGCGGCGGCGCGCGCGGCCACCGCGCTCACGTCCGGCAGGCCGCGTACGAACGGGCGGGTATCGCGCTGGGCGAAGTCGAACGCGTTGCTGAGGTCGCCGCAGACCGCCCGGCGCCACGGCGTGATGTCCGGTGCGGCCACACCGAAGCGACGTTCGATCAACCGAATGACCGAGGTGTGGTCGTACACCTGCGAATCGACCCAGCCACCGCGGCTCCACGGCGAGATCACATACAGCGGCACGCGCGGACCCAGCCCATATGGGCGGCCACGCAGTTCGGCGAGGTCGTACTTCTCGTCGCCCGGTGCCGGATGGCGGTGGTACTCACCCTCGGTACTGACCGAAGACGCACCGGCCCAGCCGGTGCCCAGCGGTGAAGGCGGTGCCGGTGGCGGCATGTGGTCGAAGAAGCCGTCGTTCTCGTCGAACATCAGCAACAGCGCGGTGCGGCTCCACACCTCTGGATCGGCGGTCAGCGCGTCCAGCACGCGCGCGGTATAGGCCGCGCCCTGGGCGGGGCTGGAGGGGCCGGGATGCTCGCTGCCGGCCGCGTCGGCAATGATGAAGCTGACCTGCGGCAGGCGCCCACCGATCACGTCCTGGCGCAGCTGCGCCAGGCCACGGGTGCTGACGCCGCGTGCGCGCAACTGCGGGTCATGCCCCGGCGCGGCGCGATGGGCCTGGCGGAATACCTCGAAACCGGCCAGCGGGTTGTCGGTGAAGTTGTCGGCCATGTCCTGGTAGATCTGCCAGGACACGCCGGCCTTCTGCAGGCGCTCGACATGGCTGGTCCATCGGTACGACGCCGGATGCCCGCCCTGTTCCGGGAAGTTGTCGTGCGAGTTGGCGATCACAGGGCCACCTGCACGCGCGTGTGCATCATTGTGGCCAGTCCACAGGAACACCCGGTTCGGGTTGGTGCCGGCCTGCATCGCGCAGTGGTAGGCGTCGCAGATCGTGAACGCATCGGCCAGCGCGAACTGGAACGGCATGTCGCTGCGCTGGAAGTAGCCCATGGAGTGGTTCTGCTTGGCCTTCGGCCAGTGCCCCATGCGCCCGTGGTCCCAGGCACGCTGTGCGTCCGGCCAGGTGTGCGGTGTGCCTTCCACCCGCATGTAGCCGAAGTGCGCGGCGGTATCCAGCGGGAACGGCGCGATCGCGCGCGCGCCGCTCGCGTCGGGCTGCAGCCACAGGCTGCGGGTGCGGCCACCGGCCTGCAGGGCCGCGGCAGGGGCCACGAAGCGATCACCGAAACCACGTACCCCAGGCAGCGTGCCGAAGTAGTGGTCGAACGAACGGTTCTCCTGCATGAACACCACGATGTGCTGCAGGTCTTCGAGGCTGCGCGTCTGCGCCGCAGGCGCGATCGCTGCGGCCCGGGCGATGCTGGGCAGCAGCGGGGAAAGGCCGGCGGCAACGCCGGCCTGCAACAACCGGCGTCGGCCGATATCGGTCACGGGCTCACTCACAGGTCCACACGGAAGGAGATGCCGACGGTGCGCGGGGCGCCGATGAAGGCGTTGTCGCGGCCGTCCACCCCCGCAAGATACCGCTTATCGGTGAGGTTGCTCACCACCAGGTTGGCACCCATGCCCTTCAGGCGCGGCGACAGCCCCTGCAGGTCGAAGCCGATGTTGGCGTTGAACACGGTGGCCGAGGGCAGCTTGTTGACGTTGGCGGCGTCGAGATAGCGCGTGCCCAGGTAACGGCCGGACAGGCCGAAGTTCCAGTTCTCGCCCTGCCAGTCCGCCGACAGCACCAGGGTCTGTTCGGGCTGGCCGATCACCTTGGCGCCATCGACGATGCCCAGCTGGGTGTCGCGCGCGGCATCGCCGCTGCCCAGGTACTTGGAGCGGTTGTAGGTATAGGCGGCGTTGAGGCGCCAGCCGTTGTCCCAACCGTAGCCGAACGCCGCTTCCAGGCCGTTGCTTTCCACGCCGCCGAAGTTCTCGTAGACACCGTCGGTCTCGCCCAGGTAGTCGATGCCACTGACGAAACCTGCCGGAAGGTAGACGATGCGGTTGTCGAACTTGATGTTGTACAGGGTCACCGAGGCGGTCAGCGGCCAGCGGCTGATGCGCATGCCCACTTCGATGTTGTCGGCGGTCTCCGGTTCGACGTTGCGGAAGCGCTGCGGGTCGGTCTCGCCGAGCACGCCGGAGGGAATGGCGGCGAAGTTCTGCGAGAAGCCGGCGAACAGCTCCATGCCTTCCACGCCCGGTGCCCAGGTGAAGCCGGTCGACAGCAGCGGATCGGACCTGGAATCGGATTTCACCTGCTCGCTGGCACCGATCACGCGGCGGCGCGACTGGTCGACGAAGAACTGCTTCACGCCCAGGCGGGCACTGAACGGGCCGAAGCGGGCCACGTCCTCGACGTAGTACATCTGCTCGTCAACCTTGTACTTGTCCTCGAACTGCACCCAGTACGGCTGATGGTCGAAGGCGATGTCCTGGCCGACGTTGAGCAGGCGGTGCCAGTCACGGCGTGCCGAACGGTCCAGCTTCTCCACCCACAGGCCGCCACGGATCGTGTTGTCGATCGCACCGAAGGTCTGCCGCCATTCGACGTCGGCGGTCACGCCCATGCGGTCGTTGTCGTAGTGGGTGTGGCGGTAGGACTGCGCGCCCAGCACGTTGCCCGCGTAGCAGTTCGGATCGTACTCGGCGGTGAAGCCCAACCGTGGCGTGCAGCTGGCCAGCCGCTGTGCCGCGCTGCCATCAGGATTGACGAAGAAGATCTGGCCGCGGTTGCTGCCGCCGTACACGGTCTCGCCACCGAGGTACTCCGACTCGGGGCGGCCCGCGCCATCGTCGCTGACCTGCGCCAGGTACGGCGGCAGCCAGTCACCGCGGCCCTGCATGCGATGCCCATAGGCGGCCACCGACGCTTTGAAACCATTGCCGCCGTCAAAGGCTGCGCGCAGGTAGCCGAAGGTGTTCTCGCGCAGCGCACGCGAGCCGGAACGGTAGTTCTGGTCCAGATACGGAATGCCGGTGAGGGTGCCGACCAGGTTGTCGCGATCCGGATTGGTGGCAAAGCCCGTCGGCGAAACGCTGGTGTATTCGGGCTCGTCGGCGTCGTTGTAGGACAGGTAGCCGGTCAGCGTCCAGCGATCCAGTTCGGTGATGAACTTGCCGGCGATGTGGTCGTTGCTGGCGTGGCCGGTGCCGTCGATCCAGTCGTGCACCTTCGACGAGGAGGCGCTGATCCACGCGCGGGTGTGGCCGCCGAGCAGGCCGGTGTCGTAGCGCACGTAGTACTTGCGCGCCTCGTTGTCACCGGCACCGACCACGAAGCGCAGGCGGCTGTCCTGCATCGGGTCGCTGGTGAGGAAGTTGAGCGTGCCGCCGAGGGCTTCGTTCGAGCGCGAGGAGATGTCAGCGGTGCCCTGGCTGACTTCCACCGTTTCCAGGTCCAGGGTGTCGATGTAGCGGTTGGCCAGCGAGCCGCCGCCGTAGCCGGAGCCGCCGTTGGGCAGACCGTCGATGGTGGTGCCGATCTGCTGGGTATCACGATTGGTGACGAACCCGCGCATGCTGATCTGCGTGCCCCACACCGACGAGCCGGTGGCGTCGGCCTCGCTGACCACCACGCCGGGTACTTCGTTCAGCGCGTCGTTGACGCTGCTCATCACCGTCTGCCGGTTCAGTGTTTCTGCGCGCACCGACGTCTTGGCGTAGCTGGTGGCCTGGCCGATCACCTGCACCTGGTCGAGGGTGCGGGCATCGCTGCTGCGCGCTTCGCCCGTATCGCCCTGCGGTGCTTCTGCGAGGGCGTCCAGCGCGGGGGCGATCAGCAGGGCAAGCAGCGAAACACGGGGAAAGCGCGCAATCGTTCGCATCGATACCGGACCTTGGGGGGAGAGAAGCCCCCGAGTGTCGACAGCACCAATGACATCGACATGACGTAGAGATGCAGGAACCGTGTTGTGACGGCCGACGCCCCCGGCCGCCTGCCTGTCAGTACCGCGCGTCCTTGGGTTTCGGGTCGCGCGGCCAGTCCTTGGCCTTGTTGGCGAAGTCCGGCCGGGGCTGGTTGATGAAGTAGCTGGCGATGTCCACCGCATCCTGGTCGGGCATCGCCTGCTGGCCCAGTGGCGGCTCGCGGGTCACCGCCGGTGGCATGTTGTGCTTGACGAAGCCGGCGGCCTTGTACAGGCGCGCCATGCCGGCGCCGATGTTGAAGCTGTGGTCGCCCCATAGCGGCGGGAAGGCGATGTCACCGCCGGCGTCGCGCCGTCCTTCGCCGTTGTCGCCATGGCAGGCGGCGCACTGCACGGCGTACAGCGCCTGGCCGCGGACCGGGTCCGGGGTCAGCGTGCTGTCGATCGGCCCCTCACTGGGGGCGGCCACCTTTGCACCCTCTGGCACCGGACTGCTCAGCCACGCCATGTAATCGAGCATCGCGCGCATCTGCGGCGAGTCCTCCGGCAGCGGCTTGCCGTTCATCGAACGCTGCAGGCAGCCGTTGATGCGCTCGGTCAGCCCGATCACCTTGCCCGGACGCGGCATGTAGCGCGGATAGGCGCCGCCGCCGGTATTGAAGTAGTGATTGCCGAAAGGCCGCTTGCCCTCGGCCATGTGGCACGAGTTGCAGTTCAGATCGTTGCCGACATTGTCCGGCAGCAGCCGTGCGGTCTCGTTTAGGATACGGCGGCCGAGCATCACCGATTCGGCATTGCCGAGCCCGGCGATTTCTTCGGCGCTGGGCGCATGGTAGTGCCCGACCACCTTGCCCTTCGCATCGAGGATATCGATCGTGCTGGCCACGGCGGCATCCAGGTCCGGATACAGATGACGGTAAGCGAGGGTACCGGCCCCGGCGAGCATCACGAGGGTGATCGCACTGCCGATCAGCAGGCGGGAGCGTTTGCGCGAACGTTTCATCGTGCGGCCTCCTGCGGAACGTAGTGCACCGGCTTGTCGGGCACCACCTGGCGCATGCGCGCCACGTCGACCTCGCTCACGGCACTGGCCTGGTTGCCCCAGCTGCTGCGGATGAAGGTCAGGATCTGTGCCAGCTGCGCGTTTGGCAGCTGCTCGAAGCCGGGCATGGTGAAGGCCATGCGGTCATGCGGGGTATGCGGCGTGCGGCCGCCGATCAGGGTCACCTGCACCAGCGAGCTGGGGTCATCGGCGAACACGATCGAGTTGCCGGCCAGGGCTGGATAGACGCGCGGCATGCCGCGCCCGTCGGCGCGGTGGCAGGCCTGGCAGTGCTCGGCATAGGCCAGCGAACCTGCCACGCGGTAGTCGCCGCTGCGCAGTGCGGCGGTGGTGGTGTCGGTACCGGGCGACCACTGTGCGCTGCGTCCTTCGCGGGCGGGCAGCTGCTTCAGGTAGCGGGCCATCGCCAGCAGGTCGGTGTCGGACAGGTACTGCGTGCTGTGCTCGACCACGTCGGCCATGCCGCCGAAGGCCGCCGATCGATCGGTGCGGCCGGTACGCAGGAAATCGACGATCTCGCCCTCGCTCCAGCTGGCCAGGCCGGTCGATTCATTGCGCAGGTTCTTCGCGTACCAGCCTTCCAGCACCGAGCCGGACAGGAACTGGCGGCTGCCATCATCGGCCATCGCCTTTTCCTGGAACGCCAGGCCACGTGGTGTGTGGCAGGCGCCGCAGTGGGCCAGGCCTTCCACCAGTTCGGCACCGCGCTGCTGGCTGGCATCCAGCGACGGATCCGGGTTGAACGTGCGCGGGCGTGCGAACAGCAGCTGCCACCAGGCCAGTGGCCAGCGCATGTTGGCCGGCCACGGGATCGTGCTGTCGGCGTTGTTCTGCTCCACCGGTTGCACCGAGCCCATGAAGTAGGCGTACAGCGCCTTGATCTCGGCGTCGCTGGCGATCACGTACGAGGCGTACGGCATGGCCGGATACAACGGCTGCCCATCATGGCGGATGCCGCGACGCACCGCGCGCTCGAAGTCGGCGTAGTCGTAGGCGCCAATGCCGGTGTCCGGATCGGGCGTGATGTTGGTCGAGTAGATCGTGCCCATCGGCGTCTGCATGCCGAGGCCACCGGCGAACGGCTTGCCGCCGGGCGCGGTGTGGCAGGCCGCGCAGTCGGCCGCGCGCGACAGGTATTGTCCCTGCGCGATCAATGCCGGATCGTGGATGTCGACCTGCGCGGCCTGTCGCGGTGCGAACCAGTAGGGCGTGGTGCGGGCGACGCCGTAGGCGGCGGCCAGCGTGGCGGCCAGGGCAATGGCGAGCTTGAACGAGGTGCGCATGGCGGCACTGTGGGCAATCCCGCGCGCGCGTTCATTGATCCGGATCAATGACTGAACAGATACAGCTTGTACACCAAGCTGAATCGTTCCTGCGTTGTCATCAAGCCGTCATCCATGCGCGATAGATGGCCCACGCGCGCGTCGCTAACCTGCCACGCTGTCGCACCTTTTCCCCGATTGCCCATGAAGCGCCTGCTGCTGTTGTTGCTGGCGTGCGCCGGCCTGTGGCTGGCTGCATGCTCGTCCTCGATCAATGCCTCGTCCACCTCGCTCGCCGATCGGCTGATCGCGCCGGGTGGCGTATCGACCCTGCTCGATCGTCCGCGCATTGCTGCGGCCATCGCCGAACTGCCCAATCGCCACGGCTTCGCGCCGGGCCGCGATGGCGTGCCGATCTTCTGGCGTGTGTTCGATCCTGGCGATTACGGCGCGCGTTACCACTACCTGCCGCAGCGCCACGAGAACGGCCTGCCGCTGGATACCGGCCTGAGCCTGGCAGTACCGCAGCCGTTCCGCGCGCAGGCACCGCGCGGTACCGTGGTGCTGCTGCACGGCTGGATGATGAACGGTGATTCGATGCTGCCGTGGTCGTTGCAGTTGGCCGAATCCGGCTACCGCGTGGTCACGCTCGACCTGCGTAATCATGGACAGTCCGGTACCGGGCCGTCGGGTTATGGCACCTATGAATCCGACGATGTGGTGGATGTGATCGGCGAGCTGCGCGCCCGTGGTGAAGTAACCGGCCCGCTGTACCTGTTCGGCGTGTCCTATGGCGCCGCCACAGCGGTATTCACCGCCGACAAACTCGGCGACCAGGTGGAAGGGGTGGTGGCGATGGAATCGTTCGCCAATGCCGGTGTGGCGATCCGCACGATGATTCCGCACCTGATGGGACTGCAGCCGGAAGGCCTGAAGGCGCAGGCGATGGCGTCGTACGCGCGCTGGCGCTACGGCGGCCAGGACATCAACCAGGTGATCGCCGCCGCCAGCCGCCGTATCGACGTCGATCTGGACCGCGTGGATGTAGCGCGCGCGCTGGCCGATACCCGCGCCTGCGTGCTGCTGCTGCACGGCCAGGGCGACCAGCACATTCCGGTCAGCCAGGGCCGCGAACTGGCCCAGGCCAACCCGCGCGCGCATTACATCGAGATGCGCGGCGAGGACCACATCACCCTGCCGCTGCGGCTGGACCTGCTGGCCGGAGTGGTCGATGACTGGATGGCGCGCGACGAACACCACCCGAAGAGCGCCTGCCCGGCCCCACAGCTGCCGGCCCAGGCCGAGTGGCTGGCCCACCGCTGAAAAAAGGGGACGGAGGGGATTAAGTCGTTTCCCGCACAGCTGGGCCATAAACGACTTAATCCCCTCCGTCCCCTTTTTCTGTCAGGCCACCCGTCGTGCCAGCGAGCGGGCAGACGCCGCGACGCCCAGCAGCAGCGCGGCCACGCACAGGAAGGCGAAGCCGAGGCTGGTGCCGTGTGCCAGTGCACCGATCGCTGCCGGGCCGGCGAGGATGCCGGCGTAACCCAGCGTGGTGACTGCGGTGATGGCGATGCTCTCCGGCATCACCCGCTGCTGGCCGGCCATCGAGAACAGTGCCGGCACGATGTTGGCGCAGCCCAGCCCGACCAGTACATACCCCGCCAGCGCCACCGGGAACGAGGGCACCAGCGTGGACAGGGTGAAGCCTGCTGCGGCGGTGATGCCGCCGAAGACCAGGGTGCGGGTGCGGCCGAGGCGCTCGACGATGCCGTCGCCGAACAGGCGCATCGCGGTCATCGCCAGGGTGAACAGCGCGAAGCCGGCGCCGGCCTGGTCACGCGGCACCTGCCGCACTTCGGCCAGGAACACCGCGCTCCAGTCCAGCATCGAGCCCTCGGCGAGGAACACCACGAAGGCCAGCACGCCGATGAACAGCACCACGCCGTGCGGCAGCGCCAGCAGTGGGCCGTCGTGCAGGATCCGTTGCGGGCGCCAGTGCGGCGCCGACAGCACCGCGACCAGCAGCAGTGCCGTCACCGAAACCAGCGCGGCCAGCCACAGCGGTGTACCCAGGATCAGCAGGCCGGTCATGCAGCCGGCGCCGACGAAGCCACCGATGCTGTAGAAGGCGTGGAAGCCGGACATCATCGCGCGCCCGGCGTCGCGCTCGACCGCGACCGCCTGCATGTTCATCGCACAATCCAGCGCACCGACGCCGGCGCCGAACACGAACAGCGCCGCACCCAGCGCCACCGGCGAGGGCGCCAGCACCAGCAAGGGCAGGGCGCACAGCATCATCGCGCAGGTGATCACCATCACCCGGCGGCAGCCCAGCCGCCCGGTCAGCGCGCCCGCCAACGGCATCGCCAGCAGCGAGCCGAGCCCAAGGCACAGCAGCACGGCGCCGAGGCTGGCGTCGGACAGCCCGGCCTTGGCCTTGGCGTAGGGCACCATCGGCGCCCATGCGGCGGTGGCGAATCCGGGAATGAAGAAGGCGGCGCGGGTGGCGTGCTGCTGGGCACGGGGGGATGAAGGCGTCATGCGCGATGCGAAGCTCCAGGGAACAGCCATGAAAACGATTTCAGACTGACTCGGCAAGTGCCATGCGTGACATCGGGCGACGCATACGATTGCAGTGACCCGATTGCGTCACCAGCGATTAACGCGACGCACGGACAGTGGCTGCACGGTCTGCATTCCGCCGGCCGCTGCCGGAGACCTCTACATGAGCACGACACCGACCATCCTCCTCGTCCATGGCTTCTGGGGCGGGGCCGCACACTGGGCCAAGGTGATCCTGGAACTGCATCGCAACGGCCACGACCGTGTGCAGGCGGTGGAACTGCCGCTGACCTCGCTGGCCGACGACGCAGGGCGCACCCGGAAAATGATCCGGCAGATCGACGGGCCGGTGCTGCTGGTCGGCCACTCCTATGGCGGCGCGGTGATCAGCCAGGCCGGTAACGAGCCCAACGTGAAGGGCCTGGTCTACATCGCCGCGTTCGCGCCTGATGCCGGCGAGAGTCCCGGTGGGATCACCCAGCAGCACCTGCCGGAGGCGGCGCCGAACCTGGCACCTGACAGTGATGGCTACCTGTGGCTGCGTGCGGACAAGTTTCATGAGAGCTTCTGCCAGGATCTGAGCGAGGACGAAGGCCGGGTGATGGCCGTTACCCAGAAGGCACCGCTGGCCAGCACCTTCGGTGATGCGGTCAGCGACCCGGCGTGGAAGCACATGCCGAGCTGGTACCAGCTGTCCCGCCACGACCACATGATCGCGCCGGAAAACCAGAAGGCCATGGCCGCAAGGATGCAGCCCAGGCGCCTGCTGGAGCTGGATGCCAGCCATGCCTCGCTGGCTTCGCAGCCGAAGGAAGTGACCGCGCTGATCCTGGAGGCCTGCGCCGCCATCGGCGGCTGATCCCGCGCCAGCACTCCGCACGACAGCCGCGGCGCAGGGGAGTACACTCCTGCGCCGCGGCTGTCCGGCCGCGTCCCTCTCTTCCCTCCAGCCGCCGCCAGAGGATCCCACCCTATCGTGGAGGTCCCGTCGTGCTGCCTGTGCCTGTTGTCCATACGCCGTCCCCCTTGCCGCGTCGCCGCGCGTTGCCGCAGGCGCTGGCCCGGGGGTTGCTGATCGCTGCTCTGGGCAGCAGCGGTATTGCTGTTGCGCAGTCCAGTACGGATCCAGCCAAGGATTCGCAGGCGCCTGCATCACAGACCCTGCAGACCGTACAGGTCACCGCCAACCTGCTCGGTACCATCACCGAGGGCAGCGACGCCTATACGCCCGGCACCATTGCCACCGCGACCCGCCTGGTGCTGACGCCACGGCAGACCCCGCAGACCATCAGCGTGATCACCCGCGCACAGATGGATGACTTCGGCCTGCACGGCATCGACGACGTGATGCGGGTGACCCCCGGCATCAGCATCGTCACCTACGACAGCGAACGCACCGAGTACTACGCGCGCGGTTTCGCGATCCAGAACTTCCAGTACGACGGCATTCCGATGTCGCGCAACTCGGCGTACTCCGCCGGCAACACGCTCAGCGATACCGCCATCTACGACCGCATCGAGGTGCTCAAGGGCGCGACCGGCCTGCTGACCGGCATGGGCGATCCGGGTGCGACCATCAACCTGGTGCGCAAGAAGCCGGGCAAGGACTTCGCCGGGAGTGCCTCACTGGGTGTCGGCCGCTGGGACGACTACCGCGCCGAGCTCGATGTGGGTGGCCCGCTGACTGCCGATGGCCGCGTGCGTGGCCGTGCCGTGGGTGCCTGGGAAGACAAGCGCTCCAACCTGGACAACTACCAGCGCACTAGCAAGGTCGGCTATGCCGTGCTGGAAGCCGATCTGGGCGAACGCACGCTGTTGTCGATCGGTGGCGACGTGATGGACAGCGACCCGAAAGGCTCCACGTGGGGCGGCATTCCGCTGCTGGACAGCGCCGGCAACTTCAACCGCATGCCGCGCTCGTTCAACAATGGTGCGCAATGGGCCGGCTGGCGCCAGTACGTGCGTACCGGTTTCGCCACGTTGGAGCACACGTTCGCCAACGATTGGATTGCCAAGCTGCAGCTCAATCATCAGGTCAACGGCTATGACGCCGCACTGGCCGGTGCCGCCGCCGGCAATCCCGATCCGTTGACCGGCGAGGGCGTCAGCCTGTGGCTCGGCAAGTACGTCGGCAAGACCGTCAGCAATGCCGCCGACTTCTATGTGAGTGGGCATTTCGGCCTGTTCGGCCGCGAGCATGAGCTGGTGGTTGGTGGCAGTGCCTCGCGCAAGCGCTGGACCAATACCGGCTACGGCCCTCAGGCGGGTTTCCCGGATACCGTGCCGGACTACCGCAGCTGGAATGGCGACATTGCCGAACCGCAGTGGCAGCGCACCTATGACAACAATGAAATGACCCGTGAGAACGGGCTGTACGTGGTTGGCCGCTTCGACGTGGCCGATCCGTTGAAGCTGATCGTCGGCAGCCGCCTGGCCAGCTACCGCTCGCCGGACACGCGCGAGACCGGCGTCCATGTGCCCTATGCCGGCGTGGTCTACGACCTCGGCGAGCATTACTCGGTGTATGCCAGCTACAGCACCATCTTCAAGCCGCAGGGCGAGCGTGACGAGCAGGGCAAGGCGCTGGATCCGCTCGAAGGCCGCAGCTACGAGATGGGGCTGAAGGCCGAGTTCTTCGATGGACGCCTCAATGCCAGTGCGGCGCTGTTCCAGCTTGATCAGGACAACTTCGCTCAGCCCACCGGCGGCAAGACACCGGATGGCCAGGATGCCTACCGCACCTTGATGGGCGTGCGCACCAAGGGTTTCGAGCTTGAAATGTCGGGTCAGCTGGCCGAGGGCTGGCAGGTGCAGGGTGGGTTCTCCCACAAGATCGCCCGCCAGGCGGGCACCAAGGTGACCACGCTGGAACCGGAGAACCAGTTCAGCCTGCACACCCGCTACCGCCTGCGTGGCGCCTGGCAGGGGCTGACGCTGGGTGGTGGCGCACGCTGGCAGGATTCGACTTTCGGCGAGATTACCAACCCGGCCACGCGGGCCAAGGTGGTGCATCGCACGCAGCCGTACTGGTTGCTCGATGCGATGGCGCGCTACCAGTTCAACGATCGCCTGTCGGCCACGGTCAACGTCAACAACCTGCTCGACAAGCGTTACTACACGATCTTCAACTGGTACAGCACCTACGCCTGGGGCGAGCCGCGCAACGTGCGGTTGAGCTTGAATTACAGGTTCTGACGCAGATGCGCCCGCGATGCTCTGCAGCATCGCGGGCGATGTGGTTACAGCGGCAGGTCGAACACCAGCACTTCGGCATCGTTGCCGTTTTCCAGCGTCAGCTGGGCTTCGTCGCTGACCTGCAGCGCATCACCGGCTTCCAGGGTGATGCCGTTGACCTGCAGCTGCCCACGGGCCACCTGCACATAGGCGCCACGACCGTTGCCAAGGGCATGGTGCAGCTTCTGGCCGCCGTCGAGGATGGTGGCGAAGATGCGGGCATCCTGGTGGATGCGCAGCGAACCGTCGGCGCCGTCCGGCGAAGCGATCAGGCGCAGCTGGCCGCGCTTGGTCTCCGGTGCGAAGTGGGTCTCCTCGTAGGACGGCGTGATGTTCTCGGTGTCCGGGAAGATCCAGATCTGCAGGAAGTGCACGGTCTCGTCGGCCGAGTGGTTGAACTCGCTGTGGGTGACGCCGCTGCCGGCGCTCATGCGCTGCACGTCGCCGTAGCGCAGCACTGAGCCGGTGCCCATCGAGTCCTTGTGTTCCAGCGCACCGCCCAGCACGTAGGAGATGATTTCCATGTTGCTGTGGCCGTGGGTGCCGAAGCCCTGGCCGCCGATCACCTTGTCTTCGTTGATCACCCGCAGCGGGCCGAAGCTGACGTAGCGCGGGTCGTAGTAGTTGGCGAAGGAGAAGGTATGGCGCGAGGACAGCCAGCCATGCTCGGCCAGGCCACGGGTAGCGCTCTTGCGGATCTGCAGCATGATGGAATCTCCTTGTTCGATGGTTTCGATGGGGCGGGGTGGGCTGGCAGCCGCTTTGTTTCCCCGTTGGAGAGAAGTATCCGCTTGCGCCTTGGGTTTGAAAAACGGATAGTTTTGACAGCCATCATCGAAAAATTCGAATGCTCAAGCTCAGCCTCGATGCCCTGCAGATCCTGGATGCCATCGACCGCCGCGGCTCCTTTGCCGGCGCCGGCAAAGCCCTGCACAAGGTGCCCTCGACCATCTCCTACACCGTGGCCAAGCTGGAGGAGGACCTGGGCGTTCAGCTGTTCGACCGGGTCGGTCCGCGCGCCGAGCCGACCGAGGCTGGCCGCGCGCTGCTGGACGAAGGCCGGCACCTGCTGCGCGCCGCCCGCGAGCTGGAACTGCGGGTGCGCCGGGTGGCGTCGGGCTGGGAGACCGAACTGACGCTGGCGGTGGATTCGGTGTTCCCGACCTGGCTGCTCGGGCCGGACATCGCCGCGTTTCGCGAGGCCGAGGCACCGACCCGGCTGCGATTGATCGGCGAGGCCCTGTCCGGCACTTGGGAGGCCCTGCTGGACCGCCGTGCCGACCTGCTGGTCGGCGCGCCGGGCGAGGGCCCCAGTGGCGGTGGTTACGTGGTCGAGCCGCTGGGCACGGTGGAGTTCGTGTTCGCGGTCGCGCCCGGTCATCCGTTGGCCGCAGTGCCGGGTGTGCTGGGTCGCGAGCAGCTGGTCGAGCACTGCGCGATCGCGGTCTCTGATTCCGCGCGCAGGCTGCTGCCGCGCACGGTCGGCTTGTTGATGGGGCAGGAGATGCTGACGGTGCCGGACATGGCCAGCAAATTGAAGTTGCAGTGCGAAGGCGTGGGATTCGGCTTCCTGCCCGAGCCGTGCGCACGCGCTGCGGTGGCGCGCGGCCAGCTGGTGATCCGCGAGGTGGAGGAACACAAGCCGGAAGAGACCTTCTGGCTGGCCTGGCGCACCGGAGAGGATGGCGCCGCACTGCGCTGGTGGCGCGAGCGCCTGCGCAGGCCGGAGCTGCTGTCGCAGTGGTGGCAGGCAATGGCCAGTGGGGAGGGGTTTGGCAGGGCTGCGCCCTGCACCCGCTACGATCCAGAGCAACAGCAACAGCAACAGCAGAAGCTGGTTTACTGAGGGATGGCGGGGTGGGTCCGGTTGCGGGAGACGCCGTAAACCCGTCCTTGGGGGCTTGGCCGCGGCATCCATGCCGCGGACACTCCCGCAACCGGGCCCACCCCGCCTTCGACAGTTTCCGCGATCTGTCGGAACGGCGTACTGCTCTGGTAGGTGTCGACCTTGGTCGACACGGTAGATCCACGCCATGCGTGGATGCTCTTCGATCAATTATCGAAATGTTCGAACTCGATGGAGATTCATCCACGCATGGCGTGGATCCATCAGATCGCGGAAATCTGTCAGAGGTGGGGCGGTGTCGGAGTGCGGGGTGTCAGCCGCATGGATGCGGCTGCCAAGCCTACATGGACGTACTTGCGGCGTCCCCGCACTCCGACACCGCCCCGCCATCCCACGGAATGCCAGCTTTTGCCGTGGCCGTTGAGGTTGCCGGCCAAGCGGCCGGCACTACCAGGGTGCAGGGCGCAGCCCTGCCGAAAAACACACATAAAAAAACAGCAGGCCGAGGCCTGCTGTTTCGGTGTAATGGTGCGCCCGGAGAGATTCGAACTCCCGACCGCCTGGTTCGTAGCCAGGTACTCTATCCAACTGAGCTACGGGCGCCAATTACATGAACTTGTTGTGCTGACTGTGTATGGTGCGCCCGGAGAGATTCGAACTCCCGACCGCCTGGTTCGTAGCCAGGTACTCTATCCAACTGAGCTACGGGCGCGCGGTACACAATCAAATTTTACTGCATTTCCAGCGGCGGATGCTGGAAACCTGTCGAGTGGTGCGCCCGGAGAGATTCGAACTCCCGACCGCCTGGTTCGTAGCCAGGTACTCTATCCAACTGAGCTACGGGCGCCCTGCGACAGGAGCGGAATTATGCGGATGTCGGCGCGTACCGTCAACAGTTTTGTGAAAATTTTCATCCAACTGAATGAAAAAGCTTTCAGCCACGGCATCAGGGGCCTTCAGCCACGCGAAATGATCGGCGCGCGTGCCCAGTTCCTGCGCGGACAGCACGCGCAGCTGCGCGTCCACATTCGGCAGCTTCGCCAGCAGCGTCTGCATCGATCCGGTGGGGGCCAACCAGTCGTGCTCCATCAGCACCGCCTGTGCGCTGCCATGCACACGCGCCATCTGCGCATCGAGGTCTTCGTCCATGCCGACGGCGGCGTAATGGTTGTTCAGGCCGACGCGCGCCCAGTCGGCGATCAGCCCGCGCGCTTCGGTGCCACCGAAGCCGAGGCGACGGCCATGCAGCACGCCCTGGCGCTGTGCGATCCACGGCAGGAAGCGGTAGACCAGCGGCAGCAGCCAGCCACGCGGTGGTGGGAATCCGCGCCAGAACGGTGAGCCGCTGGCGGCCAGCCACAGCCGGTTGAAGTGCTGCGGGTTGCGGCCGGCATGCACGCAGGCCAGCTGCCCGCCCAGGCTATGGCCGCCGATGATCCAGGGCAGGGCGTCGCCGTCGTCATCTGCTGCGGCCAGGACGGTCTGGCTGGTCGGCAGATCCTGTTCGAGTACCTCGCGATAGCCCCAGTCCTGCGTGCGTGACGGGCGCAGCGAACTGCTGCCATTGCCTCGCCACTCATGCAGGTAGACCGCCACGCCCTTCGCCGCCAGCGCCAAAGCCAGTGCCAGGTAGTGGCGCGCCGCCACGCCCAGTGCCGGCAGCCACAGCAGGCGTGCGATGGGCTGTGCGGGCACGCAGGCGATCACCTCGTAGCGATGGCCGTCGTCGCACTGCACGGCAAGGACGCTCGGCGTCAGGCTCATGCGTGGGGTGCCGCGCCGAAGTGATCCAGCACCAGCACCTCGCTGCGGCCGGGGGCATAGCCCTGCTGCAGGCCGCGTGCAACGTAGTCGATACCGGCTTCGCAGGCATTGGCCAGGCTCAAGCCGTTGCACAACTGCGCGGCGATGGCGGAGGCCAGCGTGCAGCCGGTGCCATGTGCGTCCAGCGGCAGGCGTGCGTGGATGAATTCTTCGCTGCTGACGCCGTCGAAGTAGCGATCGATCACGCGATTGCCCTCATGCAGGTGGCCACCCTTGAGCAGCACTGCGCCGGCACCGAGGTCGAGCAGGGCCGAGGCGGCCTGTTCTGCGTCTTCGCCGTTGCTGATCTTCCGGCCGACCAGCAGTTCTGCTTCCGGCGTATTGGGGGTGATCAGCGTGGCCAGCGGGATCAGGCGCTCACGCATGGCCTGCAATGCGCTGTCTTCCAGCAGGCGTGCCCCACTGGTGGCGACCATCACCGGGTCCAGTACCACGTGTGGCGGGCGATGCTTTTCGAGTGCATCAGCGACGGCATGGATCACTTCGGCGTTGGCCAGCATCCCCAGCTTCACCGCATGGATGTCGAAGTCGTCGAAGCAGGCATCCAGCTGCGCGCGGAGGAACTCGATGGGGGGCACGTGCACGGCGATGACGCCACGGGTGTTCTGCGCGGTCAGTGCAGCGATCGCCGAGAGGCCATGCACGCGGTGCGCGGCGAAGGCCTTCAGGTCGGCCTGGATGCCGGCGCCACCGCCGGAGTCGGAGCCGGCGATGGTGAGGGCGGAAACGGGGGTGGTCGGGCTCATCAGTTGATTGTGCCGTGGTCCCGGAGGGGAAGGTAGATCCACGCCATGCGTGGATGTCCTTGATTCAATGCCGCCAACGCGCCCACTGCTGGTACAGCACATAACCCAGCCCGGTCAGGCCGGTCAGCAGGGCCGGGGCGAGCAGGGCGTCGTACTGCCAGCGCATGAACAGCCAGGCGCCGATGATGCCGCCGGCGAGGAAGCCGCTGATGATCAGGCCGCTGAGGGTCAGCCGTCGTACCTGCAGCGGCAACCCGCGCAGCAGGTGGCCCAGGCCGATGCCGAGGTCGGTGAACATGCCGCTGAGGTGGGTGGTGCGCACCACCGCGCCACTGAAGGTGGTGGCCATCGCGTTCTGCAGGCCGCAGGCCATGGCGGCGGCCAGCGCGCCCCAGATCTGGTGTTGTTCGAACAGTGGAATGGCGACCAGCAGCAGCGCCGATTCCAGTGCCAGCGCCACGCCGTAGCGTCGGCCCAGCTGCAGGGTGCTGTCCTGGATCAGCAGGCCGCTGAGCATCGCGCCCAGCGAGAACGCGATCAGCAGTCCCCACAAGTGGCCGACCGCGCGCCAGTCACCCTGGGCCAGTGCCATGCCGAGCTGGCTGGTGCTGCCGGTCATGTGGCTGACCGCCTGGTGCTCGAAACCAAGGAAACCAACCACGTTGACCATGCCGGCCACGCACGAGAGCGCGACCGCGCCGATCCAGACCCAGGTGGGCAGGCGTATTCCCATCGGCGGGGCCCCTCAGGGCCCGCCGAAGCCGCCGTTGAACTGCAGCTCGCTGAAGGTGTTGCTGGCCGGGTCGAACACCGCGCCCCAGAACTGCGTGCCGCCGTCACAGACGCGGATCGCTTCGCGTGCCGGATTGATGCCGCTGTCGTCGGGCAGGTGGAAGGCGTTGACGTAGATCAGCCGCTTGCCGGCGCTTTCGATGCCGACGTACTGGCGGTCGAAGTCCAGCACTTTTGGTACCTGTGCCTCCAGCGACGACAGCTGTGCTTCCAGCTGATCGATCTGCTGCCGGCTGGGAGCCCAGTAGCCGCTGACCCGCCCGGCCTCGCGGCCGGGGCTGGCGCGCGAGCAGGTGTCGAGCACCTGCGCGGCGATGATCGGGCGGGTGACCACCCAGGACTGCCCGGTGCGCTCGGCGGTCGGCACACTGGCCGGGCCGCGCGTGGTGGTGCAGGCACCGAGCACGGCTGCGAGGGTGATCGCAGCCGTGGGCAGCAGCAGGCGGGTGCAGCGGTTCACAACACCTCCGAAGCGTAATCGGCCAGGCGCGAGCGTTCGCCTCGGCGCAGGGTGATGTGCGCACTATGCGGCCAGTTCTTGAAACGATCCACCGCGTAGGTCAGGCCCGAGGTGGTCTCGGTCAGGTACGGGGTGTCGATCTGCTCGACGTTGCCCAGGCAGACGATCTTGGTGCCGGGGCCGGCACGGGTGATCAGCGTCTTCATCTGCTTCGGGGTGAGGTTCTGCGCCTCGTCCAGGATCAGGTAGCGCGACAGGAAGGTGCGGCCGCGCATGAAGTTCATCGAGCGGATCTTGATGCGGCTGGCCAGCAGGTCGTTGGTGGCCTGGCGGCCCCAGGTGCCGCCTTCCTGGTTGTGCGTGAGCACTTCCAGGTTGTCGGTCAGCGCGCCCATCCACGGCGTCATCTTCTCCTCCTCGGTACCCGGCAGGAAACCGATGTCCTCGCCGACGCTGACCGTGGCGCGGGTCATGATGATCTCGCGGTAGCGCTGCTGGTCCATCGTCTGCGCCAGCCCGGCGGCCAGCGCCAGCAGGGTCTTGCCGGTGCCGGCGGTGCCCAGCAGGGTGACGAAGTCGATCTCCGGGTCCATCAGTGCATTGAGCGCGAAGTTCTGCTCGCGGTTGCGGGCGCTGATGCCCCACACGGCGTGGCTGCCGTGGCGGAAATCGTCGACCAGCGACAACACTACCTTGCCGTCGCCGACCACGCGGCTGACGCGCAGTTCGACTTCGTCTTCGCCGGGCAGGTAGACGTACTGGTTCGGGTACCACTCCTCGCCGTCCTGCGCCTGGATTTCGTAATGGCTGCGGCCCTTGTCGCTCCAGCTGCGCAGGTCGTCGCCGTGGCGCTTCCAGAAGTCTTCCGGCAGCTCGGTGGCGCCGGTGTAGAGGAGGCTGAAATCGTCCAGCGCGCGGTCGTTTTCGTAGTCCTCGGACACGATGCCGGCGATGGCGGCCTTGATCCGCAGGTTGATGTCCTTGGAAACGAACACCACCGGCAGGTCCGGCGTTTCTTCCTTCAGCGCCAGGATCGCGCCAAGGATGGCATTGTCGGGAATGACCTTTCCAAAGCTCTTGCCCGCGTCGAAGTGGCTGGTCTGGAAGCGCAGCTTGCCGGCGCTCTGCTTGCCGCGCAGCTGCAGGCCGTTGGGGCGCTGCAGCGGAATGCCGTCGGCCAGGTTGTCCAGGCCGGATTCCTGCACCAGCTCGTTGAGGAAGCGGCTCACCTGGCGGGCGTTGCGGCTCGCTTCGGAGGTGCCCTTCTTGCCGTTGTCCAGCTCCTCGATCACCTGCATGGGCAGGTAGATGTCGTGCTCCTCGAATTTGAACAGCGCGGTCGGATCGTGCATCAGCACGTTGGTATCCAGCACGTAGATGCGCTTGCCTCGGGTCATCGTCGATTCCTGGTTACGGACAGGGGAAAACCACCACGGCCTGCTGCGGGGCAGGGTGATGGCAGACACAGTAGGCAGTGGGACTCACTTGGACTGGGAGGCCTTCAGTTCGGCGAGAACGGCATCGGCATGGCCGGCAACCTTGACCTTGCGCCAGGACTGCACGATGCGGCTGTCGGGGCAAATCAGGAAGGTGCTGCGTTCGATGCCACGTACCTGCTTGCCGTACATGTTCTTCATCCTGATCACGTCGAAGGCGCTGCACAGCGCTTCGTCGCCATCGCTGACCAGCGGGAAGTTGAAGCCCTGCCTGGCACAGAAGTTGTCGTGCGACTTCACCGAGTCGCGAGAGACGCCGAGCACGACCGCGCCGGCCTTCTTGAACTTCGGCAGCAGGGCGTTGAAGTCGATGCCTTCGGTGGTGCAGCCGGGAGTGCTGTCCTTGGGGTAGAAGTACAGCACCAGCCACTGGCCGGCATAGTCGCCGAGAGTGGCCTGGTCGCCACCGGACAGCGCCAGCGGCAGGGAGAGGGTGGTGCTGTCCAGGGTATCGCCGTTGTTCATGAGGTCCTTCTGTCGAGCCTGGGTTGTTTCTACGACAATTGCATGAAACGCCACGCGCCCGTGAGAGGCGCGCGAAAAATCCGCACTCCCAATCAGAATTTCATCGGGTCCATGATCGCGTCCAGGTTCAGGTGGTCGCAGAACTCAAGGAAATCGTCGCGCAGCGCGGCGATGTGCATGTTGGCCGGCACGCCGATGGTGACCTGTGCACTGAACATTTCCGCACCGGTCTGCATGGCGCGGTAGCGCGTGCTCTGCAGGTTCTCGATGGTGATGCCCTGGCGGTCGAAGAAATCGGCCAGCTGGAACAGGATGCCCGGCTTGTCGGCGGCGATCACTTCGACAATGTACGGCAGCAGGTTGGACTGCGCCTGCTTGGCCGCGGTGCGGTACCAGACCAGCTTCAGGCCTTCCTCGCGCTCCAGCCGGGTCAGCATCGCCTCGAGCTTGGCCACCGAGTCCCAGGAGCCGGTGGCCAGGGCGGTGACCGAGACATCGCGGCCGACCGTGGCCAGGCGTGCGTCCACCAGATTGCAGCCGCTGTCGGCGATGCGGCGGGTGACGGACAGCAGGGGGGACTCCGGATGCGTCGTATAGGCGTTGATCAGGAGGTGGTTTTCGCTCGGCGCGGGGCGCGGGGTGGTGTCGGTCAAGGCGATTCCGGGTAATGCATGCGTTAGTCTGAATGCCCGCCAGAGGCGGGGATCCACCGGTGTCCAGCATACTTGCCCGTGCTTTCGCGCCGCAAGTAACATTCAGGTCGCCCCCGGCCTTTCGTGGCGGGCGTTTTCCCTTTCCAGCCAAGAGCAGCACGTCCTTGTCCCTTTCCGGCCTCATCACCGCGCTGGCGACCCCGTTCCGGGCCGACGGCGCCCTCGATCCCGACGGTTGGCAGCGGCTGCTGCACCTGCAACTGGAAGGTGGCGTCCATGGCGTTGTCGTTGCCGGCTCGACCGGCGAAGCGGCAACCCTCACCGATGCCGAGTACGACCTGCTGCTGGCCAGCGCGGTCGAACGCATTGGCGGCCGCATCCCGGTCATGGCCGGCACCGGCCTGTCCGGTACCGCCAAAACCATCGAACAGACCCGTCGTGCGGCCGCGCTTGGCGCCAGCCATGCACTGGTGGTCACCCCGCCTTACGTGAGGCCGACCCAGGCCGGCCTGATTGCCCATTATCGTGCGGTCGCCGACCAGGGCGGGTTGCCGGTCGTGCTGTACAACGTGCCCGGCCGTACCGGTTGCGACATGCAGCCGGAGACCGTGGCCGAACTGGCCAGCCACCCCAACATCGTCGGCATCAAGGAGGCGGTGGGCGACACCGGCCGGGTGCAGGCGCTGCTCGCACTGCGCAGCCCGCAGTTCGCAGTGCTCAGCGGCGACGACGGTACGGCCGCGCGTTCGATCCGGGCCGGTATCGACGGCCTGATCTCGGTCGGCTCCAACGTGCTGCCCGGCGCCTACCGCCGCATGTGCGAGCTGGCCGCCGCCCATGACCACGAAGCCACCGAGTCCTGGGATGCGCGCCTGCAGCCGTTCCATGATTTCTGCGGTGTTGAACCGAACCCGATTCCGGTCAAGGCGCTGCTGCGCCGTATCGGTATCGGCCATGACCTGCGCCTGCCGCTGCTGCCGCTGTCGGCGCCGCACCACGCGGCCGCCGACCATCTTGCCGGCGACATCGCCGCCCTTGAAGCCCTTTCCAGCCACTGACCTTTCGTCTTGGTCTGACCCAGGAGATTCACATGCGTCAATCCGTTTCCACTGTCCGCGTGCTGTCCTACGCCCTGCTTGCGGTGGCCGTTGCCGCCGGCACCACCGGCTGCTTCAAGCGTGGCGTCAAGGGCGACTACGCCCTGGCCCCGGAAATGCGTCCGCTGGAAGTGCCGCCGGACCTCAACCTGCCGGCCACCACCGGTGACAACAAGGTGCCGGCGCTGGTGTCGGCCACCAAGCCGGCAGCGCCGGCGGCTGCGGCTCCGGCCGTTGGCAATACCGGTTTCACCATCGCCGGTGGCAAGGATGAAGCCTTCGCAAAGGTCGGTACCGCGCTGGAAGGCGTGGAGGGCGTGACCATCGCCAGCCGCGCCCAGCTGCTGGGCTCGTATGACGTGGCCTACGAAGGCAGCAACTTCCTGGTCCGCGTGGTCGCCGTCGATGCCGGCGCCTACATCTCCGCGGTCGACCCGCGTGGCCTGCCGGCCACCGCCGAAGCGCCGGTGAAGCTGATCGCCGCGCTGAAGGCGAAGCTGGCCCAGTAAGGGCTGCCTCTGGTAGAGACTGACCCTGGTCGGCGCTTCTGTGCCAACCAAGGTTGGCACCTACCGGATCGCAAGGTTGGCATGCCGTATCGCGAGGTTGGCATACCGGATCGCAAGGCTGGCATGCCGGATCTTGCGGTTGGCGTTCACCGGAAAACAGAAAAGGGCGCCCGTGGGCGCCCTTTTCGTTACCGCCGTGGGCGCTTCTCAGCGCTCCAGCAGCTTCAGCTTGTCCGGCTTGCCATCCCATTCGCCGGCGTCGGCGGGCGGGTCCTTGCGCACGGTCAGCACCGGCCACTCCTTCGCCAGCTCGGCGTTGAGGGCGACGAAGCCTTCCTGGCCGGCGGGGACATCGTCCTCCGGGAAGATCGCATTGACCGGGCACTCCGGCTCGCAGAGGGTGCAGTCGATGCACTCATCCGGGTCGATCACCAGGAAGTTCGGGCCTTCGTGGAAGCAATCCACGGGGCACACTTCCACGCAATCGGTGTGTTTGCACTTGATGCAGTTTTCGGTGACGACAAAGGGCATGGGCTGGGGGTGGATCGATTCCTGAACCCGCCAATTCTAGAACAGGTTGGCCCCCGCTGTCGGCGCGGGGCGGAAATCGGGCGTCTGGCAGGCGCGGCCGTGGCAGTCATTGGCGGCAGGGCGGGGCCTGTGCGACGCTGCGGGTCAGCCGGCTGCGTCGGGTGGCCGGCCCCCTTCCCAGCAGGATCGTCAATGTCACCAGCCCAGCCCAGCATCGCACTCCATGGCGGTGAGAACACTGCATTCATCGTCCTGATCAGCTGCGTGGCCACGCTCGGTGGATTCCTGTTCGGCTTCGACAGTGGTGTCATCAATGGCACGGTCGATGGCCTGCGCCAGGCCTTCAACTCCAGCGAGGCGGCGCTCGGTTTCGAAGTCGCCTCGATGCTGCTGGGTTGCGCGATCGGTGCGTTCCTGGCCGGCTGGCTGGGCGACCGCCTGGGACGCCGCGGTGTCCTGATCGTGTCGGCGCTGATGTTCCTGGTCTCGGCGCTGGGCGCCGGCGCAGCCCACGCCTCCTGGCTGTTCATCGCGGCCCGCGTGCTGGGCGGCTTTGCGGTGGGGGCGGCCAGCGTGATGTCGCCGGCCTACATTGCGGAAGTGGCCTCGGCGCGCTATCGCGGGCGCCTGGCCACCGTTCAGCAGATGGCGATCATCTGCGGCCTGTTCGCGGCGTTCCTCAGCAACTACCTGCTGGCCCGCGCCGCTGGGGCGTCGACCGAGCCATTGTGGCTGGGTCATGAGGCCTGGCGCTGGATGTTCTGGATGCAGGCGCTGCCGTCGGGGCTGTTCCTGCTGTTGTTGCTGGTGATTCCGGAAAGCCCGCGCTTCCTGGTCCTGAAGGGGCGCCAGCAGCAGGCGAGGGCGGTGCTCTCGCGGCTGTACGGCGATACCGTGGCGGCGGCCAAGCAGGCCGAGATCGAAACCAGCCTGGCCCAGGACCAGCACAAGCCGCGCTTCAGCGACCTGCGCGACACGGTCAGCGGCAAGCTGCGGCCGATCCTGTGGGTGGGTATTGGCCTGGCCATGTTCCAGCAGCTGGTCGGCATCAACGTGGTGTTCTACTACGGCGCAGTGCTGTGGCAGGCGGTCGGCTTTTCGGAAAGCGACGCGCTGTTGATCAACGTGCTGTCCGGTGGGCTGAGCATCGGTGCCTGCCTGCTGACGGTGCTGTTGATCGACCGCATCGGTCGCAAGCCGTTGCTGTGGATCGGCTCGGTCGGCATGTCGGTGGCGCTGGTGCTGATGGTGGTCGCGTTCGCCAGTGGAAGCCTGGCCGACGGTCGCCTGCAGCTGTCCGACGGCATGGGCCGGCTGGCGCTGGTCGCGGCCAATGTCTACGTGGTGTTCTTCAACATGTCCTGGGGCCCGGTGATGTGGGTGATGCTGGGCGAGATGTTCCCCAACCAGATCCGCGGCCCGGCGTTGGCTGTTGCCGGTGCGGCGCAGTGGACGTCGAATTTCGCGATCACCGTGACCTTCCCGATGCTGCTGGCCGGCATCGGCCTGGCCGGCGCCTATGGCATCTACACGGTCGCGGCGATCCTTTCGATCGTCTTCGTGGTCCGCTACGTACGCGAGACCAAGGGCAAGGAGCTGGAGCAGATGGAAGGCTGACGGCGACTGGCTTCGGTTGCGTTCCGTTGGCGCCTGCTTGTCCAGAGTGTGAGAGGGCGGCCTGCCCCCTCCTGACAGTTTCATGGTGCGTGCGGATGCGGCGAAGCGCTGGTCGGTTGTTGCCGCAGCTGGCGGGAAACCGTCCAGAGCCGGTGGGGTCACCCAGGGCAGGAACGTTGGCGCCATGGATGGCGCCATCGAGCCCCCATGGATGGGTTTACGGCGTGTCCTGCCCTGGGTGACCCCACCGGCTCACGCCGATTGCAGGGAGGCGCCAAAGCGACCAACCCGACCGCAATCACTGCAATCCCGGAAAACAGAAAAGCCCGCACAAGGCGGGCTTTTTCGGTTCCTGCTGCGGCGACTGGCGCTCCCTAGGGGACTCGAACCCCTGTTTTAGCCTTGAGAGGGCCACGTCCTAACCACTAGACGAAGGGAGCGTAACTGTGTCGCTGCCGAGGCAGGAGCGCTAGTATATGCACCTCGATGCCATTGGGCAATCCCGAAACTTCAACCGGAAGCGCCAACATCATTTCCTCTGCTACATCACCGTTCAGCCTGCGCGTCATCCCGCGCGACCAGCACACGATCTCCCGCAAGGACATCAGCCCGAACGCCCTGCGCGTGCTTTATCGCCTGCGCGATGCCGGCTTCGGCGCCTACCTTGTCGGCGGCGCGGTGCGCGACCTGCTGGTCAATGGCCAACCCAAGGATTTCGACGTGGCCACCGACGCCACGCCCGAACAGGTCAAGCAGCTGTTCCGCAACTGCCGCCTGATCGGCCGCCGTTTCCGCCTCGCCCACGTTGTGTTCGGCCGCGAGATCATCGAAGTCGCCACCTTCCGCGCCAACAGCGATGACGGTAGTGGCGACCGCGAGATGGAAAACGGCATGCTTGTGCGCGACAACGTGTACGGCACCATCGAAGACGACGCCGTCCGCCGCGACTTCACCTGCAACGCCCTGTACTACGCCATCGAGGACTTCTCGGTGCGTGACTACACCGGTGGCTTCGAAGACGTGCAGGCGCGCCTGATGAAGCTCATCGGCGACCCGGTACAGCGCTACCAGGAAGACCCGGTGCGCATGCTGCGCGCCGTGCGCCTGGCGGCCAAGCTCGGCTTCCAGATCGAAGAGGGCACCGCCGCGCCGATCCCGCAGCTGGCTGGCCTGCTCAACGAAGCCGCGCCGGCACGCCTGTTCGAGGAAGTGCTGAAGCTGTTCCTGTCCGGGCACGGCGTGGCCAGCTTCGAAGGCCTGGAGCGCTACGGTCTGCTCGACGTGCTGTTCCCGGAAAGCGCCAGGGCGTTGAAGTCCAACCGCACCGGCGCGCTGCGCCGCATGCTGGTAGAGGGCCTGGCCAATACCGATGCCCGCGTGGCCAACGACGAGCCGGTCTCGCCGGCGTTCCTGTTCGCGCTGCTGCTGTGGCCGGCGTTCTGCCGCGCCCAGGCGACCCTGCTCAAGCAGGGCGTGGCGCCGGAAGAGGCGCAGCGTCGTGCCGCCGACCGCGTCACCGTGCAGCAGCTGAGCACCATCGCGCTGCCGCGCCGCTTCTCGCTGCCGATGCAGGAAATCTGGCTGCTGCAGTCGCGTTTCAGCTCGCGCCAGCGCAAGCGCGTGTTCCGCACGCTCACCCATCCGCGCTTCCGCGCCGCGTTCGACTTCCTCAGCCTGCGCCAGGTGGCCTCGGCCGAGCACGCTGCCGATGTTGAATTCTGGCGCGACGCACAGGCGCAGTCGGGCCGCGAGCTGGAATCTTCGCTGGACGCGATGCAAAGCGAAGAGGGCGATGACGAGAACGGAGCACCGCGCAAGCGTCGCCGTCGTCGCCGCCGCCCGGGGGCCTCGGCCGGTGCAGCTGGCGAATAAGCAATGATGCCAGCGTGGATCGGCCTCGGCGCCAACCTCGGCGATGCGGCCACGACTGTCGGCGCGGCGATCACTGCGCTGGACGGCCTGCCCGGGACCCGCGTGCTGCAGGCCTCGCGCCTGTACGCAACGCCGGCCTGGGGCAATGAAGACCAGCCACCGTTCGTCAACGCGGTGGCCGCGGTCGAAACGTCACTGGCAGCCGATGAACTGCTGCAGGCGATGCTGGCGCTGGAGCAGGGCTTTGGCCGCGTGCGCGATGCGGCGGTGCACTGGGGGCCGCGCGCGCTGGACCTGGATCTGCTGCTGTATGGCGCGCAGGTGCTCGACCAGCCCGGCCTGCAGGTGCCACACCCCTACATGCACGAGCGTGCCTTCGTGCTGGTGCCGCTGGCCGAAATCGCGCCGGATCTGGCCATCCCCGGGCATGGCCGCGTGCGGGATGCAGTGATGCGGGTGGATGCCTGCGGGATCGCGCCGATAGGGTGATAATGCCCGGGTTATCTCCCCCGGTTATCAGCACATGAGCACCCACGCAGACAGCAAGCCCTGGACCGTTCCCGCCCTGGCCGAGGCCAAGCGCAATGGCCAGAAGCTGGTCATGTTGACCGCCTACGACGCTGGCTTCGCCCGCACTTTCGACGCAAATGGCGTTGACCTGATCCTGATTGGCGATTCGCTGGGCATGGTCGTGCAGGGCCATGATTCGACCCTGCCGGTGACCGTGGCCGACATGGTCTACCACACCCGCGCCGTGGCCCGTGTGCTGCAGCGCGCGCTGCTGGTGGCCGACCTGCCGTTCGGTGCCGATGCCACTCCGGAGCGCGCGCTGGATGCTTCGCTGCAGCTGCTGCAGGCCGGTGCCGAGATGGTCAAGATCGAAGGTGCCGGCTTCAAGGTCGACATCATCCGCTACCTGGTTGAGCGTGAGATTCCGGTCTGTGCGCATCTGGGCCTGACCCCGCAGTCGGTGCTGCGCCTGGGCGGCTTCAAGATCCAGGGCCGCGGCGATGCCGCGCGCCAGCTGGTGGAAGATGCCAGGGCCGTGGCCGCTGCCGGCGCCAGCATCATGGTGCTTGAGTGCGTGCCGACCCCGGTTGCCGCCGAGGTGACCGCTGCGGTGGAGGTGCCGACCATCGGCATCGGTGCCGGCCCGCAGTGCGACGGCCAGGTGCTGGTGCTGCACGATTTCCTCGGCCTGGACAGTGGCCATCGCCGCCCCAAGTTCGTCAAGGATTTCCTTGCCGAAGGCGGTTCGGTGGCCGGTGCCACCCGCGCCTACGCCGACGCCGTGCGCGACGGCAGCTTCCCCGACGAACAGCACGCTTACGCCTCATGATCCAGACCTTCAACGAGCTCGGCGCATTGCGCGGGCAGATCGCCCAGTGGAAGCGCGAGGGCCTGCGCGTGGCGCTGGTGCCCACCATGGGCAACCTTCACGGTGGCCATCATTCGCTGGTGACCCTTGCCCGCCAGTACGCCGACAGGGTGGTGGCAAGCATCTTCGTCAACCCGACCCAGTTCGGGCCGAACGAGGATTTCAGTCGCTATCCGCGTACGCCCGAGGCCGATGTGGCCGGGCTTGAGCAGGTCGGCTGCGATGCGGTGTGGCTGCCCAGCGTCGAGGCCATGTACCCGCTGGGCGTGGACAAGACCACGCAGATGCACGCGCCCGGCGTGAGCGAGGTGCTGGAAGGTGCCAGCCGCCCGGGCCACTTCGATGGCGTCTGCACGGTGGTGGCGCGCCTGTTCCTGCAGGTGCAGCCGGACGTGGCCGTGTTCGGCCGCAAGGACTACCAGCAGCTGGCGGTGATCCGGCAGATGGTGGCTGAGCTGTCGTTCCCGATCCAGATCGTCGGCGCGGACATCGTGCGCGACGAGGATGGCCTGGCCAAGAGTTCGCGCAACCAGTACCTGAGCGCCGAACAGCGCCCGGTCGCGACCACCATCCACCGCACCCTGCTGGGCATGCGCGAAGGCTACGTGGCCGGGCAGGCGCGTGATCGCATCGAGGCCGACGCCACGGCGGCATTGCAGGCGGCCGGTTTCCAGGTCGACTATGCGGTGCTGCGCACCCCGGAGCTGGCCGAGCCGACGTTCGATGGCGGTGGCCGCGTAGCGCTGATCGCCGCGCGCCTGGGCTCCACCCGCCTGATCGACAACCTGGAGTTCTGAGCCGCATGCGGCCCGGGGGCGCCCACAATGGGCGCCTCGCACCTTCCCATGGACGGGAGAACGGCAATGAAGACGCCCTCCACTGACGCTGGTCGGCTTGCGCAGGCGTTGATCCTGGCCGTGTTGGCGGCAGGCATGCTGCCGGCCCAACTGTTTGGCGGCCTGTTGTTCGCATTTGAATTCAGGCGCACGCCGATGCCCGCGCTCACCGGCGGTGGACTGATGTTCGGGCTGGGCGTCTGCAGCGCCATCGCGGTGTTCCTGCCGATGGCGCTGCTCCCGCGATCTCGGCGGCTCCTGCGCCGGCCCCGCTTCGTGCTTGCAGGGGCTGCTCTGGGCGCGCTGGCCATGGCCATCCATGACTGGCCGGGCGCGATCCATGGGCCGCTGCTGCAGCGCCTGCGCTATGTCGATACATTCGATGTGATCAGCTATGGGCTGACGGTGTTGGCTGCAGGGGGCCTGGGCCTGGCCTCCGGGCTGGCCTTCCATACGGTGTTCAGGCTGTCACTGCAGGGCGGTGCCGTCCATGCCACGGCGCCGCCGCCGGGCGAGGGCGCCTGAACGGCCTTCAGCGTCCTGCCGCAGGCCCCTGACGACGGCCAAGCGGGTGCTAGAATCCGCTCTTTCCTTTGCCGTTGCAGCGCCCCCATGCACCTGTCCCTGCTCAAGACCAAGATCCACCGCGCCACCGTCACCCATTCCGAGCTGAACTACGAAGGCTCGATCGCCATCGATGACAACCTGCTGGCTGCCACCGGCATCCGCGAGTTCGAGCAGGTGCACATCTGGGACGTGACCAACGGTGCGCGCTTCTCGACCTATGCCATCCGCGCCGAAGCCGGCAGCGGCGTTGTCTCGCTCAACGGTGGCGCTGCGCGCCACGTGCAGGTCGGTGACATCATCATCATTGCCGCGTTCGCCAGCATGACCGAGCAGGAAGCCGACAGCTTCAAGCCGAAGCTGGTGTACGTTGATGGCAAGAACCAGATCACCCACACCAACGACACGATCCCGACCCAGGCCGCATGACAACGTACAACGGATTCGACTCGCTGCATTCCCACGCCCAGCGCCTGAAGGGCGCAAGCATCCCCGGCCTGCTCGCCGCCGAACCCGGCCGCGTGCAGGACCTGGCGCTGCGGGTCGGTCCGTTGTACGTCAACTTCGCCCGGCAGAAATACGATGCCGCGGCGTTGCAGGCATTGCTGGCGCTGGCTGCCGACCGTGATGTCGGTGGTGCCATCACCCGCCTGTTCCGTGGCGAGCAGGTCAATCTGACCGAAGGTCGCGCCGCGCTGCACACCGCACTGCGCGGCGACGTGGTCGATGCGCCGGTGGCGGCCGAGGCCTATGCCACCGCGCGCGAGATCCGCCAGCGCATGGGCGTGCTGGTGCGCGCGCTGGAAGACAGTGGCGTGACCGATGTAGTCAGTGTCGGCATCGGTGGTTCCGACCTTGGCCCGCGCCTGGTCGCCGACGCACTGCGTCCGGTCAGCGGTGCGCGCCTGCGCGTGCATTTCGTCTCGAACGTGGACGGCGCGGCCATGCAGCGTACGCTGGCCACGCTGGATCCTGCCAAGACCGCCGGCATCCTGATCTCCAAGACCTTCGGCACCCAGGAAACCCTGCTCAACGGCCAGATCCTGCACGACTGGCTGGGGGGCAGCGACCGCCTGTACGCGGTCAGTGCCAATCCGGAACGTGCCGCCAAGGCCTTTGCCATCGCCGCCGATCGTGTGCTGCCGATGTGGGATTGGGTCGGCGGCCGCTATTCGCTGTGGTCTGCGGTCGGTTTCCCGATCGCGCTGGCGATCGGCTTCGAGCGCTTTGAACAGCTGCTGGAAGGTGCTGCGCAGATGGATGCGCATGCGCTGGATGCACCGCTGGAGCGCAACCTGCCGGTGCTGCACGGCCTGACCGACATCTGGAACCGCAACCTGCTGGGCCATGCCACGCATGCGGTGATGACCTACGACCAGCGCCTGGCGCTGTTGCCGGCCTACCTGCAGCAGCTGGTGATGGAAAGCCTGGGCAAGCGTGTGCAGCGTGACGGCCAGCCGGTCACCACCGATACCGTGCCGGTGTGGTGGGGAGGCGCGGGCACCGATGTGCAGCACAGCTTCTTCCAGGCACTGCACCAGGGCACCAGCATCGTTCCGGCAGATTTCATCGGCTGCGTGCACAACGACGATCCCTACACGATCAATCATCAGGCCCTGCTGGCCAACCTGCTGGCGCAGACCGAAGCACTGGCCAATGGCCAGGGCAGCGACGACCCGCACCGTGATTACCCGGGCGGCCGCCCGAGCACGCTGATCCTGCTCGACGCGCTGACCCCGCAGGCGCTGGGTGCGCTGATCGCCATGTACGAACACGCCGTGTACGTGCAGTCGGTGATCTGGAACATCAACGCCTTCGACCAGTTCGGTGTCGAACTGGGCAAGCAGCTGGCCAGCGGCCTGCTGCCGGCGCTGCAGGGCGAGGATGTGGCCGTTGCCGACCCGATGACCCGCGAGATCCTTGCGCAGCTGAAGCGCTGAGGCTCTGGTAGTGCCGGCCGCTGGCCGGCGACCTCATGAACGATTGAAGCATCACCTGGTTGCCGGCCAGCGGCCGGCACTACCATGAAGGGCGTGGTGCCTCAGCGGCTCGGGTCGCGTTCCGGGCTGGGCCGCTTGGCCAGCTTGCGCTGCAGCGAGCGCCGGTGCATGCCGAGCAGGCGCGCGGCTGCCGACACATTGCCGCCGGTCTCGTGCATCGCCTGCTGGATGTGTTCCCACTGCAGGCGGCTGATCGGTGTCATCGCGTCGGGCACTTCCATTTCGCCATCGTCGGCCGGGCCGTCATCCTCCTCGCCCAAAGCGCGAAGGATCATCGGTACCGTGGCTGGCTTGGGCAGGTAATCGTCCGCACCGAGCTTGATCGCTTCCACCGCAGTGGCGATGCTGGCGTAGCCGGTCACCAGCAGGATGCGCATGTCCGCGCGCAGCGCACGCAGCGGCTGGATCAGCGCCAGGCCGGAATCGCTGCCCAGCTTCAGGTCGATCAGGGCGAACGCGGGTGGGTGCTGGCGCGCCAGTGCCAGCGCGCTGGCGGCATCCTGCGCGGTCTGCGTTTCAAGCCCCTTGCGGGCCAGGCTGCGCTGCAGGGTGCGCAGGTACAGTTCGTCGTCGTCGACCAGCAGGCCGAGGGTTGAGGCGCTCATGGGGTTTCCTCGCGTGGGGCCAGCGGCAGGCGGAAGCCGACGCGGCTGCCGGCCCCTTGGGCCGGGCGCATCCACATCTCGCCGTCGAGGCGTTCGATCGTGGCATGGGACAGGGCCAGGCCGACTCCCATGCCTTCACTCTTGCTGCTACCGAACAGCTTGCCCGGCAGCACCGCGGCGCGCGCGTTGAAGCCGTGGCCGTAGTCGCGTACTTCGCCGATCAGATCGTCGCCTTCGATGCGCAGGTCCAGGTCCACGCGCGGCCGGCCGGCCTGTTCGCCGGCATCGGCGGCATTGTTGAGCAGGACCATCAGCAGGTGGCCCACGCCCGGGTCGAGCGGCAGCCGCAGCGGCGCATCATCGTTGCGGTGCAGGTCGATGGTCGGTCGCACCAGGCGCCATTGCTCCAGCACCTGCTGCGCGCTGGAATGGCTGCGTCCGGGCGCATCGGCCGAGGCCGGTGCGGCCAGCGCCAGCACGCGCTCACGGCACTGCACCAGCAGCTCGCGCAGGGTTTCCATGTCCTCGCGCACTTCCGGCTCTTCACTACGTTCGGCTACGTCGTCGGCGAGCAGGGTCATGGTTGCCAGCGGCGTGTTCAGTTCATGCGCCACCGAGGCGGCATGGGTGGCCAGGGCGACGATGCCCTCGTTGCGGGCGAAGCGTTCGCGCAGGGCCGAGAGTTCCAGTTCGCGCTGGCGCAGCGCCAGCGCCAGGCGGGTGGAGAAGGCCAGTACGACCGCCGCGGAAATCAGGAAATTGGCGACCACGCCCCAGCGGTTGAGGTCCTGCGCGCGGAAATAGCCGTCCGGCAGCGACTGGCCGAAGATGCCGCTGGCGGCGTAGCCGAGCAGGCAGGCCAGCGCGACCGCCAGCGCCCAGCGCAGGGGCAGGGCGAACGCGGCCAGTGCGATCAGGATCAGGAACAGCGAGCTGAACGGATTGGCCATGCCACCGCTCCAGCCGACCATCCAGGTCAGGATGATCACGTCTACCAGGATGTGGCCGAATGCAGTCAGCGGTGCGGTGTCGGCCGCTTCCGGGCGCAGCTGGGTATAGATGTTGAACAGGGCCAGCACCGCCACGCCGGCCCACAGCGGCAGCTGCGGCAACGGCAGCCCCAGCACCCAGGTGGCGACCAGGATGGTGGCGGCCTGGCCGCCTACTGCAAGCCAGCGCAGGCTGCACAGGGTTCGGAGAAACGGGGCGTCGGGACCGGTCATTCACGCTCATCGTATGCGTTCGCGCGTGACCGTGCCTGCGACAATCGGCCGCAGCCGTGCCGCCGGCTGAATGCGAGTCACCCCGAATGCAGGGCCGGGCGGTAGAATGCGCCCATGCACGACGCCGTCACCCGCCCGACTCCGCCCTCCGATGCCACTGCCTGGCCGCGCCGCCAGACCCATGCCGTCCAGATCGGCGGGGTCACCGTGGGCGGAGGCAAGCCGGTGGTGGTGCAGTCGATGACCAACACCGACACCTCCGACGTCGCCTCCAGCGTGAAGCAGGTGGCCGAGTTGTGGCGTGCCGGTTCGGAGATGGTGCGGCTGACCGTCAATACCGTGGAAGCCGCTGCGGCGATCCCGCGCATTGTCGACAAGCTGGCGATGATGGGCATCGACGTGCCGCTGATCGGCGATTTCCACTACAACGGCCACCAGCTGCTGACCGCCGAACCGGCATGTGCCGAAGCACTGGCCAAGTACCGCATCAACCCGGGCAACGTCGGCTTCGGCAAGAAGAAGGATCTGCAGTTCGCCCAGCTGATCGAATTCGCCATCCGTTACAACAAGCCGGTGCGCATCGGCGCCAACTGGGGCTCGCTGGACCAGGCCCTGGCGGCGAAGCTGATGGACGAGAACAACCTGCGCGAACAGCCCTGGGACGCCGGCCGCGTGCTGCGCGAGGCGCTGATCCGCTCGGCGCTGGATTCGGCCGAGCAGGCGGTGGAGCTGGGCCTGCCGCGCGATCGCATCGTGCTGTCGGCCAAGGTCAGTGGCGTGCAGGAGCTGATCGCGGTGTACCGCGACCTGGCGCAGCGCTCCGACTTCGCCCTGCACCTGGGCCTGACCGAGGCCGGTATCGGCAGCAAGGGCATCGTGGCATCGTCCGCGGCGCTGGGCGTGCTGCTGCAGGAAGGCATCGGTGACACCATCCGCATCTCGCTGACCCCGGAGCCGGGCCAGTCGCGCACGCAGGAAGTGATCGTCGCCCAGGAACTGCTGCAGACCACCGGCCAGCGTGCCTTCACGCCGCTGGTCACGGCCTGCCCGGGCTGCGGCCGTACCACCTCCGAGTTCTTCCAGGAGCTGGCCAAGGTGGTGCAGAACCACGTGCGCGAGAAGATGCCGCTGTGGAAGGTCCACCACCCGGGGGCGGAGAACATGACCCTGGCGGTGATGGGCTGCATCGTCAACGGGCCGGGCGAATCGCGTCACGCCAACATCGGCATCTCGCTGCCGGGCACGGGTGAGACGCCTGCGGCGCCGGTGTTCGTCGATGGTGAGAAGAAGGTGACCCTGCGTGGCGACAACATCGCCCAGGAGTTCGTCGCCCTGATCGACGATTACGTCGAACACACGTATGTCCGAAGCGCCGGATAAGCCTGCGATCCTCGCCGCACCGGAGTCCGCCTCCGGCTTCCGCCACTGGATGGCGCGCAACGCCTGGCGCCTGGTCCTGTTGTTCGGTGGCGTGCTGCTGCCGTTGGCAGGCTTTGTTGCCCTGGCGGACGAAGTGCACGAGTTTGAATCGTTCCATTTCGACGCGCCCCTGCTGTGGCAGATGCATGGCCTGCATTCGCCGTGGCTGGACCGCTTCTTCGTGCTCATCTCGAAACTGGGCTACGAGTGGTTCCTGATCCCGGCCGACGTGCTGATCATCGGCGTGCTGCTGGGCTACCGGCGCTGGCGCGAGGCGACCTTCGTCGCGGTCAGCTTCGTAGGGTCGGCGCTGCTGAACATGGGCAGCAAGCAATTCTTCCAGCGGCAGCGCCCCAGCCTGTGGGAATCGATCGCGCCGGAATCGACGTTCAGCTTCCCCAGCGGGCATGCGATGGGTTCGATGACCCTTGCCGTGACCTTGGTACTGCTCGCCTGGAACACCCGTTGGCGCTGGCCGGTACTGATGCTGGCACCCGCGTTCAGCCTGCTGGTAAGCGTGTCGCGGGTCTATCTGGGGGTGCATTACCCCTCCGACATCCTGGCCGGATGGTGTGCCGCGCTGGTTTGGGTGGTAGGGTGCTATCTGGTCATGTTCAGTCGCCGGCACCCTTGGCGACGTCACGGCCCGCCGCCAGCGAAGGCCAGCGAAGCACCAACACAGGGGGTTTGACGTGGATGGCCCTTGAGGGACGTCTACGTGATAGATCAGTTGTTTCGTTGCAGCAGGTTCTGCAAGACAGGGGGCAAGCACAACGCGCGGTACTGTGATGCGCAAGGCAGATCGCCGATGCCGCATTCCGGACGCGCTTGCAGGGTATCGGCACCCTGCCTAGCTTGACCTGCAATGGCCGCATTCGAAGAGGTACATGAATGACGATTCGAGTCTACCTGGTGGATGACCACGCGCTGGTCCGCACCGGTATGAAGATGATTCTGTCGGGGGAAACCGACATCGAGGTGGTGGGCGAAGCCGAGACCGGCGAAGACGCGCTGCGTGAAGTCCGCCAGCTGCTGCCGGATGTGGTGCTGTGCGACCTGCACCTGCCGGGCGTGAGCGGCATGGAAGTGACCGAGCGCATCGTCCGCAGCCACCGCAATACCCGCGTGGTGATCGTGTCGGTACTGGAAGACGGCCCGCTGCCCAAGCGCCTGCTCGAAGCCGGTGCGGCCGGTTACATCGGCAAGGGCTGCGATGCGCAGGAACTGCTGCGTGCGGTGCGTGATGTGGCGGCCGGTCGTCGCTACCTGGGCACCAGCATCGCGCAGAATCTGGCGCTGTCGACAGTGGAAGGCAATGGTTCGCCGTTCGACAACCTGTCGCCGCGCGAGCTTGAGGTGGCGCTGTTGCTGACCCAGGGCCTGCGCCAGGAAGACATAGCGCGGCGCCTGAGCCTGAGTGCGAAGACGGTGAACACGCACAAGGCGCGGTTGTTCGAGAAGATGGGGATCCACGACAACATCGCGCTGGCGCGGATGGCCAGCCAGTACGGGTTGGTGGATCCGGCACGGCCGCTGTAAGGGGTTCCGGCCAACGGCTGAGCCCCTCGCGGTGTGCGGCAGGATTCGTGGGGTTGGTCCTGCGGAGGGATTGCGCAGGGGACGCCGTGAATCCATCCCTGGAGGCTCGGGCGCGCCATCCATGGCGCTTACGCCCCTGCGCAATCCCTCCGCAGGGCCACGAACAGTTTCCGTGCGCCGCCACCGCGGAATGAAGAAGGAAGAGCAGGAGCGGGTCGCGCGCTTTGCGCACTCGTCGCCCGGGGTCGGATCCCTTTCCCGGTGGGAAAGGGCTCTGACCCCTGATGATGCCGGAGCCGAGCATGGGCTCGGCTCTGCACCTTTGTCGGGCTCAGTGGCCGCGTACGCGCTGGATGATCTTGGCGGCGTCTGCGGCGCTGGCGCGCACCTTGTCCCATTCGCCGTTGGCGATCCAGTTGCCCGGCACCATCCACGAACCACCGATGCAGACCACGTTCTTCTGCTCGAGGTATTCGGCGGCGGTGTTCTCGGTGATGCCGCCGGTCGGGCACAGCTTCAGGTCCGCCACCGGGCCGGCCAGTCCCTTGATCATTGCCAGGCCACCCACAGCCGTGGCCGGGAACAGCTTGCACACGCGGAAGTCGCGGGCGTAGAGCGACAGCAGCTCGGTCGGGGTGGCCGCACCCGGCACCACCGGCAGCGGTGCGGCGGCCAGTGCATCAGCCAGTGCCGGCGGCGTACCCGGGGTTACCAGGAAGTCCGCACCCGCATCGATCGACTGCTGCATCTGCTCCACGGTCAGCACCGTACCGGCACCCACCACCACGTCCGGCAGCTCGCGCTTGAGCATCGCCAATGCTTCCATCGCCACTGGCGTACGCAGCGTCAGCTCGATCGCCGGCAAGCCACCTTCCAGCAGCGCCGCACTGACCGCCCGCGCCTGGTCCAGCGTATGAATCGTCACCACCGGCAGGATGCCCGCCGCACGCAACAGCTCCGCCGCCTTCACCTGATGTTGTTCGATACCCATGCTTTTGCCCTTGCCTTTTGCTCTTCTTGATTCAGTGGCCGCAGCGCAAATGACGCGCCGGGAATTGTCCAAGGGCAGTAGAGCGCCCTGGCCGGGACCGTGAGCGGCATGGATGCCGCGACCGAGCCCCCATGGATGGGTTTATGGCATGTCCCGGCCAGGGCGCTCTACTGCCCAGGCCGGGAAGCCTGCCGCGGCTTTTCGCTTCAGGCGTCTTTTGCCTCATGCGGCGCCGCCGCCGCCGCGGCATCGTGCCCCAGCTCATATTCCGCGTCGTACTCCCACGGCCCACCATCAGCCGCCGCCGGCCCGCACGAAATCGAAATCGCACCCTGATCAGCCGGACCCACCACGCGACGGTTGATCGCGAACAGGTTGCGGCCCAGGTCATGCGCAGCCGGTGCTGTGTTCGGCGCCAGCCGACGTGCCGCCCATTCGGCCGCGTCCACCAGCACTTCCAGCGTGCCAGCCTCGCCATCCAGGCGGATCATGTCGCCCTCGCGGACCTTGGCCAGCGGACCGCCGCGTGCCGCTTCCGGCGTCACGTGGATCGCCGCCGGAATCTTGCCCGAGGCACCGGACAGGCGACCGTCGGTGACCAGCGCCACGCGCCGGCCCTGGTTCTGCAGCAGGCCCAGCAGCGGCGCCAGCGAATGCAGTTCGGGCATGCCGTTGGCACGCGGGCCCTGGTAACGCACCACCGCCACGAAGTCCTGCGGCAGCAGGCCACCGGCGTGCAGCTTGTTCAGCACCTGCGGTGCATCGACCACCACGGCCGGCGCTTCGATCGTACGGTACTGCGGCTTCACCGCCGACAGCTTGATCAGCGACTTGCCGAGGTTGCCGCGCAGCAGGCGCAGGCCGCCCTGGTGCTCGAACGGATTGTCGAAGCCACGCACCACCTCGTCATCGGCGCTGCGTTCCAGGCCCGGCAGATAGACCAGCTGGCCATCGCGCAGCTGCGGTTCGCGTGCGTAGTCGGCCATGCCGCCGCGCGCCACGCTGACCAGATCGCCATGCATCAGGCCCGCCTTGATCAGCTCGCCGAACACGAACGCCGGGCCGCCAGCGGCCGCGAAGCGGTTCACGTCGGCCTCGCCGTTCGGATAGACGCGGGCCAGCAGCGGAATCAGCTGCGACAGTTCGTCGAAATCGTCCCAGGTCAGCACGATACCGGCGGCACGCGCCACTGCGATCCAGTGGATGGTGTGGTTGGTCGAACCGCCGGTGGCCATCAGCGCGATGACCGCGTTGATGATCGCGCGCTCGTCGATGATCCGGCCCAGCGGACGGAAGTCGTCGCCCAGTGCGGTGATGTCCAGTGCACGCTCGGTCGCCTCGCGGGTCAGCGCGTCGCGCAGCGGCGTGCCCGGATTGACGAACGACGCGCCCGGCAACTGCACGCCCATCGCTTCCAGCAGCACCTGGTTGGAATTGGCGGTGCCGTAGAAGGTGCAGGTGCCGGCGCCGTGGTACGAGGCGGACTCGGCTTCCAGCAGCTCTTCGCGGGTGGCTTCGCCGGCGGCATAGCGCTCGCGCACTTCCGCCTTCTGCTTGTTGGGGATGCCCGGGGTCATCGGGCCGGCCGGCACGAACACCGCCGGCAGGTGGCCGAAGGCCAGCGCACCGATCAGCAGGCCGGGCACGATCTTGTCGCACACGCCGAGGTAGACGGTGGTATCGAACATGTCATGGCTGAGGCCGATCGCCGTGGCCTGGGCGATGACATCGCGCGAGAACAGCGACAGTTCCATGCCACCACGGCCCTGGGTGACGCCGTCGCACATCGCCGGCACGCTGCCGGCCACCTGTGCCGTAGCACCGAGCTCGCGGGCGATCTCGCGGATCTGCTCGGGATAGGTCTCGAACGGCTGGTGCGCCGAGAGCATGTCGTTGTAGGCGGTGATGATGCCCAGGTTCGGCGTCACGCCGCCGCGCAGGCGGCTCTTGTCGGTGCCGCCACAGGCGGCGAATCCGTGGGCGAGGTTGCCGCAGCTCAGGCGGCTGCGGAACGGGCCTTCGCGCAGGGAGGCGTCGATCGCGGCCAGGTAGGCGGCACGCGAGGCGGCGCTGCGGCGGATGACACGCTCAGTGATGGCTTGCAGTTGCGGATGGAGGCTCATTGGCTACCGGCGTTCAAGGTGGCGAGAGGCAAGCGGCGGCAGGGCGCCGCCGCCGACATCAATCAGCCCAGTGGACGCGCAGCCGCGCGCCTTCCAGGTTGATCGCGTTGAGGATCGGGTACTGCTGGGCGTCGTTGCTGTCCAACGCCTGGCGCAGCACCTGCAGCTTCTGCTTGCCGCGCAGCAGCAGCAGGCGCTGGCGGCACTGGCGCAGCCCATGCGGGGTCAGCGTGATGCGCAGCGGCCACTGGTTCGCGCCCGGGCAGCCGGTGGCATCCAGCGCGGCATAGGGCAGGGCGCTTTCCAGTGCGCGGGCCAGGTCCTTCGAGCCGGGGAACAGCGAGGCGGTGTGGCCATCGTTGCCCATCCCCAGTGCCACCAGGCTCGGCGGCTGGCTGTGCTGGGCCTGCAGGTTGGCGGTGTACACGCATTCGGGCAGGGGTTTGCCAATGCGCACCAGCGGATCGAAATGCGCACCCTCGGCGCGCTTGAGCAGGTGCTCGCGCACCAGCCATGCGTTGCTGTCGCGATCCTGCGGCGACAGCCAGCGCTCGTCGGCCAGGCTCACTTCAACCCGGTCCCAGTGCACGTCCAGTTCGGCCAGCGCCTGGTAGACCGGTGCTGGCGTGGTGCCGCCGGACAACAGGATGCGGGCGCGGCCCACTTCATTGATGTCGTGGTTGAGGGTCTGCGCCATCTCGGCGGCTACCGCTTCGATCCAGCCGTCGGCATCGCCGTGGTGGATGAACTCGACGCGGTCGTCGTGGAAGGTGGGGCTCATGCGGCAACTCCAGGTGCGTCACGTTCGGCATCGGCGGCATAGGCGGCGGCGCCCAGCAGTCCGGCATGGGGATGCATCACGGCCAGCGACGGCACCCGCGCCATGATCGAAGAGAACCGCCCCTTGTGTTCGAAGCGCTGGCGGAACCCGGAGTGCTGCAGCGAATCGAGCATCTTCGGGGTCAGTCCACCGGTGAGGAACACGCCGTCCCAGGCGCCCTGGGTCAGTACCAGGTCGCCGGCAATGGCGCCGAACACGGCGCAGAACACATCGACGGTGCGCATTGCCTGCGGATCGCCATGCAGGGCGCGGGCGGTCACGTCCACCGGCTGCAGCTGGCCCGGGTCGATACCGGCCATCTCGCACACCGCGCGATGGATGTTGACCAGGCCGGGGCCACAGATCAGGCGCTCATTGGAGACGCGGCCGAACTGCTCGGACAGGATCTCCAGAATGCGGATCTCCTCCGGCGTTCCCGGCGGGAAGCTGACATGGCCGCCTTCGGTTTCCAGCGGGTAGCAGCGGCCGTGGCGCAGGATCAGGCCACCGACGCCGAGCCCGGTACCGGGCCCGATCACCGCATAGTTGCGTGGCTGCCCCGGCTTGCCCGGCACCCAGGCGGCGCCACCGACCTGGACCACGTCCTCGGGCTGCAGCAGCGAGATCGCCATTGCCTGTGCGGCGAAGTCGTTGATCAGGTGCAGCTCGTCGAAACCGAGCATCGCCGCGGTGCGGCTGCGCGAGATCACCCACGGATGATTGGTGATGCGTGCCTCGTCACCGTCTACGCGACCGGCCACCGCGAACACGCCGCGGCTGGCGGCAGCGCCGATCTGCTCAAGGTGATGGCGGGCGGCATCGCCAAGCGACGGGAACTCCGCCACTGCGTACTCGCGGATGCTCTCCTTCAGCAATGGCGCGTCCAGCGAGGTGTCGGCCAGGGCGAAGCGGGCGTTGGTGCCACCGATGTCGGCGACCAGCACCGGCTGCGAGTTGGCACTCATGCCGACGCCTCGCTGTCCGGTGCGTCCACGCCCTGCGGCAGGAACTCCGTTGCGTTGCTCGGGCCCCATTGGCCGGCGGGATAGGGTTCCAGCGGCAGCTTGGCTTCCTTCCAGGCGTCGGCCACGCTGTCGATCCACGCCCAGGCGGCGCGCACTTCGTCGTCACGCACGAACAAGGTGTGGTTGCCGTTGAACGCATCCAGGAACAGGCGTTCGTACGCGATGCGGCGATGCAGGCCGGTCGGCACCGACAGTTCCAGTTCCAGCGGATGCAGTTCCAGCGCACCCCATTCCGGGCCGGCCAGGCTGCTCATCAGGCCCAGTTCGATGTTCTCCTGCGGCTGCAGCTGGAACACCAGGCGGTTCGGTGCGGCCTGGGCGCGCTGCGGGCGCTCGAACAGCCAGTGGGTGACCGGCTTCAGCGTGACCACCACGCGGGTGGTGCGCTCGGGCAGGCGCTTGCCGGTGACCAGGTGGAACGGCACGCCGCTCCAGCGCCAGTTGTCGATGTGCGCGGTGACGCCGGCGAAGGTTTCCACGTCGCTGCCTTCCGGCGGCTGGTAGGCCTGCGCCGGCTGGCCGTTGATGGTGCCGGCGGTGTAGCGGCCGCGGATGCTGTCACGCGCGGCGTGCCTGGCATCGAGCGGACGCAGCGCGCGCAGCACCTTGACCTTCTCGTCGCGGATGCGATCGGCTTCCAGCGAGGCCGGCGGCTCCATCGCCACCATGCACAGCAGCTGCAGGATGTGGCTCTGCACCATGTCGCGCAGCGCGCCGGAGCGGGCGTAGTAGGCGTCGCGGCCATCCACGCCCTCGCTCTCGGCCACCAGGATGTGCACTGATTCGATGTAGTTGCGGTTCCATACCGCTTCCAGCAGCGTGTTACCGAAGCGCAGCGCGATCAGGTTCTGCACCGCGGCCTTGCCGAGGTAGTGGTCGAGGCGGAACACGCGGTCCTCGTCGATCCACTGGCCGATGGTGCTGATGATTTCCTCGGCGCTCTCGCTGTCGCTGCCGATCGGCTTCTCCAGCATCAAGCGTGCCGGCGCGGCGAGGGCGCCACCCTTGGCCAGGCCTTCGCAGGTGGAGATGTACAGGCCCGGCGGAATGGCCAGGTAGCTGACGCACTTGCGATGCACCAGATCGGAGACGGCGGCGGCGACCGAGTCGACGTCGCGCAGGTCGACCGAACGGTAGTCGATGCGGCGCAGCAGGCCGTTGATGTCGTCCTGCGAGGCCATCGGCATGGCCTGCTGCAGGCGCGGGCGCAGGATGTCATGGAAGGCTTCGGTGTCATGCCCGGACAACGCCAGTGCGCGGATGCGGAAGTCCTCCGGCAGCAGGCCGTCGCCAAGCAGGCGAAGCAGCGAAGGGAACAGGTAGCGCTGGGCCAGATCACCTGTGGCACCGAACAGGAAGAGGGTGTCGTGCATCGCTCGAGTTTCAGATCCGGGTGACATCGTTGTCAATCGCTTCATGGCTGGGTTCGGGGGACATCCGCGCAACTGCCTGTCCGAGGTTCGTTGGGGGCGTTCTCCGGGGCACCGGAAGACCGTTCCATTCGAAACCACTACCCCGGCGGAACCTTCGTTCAACCGCCGACGCAGATCGGTGCGCACCGATCATCGGATAGTGCCACGTGAAAACGTTTACATGGCAGAATGGGCAACTGTATTCGATTGCAGTGCTCGCCGTCATGCGGCAAGCGCGCAATCATCACTGCCATCGGGAGGGCCGAGGCAGTCCCAAAAGACAGCCCGGCTTCGGGCGGACCGGATAGGTGATATGGCAAAAGTGCAGTTGCAGGGTGTGCGCAAGGTCTATGACAACGGCCAGGTCGCGGTGAAGGACGCCACCTTCGAGGTCGCCGATGGCGAGCTGATGGTGCTGGTCGGTCCCTCCGGCTGTGGCAAGTCGACCCTGCTGCGGATGGTGGCTGGCCTGGAAGAGATCAGCGGCGGCACGCTGACCATCGGTGATCGCGTGGTCAACGATGTGGCGCCGAAGGATCGCGACATCGCGATGGTGTTCCAGAGCTACGCGCTGTACCCGCACATGACCGTGGCCGAGAACCTGGCCTTCGGCCTGAAGCTGCGCGGCCATGACAAGGCCACCATCGACAAGCGCATCGCCGAGGCGGCGCAGACGCTGGGCCTGACCGAGATGATGGACAAGCTGCCCAAGGCGATGTCCGGCGGCCAGCGCCAGCGTGTTGCGCTGGGCCGGGCGCTGGTGCGCGAGCCGGCGGTGTTCCTGCTTGACGAGCCGCTGTCCAATCTGGATGCCAAGCTGCGCCACAGCGTGCGTACCGAAATCGCGCAGCTGCACCGCAAGCTGGGCACGACCATGATCTACGTAACGCACGATCAGGTCGAGGCGATGACCCTGGGCCAGCGCATCGTGGTGCTGAAGGACGGCATCATCCAGCAGATCGATACGCCGATGGCGCTGTACGACCGTCCGGCCAATCTGTTCGTGGCCGGCTTCCTCGGCAGCCCGGCGATGAACGTTCTGCGCGGCACGCTGCAGGGCGATGCCGGCGGCGTGACCGTGGTCGACGGCGACTGGCGTGCACCGCTGGGCCAGGCCACGATCGATCCGGCGTGGCTGCAGAAGCCGATCGCGGTGGGCGTGCGTCCGGAGCACCTGCAGCCGGCCAGCGCCGATGATGCGCATGCGTTCACCGCGCGCATCGAAGGCATCGAGCCGGTCGGCAACGAGATCTTCGTGAACCTGAGCAGTGGCCAGCACGCGCTGACCATGCGCGTGGCGCCGCAGGCGCTGCCGGCGGTGGGCGAGCAGATCCGCGTGGCGATCCACCCGCAGGGCCTGCATTTCTTCAGCGCGGAAACCGGCGAGCGCCTGTAAGGGGTAGGGCCGGCCGCTGGTCGGCTATCTCAATCATGCGTGGTTGCCGGCCAGCGGCCGGCACTGCCATTCCTCCGCCGAAGGCGTGCGGACCAACGGTCCGCACCCACCAGTGCAGATCCCCACCAACCTGCTTCAGCGCGCCAACCCATCCAGCAACGGCACGCGCTGCGCGATGGCATCACCCACCTGCAGGTCAGCATCACCGGCCTCCAGTGGCAGCACCGCCAGTGCCAGGTCGCCGGCCACGCAGGCGATCGTGCCCAGCGCCGCGCCGTCCTGCTGCACGCCATCGCCGGCCTGCGCCGGTGCCGCGGTATGCAGCAGCTGCACCGCGCGCTTGGCCTTGCCGAGGAAGTGGGTGCGGGCGACGATTTCCTGGCCGGGATAGCAGCCCTTCTTCACGCTGTAGCCGTTCAGACGGTCCAGGCCCAGCTGCTGCGGGGTCCACACCTCGCGCTGGCCTTCTTCCAGCCGCGGCAGCCCGTAGCGCAGGTCGGCCTGGCGCCAGGCCAGGGCGAAAGCGGCCTCATCGGTTTCGCTGCCGGCCGCAAAGGCATCGGCGGCGCCAGTGCGCAGGGTGCGCGGCAGGGCATCGCTGCCCAGATCCAGTTCCCAGCCATCACCTGCGGCCTGCGCAATCGCAGCGCCGCTGGCGGCCTCCGGCGCAGTGAACGCCCCGGCCGCCGCCAGATCATCGCGCACCAGCACCTTCACCTTGCGGCGGAACACGAAGCGCTGCAGTTGCGACGCAATCGCATCGGCATCGCCATCCGCCAGCACCAGCATCAGGTGGTCGTCGGCCAACCGCAGCAGCTGGAACACCGCCAGGGTGCGGCCCTTGGCGCTCAACCAGGCACTCCACTGCCAGTGCAGCAGGGGCAGGGCGGTGACATCGCTGCTGAACTGGGCGTGGGCAAAGACAGCCGCATCCGGGCCCTGCAGGCTCAGCAGCTGGTGGCCGGGCAGGCGCGGATATCCGACGAAAGCAGGGGGCAGGTTGTCAGGCACGTGAACGAGGTCTAAAATTTGTGCGTTGCGAGACCGAACATGATAGGCCAAACAACCCCCACTCCCGACGACGAATCTGAAGCCCCGCTGGTCCCCGCGGCACCCGTGCCCGTGGAACAGGAAAAAGCAGAAGAATTCGGCGGCCGCGGCGGACTTGATCCGGTGCGGTATGGCGATTGGGAGAAAAACGGACGCTGCATCGATTTCTGATCAGCATTGAGCCAACGCGGCCGCGTGCCGCCCAGCCGAGACAACGAGCCCAGCGAATGGCGACCAGACAACGCCCACTTTCCCCGCACCTTCAGGTGTATCGCTGGCAGATTCAGATGGCCACCTCGATCCTGCATCGAGCCACTGGCGTCTTTCTGTCTGTTGGTGCCCTCCTCATCGCTGCCGGCCTGCTGGCCCTGATGATGGGGCCCGAGTCCTGGAACTGCTTCACCGGCCATGCCGGGGCCTGGTATGGCCGCGTGTTCCTGTTCGCGTGGACATGGTCGTTCGCCTATCACCTGTGCAATGGCATCCGCCATGTGGTGCAGGACTTCGCCATCGGCTTCAGCATCCCCGCCTTCATCCGCAGCAGCTGGCTGTCGGTCACCGGCAGCCTGGTGATCACCCTGCTGGTGTGGGCCTATGTGATGTTCGGAGGTGCCGCGTGAGCAAGTTCCGTACCCCGTTGAAGAACGTGCGTGGCCTTGGCTCGGCCAAGACCGGCACCGAGCACTTCGTGCATCAGCGCCTGACCGCCGCCGCGCTGGTGGTGCTGGGTATCTGGTTCCTGGTCTTCGTGCTGGGCCTGCTGGGCTCGGACTACGCGACCGCCGCCGCCGCCGTGGCCAAGCCGTGGAACGCAGTGCCGCTGATCGGCCTGCTGATCGCCATGTTCTGGCACGCGCAGCTCGGCATGCAGGTCGTGCTGGAAGACTACATCCACGAATCGCTGCTGGCCCTGGTGCTGCAGACCGCGGTGAAGTTCGTCGCCGTGCTCGGCATGATCGTCAGTGTGTTTGCGGTGGGCCGCATCGCCCTCGGCGTTGCCTGAGCCCAGGCACCAACACAGGAATCCAGATTAGATGTCCGCTTACAAGATCACCGAACACAAGTACGACATGGTCGTGGTCGGCGCCGGCGGCGCCGGCCTGCGCGCCACGTTCGGCCTGGCCGCCAAGGGCCTGCAGACCGTGTGCCTGACCAAGGTCTTCCCGACCCGTTCGCACACCGTTGCCGCCCAGGGCGGTATCTCGGCCGCACTCGCCAACATGGGCGAAGACGATTGGCGCTACCACTTCTTCGACACCATCAAGGGGTCGGACTGGCTGGGCGACCAGGACGCCATCGAATACATGTGCCGTGAGGCCATCCCGGCCATCATCGAGCTCGAACACTACGGCGTGCCGTTCTCGCGCACCGCCGAAGGCAAGATCTACCAGCGTCCGTTCGGTGGCATGACCACCAAGTACGGCGAAGGCCCGGCGGCGCAGCGTACCTGCGCGGCGGCCGACCGTACCGGCCACGCGATGCTGCACACCCTGTACCAGCAGTCGCTGAAGCACGATGCGCGCTTCATGATCGAGTACTTCGCGCTCGACCTGATCTTCGACGACGAAGGCGCCTGCCGCGGCGTGCTGGCCCTGGACATGTCCGACGGCACCCTGCACCTGTTCCGCGCCCAGGGCGTGGTACTGGCCACCGGCGGCTACGGCCGTGCCTACTTCAGCGCCACCTCGGCGCACACCTGCACCGGCGACGGTGGCGGCCTGGCCATGCGTGCCGGCATCGCCATGCAGGACATGGAGTTCGTGCAGTTCCACCCGACCGGCATCTACGGCGCCGGCTGCCTGATCACCGAGGGTGTCCGCGGTGAAGGTGGCATCCTGCGCAACAGCAGCGGCGAGCGCTTCATGGAGCGCTACGCGCCGCACTACAAGGACCTGGCCTCGCGCGACGTGGTCAGCCGTTCGATGACCATCGAGATCCGCGAAGGCCGCGGCGTCGGCGAGCACAAGGACCACATCCTGCTCGACCTGACCCACCTCGGCCCGGGCGTGATCGACGACAAGCTGCCGGGCATCGCCGAAAGCGCCCGCATCTTTGCCGGCGTCGACGTGCACAAGCAGCCGATCCCGGTCATCCCGACCGTGCACTACAACATGGGCGGCATCCCGACCAACTACCACGGCGAAGTGGTGCAGAAGGTCGGCGACAACGACAATGCCGTGGTGCCGGGCCTGTACGCCATCGGTGAAGCGGCCTGCGTGTCCGTGCACGGCGCCAACCGACTGGGCTCGAACTCGCTGCTGGACCTGGTGGTGTTCGGTCGTGCGGTGGCCAACCGCTGCGCCGAGACCATCAAGCCGGGCGCGGCGCACAAGCCGCTGCCGGCCGATGCCTGCGACAAGGCGCTGGGCCTGCTGGACAAGCTGCGCCACGCCAACGGCGATACACCGACCTCGGTCATCCGCGATCGCATGCAGCGCACCATGCAGGCCGACGCGGCCGTCTTCCGCACCAGCCAGACGCTGAAGGAAGGCTGCGAGAAGATGGACAAGATCTTCGACTCGTTCCAGGACGTGAAGGTCTCCGACCGTTCGCTGGTGTGGAACTCGGACCTGATCGAGACCTACGAGCTGAACAACCTGCTGCTCAACGCGGTGGCGACGATCAACTCGGCCGAACAGCGCAAGGAAAGCCGTGGTGCGCATGCGCACGAGGACTATCCGGACCGCGACGACGTCAACTGGCAGAAGCACACCCTGGTCAGCGTCGACGAGAAGGGCAAGTGCAGCTTCGACTACCGTCCGGTGCACATGTACACGTTGACCGACGACGTGTCCGTGGTGCCGCCGAAGCCGCGCGTGTACTGATCCGACCCCGCCTACCATGCAATCCGCGCCCAAGGGCGCGGGCCGCCTGAGCCAACGAGAGCAGCCATGGCCGAGTTTTCACTCCCCAAGAATTCCAAGATCACGAAGGGCAAGCACTTCCCCGTCAAGAACGGCGGCAAGAACGTGCGCACCTTCAAGATCTACCGCTGGAGTCCGGACGACGACAGCAACCCGCGCACCGATACCTATGAAGTCGATCTGGACGCCTGTGGCCCGATGGTCCTGGACGCCCTGATCAAGATCAAGAACGAGATCGACCCGACCCTGACCTTCCGCCGCTCGTGCCGCGAAGGCATCTGTGGTTCGTGCGCGATGAACATCGACGGCACCAACACCCTGGCCTGTACCCGAGCCATCTCGGACTGCGGCAAGAAGGAAGTGCCGATCTACCCGCTGCCGCACATGAACGTGGTGAAGGATCTGGTTCCGGACCTGACCCACTTCTACGCGCAGTACGCCTCGATCAAGCCGTGGATCCGCACCCAGACCCCGGCACCGCCGGACCGTGAGCGCCTGCAGTCGCCGGAAGACCGCAAGAAGCTGGACGGCCTGTACGAGTGCATCCTGTGCGCCTGCTGCTCGACCAGCTGCCCGAGCTACTGGTGGAACGGCGAGCGTTACCTGGGCCCGGCGATCCTGCTGCAGGCCTACCGCTGGATCATCGACTCGCGCGATGAGGACACCGGTGCGCGCCTGGACGATCTGGAAGATCCGTTCAAGCTGTACCGCTGCCACACCATCATGAACTGCGCCCGGACCTGCCCGAAGGGCCTGAACCCGGCGCTGGCGATCGCCGAGATCAAGAAACTGATGATGGAACGCCGCGCCTGATCGGCTCTGGCCGTACCCGGTAGAGCCACGCCATGCGTGGCTGTGCCACCCCAGTAGAGCCACGCCATGCGTGGCTTTGCTGTATCTGGAGAAACACGATGGAAGAAGACGTTCTGCTGAAGAAGCTGCGCTGGCGCTGCCGCCGCGGCATGCGTGAGCTGGACCAGCTGTTCGGCCGTTATCTCGACCACGAATGGAGCACTGCGCCGACCGAGGAGCGCGAGGTTTTCCTGTTCCTGCTCGACTGCGAGGACGATAAGTTGTGGCGCTGGTTCATGGGCTATGAGGCCTGCCCGCATGCGCACGCGATCCCCCTCATGCAGAAGATCCTCGCCCTCAAGCCTTGAGTGGCGCCCCTCGCGGCTGCAGGCCGCCGCCCAGCTGGCGGTGCTGCTGGCCGCACCCTGGCTGCTGCGCGCATCGGATCTGCCGCCCCGGCTGCTGACGCCGGCGGTGTTGCTGGCCTGGGGCATCGGGTTGGCCGAACTGGCCTGGCGCCAGCGCAGGCCATGCGTGCAGGTGCTTCTGCCGGTACCGCCCGAGCTGCTGCAGGTGGCCGGGCAGGACGTCGATGCACCACAACTGGTCGTGCGTGGGCCATGGCTGTTGTTGCTCTGGCGTGAGGATCGGCGCCGCCGGCGCCTGCTGTTCTGGCCCGATGTGCTCGATTCCAGGCAGCGACGTGAACTGCGACTGGCCGTGGCCGCACGCGGCGTTTCCCGTAGGCCCCGGTCGATGGCACCATAAGCTGAATTGACCGGCGTGCCTGCATGTTCAAACCCATTCCCGTGGCCATTGGCCTGCGCTACCTGCGCGCCAAGCGCCGCAACGGCTTCATCTCCTTCATCTCGATGGCATCGATCCTGGGCATCGCGCTCGGCGTTACGGTGCTGATCACCACCCTGGCGGTGATGAGCGGTTTCCAGAAGGAAATCCGCAGCCGCCTGCTGCAGATGACCGCGCACACCACCATCAGCCGCGACGGCGAGCCGATGCCGGACTGGATGCGCGTGGTGGACGTTGCCCGCAAGGACCCGCGCGTGGCCGGTGCCGCGCCGTACATCGAGATCCAGTCGATGATCAGCGGCCCGCGCGTGCAGGGCGCAATCATCCAGGGCATCGATCCGGCGCTGGAGCCGAAGGTGTCGGTGATCGACAAGAAGGTCACCAAGGGCAGCTATGACAGCCTCAAGCCGGGCAGCTTCAACGTGCTGCTGGGCAAAGAGCTGGCGGTCTGGCTGGGCGTGGACGTTGGCGACCAGGTGCTGGTGACCTTTGCAGAAGTGCAGGGCACGCCTGCTGGCGCAGTGCCGCGGATGAAACGCTTCACCGTCAGCGGCATCTTCGAGGCCGGCTACAACGAGGTCGACCGCGGCGTCGGCTTCGCCAACATGCAGGACCTGGAGCGCGTGCTGCGTTCCGATGGCGCTACCGGCGTGCGGCTGAAACTGCACGACATGGACCGCTCGCTGGAAGTGGGCGTGGACCTGGCGCAGAGCCTCGGCGGCGCGTACCGGGTAAGTGACTGGACCCAGCAGAACGCCAACCTCTACCACTCGCTGCGCATGGAGAAGGTAGTGATGGGCATCCTGCTGTCGCTGATCATCGCCATGGGCGCTTTCAACCTGGTGTCGTCGCAGGTGATGCTGGTCACCGACAAGCAGGCCGACATCGCCATCCTGCGCACCCTTGGCCTGACGCCGGGCGGGGTGATGCAGGTGTTCATGGTGCAGGGTTCGCTGATCGGCATCTTCGGCACGCTGGCCGGCCTGATCGGCGGCATCACCCTGACCCTCAACCTGGAACGCATCCTCGGCGCCATCGAGAGCGTGTTCAACGTCAAGCTGCTGCCGGAGGATGTGTACTACATCACCGGCCTGCCGACCGACATGCAGACCGGCGACGTGGTGGCGATCACCGTGGTCGCGCTGCTGATGAGCTTCCTGGCCACCCTGTATCCCGCCTGGCGGGCAGCGCGCACCCAGCCGGCGGAGGCCCTGCGTTATGAATAAGGTCTTCAACCGCGGCGACGAAGTGATCCGCGCCGAAGCACTGGGCAAGACCTACGCCGAAGGGCGCATGCAGACCCCGGTGTTCGATGGCCTGGACCTGACCGTGACCGCCGGCGAGACGGTGGCGATCATCGGTGCCTCCGGCGCCGGCAAGAGCACGCTGCTGCACCTGCTGGGCGGCCTGGACATTCCAACCGCCGGCGAGGTCTACGTGACCGGGCAGCGCATGTCGGCGCTGTCGGATACCGCGCGCGGTCTGCTGCGCAACCAGGCGCTGGGCTTCGTCTACCAGTTCCATCACCTGCTGCCGGAGTTCACCGCGCTGGAAAACGTGATGATGCCGGTACTGCTGGCTGGCACTGCGGTAGCAGAAGCGAGCAGCCGGGCCACCACGCTGCTGGAAGCGGTCGGCCTCGGCCACCGCCTGGATCACAAGCCGGGCGAGCTGTCTGGTGGTGAGCGGCAGCGTGCTGCGGTGGCGCGGGCACTGGTCAATCACCCAGCCTGCGTGCTGGGTGACGAGCCGACCGGCAACCTGGATGACCGCACGGCCGCCACGGTGTTCGAGCTGATGCTGGAACTGAATAGTGCGCGCCACACCAGCCTGGTGCTGGTCACCCACGACCGCAGCCTGGCGCGCCGCCTCGACCGGGTGCTGGAGCTGCGCGAAGGGCGCTTGCACGCACTGGCCCACGCGGACGTCTGAGGCGCCGGGGCCGCTTTGGTGGAAGCCGACCCTGGTCGGCTGCTCCTGCGGGGCAGGCGCCAACCAAGGTTGGTGACTTCCGGAATCCGGGGCCTTGGGTCTGCTTTGGTAGAGGTCGGCCTTGGTCGACCGCCGACCAGCGCCTGAATGGGGCTGTCGGTCGTCGCGCCGCCGTTGCCGGCCCGGGCGCATGATGGCGACAGTTCCCCGAGGAGATCGCCATGAAGACCCCGTTCCTGGTGGCCGGACTCTGCCTGGCGCTGGCCGCGTGTGCGACCACTGGCCGGCTCAGCAGCGCCGATAAGCTTGACCTGTACCGTGCCCATGCCGGTGCGCCGCAGAACGACATGCAGTTCTTCGGCACCCTCAATGGCTGGACCGAGCTGGGTGACAGCGCGCTTGCGGTATGGACGCGTCCCAGCGAGGCCTACCTGCTGGAGCTGAGGGGGCCCTGCCAGGACCTGCCATATGCCACCGCCATCGGCCTGACCAGCCAGATGAATCGTGTTTCGGCGCGTTTCGACAAGGTGCTGGTGCGCGACCCTACCGGCGGCCCGCGCCTGCCGTGCTTCATCGACAGCATCCGCAAGCTCGATGTGAAGGCACTACGCGCATCCGAGCAGGAGCTGCGCCAGGCGCAGGTGCAGGAGCGCGTGGAAAACACGAAATAGCGCGGTCGTGCCGGCCGCTGGCCGGCATCGCGCAGATGCCAGGTTGCCGGCCAGCGCCCGGCACTACCTGTGCGTCAGGCTTCCGGAGTGAAGCCGGCCGGCTTTTGCGCGTCCTTCTCGAACAGGAACTTGACCAGTTCGCCTTCAAGGAACGCGCGATGTTCCGGCGTACGCGGCGACAGGCGGTTCTCGTTGATCAGCATGGTCTGGTGCGCCAGCCACGCAGCCCAGGCCTGCTTGCCGATGTTGTTGAAGATGCGCTGGCCCAGCTCGCCGGGGTAGGGCACGAAGTCCAGGCCCTCGGCATCGCGTTGTTCGTACTGGCAGAAGACGGTTCGGGGCATGGCACTCACTCGTGGTTGCGGGGTTTCTTGGAAGTTCGTTTTGGCGTCTTGATCGTCGCGCCGTCGAGCAGTTTGCGGATCGGCGCGGGCAGGCCCAGCGCGCGCAGTTCATCGTAGGCGACCCAGCGCAACGTGGGTTCTTCCACGCGCAGGCCGTTCACCTGGCGCGACAGTACCTGCAGGTGCAGCCTGTAGTGACTGAAGGTGTGCTGCAGCACTGGCAGCTCCTCGGCGTCTTCCAGCGAACCTTCAACATGCGCATCGAACCAGTCCTGCAGGTCGCTGCCAGCCTCGGCCTGCGGCAGCGTCCACAGCTGCGCCCAGATGCCGGTGTCCGGCCGCTTCTGCAGCAGCACGCGCTGCTGGGGGTCGAGCAGCAGCAGGGCCACTGCTTCGCGCTCGGGCAGGGTCTTGCTGGGCTTGGGCGTGGGTAGTTCAGCGGTGCGGCCTTCGCGGCGCGCCACGCACGCGTCCTGCAGCGGGCAGATCACGCAGGCGGGTCTGGCGCGGCTGCACACGGTCGCGCCCAGGTCCATCTGCGCCTGGGTGTAATCGGCCATGCGTCCGGCCGGCACCTGCGCCACGTGCGCCTCGGCGATCGCCCACAACTGCTTCTCGATGGCCGGAAGGCCCGGGAAGCCGTCGATGCCGTGGTAGCGGCTGAGCACCCGCTTGACGTTGCCATCGAGGATCGCGAACGGGTCGTTCCAGGCCTGGCTGAGGATCGCACCGGCGGTGCTGCGGCCGATGCCGGGCAGGGCATGCAGTGCGTCGAAGTCACGTGGCAGGTCGCCGTCGTGCAGTTCCACGCAGCGCTTGGCTGCCGCGTGCAGGTTGCGTGCGCGGGCGTAGTAGCCGAGCCCGGCCCACTGCGCCATCACCGCGTCATTGCTGGCGGCGGCGAGGTCGGGCAGGGTCGGGAAGTGCTGCAGGAACCGCTGGAAGTACGGGATGACCGTACTCACCTGGGTCTGCTGCAGCATGATTTCCGACAACCAGACCCGATAGGGGCTGCGCGGATGCTGCCAGGGCAGGTCGTGGCGGCCGTGGTCGTCGAACCAATGCAGCAGGTGGGCGACGAAGTCGTCGGTCTGCGTGGTTCCGGCGCTGGCGTGCGGCTGGCGGGGCATCGGTATTCCGGAGGTGGGCAGCCACCGATGGGGTGGCTCTACCGGGCTGCAGTAGAGCCACGCCAAGCGTGGCTGCACGGTCTATCAGGCACCCAGCGCTTCGGGCAGCAGGGCGTCAACGAAGGCTTCCGGATCGAATACGCGCAGGTCTTCCGGGCGCTCGCCGATGCCGGCGAAACGGATCGGAATGCCGAACTCGCGGGCCAGCGCGAACACCACGCCGCCCTTGGCAGTGCCGTCCAGCTTGGTCACCACCAGGCCGGTCACGTTCACCGCAGCGTTGAACTGGCGCAGCTGCGACAGCGCATTCTGGCCGGTGGTGCCGTCGATCACCATCAGTACTTCGTGCGGTGCAGTGGCGTCGATCTTGCCGAGCACGCGGCGGATCTTGCCCAGCTCGTTCATCAGGCCGGACTGGGTGTGCAGGCGGCCGGCGGTATCGGCGATCAGCACCGAGGTGCCGCGGGCCTTGCCGGCCTGCAGCGCATCGAATGCCACCGAAGCGGCATCGGCGTTCTGCCCTTGGGCGACTACGGCCACGCCGTTGCGTTCGCCCCAGGCCTGCAGCTGTGCGACGGCGGCGGCGCGGAAGGTGTCGCCGGCGGCCAGCATCAGGCTGTGGCCTTCATCCTTGAAACGCTTGGCCAGCTTGCCGATGGTGGTGGTCTTGCCAACGCCGTTGACGCCGACGGTCAGCACCACGAAGGGCTTGGCGTTGCGGTCGATCACCAGCGGCTTGGCCACCGGCTGCAGGATCGCGATCAGCTCGGCACGCAGCGCGGCCAGCAGCGCATTTGCATCTGCGAACTCGCGCGACTTCATGCGCTTGCGCAGGCCCTCGACCAGGTCGGTGGTGGCACCCACGCCGACGTCGGCGGTGATCAGGGCGGTTTCCAGCTCGTCCAGCAGGTCGTCGTCGAGTTTTGGGTTGCGCGAGAACAGGCCACCGAAGCTGCGCGCGATGACGCTGTTGCGCAGGCGTTCGCGCCAGCCGGGCTTGCCGGCAGGTGCCGGAGCAGCGTCGACCGAGGCGGCAGCAGGCAGGTCGTCGGTGACCGGTGCCGGGGTGGGCTCGGGCAGCGGTGCGGGTGCCGGTTCGATGGCCGGGGTCGCGATGGGGGCGACGTCAATCTGCGCCGTGGGCGCAGGAGCTGCCGGAACTGGTGCGGCTGGGGCCGGAATCACCGGGGTGGGCTCGACAGCGACCGGAACGGCGGTTGCCGGGGGCGGCTCGACCGGTGCAGGCTCGGCCGGTACGGCTACCGGTGCCGGCTCCTTGTCCTCGACCGGCGCGGCCGACGGAAACGCCGCCGCCAGCTCTTCAGCCGAGTAGTGCTGGGTCTTGGGTGCCTCCGTTGCGGGGGCATCCTGGGGCTTCTTGCGGCGGAAAAAACTGAGCATTGGCAAAAGGCGCTGAAATCAGAGGGATATGCTACCACTCGGGCCTGTCGGGCCGATGTGGACTCAAGGTCGCGGCCGGCCGGCCGTTAACCGGTCCGGAGGGCTGCGCAGGGCGGTCCGGAGACCGCCATGAACAACGTGATGGGAATCGCCCTCGGCGGGATGCGTGCGGCCCAGCAGGGCGTGCAGGTGGCTGCGCACAACGTGGCCAACCTGGCGACTCCCGATGCCCAGCGCCTGCAGCTGCAGCGTAGTACGGTGGAGCAGGGTGGGGTGCAGGCTGCGGTGACCCCTACCGGCGCCGATGTCAGTGCACCACTGGGTGATCTGCTGGCAGCGAAAGCCGAGGTGGTGGCTTTCGCTTCCAACGCCGCGGTGATCCGACGCCAGGACCAGATGCTGGGCTCGCTGCTGGATCGCGAGGCCTGAGCCGCCCGGCCTTGGTGGGTGTCAACCTTGATTGACACGCTCGACCCGCCTGGTAGGTGCCAATCCTGGTTGGCACTCACCACCCGCCCCGGTAGGTGCCAACCTTGGTTGGCACGCTTTTTGGGCGCCAACCAAGGTTGGCTTCTACCAGAGCATCGCCGGGTAAGCCGGGCCATGCCCGGCGGCCACCTTGTCGATCAGGCCGACAGCTCCAGCAGCAGCTTGTTCAGGCGCGCCACATAGGCGCCCGGATCCTTCAGGCTGTCGCCGGCGGCCAATGCAGCCTGGTCGAACAGCACGCGGCCCAGATCGTCGAAACGCGCGCCATCGGCTTCAGCATCCAGCTTGGCGATCAGCGGATGGCCCGGGTTGATCTCCAGCACCGGCTTGCTGTCCGGCACCTTCTGCCCGCTGGCTTCCAGGATCTGGCGCATCTGCAGGCCCAGGTCCTGTTCGCCGATGGCCAGCACCGCCGGTGAATCGGTCAGGCGGTGCGAGACGCGCACGTCGGCCACGTCATCGCCCAGCACCGTCTTCAGTCGCTCGACCAGGCCCTGCTTGTCCTTGGCCGCTGCTTCCTGTTCCTGCTTGTCCGCTTCGGTTTCCAGCGCGCCCAGGTCGAGGTCGCCGCGGGCGATGTCGACGAAGCCCTTGCCGTCGAAATCGGTCAGGTAGCCCATCAGCCACTCGTCGATGCGGTCGGTCAGCAGCAGCACTTCCACGCCCTTCTTGCGGAACACTTCCAGGTGCGGGCTGTTGCGCACCTGGCTGTAGCTCTCGCCGGTCAGGTAGTAGATCTTGTCCTGGCCTTCGGCCATGCGGCCGAGGTAGTCAGCCAGCGACACGTTTTGCGCATCGCCGTCGCCACGGGTGGAGGCGAAGCGCAGCAGGCCGGCCACCTTCTCGCGGTTGTTGTAGTCCTCGGCCGGGCCTTCCTTCAGCACCTGGCCGAATTCCTTCCAGAACGTGGCGTACTGCTCCGGCTTGTCTGTGGCCAGCTTTTCCAGCATGTCCAGCGAGCGCTTGGTCAGCGCGGCCTTCATCGAATCGATGACCGGACCGGACTGCAGGATCTCGCGCGAGACGTTCAGCGACAGGTCGTTGGAATCGACCACGCCCTTGATGAAGCGCAGGTACAGCGGCAGGAACTGCTCGGCCTGGTCCATCACGAACACGCGCTGCACGTACAGCTTCAGGCCCTTGGGGGCATCGCGGTGATACAGGTCGAACGGCGCGCGGCCGGGCACGTACAGCAGCGAGGTGTATTCCAGCTTGCCTTCGACCTTGTTGTGGCTCCATGCCAGCGGATCGCTGTGGTCGTGTGCCACGTGCTTGTAGAACTCGGTGTACTCGGCGTCGCTGATCTCGGTGCGCGGGCGGGTCCACAGCGCGCTGGCGCGATTGACGGTTTCCCATTCGACCGCGGCGCCTCCTTCGCCACCTTCCTTCGGCATCTGGATCGGCAGGCCGATATGGTCCGAATACTTCTTGAGGATGCCGCGCAGGCGCCAGCCATCGGCGAAATCGTGCTCGCCGTCCTTCAGGTGCAGCACGATGCGGGTGCCGCGCTCGGCCTTGTCGATGGTGGCCACTTCGAAATCGCCTTCGCCGCGCGAGGTCCAGCGCACGCCTTCGCCTGCAGCCAGGCCGGCGCGGCGCGAGGTCACTTCCACTTGGTCTGCAACGATGAAGGCACTGTAGAAGCCGACGCCGAACTGGCCGATCAGCTGCGAATCCTTTTTCTGGTCGCCGGACAGCTGGCGGAGGAAATCGCCGGTGCCGGACTTGGCGATCGTGCCGAGATGGGCAATGGCTTCGGCGCGGCTCATGCCGATGCCGTTGTCTTCGATGGTGATGGTGTGGGCGGCGGGGTCGAAGCTGACGCGCACGCGCAGCTCGCTGTCACCTTCAAGCAGGGCCGGCTGGGTCAGGGCCTCGAAGCGCAGCTTGTCGGCAGCGTCAGCGGCGTTGGAGACCAGCTCGCGCAGGAAGATCTCCTTGTTGGAGTACAGCGAGTGGATCATCAGCTGCAGCAGCTGCTTGACTTCGGTCTGGAAGCCAAGGGTTTCGGTCTGGGTGGTCTCGGTCATCGATAGGGCTCCATGTGCAATGCCGCGCCAGCGCGTGCGGCCTCGCCAAGGGGTATGGCTGATTGTCCCGAAATCAAGGGGTTGGTCGGCAGGGCTTGCAGCCCTGCACCTGCAGAGGCCGATGCAACAGCAACAGCAACATCAACAGCAGCAGCGGGCTATCCGTGGGATGGCGGGGCGGTGTGGGTTGGCAGGACACGCCGTGAACCCATCCATGGGGGCTCGATGGCGCCATCCATGGCGCCAACGGTCCTGCCAACCCACACCGCCCCGCCTCTGACAGGTTCACGCGGCTGTTGGCAGGTGTCGACCTTGGTCGACACCTCTGTCAGATATCGAAATAAAACTGGGGTCAGATCCGTTTTCCGCAGGAAAACGGATCTGACCCCAAGAGACCTTCCGGCAGATCGCAGGAAACTGTCGAAGGCGGGGTGGGTCCGGTTGAGGGGGCGTGAGCCGCATGGATGCGGCGACCGAGCTTACATGGACGTACTTGCAGCGTCCCCCTCGACCGGACCCACCCCGCCAACCCACGGATATCCGGCTTTTGCCGTTGCTTCGGCCGTTGCCGTGGCTTCGACGGGTGCCGGGCAAAGCCCGGCCGAACTACAATCCCGCTCATGCTGAAATTCTCGAATGAACCCCGCCGGGGGCGCCTGTGAGCGGCCGTGGGGGCAATGACGGCCAGGTCCGCATCATCGGCGGTCGCTGGCGCAATACCCGCCTGCCGGTGCCGACCCTGCCGGGGCTGCGGCCCAGCAGTGACCGCGTGCGCGAGACCCTTTTCAACTGGTTGATGCCCAGACTGGGCGGCGCGCGGGTGCTGGACCTGTTCGCCGGCAGTGGCGCGCTGGGCCTGGAGGCGGTCTCGCGTGGTGCCGCCCACGCCACCCTGGTCGAGCGCGACGCGCAGCTGGGACGCAACCTGACCGCGGCCGTGGCCAAGCTGCAGGCCGCCGATCAGATCACCGTGGTGCAGGCCGATGCCCTGCGCTGGCTGCAGGGCGCGCCCGCGCAGCAGGCCGATCTGGTCTTCATCGACCCGCCGTTCGCCGATGGCCTGTGGCAGGACGTGCTGGCGCAGCTGCCTCGGCACCTGGCCGCCGATGCCTGGCTGTACCTGGAATCGCCGGCCGGCCACGTGCCGGTGCTGCCGCCGGACTGGCTGCTGCACCGCGAGGGCGGCACCCGCGAGGTGCGCTTTGCCCTGTACCGCCGCGCCACTGCTACACTTTGACCTCATCTGAACATCTGCATCCGCCCATGACCGTGGCCAACCGCCGCATTGCCGTCTATCCCGGCACGTTCGACCCGATCACCAACGGTCATATCGACCTGGTCAGCCGGGCCGCGCCGCTGTTTGAAAAGGTCGTGGTGGGCGTGGCGCAGAGCCCGTCCAAGGGCCCGGCGCTACCGCTGGAGCAGCGCGTGCAGCTGGCGCGTGGCGCACTGGGCCACCATGGCAACGTCGAGGTCATCGGCTTCGACACCCTGCTGGCCCATTTCGTCCGTTCGGTCCAGGGCGGGGTGCTGCTGCGTGGCCTGCGCGCGGTGTCCGATTTCGAGTACGAGTTCCAGATGGCCAGCATGAACCGTCACCTGATCCCCGAGGTCGAGACCCTGTTCCTGACCCCGGCCGAGCAGCACAGCTTCATTTCGTCCTCGCTGGTCCGCGAGATCGCGCGCCTGGGCGGCGACGTGTCCGGTTTCGTGCCGGCCGCGGTGCTCGAAGCCCTGCGCAAGGTCCGCGAAGCGAAGGCGGCACAGTCGTAAGTCCTGCTGTACCCGCACCCCATTACGCACAACACCACGCACCATTCCGGGAGGAAACCCATGAACACCACCATGCGCGCGATGCTGATCGCTTCGTTGGCCCTGGCCTTCACCGCCTGCAAGAAGGAAGAGGCCGCTCCGGTCGACGAGGCCAAGCAGGCCCTGGTCGCCCCGGCCAAGGACGACGATGCGGGCTGGAAGAAGTACCTGCAGGAAGTGGCCATCCAGAACATGGGCAACATCACCAACAGCCCGTTCCTGTACTACCTCTCCCCGGAATCGGACCCGGACTTCCAGGCCAAGTACGAGCGCCAGACCGAGAGCGCGACCCAGGCCGTGGCCCGTGGCGTGCAGCCGGGCAACATGCTGGCCTTCGGTTCGTCGGCCTCGGGCAAAATGGCTGACATGATCCAGGCCGTGTTCAAGGACGTGTCGCCGGATTCGATGAAGGGCGTGCGCGTCGTCTTCATCGGCCAGTCGGCCGACAACGCCCGCGTTCAGGCTGCGATCCAGCCGACCGGTGCCGAGTACATTTTCGTCGAAGCCAAGTAAGACCGAGCCATGGCGGCCATGCTCCGGCATGGCCCGGGCGGCGTCCTGCAAGGGCGCCGCTGATGACCTGACCGGCCCGCGCGCCCGCGCTGGCCGGTCCTTTGTCCCAAGGCGCGGGCGAGGAGTATCGCCGTGTCGCTGAAAATCAACGAGCTCTGCGTCAACTGCGACGTCTGCGAGCCGGCCTGCCCGAACCAGGCCATTGCGATGGGTGAAACCATCTACGTGATCGACCCTGCGCGCTGCACCGAATGCGTGGGTCATTTCGACGAGCCACAGTGCGTGGTCGTCTGCCCGGTCGAGTGCATCGATCCGGACCCGGAGATCGTGGAAACGGAAGACCAGCTGCTGGCCAAGCTGCGCCAGCTGCAGCACGATCACCCCGAACTCTACGCGGAGTCCCCATCCGAATGAAGACGCTGATCGTCCGCCCTCTATTGCTGCTCGGCCTGCTGCTGAGCCCGATTGCCTGGGCCGACAGCCCGGCCCGTGCCGAGCGCCCCGACGGCGCGGCCATTGCCAGCGGCCACGCGCTGGCCACCCAGGCCGGCATCGACATCCTGGCGCAGGGCGGCAACGCCTTCGACGCCGCGGTGGCGGTATCGTCCACGCTGGCGGTGGTCGAGCCGATCAGTTCCGGGCTGGGCGGCGGTGGCTTCTTCCTGCTGCACGACGCGGCCACCGGCAAGGACGTGATGCTGGACGCGCGCGAGACCGCGCCGGCCGCGGCAACGCCGCAGGCCTTCCTCGACAAGCAGGGCAACCTCGACCGTGACCGCTCGGTCAACGGTGCGTGGTCGGCCGGTATTCCGGGCCTGCCTGCGGCGCTGGTCGAGCTGTCGGCCAGGCACGGCAAGCTGCCGCTGTCTGCATCGCTGCAGCCGGCGATCCGCATCGCGCGCGAAGGCTTCCCGGTCTACGACCGCATGGCCAAGGGCTATGCCTCTCGCCGTGAGGTGATGGAGCGCTATCCCGGCACCCGTGAGGTCTACCTGCGCAACGGCAAGCCGATCACCAGCGGTGACCTGTTCAAGCAGCCGGAGCTGGCACAGACGCTGGAGCGCTTGGCCGCAGGTGGCTTCGATGGCTTCTACAAGGGCCAGACCGGAAAGCTGTTGCTGGCCGGCGTGAAGCAGGCCGGCGGCCAGTGGACCGCTGAAGAGCTGGCCGGCTATCGCGTGAAGCAGCGCGAACCGATCGTGTTCAACTACAACGGCTGGAAGATCACCACCGCTCCGCCGCCGTCGTCCGGTGGCATCGCGCTGGCCAGCATGCTGCAGATCCTGGAAGGCTGGGACATCAACAAGATGGACCCGGCGCACCGCACCCACCTGGTGGTGGAGTCGATGCGCCGTGCCTACCGCGACCGCACCTTCTTCCTCGGCGATCCGGACTTCGTGCAGATCCCGCAGAAAGTGCTGACCAGCAAGGACTACGCACAGGGCCTGCGGGCGACCATCCATCCGGAGAAGGCCACGCCCAGCGACCTGCTGTCGGGCAACCCGACGCCGCTGGAAGATGACGAGACCACGCACTTCTCGATCATCGACCGTGACGGCAACCGGGTCGGCGCGACCCAGACCGTCAACCTGCTGTACGGCTCGGGGCTGATTCCGAAGGGCACCGGCGTGCTGCTGAACAACGAGATGGACGACTTCGCGCTGAAGCCGGGCACGCCCAACGCGTTCGGCGTGATGGGCTACGAGGCCAATGCGCCGAAGGCGGGCAAGCGCATGCTCAGCTCGATGACCCCGACCTTCATGGAGAACGCCGACAAGGTGGTGGTGCTGGGCACCCCGGGTGGCAGCCGCATCATCACCATGGTGCTGCTGGGCATCCTCGGCTACGACGCCGGCCTGGACGCGCAGCAGGTTGCCGCGCTGCCGCGCTACCACCACCAGTGGTTGCCGGACCTGATCGAAGCCGAGGACGATGCATTCGACGCGGCCACGGTGAAGCAGCTGCAGGCGATGGGTCACAAGATCGACCTGCCGGGCAATGTGGCCGCCGGGGGCCGCGGGTCCAGCCACGTGTGGGGCAACCTGCAGACCGTGGAATGGGACCGGAAGGCCAACAAGCTGTTTGGCGGCAGCGACCCGCGCAACCCGGTGGGCAGCGCCCTGGTCGTGCCGGCACGCTGATCCGGTCGTGCCGGCCGCTGGCCGCCAATCTGGCTGTTTACCGAAACCCCGCCCTTGACGGCGGGGTTTTCTGTTTCCTTTCTAGCGATTATTTAACGAGCCGGCGCCGATAATCGACACATGAAACTCTGGTCTATTCGTGGAAACTCGCAGCGCCTCGACGGCGGCGCGATGTTCGGCAACGCGCCGCGCGCGTTGTGGGAAAAATGGGCGGCACCGGACGAGCTCAATCGCATCGAGCTGGCCTGCCGTGCGCTGCTTGCCAGCCCGCTGGAAGGCAAGACCGTGCTGTTTGAAACCGGTATCGGGGCGTTCTTCGATCCGCGCATGCGTGAGCGCTATGGCGTGCAGGAAAGCCAGCACGTACTGATCGATTCGTTGCGCGAAGCAGGTTTCGAGCACGAGGACATTGATGTCGTCGTGCTCAGCCACCTGCATTTCGATCATGCCGGTGGCCTGCTGGCGGCATGGAGCGAAGGGCGTGAGCCGGAACTGCTGTTCCCCAATGCGACCTATGTGGTCGGTGCGCAGCATTGGCAGCGCGCCATGCAGCCGCATCCGCGCGACCGTGCCAGCTTCATTCCGGAGCTGCCTGGCCTGCTGCAGGCCAGCGGTCGCCTGGAAGTGGTGGACGGCGAGTATTCGAAGGTTCTGGGTCGCAGCGTTCGCTTCAGCTACAGCGATGGCCACACGCCGGGGTTGATGCTGGCCGAGATCGTCGGCCACGCGCACGCCGGCGAAGATGCGCACGGCGGGGTGGTGTTCTGTGCCGACCTGATCCCGGGGCGCTCATGGGTACACGTGCCGATCACCATGGGCTACGACCGCAATGCCGAGCTCCTGATCGACGAGAAGCGGCAGTTCCTTGAGGACAAGCTGGCGCGCAACGTGCATCTGTTTTTCACCCACGACCCGCAGGTGGCGCTGGCGCAGCTGGGTCGCGATGACAAGGGGCGTTTCGTGACCCTGCACGAGCAGGGTGAACTGAAGGCGCGCGCGCTGGGGTGAGGGGTGTTGTCGGCAGGGCTTGCAGCCCTGCACCTGCACGACGGCAACGTCAACGTCAAAAGCGGGCTATCCGTGGGGTGGCGGGGCGGTGTCGGATTGCGGACACACCGCAATCCGACACCGCCCCGCCTCTGACAGATGGCTGCGATTTGTCGGGGTCGGATCCCGTTGCTGCGCAACGGGCTCTGCCCCCATTCGATTGAACTGGACGAGCGATGCTACGACGCCTTCAGGCAGCTGCTCATGAAGGTCTTGCGCGCGTCACCGGCCAGCTTCCTGGCACCCGCGTCAGCGTTGCACTTGCGCATGCGTTCCTGTTGCGCGTTGGCCGGCTTGGCTTCGGCAGCGTGGCCACTGAGGCAGGAACTCTGCGCGGTCTTGTAGGCGTCACCCTTCAAGCCCTTGTTCTTGGCCGAGCAGTCGGCCATGCGCTGCTGCTGCGGCGTGGTGGCATTGGCAGCCAGGGGCAGGCCGACCAGCAGGACAGCGGCCAGCAGGAAAGAAGCTTTCATCGAGAGCACTCCAAGCGGTGGCGGGTGCGCGGAGCATTGGCCTGCAGGCAGCAAGGCCACGTGAAGAATCGTGCCTCGGCAGCGACCGCTTGCAGGGGCATTCAGGTCGGCGTATTACTTAGCCATATGGGTAAGTATGATCCCGCCATTCAAGACGTGTTCCAGGCACTGGCCGACCCCACCCGATGCGCGATCGTGGCGGCGCTGGGGCAGGGGCCGCGCACGGTGTCGACCTTGGCCGAGCCTTTTGAGATGGCCTTGCCCTCGCTGATGAAGCATCTGGCCGTGCTGGAGCGCAGTGGCGTGGTGCGCAGTCGCAAGCAGGGGCGTGTACGCACCTGCGAACTGGTGCCGGAACGGTTGGGCCAGGCCGAGCAATGGCTGGCCGCGCAGCGCGTCGTGTGGGCAGCGCGCGCCGACCGCATGGTCGAGTTTGTCGAAACCCTTCACCGACAGGAGCAGGCCCATGGCCGTAGACGCAGGTAACAACCCCGAGACCGATCTGGTCATCAGTCGCGTACTGAACGCACCGCGCGCCGCCCTGTGGCGGGCGTGGACCGACCCGGAGCTGCTGCGCCAGTGGTGGTGCCCGAAGCCGTGGTCCACCGAAGTGCGTGCCTTCGACCTGCGCCCGGGCGGCGCCTTCCACACCTTCATGCAGGGCCCCGACGGCGGCAGCAGTGACAACCCGGGCAGCTTTCTGGAGATCGTGCCGCAGCAGCGTCTGGTGTTCACCTCGATGCTGGGCCCGGGCTGGCGGCCGCAGTCACCGTGGCTGGGCTTCACCGCCATCATCTCGATGGAGGATGAGGGCCAGGGCTGTCGTTACACCGCGCAGGTGATGCACCCGGACAAGGCCCTGCGCGACCAGCATGAGCAGATGGGCTTCTTCGACGGCTGGAACACCGTCATCGGCCAGCTGGAAGCGTTCGCGGCCGGCCTGTAGGCCGGCATCCGGGGTGGGGTCAGAGCCCTTTCTGCGAAAGGGATCTGACCCCGGTTCACCGGATCAACCGACGCGGGTACCGAAGATGCGGTCACCGGCATCGCCCAGGCCGGGCAGGATGTAGCCCTTGTCGTTGAGCTGGGCATCGATGGCCGCGGTGTAGATTTCCACGTCCGGATGCACGGCCTTGACTGCTTCGATGCCTTCCGGCGCGGCCACCAGGAAGATGCCCTTGATGCGGCGGGCGCCGGCACGCTTGAGCATGTCGATGGTGGCGATCAGGGTGCCGCCGGTGGCCAGCATCGGGTCCAGGATCAGCGCGTCGCGCTCTTCCAGGCGGCCGGTCAGGCGCTCGAAGTAGGGCACCGGCTGCAGGGTTTCCTCATCGCGCTGCAGGCCGACCACGCTGACGCGTGCCGCCGGGATCAGCGACAGCACGCCGCTGAGCATGCCCAGGCCGGCGCGCAGGATCGGCACCACGGTGATCTTGGCACCGGCGATGCGCTGCACGGTGACCGGGCCGGCCCAGCCGGGCAGGGTGTGCGGCTCGGTGTCCAGGTCGGCGGTGGCCTCGTAGGCCAGCAGCGTGCCGAGCTCGTTGGCCAGTTCGCGGAAATCCTTGGTGCTGAGCGCAGCGTTGCGCATCAGGCCGATCTTGTGCTGCACCAGCGGGTGGCGCACTTCGACGATCTTCATGGTCGGGAAGGGGGATAAGGAGAGAGGACGCCATTTTGCCGGATTGGGCGCCCAACCCCAAACCGGGGCCGGAGACGGCCTGCATGAAATGTGCAGATGCATGTCATTGCCATGCAACCTTGCGGACATACCGTGCAGACCCATTCTTAACAGGAATGGGGATTCCCAGTGCATATCAAGACTCCGTTGGCCGTTGCCATCACCCTGACCCTGGCGATGGGGGCTGCTGCACCACTGCAGGCCGCCGGGCAGCAGGCGGTCGCCGCCACCGGTGCAGTGGCCGCCGATGCGGTCGACCTGGACCGCATTGAAGTGCGCGCCCAGCTTGAATCGCAGATCCGCGCGGTGGACCTCAAGCGCAGCAGCAACGCCATCGAGGATGCGGTGTCGTCCGACGCGCTGGGCCAGTACCCGGACAAGAACGTGGCCGAGTCGCTGCAACGCCTGCCGGGCATCAGCGTGACGCGCGACCAGGGCGAGGGCCGCTACGTGGTCGTGCGCGGACTGGATGCCAACCTCAACAGCGTCAGCGTCGACGGCATCGCCATCGGCACACCGGACAACTCCAGCCGCGCCGCACCGATGGACGTGATCCCGTCCGATTCGACCGAGCGCCTACGCGTGGTCAAATCGCCGACCCCGGACATGCCGGGCGACGCCATTGGCGGCGCGATCCTGGTCGAGACCGCCTCGGCGTTCGACCGCGAGGGCCGCAGCCTGCGTGGCAAGATCGAAGGCAGCCACCAGCAGCTTTCGGGCGAGACCAGCCCGAAGGCCGCCTTCAACTACAGTGAAGTGTTCAACGACACCTTCGGCATCGCCGCCGGCGTGAACTACCAGAAGCGGACGTTCGAATCGGACAACAGCGAAGTGGAGTACGGTGATGTCAGCGGGAACAAGGATCCGACCACCACCCGCCCGGGCGAAATCACCGCGCTGAACCTGCAGAACCGCAAGTACGAGATCGAGCGCAAGCGCATCGGCGCCAACCTCAATTTCGACTGGCGCCCGAACGAGGACAGCCGTTACTACCTGCGCACGCTGTACAGCCAGTTCGACGATGCCGAAACCCGCCAGCGCGTGATCTTCAACTTCAACAGCGCCGACATGATCGCCACCGGCACCGACCAGTATCGACTTGCCGGCATGCCGAAGGATTCGATCGACAAGCGCATGCGCTACCGGACCAAGGAAGAGAACACCTTCGCCGCCAGCCTGGGTGGCGAGAACAAGCTGACCGACGCGCTACTGGACTACAAGATCGGCTATACCCGTACCGAAGAACGCGTGGACGACGAGATCGAGTCGCGCTTCAAGCTCAACGGCAAGGCCTTCAATGGCACGTTGGACCAGCGCAGCCGCCTGCCCACCTACACCTTCGACAACGACCAGTGGCTGGACAACGCCAACTACAAGTTCGACCGTGTGGTGGCCAAGCCGAAGAAGGTGGACGACGAGGAGCGCAGCGCGCAGGTCAATATCCGCTTCGACGGCGACAACAGCAGCTACAAGTTCGGCCTGCTCGGGCGCTGGCGCGACCGTGACGTGAATGTCGATGAGGCGTCGCTGCGCGTGGGTCCGGCGATCAAGCTCAGTGACTGGACGACCGGCTCGCCGGAACATCGCCACGGCCCGATGGGGCAGGGCATGGACTCGTCGGCGATGCGCAGCTACTGGTCGCAGCGCGGTGGCGAATACAGCGCGCGTCCGCAGGATGTCGGTGGCAACGCCGCGACGTCTCTGGAAGGCGACTACACCGCGCGCGAAGACGTGTTCGCCAGCTATGCGATGGGCACCTGGGACATCGGTGCGCTGCGCGTGATCGGCGGCGTGCGTGTGGAGAACACCCGCTTCAGCGCCACCGGCAATCGCGTGGACGTGGCCAAGGACGGGCGCTCCTACACCGCGACCCGTGTTACCGCCAGCAAGAGCTACAACAACGTACTGCCGGGCCTGCACCTGCGTTACGACGCCAGCGACGACTGGGTGTTCCGCTTCGCTGCCAACAAGACGGTGGCGCGCCCGGGCTTCGGCGATGCCTCGCCGCGCATCGGCCTGGCTCGCAACGACAATGAAGTGCGCCTGGGCAACCCGGAGCTGGATCCGTACGAGTCGACCAACATCGACCTGTCGGTGGAGAAGTACATCGGCGACAGCGGCATCCTCTCGCTGGGCGTGTTCCACAAGTCGATCGACGGCTACATCGTGCAGGTCCGCCAGGCCGGCGCCGACGGCATCTACGACGGCCTGCCGGTGGTGACCTCGGTCAATGGCGACAAGGCCAAGGTGCGTGGCGCCGAGTTCAACTGGCAGCAGCAGCTGTCGTTCCTCCCGGCTGGCTGGGATGGCCTGCTGGTGGGTGCCAGCGGCACCTGGCTGGACACTGATTTCGACCCGGGCCTGGCCAAGCGCGCCGGTGAGGACTTCACCCTGCCGCGCGCCTCGAAGAACGTGTACAGCGCGCACATCGGTTACGAGAAGTACGGCCTGAGCACCCGCGTGGCAGCCGTACACCGCAGCGAGTACCTGGATACCCTTGGTGCCGGCCGTGCCTTCGACATCTACGTAGCGCCGAACACCCAGCTCGACTTCTCGCTTGACTACAGGTTCACTCCGCGCGTGAGCATGTATTTCGAAGCACAGAACCTGCTGGACAAGCCGCTGGAACTGTACCAGGGCACGCGCTCGCGCACCCTGCAGATGGAAGAATATGGCCGCACCTACGCCCTCGGCCTGAAGGTGGCACTGTGAGCGGGCCTCGCATCACCCTGCTGGCCGTGACGCTGGTGGCCGGCTGCACGCCGGCCAACGGCAATGATCCGGCCGTGGCCAAGCCCGGAGCGAAGGCCACGAACGAGCGTGCGGTGACCACCATCGCCGAGGCATTCCTATCACCGATGACGCCGGCTGACAACATCGATTCGCCTGCCGCCTGGCGTGCACCTGACGGAAAGCTGTGGCTGATCGCCACTGCCAAGGCCACCGACAAGCTGGTGGTCTACGACGGCAGCAGCGGCCAGCACCTGCGCGACGTAGGCAGCAGCGGCACCGCGCCAGGGCAGTTCGATCGCCCAAACGGCATCGCGGTGACCGACGATCTGCTGTGGATCGTGGAGCGCGACAATCACCGCGTGCAGGTACTGAGCCTGCCGGACTTCACTCCACTGGCGACCTTCGCTGCGGACGACCTGCGCAAGCCGTACGGGCTGTGGGTCGACCGCCGTGCCGATGGCTACAGCGTCTACGTGACCGACTCCTGGGACAACGGCGAGGATGCACAGGGCCGTGACATCCTGCCGCCGCTGACCGAGCTGGACAAGCGCGTGCGCCAGTACCAGGTGACCCGCGATGGCGCGAAGGTCGAAGCGAAGCTTGTGGCCAGCATCGGTGATACCACTGAGGCGGGTGCCCTGCGCGTGGTCGAGTCGATCTGGGGCGACCCCGAGAACGATCGCCTGCTGATCGCCGAAGAGGACGAGGGCTACGCCAGCGAGTTCAAGGTCTACACGCTGGCCGGACGCTTCACCGGCACCACCTTCGGCCGCGATGTGTTCAAGGCGCAGGCCGAAGGCGTAACCCTGCGCACCTGCGGCAAGGATGGTTGGTGGATCACCACCGAACAGGGCAAGCAGCGCAGCGTGTTCCACCTGTTCGACCGCCACACCCTGAAGCCGGTCGGCGCGTTCCAGGGCAATACCGTGGCCAACACCGATGGCATCTGGATGATGCAGCAGCCCAGCGCGCGCTTCCCGCACGGCGCGTTGTATGCGGTGCATGACGACCAGGGCGTGGTGGCGTTCGACTGGGAGAGCATCGCCAAGCAGTTGGCATTGCCGCTGGAGTGTGGTTCGTGAGCGGTCGTTGCCTGATGCGTACGTTGGCGCTGGGCCTGCTGCTGGCGGTGCCGTCGTTGTGCTTCGCGGCGGCCGAAGCGAACACCCAGGTGCCGGCGGGCAGCCGCCACTACGCAGCGACGACGGTCCCGGACCGCATTGTCGCTTCGCCGGCAGTCGATCCCGGCCATGGGTTCGCCGTGGCCTGGCGCACCGACGGCAGCGTGCAGGCGCCGCTGCTGGAGATTGCCCTTGCCGGTGATTCACCGGCCATCGAGGGCATCCGCCAGGTGCGTGCCACGACCCGCGCGCTGCAGACCGAGAACGGGCTGTCGCACCACCACCGCGCTGATGTCAGCGGCCTGCGGCCCGATACCCTGTACGTCTACCGCGTGCAGGGCAACGGCAGCTGGAGCGCCTGGAACCAGCTGCGCACGCTGGCTGCGCCCGACCAGCCGCTGACCCTGCTGTACTTTGGAGATACCCAGAACAAGAACGTGAGCCATGTCAGCCGCGTGGTGCGCGCCGCGCAGAAGGCCGCACCCGAGGCGCGCCTGAGCCTGTTCGCTGGCGATCTGGTCAGTGGGGGCGATGGTGCCGATGACAGCGAGTGGGGCGAATGGTTTGCCGCCACCGGTTGGCTGGCGCAGGAAACCCTGGTCGCGCCGGCGATCGGCAACCACGAGTATGTCGAAGAGTTCGAGGACACTCCGCAGGAACGCCGCGTGCTGGGCAGGCACTGGCCGGTGACGTTCGCGCTGCCGGGCAATGGGGCATCCGCCGCACAGCAGACCAGCTACTGGTTCGATGCGCAGGGCGTGCGCGTCGCCGTGGTCGATGGCACGTCTGCACTCGACCTTGGCACGGCCAAGGCACAGGCGCAGTGGCTGGACAAGGTACTGACCGGCAATCCGCAGCCGTGGACGCTCGTGCTGCTGCACCAGCCGTTCTATTCGCCGCGCGAAGGGCGCGAGAACGCCGCATTGCGTGACGTGCTGCTGCCGGTGGTACGTCGCCACAACGTCGATCTGGTGCTGCAGGGCCACGATCACACCTATGGCCGCCGTGGTGAAGGACAGGCCGCGACGCCGCAGTATGTGGTGACCGTGGCGGGGCCGAAGCAGTACCGTCTCTCCGACGAGGCACGTAGGACGATGGATCCGGTGGCCGAGGACACCCAGCTGTTCCAGGTGTTGCACATCGATCCGCAGCACCTGCGCTATGAAGCCCGCACGGTGACCGGGCGACTCTACGATGCCTTCGAGCTGCGTCGCGACGCCAAGGGCGGCAAGCAGCGCACGGAGCTGACCGAAGGCCGCATCACGCCGCGTGACTGCCCGCGCGCGCAGACTGCCAAGGGTCGCGCCGATCGCTGCTGGGAATGAGGAGGAGATCCAGATGAAAACCGTGCACCGTCTTGTCCCCATGGCTGCCATCGGCGGGGCCCTGCTCCTGCTCGCGACCGCGGTGGCCGCCGCCGACGGCGTGCTGCACCCGTTCCTGGTGGCGCAGCCGAAGCAGGCGCCGCAGGAAGTGAACCTGGCGGTGGAGATTCCGGCCGGCAGCGTCACCAAGTACGAGATCAAGGAGGACGGCCTGGTGCATGTGGATCGCTTCCAGTCGATGCCGGTCGCCTATCCGGCCAACTACGGTTCGATGCCGCGCACGTTGGCTGGCGACAACGATCCGCTGGACGCGCTGGTGCTGACCCGTGAACCCCTGCATCCGGGCGTGATCGTGCGCTTCCGGCCGATCGGCTACCTGAAGATGGTCGACGGCGGCGAGCACGACGAGAAGATCATCGGCGTGCCGACCGACAAGGTTGACCCGACCTACGCCAACATCCGCGACCTGGCCGATCTGCCGGAGATCGAACGACAGCGCATCGAAGCGTTCTTCCGGGTCTACAAGGACCTGCCGGCCGGGCGCAACCCGGTGCAGCTCAACGGTTGGGGCAACGCTGCCGAGGCGCGGACGCTGATCAGCGAAGCGATGAAGCGCTTCGAAAAATAGATCCACGCCATGGCTGGATTCAGTCCAGCAACGTCCCGATGAACGACTCGGCCTGCAGGCGGTCGCCCAGTACCCGGGCCACCGCCTGTACGGCTGCGTCCTGGTGTTCAGGACGGATGCCGCCATCGTCATCGTCGTTGTAGAGGTCATCGCCGGCATCGAGGTACACCGTGCCTGCAGCAGCCAGAGCCGCCATCAAGGTCGGCACATCGGCAGTGATCTCGCCGGCATCCAGCAGGCCGGCACCGTGGTGGCTGAACAGCACACGGCCGTCGTCCAGGTCGAGGATGAACGGATCAGCGCCGCGATCGGCAATCACCAGCCAGTTCGATGGCCAGTCGTTGATCCGTTCGCCGCTGACGCCATGCCATCGATAGCCGGCCTGCTGGCTCCACAGGCGCTGCAGTGGCGGTATCCAGACATCAAGGCCGGGAACGGTGATGCCGGCGCGGCCAACCCTGGCATTGATCTCTTCGCCCAGCGGCCCGACCTGCGCGTAGAACGACGCCAGTGCCGTGGGCAGCGGGAACGGGCCCTGCCAGTCACGCTCGTGCTGCGCATGCAGCAGCCCGAAGCGGGCGAATGAGGCGTGCAGATCATCCATGTCAGAGTCCAACGGGTAGCGGCCGTGCAGCCTAGCAGACGGCGTCTGCGCGCATCCCCTTCACCGCCGCTGGCTATCATGTGCGCCTTCCACAACGAAGGCAGTACCTGTGTCGGTAGCGTTGGTATGGTTCCGCCGTGATCTGCGGCTGCAGGATAATCCGGCCCTGCAGGCCGCGCTGGATGCCGGTCACGACGTGGTGCCGGTCTACATCCATGCGCCGCACGAAGAAGGTGAGTGGGCGCCGGGTGCCGCCTCCGATGCGTGGCGCCACCGTTCACTGGCCGCGCTGGATGCGGACCTGCGCACGCGCGGTTCCTCGCTGGTGCTGCGCAGTGGTGACAGCCTGCCGGCCCTGCAGTTGCTGATCGCGCAGACTGGCGCCGAGGCGGTGTACTGGAACCGCAAGTACGAACCGGCCACCCAGCCACGCGACGCCACCATCAAGCGCATGCTGCGCGAGCAGGGCATCGACGCGCAGAGCTGCAATGGCAGCCTGTTGTTCGAGCCTTGGGACATCGCCACCCAGCAGGGCCAGCCGTACAAGGTATTTACGCCGTACTGGCGCAATGTACTCAGTCATTGGCGCCTGCCGGCACTGCAGGCCGCACCGGAAGCACTGGCGCCGCACGCGGCCGACAGCCTGGCATTGGATGATCTCCAGCTGGCGCCGACGCTGGACTGGGATACCGGCTTCTGGGAGCACTGGCAGCCGGGTGAAGCCGGTGCGCTGGAAGCTCTGTCCGTCTTTGAAGACGGTGCCCTGCGCGGGTATCGCGAGCAGCGTGACCTGCCGGACCGTGTCGGGACCTCGCGGCTGTCGCCGCACCTGCATTTCGGCGAAATCGCACCCTGGCGGATTGCCCATGCGCTGGAAGGGCTGCGTAGCGCCGGCACCGACGCCGACATCGACGGCTACCTGCGCCAGCTGGGCTGGCGTGACTTCGCCTGCCACCTGCTGCATCACTTCCCGAAGACGCCCACCGACAACCTCAACCCGCGTTTCGATCGCTTCCCATGGGCAACGCCCAGTGACGCGCAACTGCACGACTGGCAACGCGGCAACACCGGCGTGCCGATCGTCGATGCCGGCCTTCGCGAGCTGTGGCACACAGGCTACATGCACAACCGGGTGCGGATGATCGTGGCCAGTTACCTGTGCAAGCACCTGCGCGCGCACTGGCTGCATGGCGCACGCTGGTTCTGGGACACCCTGGTTGATGCCGACCTGGCCAACAACACCATGGGCTGGCAGTGGGTGGCCGGGACCGGTGCCGATGCGGCACCGTACTTCCGTGTGTTCAACCCCGTGACCCAGGCCGAGAAGTTCGATCCGCAGGCACGGTACATCAGCCGCTGGGTGCCCGAACTGGCCGCGATGCCGGTGAAGGCCCGGTTTGCGCCCTGGCAGCATCCGCTGCTGCTGGCGGCACATGCCCCGGGCTATCCGCGTACGCCGCTGGTGGACCTGGCCGCGGGCCGCGACGCCGCGCTGGCGGCTTACCGCCAGTCGGGGGCGGGGTAAAGGGCGACCTGAGCGATCTGGTCAGTTAGCTGAACGCGGCCCTGTCGGTGTGCCCGATCATCATTCCGGCATCGCATCGGGCTGTTTATTCTCTTTGCGCCCGCAGGCCGCCGGCCGACCGGAAACCAAGGAGAACCTCATGATCCGCAACACCACCCGCAACGTCGCACTGGCCCTGATGAGTGCGGCCGTCCTGTCGGCCTGCGCCACCGGCGGCTCCTACGTACAGAGTGACCAGTACGGCAACCCCACCGAGCAGCAGAACCGCACCGGGCGCAACGCCCTGATCGGTACCGCCATCGGCGTGGCAGCCGGCCTGCTGACCGGCGACAGCGCCACCGAGCGCCGCCAGCATGCCCTGATCGGCGCCGGTATCGGTGCGCTCAGCGGCGCCGCCGTCGGCCAGTACCAGGATCGCCAGGAACGCGCACTGCGCGAGCGCACTGCCAACACCGGCATCGATGTGCAGCGCCAGGGCGACAACATCATGCTGAACCTGCCGGACGGCATCACTTTCGACTTCGGCAAGTCGACCCTGAAGCCGCAGTTCTACGGCGCGCTCAATGGCGTGGCAGGCACCCTGCGTGACTACAACCAGACCATGATCGAAGTGGTCGGCCACACCGACAGCATCGGCAGCGATGCGGTCAACAACCGCCTGTCGAAGGAACGTGCCGACTCGGTCGCGCAGTACCTGATCGGCCAGGGCGTGCAGAGCGTGCGCATCGAAACGCTGGGCGCCGGCAAGTCGTACCCGATTGCCGACAACAGCACCGACGCCGGCCGCGCCAAGAACCGCCGTGTCGAGATCCGGGTGATTCCGCTCAAGCAATAACGCGTAGCGTTACTGCTTGAGCCGGTTCGGCCATCGGCCGGAACGAAAATGCCGCCCTTGCAGGCGGCATTTTTGTGGGTGTCGAGCGTTGCTCGGCACGCCGATAGCGCATCCCTCTGTAAGCCATGCCGGCCAAGGTCGGCATCTACCAGGAGATGGGTAGGCGCTCTTGTTGCAGGCTACGCCGCCGAAGCGGCCACCTTCTCCAGGATCCGCTTGCCGCTGCTTTCCAGAGCGGCGTCTTCCTTTTCCTTCTGCTGCTGCGCCAGCTTCGCACCCGGGCACTGCGCCAGCATGTAATTGGCGTCGAAGTTGAGCTTTTCGACCAGGAAGTCGACGAACGCACGCACCTTTGGCGAGACCAGGCGGCCGCCGGCGAACACGGCGTTGAAGTCCACTTCCGGGCCGGTCCAGCCGGCCAGCACGCGGCGCACCATGCCCGATTCAACGAACGGCTTGGCCATCACGTCGCCGGTCAGCAGCAGGCCTTCGCCACAGACCAATGCACCATTCAACGCAGACATGTCGTTGGCGGTCATCAGCGGGGTGACCGGGAAGTCACGCAGCTCGCCGCCGTTCTCGCCCAGCTGCCAGGTGAAGCGCGGCGAATTGCCGGTGTGGTACGGCTTGCGCATCGCCAGGATGCGATGGAACTGCAGCTCCTCCGGATGCAGCGGCTCGCCATAGCGCTCGATGTAGGCCGGGCTGGCGAACACCTGCGTGCGCAGGCTGCCGAGCTTGCGTGCGACCAGGTTGGAATCGGGCAGGGCTCCCACGCGCAGCGCAAGGTCCGCTTCACCTGCAATCAGGTCCAGCTTCTCGTTGCCCATGTGCATGTCCAGGCGGATTTCCGGGTACTGCGCATGGAACTGGCCCAGCAGCGGGGCGATCCAGGTGATGCCGATCGAATAGGGCACGGTGAAGCGCAGCCAGCCGCGCGGGCCGGACTGCAGCTGGCTCACCGCGCTCTCGGCCTCTTCCAGTTCGCGCGCGATGCGCTGGCAATGTTCGTGGTAGATCGAACCGGCTTCGGTCAGGCCGAGGCGGCGCGTGGTCCGGTGCAGCAGGCGCGCGCCCAGGCGCGTTTCCAGCTCCTGCACTTTGCGGCTGACCGTGGTCTTGGGCAGGCCGAGCGATTTGGCAGCGGCAATGAAGCTGCCTTGCTCGACCACTTTGACGAAGATCAGCGTCTCGTTGAGATCGTGGGACATGGTCGGGGATCCTGGACGTCGGGGATGGGACAATCGTGACAGAACGATTGGACCGGGAGCGGGATGATTATTCCCCTTAATCAGGACTAATCAAGTAAAGGTTTGAGGTCTATCGTGGCGCCATTCGTTAATTGGAGCCCGTCCGCCATGAGCCTGCGCAACATTCTTGCCCGACTCCGGAACGCCGGCCAGAACACCCTGGACCTGGCGATGACCGTCGAAGCCCGTCCGAGTTCCTTGGTACACAAGGACTTTCGTGAGTTTACCGCGCCCATGCGTCAGCAGCGTGGCGGTGCCATCCGCCTGGCCCCTCACAAGGGTGACCGCCTGCGCCGAATCGGGACTATCCCGGATTTGGGAGGAAATGTCCCGTGAATGGGATGCTGACGCCTGAAGTCCTGGTCCTGGGCGGCACCGGTGCCGTCGGCCAGGGTGTGGTTGGCGCGCTGCTGGAGGCCGGCAGCCCGGTACTGGTTGTCGGCCGCGATCCGGGCCGGCTGGCGGCGCTGCACGAGCAGTTCGCTGACGAGCCGGGCCTGGAGACGCTGCTGGGGTCGCTCAGCGACGACGGATCGGCGCGCGCGCTGGCCGAACGCATCGCGCAGCGCCCGCGCCCGTTGGCGGCGGTGATCGCCGCAATGGGTGGACCGTACCGCCGCGGTCGCGTGGTCGACCGCAACGGTGACGAACTGATGGGCGCGATGCAGGCCGATCTGATGCCGCACGTGCACGCGGTGCGTCACCTGCTGCCGCTGCTGCAGGACAACGTGCATGCGCGCCGCTACGTGATGATCGGCAGCCCGGCCAACGCCAAGCCATGGGCGGGCTACGGCGAGACCTCGATCACCACCGCCGCGCTGCGCATGTACGCGCAGGTCGTGCACCAGGAAGCGCAGGCGCTGGGCGTGCGCGCGCAGATGCTGGAAGTCTGCAGCCCGGTGTGCACCCCGGCCAATGCGGCCAATGCCTGCATCGAGTGGCCCAGCTCGCTGCTGGTGGGTCGCCGCGTTGTGTCGCTGCTGGATGGTTGCCGCGACAACCGTGCCATCGTCCGCTGTGACAGCAGCGATGCCGAACTGCCGCGCGGCCTGCTGCACCTGGAAGTTCCCCCTTTGTGGCGCGATACCGCAGGCGTCGCTTGACCTCGACCATGGTTGAGGTCGCAGGATACGCCGCCGATTTTTGCAACACGTTCTCATATAGCTGTACCACCCCTCCGTACGGATGCATGCCATGACTTCCCCCAATACCACCCCACATCGTTTCGGCCATCGCATTGCGATGGTCGGCGTGTCGATCCTCGCCGCAGCCGTGCTTGCGGCCTGCAGCGGCGGCCACGCCGAAGAAGCCGGTGCACCGCCGCCGCCGCAGGTCAGCGCCGCGCCGGTACTGGTCAAGCAGGTCAGCCAGTGGGACGAGTTCAGCGGCCGCGTCGAAGCGGTGCAGAGCGTTGAACTGCGCCCGCGCGTGTCCGGCTACATCGACAAGGTCAACTACGTCGAAGGCCAGGAAGTGAAGAAGGGCGAAGTGCTCTTCACCATCGACGCGCGCAGCTACCAGGCCGAGTACGATCGAGCGGCTGCCGAGCTGGCCCGCGCCCGCACCCAGGCCACGCTGGCCCGCAGCGAGTCCGAGCGCGCCAAGCGACTGTCCGAGCAGCAGGCGATCTCCACCGAGACCGCCGAACAGCGTCGCGCGGCCGCCGACCAGTCCGGTGCCGCCGTGCAGGCCGCGCAGGCTGCGCTGGACGCGGCCCGGCTCAACCTGGAGTTCACCAAGGTGCGTGCACCGATCGACGGCCGTGCCGGCCGCGCGATGGTCACCGCCGGCAACCTGGTCACCGCCGGCGACAGTGCCAGCGTGCTGACCACGCTGGTCTCGCTGGATACCGTCTTTGTCTACTTCGATGCCGACGAAAGCACCTTCCTGCGCTACGCCCAGATGGCACGCAAGGGCGAGCGCCCGAGCGAGCGTGACAGCGAACTGCCGGTGAAGGTTGGCCTGTCCGGCGAAGAGGGCTACCCGCACTCGGGCAAGGTCGACTTCCTCGACAACCAGGTCGCCCGCAGCACCGGCACCATCCGCGTCCGCGCACTGCTGGACAACGCCGACCGCCAGTTCACGCCGGGCCTGTTCGCCCGCGTGCAGCTGCTCGGCAGCGGCCAGTTCCAGGCGCTGCTGATCGATGACAAGGCCGTGCTGACCGACCAGGACCGCAAGTATGTCTACGTGGTCGACAAGGATGGCAAGGCCCAGCGCCGCGACATCCAGCTCGGTCGCACCGCTGATGGCCTGCGCATTGTCGAACACGGCCTGGCCGCGGGCGACAAGGTGATCATCGACGGCGTGCAGAAGGTCTTCATGCCGGGCATGCCGGTGCAGGCCAAGGCGGTGGCGATGCAGCCACAGCCGGCGCCGGCACCGGGCCGCGATGCCACCGCCGCCCTGAAGCACTGATCCGCGTCCCCGCTTAGCTGCCGGCGCCAGCGGCAGCCTTCCCTGCCTTCGTCATTTCGGCGAGGGGCAGGGCGGCTGTTGCCCGCCGAATGCCTTTCCCAGGAATTCCTCCATGGACTTTTCCCGTTTCTTCATCGACAGGCCGATCTTCGCGGCGGTGCTGTCGATCGTGATCTTCGCCGCAGGCCTGATCACGATTCCAATCCTGCCGATCAGCGAGTACCCGGAAGTGGTGCCGCCGTCGGTGGTCGTGCGCACGGTCTATCCGGGCGCCAACCCCAAGGTCATCGCCGAGACCGTCGCCACGCCGCTTGAAGAAGCCATCAACGGCGTCGAAGGCATGATGTACCTGAAGTCGGTCGCCGGTTCCGACGGCGTGCTGCAGATGACTGTCACCTTCCGCCCGGGCACCGACCCGGACGCAGCGGCGGTGAAGGTGCAGAACCGCGTGGCGCAGGCGCAGGCGCGCCTGCCCGAGGACGTGCGCCGGCAGGGCGTGACCACCCAGAAGCAGTCGCCGACCTTCCTGATGGTGGTGCACCTGACCTCCCCGCAAGGCAAGTACGACACCCTGTACCTGCGCAACTACGCCCGCCTGCACGTCAAGGATGCACTGGCGCGCATTCCGGGCGTCGGTGATGCGCAGATCTTCGGTGGTGGCGACTACGCCATGCGCGCCTGGCTGGATCCGGACAAGGTGGCTTCGCGCGGCCTGACCGCCAGCGACGTGGTGCGCGCCATGCGCGAGCAGAACGTGCAGGTGTCAGCCGGCCAGCTCGGCGCCGAACCGCTGCCGGACAGCAAGTTCCTGACCCTGATCAATGCCCAGGGCCGACTGAAGACCGAAAAGGAATTTGGCGACATCGTGCTCAAGAGCGGCACCGATGGCGAGATCGTGCGCCTGTCCGACGTGGCCCGCCTGGAGCTGGGTGCGGGCGACTACACCCTGCGCTCGCAGCTGGACGGCAAGAACGCGGTCGGTATCGGCATCTTCCAGTCGCCAGGTGCGAACGCGCTGGAAATCCGTGACCAGGTCATCTCGACGATGGACGAGATGCAGAAGACCATGCCGGCCGACGTGAAGTACGAAGCCGTGTATGACACCACCATCTTCGTGCGTGACTCGATCAAGGCCGTGGTCTCCACGCTGCTGGAAGCGATCGCGCTGGTGGTGCTGGTGGTGATCCTGTTCCTGCAGACCTGGCGTGCCTCGATCATCCCGTTGATCGCGGTGCCGGTGTCGGTGGTGGGTACCTTCGCCGCGCTGTACCTGCTGGGCTTCTCGATCAATACGCTGAGCCTGTTCGGCCTGGTGCTGGCGATCGGCATCGTGGTCGACGACGCGATCGTGGTGGTGGAGAACGTCGAGCGCAACATCGAGGAAGGCCTGTCGCCCACCGCCGCGGCCCACCAGGCCATGCGCGAAGTGTCCGGCCCGATCGTGGCGATCGCGTTGGTGCTGTGTGCCGTGTTCGTGCCGATGGCGTTCCTGTCCGGTGTCACCGGCCAGTTCTACAAGCAGTTCGCGGTCACCATCGCCATCTCCACGGTGATCTCGGCGATCAACTCACTGACCCTGTCGCCGGCCCTGGCCGCGCGCCTGCTGAAGGCCCACGGCGCACCGAAGGATGGCCCGAGCCGCCTGATCGACCGCCTGTTCGGGTGGGTATTCCGCCCGTTCAACCGCTTCTTCAAGTCCAGCTCGGAGAAGTACGAGCGTGGCGTGGCCCGCATCCTCGGCCGACGTGGCGCGGTGTTCGTGGTCTACGCGATCCTGCTGGTCGGTACCGGCGTGATCTTCAAGCTGGTGCCGCCGGGCTTCATCCCGACCCAGGACAAGCTGTACCTGATCGCCGGCGTGAAGCTGCCGGAAGGTTCGTCGATCGCGCGTACCGATGAAATGCTGCGCAAGGTGGCCAAGATCGCCCAGGAAACCGATGGCGTGGCCCACACCATCTCGTTCCCGGGCCTGAACGCGCTGCAGTTCACCAATACGCCCAATACCGGTGTGGCGTTCATTCCGCTCAAGCCCTTCGCCGAGCGTCATGGCCGTACCGCTGCGCAGATCAATGCCGAGATCAACCAGAAGATCGCCGGCCTGCAGGAAGGCTTCGCCTTCGCGATGATGCCGCCGCCGATCCTCGGCCTGGGCAACGGCAACGGCTACCAGATGTTCATCGAGGACCGCGGCAACCTGGGCTACGGCGCGCTGCAGAATGCGGTGCAGGCGATGCAGGGCACCGTGGCGCAGACGCCGGGCATGGCCTTCCCGATTTCCAGCTACCAGGCCAACGTGCCGCAGCTGGATGCCGAGGTCGACCGCGTCAAGGCCAAGGCACAGGGCGTGCAGCTCACCGAACTGTTCGACACCCTGCAGACCTACCTGGGTTCGGCCTACGTCAACGACTTCAACCAGTTCGGTCGTACCTGGCAGGTGATCGCCCAGGCAGACGGTCCGTTCCGCGAGACGGTCGAGGACATCGGCAAGCTGCGTACCCGCAACGACCGCGGCGAGATGGTGCCGATCGGTTCGATGGTCACCATCAAGCAGACCTTCGGCCCGGACCCGGTGCTGCGCTTCAATGGCTACCCGGCAGCGGACCTGGCCGGTGAAGCCGACCCGCGCCTGCTGTCCTCGGCCGAGGCGATGACCAAGCTGACCGAGATCGCCGGCAAGGTGCTGCCGGTGGGCATGACCACCGAATGGACCGACCTGAGCTACCAGCAGGCGACCCAGGGCAAAGCCGCCTTCATCGTGTTCCCGGTGGCGATCATGCTGGCCTTCCTGGTGCTGGCCGCGCTGTACGAGAGCTGGTCGCTGCCGCTGGCGGTGATCCTGATCGTGCCGATGACCCTACTGTCCGCGCTGTTCGGCGTCTGGCTGACCGGCGGTGACAACAACGTGTTCGTGCAGGTCGGCCTGGTGGTGCTGATGGGCCTGGCGTGCAAGAACGCGATCCTGATCGTCGAGTTCGCCAGAGAACTGGAGATGGGCGGCAAGGGAATCGTTGAAGCTGCGCTGGAAGCCTGCCGCCTGCGCCTGCGCCCGATCGTGATGACCTCCATCGCGTTCATCGCCGGCACCGTGCCGCTTGTGCTGTCGCACGGTGCAGGTGCCGAGGTGCGCTCGGTGACCGGTATCACCGTGTTCGCCGGCATGCTGGGCGTGACCCTGTTCGGCCTGTTCCTCACCCCGGTGTTCTACGTGGCCCTGCGCAAGTTCGTCACCCGCAACGGTGGTGGCCAGCTGGTGCAGCACGGCGAGCCGACCATCCACCACTGACATGGAACCCCGTCGCCGCCGGTCAATGGCCGGCGGCGGCTTTCCCCTCACAAGGCATGCATCCATGAATACCCATCAGAACAAGATCGCGCTGGTCACCGGCGCCACCCGTGGCATCGGCCTGGAAACCGTGCGCCAGCTGGCCCAGGCGGGCGTGCACACGCTGCTGGCCGGTCGCAAGCGTGAGACCGCCGTTGAGCTGGCGCTGAAGCTGCAGGCTGAAGGCCTGCCGGTCGAAGCCCTGCAACTGGACGTGACCGACGCGGCCAGCATTGCCGAAGCGGTCGAGCAGATACGCCAGCGCCATGGCCGCCTCGACATCCTGGTCAACAACGCCGGCATCATGATCGAGAACCCGGCGCAGGCGCCGTCGGAACAGTCACTCGATACCTGGAAGCGCACTTTCGACACCAACGTCTATGCGCTGGTGGCGGTAACCCAGGCCTTCCTGCCGCTGGTCAAGCAGGCCAAGTCTGGCCGCATCGTCAATGTGTCCAGCATGCTCGGCTCGCAGACCCTGCACGCGGATCCCTCCTCGGGCATCTACGACTTCAAGATTCCGGCCTACAACGCCTCCAAGGCGGCGGTGAACAGCTGGACCCTGAGCCTGGCCTACGAACTGCGCAACACGCCGATCAAGGTCAATACCGTGCATCCGGGCTACGTCAAGACCGACATGAACGGCGGCAACGGCGAGATCGAAATCAGCGAAGGTGCACGCTCCAGCGTGGAAATGGCACTCATCGGTGAATCCGGTGCCAGCGGCAGCTTCACCTACCTGGGCGAGGTGCTGCCATGGTGATCCGCACGTTGGCGATGGCCGTCTCCAGCCTGGTGCTGGCGGGCTGTGTCAGCGTCGGCCCGAACTACAAGGCGCCGGTGCAGGAACCGGTGGTGCTGCAGGGGGCGCAGCAGCCTGTGTTCAGCACTACCTCGCCGGTGGCCAGCTGGTGGGCGCAGTTCGATGATCCGGTGCTGGAAGAACTGGTGCACGGTGCACTGTCGGATAACCTGGACCTGCGCGTGGCCGTGGCCCGCGTCAGCCAGGCCCGTGCGGTGTTCGTCGAAAGCCGCTTCGACCAGGCCCCGCACATCACCGCGGGCGGCAGCTACGACCGCCGCAAGCAACCCGATCCGCAGCTGGGTGGGCAGCGGGTGTTCAGTGAAAGCTACCAGCTCGGCTTCGATGCCGGCTGGGAGCTGGATCTGTTCGGCCGCAAGCGCCGTGCAGCAGAAGCCGCGCGCGCCGACCTGGACGCCGAGCAGGCCAACCTGGCCGATGCGCAGGTACTGGTCGCCGCCGAAGTGGCACGCAACTACTTCGAGCTGCGCGGTACGCAGAAGCGCATCGCGGTGGCCCAGCACACCCTGGTCAACCTGCGCGATACGCAGAAGCTGACCGAGGCGCGCTGGGAGCTGGGCGCCGGCAGCGAGCTGGACGTGCAGAGCAGTCGCGCCCGGCTGAAGGCGATCGAGGCCGATATCCCGCTGCTGGAAGTGGCCGAAACGCAGTCGCGCAATCGCCTGGCGGTTCTGCTGGGCCAGCGTCCGGAAACGCTGACTGCCATGCTTGCGCCGCACGACGTGCCGGCATTTGCCAAGGCGCTGCCGCTGGGCGATACCCGCGAGCTGCTGCGCCAACGCGCCGACGTACGCGTGGCCGAGCGTCGCCTGGCCGCTGCCACCGCGCGGGTGGGCGTGGCCACTGCGGACCTGTTCCCGCGGCTGTCACTGTCCGGTTTCGTCGGCTTCCTTGGCGGCGACGCCAGTGGCCTGGTCAATGGCAACAACAAGGCCTGGTCGCTGACGCCGTCGCTGAGCTGGGCCGCGTTCGACTTCGGCACCGTGCGTGCACGCCTGCGTGCCAGCAAGGCTGAAGCCGAGGGTGTGGCTGCGCAGTATGAGCAGGCCGTGCTGCTGGCGCTGGAAGACACCGAGAACGCGCTGACCCGCTATTCCAAGCAGCAGGCGCGGCTGGCGATCGTGGTCGAGCAGGCGCAGGCGGCACGCCGGGCTGAGTCGCTGGCGCAGATCCGCTACCGCGAGGGCTCGGAAGACTTCCTGACCCTGCTGGATGCGCAGCGCACGCAGCTGGCGGCCGACGATGCGTTGGCGGCGGCTGAGTCCGAGGTCAATGTCAGCGTGGTGGGCGTGTACAAGGCGCTGGGTGGCTGGGGGCAATCGCCGCAGCAACCCAGCGTGGCGCAGGTGCAGTAACCGCAAGGGACGGAAGCAGTGGCTTCCGTCCCTTTCTTCTGTCAGGGCCAATGATTGGCCGGTGTGTCGCGCTCGCGCATGGGCACGATGCAGAAGCGATGGCCGGTGGGTGCTTCCATCATCCACCAGCGTTTGACGAAGCCGATCCGGCGCGCGCCGAGTTTTTCCAGTCGATCTGCCTCGGCATCGATGTCGTCGCTCTCGATGTCCAGGTGCACCCGTGAGGGGTGAGCGACACGTTGCACTTCCACGTTCAGACCCGCGGGTGCGCCCTGCAGGTCGGCGTACTCGGCGCCATCTTCGCCATACGATGGCTGCGCCTGCAGGCCGAGGGCGGTCGCCCAGAAGCGTGCGCCTTCGTCAGCGGGCGTGTCTTCGCAGTCGATGATGAATCCGGCCAGACGGCTCTGGTGCGCCATGACGTCCTCCGCAGATCGGGAATGGAGGGAGGGTAGCGCGTCGCTTGCTGTGGACGTTGTCACAGTCATGACGTTTCTGACTCTGCCAGAACCGGGGCCTGCGGTGTAACTAGTGGGGCAGATTCCAGGAGGGAAGGCGATGAGCGACGACAAACGTGATACCCAGCGCATGCTGTTTGGTGATCCGGGACCGCCTGGCGCAGGGCTGTCGGTAGCGGTCGTAGTGCTGATGGTGTTGGCTACCATGGCGGCTGCGATCGGCTTCATGCGCCTGCCGGACCAGATGCTGGGGCTGGGCCTGATCGGCATCTCCGTGTTTCTGGCGGTCGGTGCCCGCATCTGCCAGGCACGCAACCAGCATCAGGCGCTGTACCGGCTGATGTCGCGACAGCCGCGGCATTGAGATTGCACCGCATTGAGATCCTGAACGAAGCAATGGCCACACTTCCAGAATTACACTTGGCCTGCAGGTGGGAATAGACGCGACATCACGCGGTAGCCATCGGAACTATTCAGTAACGTTCTAATGATCTCTTCTCCATCAACATGAAATGATTCATGGGACTTGATGTAGCAGAAAAATTTTTCAGCAAGAACGGAGCCGGCTGAATTGAATGCTCCATGCAGCTCCGGCCTTGAACGGTCAAGGAACAGCACCGAAGCAACAGCAGTTCCCAGGGCCCGCATCGCGAGAGAAGGACCGCTATGGTCCCAGAGCCAGCGACCCTTTGCCGGACAGAAGTCCTCGTTGTCATCGTGAATCATGTAGTTCCAGTCGGGGCTCTCGTACATCCAGTCTGGTGGCGTAAGGAGCCTGCCGTTGTAGAGAACTTCATGGGTTCTCGCTGAGCCGGTAAATCTCACTCCGTGGTGCTGAAGCCAGCAAAGTGCACGTTTGCTCAGTGCGTGATACTCGAGACGCTGCTGTACCCCCTGTGTAATCTGGGCTTGCGTGGATCCATCGGTTGCCGCGAGCAGAAATTCACCCAATGGAATGCTTTCCGAATGCAGTTCGGTGAGATCCAGGTATGCTCGTCCTTGAAGAACAGGAGGGAGTGCTGTGCGGGCTTCAGCATCGAGGATGACTGGGACGATTCGCACGTCGGACTGATCCACGTGCTTCTCCAGCATAGCCAGTTCGCGATTCAATCCTGAGCCGGGTCTCGACATGGCCGAGAGAAAGTCGCTGTCACAAAGGCAGAAAACGATCAGTGGGCGTTCCGCAAACGCGCGTTCAATCAGCTTGTCGATGTTTTGACCAAAACCGACGCTGTCCCTGTCCCAAAAGACTCGATACTTCCAATCCAAGTTGCGGACAATGTCGCTACGGATCCATTCCTTTGCATGAAATTGCCCGCCCCAAGCGTAAGAAATGAAGACAGATGCATCTTCGCGCCAAGGTGTGTCCATTCAGTCAGTATGATTGTTTTGGATTCGACCGGATTCTACTCAGGCCAGTCCAGCTCGACCACCAGCGGGAAATGATCCGACGGCAGCACGCCGTCGATGCGACGGTCATCGGTCAGGAAGCTGCGTGCATGGAAGCCACGCACCAGCACCCAGTCCAGCTGCACGGTGGCCTTGCCGGTGAAATCGTGGAAGGTCAGGCGTGGCCCCTGCGGAACCTTCACCTGGTTACGGGTGTCCTGCAGCAGGCGGGTGAATGCCTTGTAGGTGTCACCACCGGGCTCGCTGTTGAAGTCACCCGTCAGGACCACCGGCAGATCGGCCGGCAGGGCTTCCACGCGCTTGCCGATCAGCTCGGCACCCTTCACCCGGCGCGGTTCATCCTCGTCGCGGTAGGGCAGGTGGGTATTCATGAAATAGAAACGACGGCCATCGTCCAGGCGGCGGAACAGGGCCCAGGTGACCATGCGCGGGTACAGGTTGCCCCAGGTGATGCTGCCGGGTACGTCGGGCGTATCGGACAACCAGAAGTTGCCGGACTCCTCGATGGCCAGCACCTTGCTGTCGTAGAACACGCCCATGTGTTCGTCACCGCTGCCACCGCGGCGGCCTTCGCCGAACCAGTGGTAGCCGGGCAGGTGTTCGGACAGGTAGTCGGCCTGCTCCTTCACCAGTTCCTGGGTGCCGATCACAGCCGGGCGCGCATCGAGGATGACCTTGACCATGGCATCGCGGCGGTCGGGCCAGCGCTTGCCCGGTTCGGTATCGGCCGGGGTGCGGACATTGAACGACATCACTTTGAGTGGCGCCGGTGCAGCAGCCCAGGCGACGGCAGGCAGCGCAAGCGCCAACAGCGCACACAGCGCGGGGCGACGGAAACGCGACAACATCGTGGAATCCCTCCATTCCATGAAAACGGTTTCATGAAGCATGCCATGGAAGGCGAGGGCAGCGGTATGCCGGGATGGGCGACTGGGAGATGCCGGACGGGCGCTGGACGCTCCGCCCGGCAGATGCCCCTTGCCCGATCAGGGGTCGTAGATCATCCCGTTCTCGTCGCGGTTGTAGTGGTCGCTGGCCACGCGGGTGCCGTCGTCATGGACCACGTACAGCGTGCAACGCTGGTGGAACACGTTGCCGCTGATGCGGAAGGGCACGCACTCCTCCTGCAGGCCGACCTCTTCGGCTGCATTCGCTGGCGGCGAGGGCACCAGGGCAGCAAGTGCGACTACTGCAGCGAAAGAAAAAGCGGTCATTCGATTGTGCAGCGTCATTGATCACACTCCTTGTCGTAGTTGGTGTCCGATGCAGATCAGTCTGCCGGGAGGTACCACTGACCGTTCTCGTCTATCCAGTACACCGACGTGAAAACGGTGCCGTCTGCCAGAGTGCGGGTGACGGTGCAGCGCTGATGCACGAGGTTGGGCCCCAGTCTTACGGGCACGCAATCGGTCGTCGATCCGGGGGACCCGGCCGCGTGGCCGGTTGCCGGTACCACACTACCCAATGCCAACATCAATGCGGCCATCGCGGCCAGTTGCAGTTTCATAAGCATCATCCTTGCTTTCTGCAATCGCGCACATGCGCATGGCGTGTGTAACACGCAAACCAGGCCGCCGGAAGTGTCTCGCCGTGATCAGTCTTCGATCTCGCCGCGACGGCTGGCAGCACGCACTGCCTGCGCGGTGGTCGCCACACCCAGCCGTTGCCGCGCGTGGCGCAGGTGGTTCTCCACGGTGCGCGTGGAAAGCCCAAGCGTGGCCGCGATCTCAGCTTGGCGACGGCCAGCGGCGACCCAGCGCAGCACTTCGCGCTCGCGGTTGCTCAGTGCGCTTCCTGAAAGCTCGGCAGGCGATTCGGCCAGATGGCGCGCGGCCCGGAATGCTGCAGCTGCAGCAGCTTCCAGCTGCAGGCGCGCGCTGGCCGATGCATCGATCGCTGTCCCGGCAAAACTGATCGCGCCTTCCAGACCGGTGGTGCCGAACACCGGCACCTGCAGACCGTGCAGGCCTTCACCACGTGGCTGCTTCACCACCTGATAGCGTTCGCCGCGAACACCCTGGCGCTTGCTCCAGAAGAACGGCGCATCGCTGTCCAGCACGTGGCGATTGACTGGGCAGGTGTGGAGGTAGCGCGCAAGGTCGGTATCGCTGCCATCGCCGAACCAGTCGCCCTCGATCCAGTACACACGCTGTGTACCGCGCTCCAACCCCGTGCCGGTGGCGAACACCAGCACGCGGTCGTAGCCGAGTGGTGCAGAAATGCTGCGTAGTACGGCGCCCACCGCACTCAGTGAGCGGGCGCGTTCCAGTTCCAGCAACGCCTGCACCAGTTCGCTCATCCGGGTCAGCGCCCGGCCAGGGCGTCGAGCAGCGTGCGCGCGGCCAGCTTGCCCAGCGCATTACCGGCCAGCGGGCTGTCGCCGGTCAGCAGCAGGCGATCCTGCAGCACGCTGCCGTCGATGCCATCGTTGACGATCTGCACGCCCTGCTGCGCCAGGCGCTCACCGAAGAACCACGGCAGCTGCCCGGGCATGTAGCCGATCTCTGGCGTCTGCCGGTCCATCGCATCGGGGAAGGCGCAGATGCGGTAGCCGCGGAACAGCGAACCACCATCGGCCTCGTCCACGCCTGCAGCGAGCAGTGCGGCCGGACCGTGGCACAGGGTGATGATGTAGCGTTTCTGGGCCATCGCCCAGTGCAGGACGGCCTTCACCGCGCGGCTCTGCGGCAGTCCGATCAGGGCGCCATGGCCGCCGGGGATGAACACCGCAGCATAGTCCGAATCCGCATCAAGGCCGGCGACCACCTCGTCCAGCGGCAGCGGCTGGCGGAAGCGCGACTCGTAACGTTCGTACAGTCCGCCGATCTCCGTGTCCTCGCGCGGGAACGCCCACCACTCGAATTTGGCGGCGTTGCCGGACAGCGTGGCCACATCGATGTCGAAGCCGGCCTTGTCCAGGTGGTACATCGGCAGCAGGGTTTCCACCGGATGGTTGCCGGTGGAGAACAGGTGGCCGTTGGCAGTGGGTAGATAGCGTTCGTCCGCAGCGATCATCAGCACCTTCCAGCGGCCATCGCGGCGTGCGTCGGGATAGTCGGCACCGGACAGGTTGCTCTTGGGCGATGTGAACTGCGACAGCGAGTAGGGCGACGGAAAGAAGGCATCGCGCTCGGCCGGGTCGGGGCTGGGCTGGCGGCTGGGCTCTTGCGTGTTCATGCGGACCTCCAGTGGGGTGGTGGGATCCAGCATAGAAGGGCTGATGCGTACGTGCGATGAGGGTTTTCCCTCAGCCGCGCGCAGCTACTTCACCGTGGCCGAATGCTGCTGCATGTCTTCATGCAGGATCCGCCGCAGTTCGACGATGGCCGGCGTGGCTTCCTGCACGCTGTGCCCGGATACGATCACCTTCTCCGAATCCGCGTGCGGCAGGTGCGAGCTCCAGTAGGGCACCAGCCCGTCGTCGGTCTTTTCCAGCGGCCCATCGGCCTTGGCGCGCGCGATGATCGAGTGGTAGTGCACCTTCGGCGACATCGGCAGGTCGGCCACCGCGCGGACGAAGGGATCATCCTTGTCCAGGTTCTGGATGCTGTTCATCTGGTAGCCGTGCTTGCCGTCATTGCGGTCGATCTGACCATCGTTGGCAATGGTGGCCACGTCTTCCAGCACGGTCAGCGGCAATCGCACCAGGCGACCGATCCAGCGGCCCAGGCGGGTGCCCGCCACGTCGGTGCCGCGGTGTGGCGTGGCGATGAATACCACGCGCGACACTTCCGGTTCCGGCAGGAAAGTCAGCACCGGTGCGCCCTTGGTACGCAGCAGTTCACGCTGTGCCGGCGTCATCTGCGCAGTCTCCAGCAGGGTGTCGACCAGATGATCGCCGGAAGAAGAGATCATCAGCCGCGCGATCACGCCACCCATGCTGTGCCCGACCAGCACCATGTCATGCGAAGCCTGCGCCTTGCCGCTGGGGTCGAAATGCTTGAGCACTTCGGACAGTGTATGACGCATCGCATCGTGGCTCATCGCGATGGGCATGTTGGTCGGGTAGTAGAACTGCCAGACCTGGAAGTCCTGGCGGATCTCGTCGTCGCGCATCAGTTCGTTGGCGACGTTCACCCAGGCTTCCGGGCTGCTGGCCAGGCCATGGATCATCAGCAGCACGCGACGGTTCGGATCGTAGGGCTGCATCATGTACAGGTGCGGCGTGTCGATGCCGCCCTTGCCACCGAACAGCGAGCGCAGCGACTGGTGGCTGAAGTTGGAACGAGCCAGCCACAACGCATAGCCGGCGGTGAAGTTCGCGGCCAGCGGAACCTGTTGGCCATGCAGGGTGACTTCCGTGACCTGGTAGGGATCGTGGATCTCCAGCTCCGGCTCGTCGTCGTGCAGCACTTCCCACAGGTTCTTTCCCGAGAAGCGCAGCAGCACCGTCATTGAAGGGGAGGGCATCTCGCTCCAGCTCTGCGCGGCCGAGGTGCTTGCCTGCGCGGCGGGCGTCGCTGCCGAAGGCGGGGTGGCCGTGCTGCCAGCCGGATCGTTCATTACCGCCACCAGCTCGGCACCGAAGCCATCGCGGCGATGCACGCTGCGCAGCGTGCCAGTGAACGACAGCGAGGCCGCCGGTACCAGTTCGGTAGGGGTACGCGTATCCAGCGGTGATGCTTCGCCTGAAGGGGCCAGCACGAAGGTCCAGCGGCCCAGCTGGAAGTGGCTGGCCTGGCCGTGCACGCGGCCCGTGGCATAGGCGTCGTACAGCTGTACCGAGGCTTCCTGCACGGCCAGGTTGTAGTAGTCGCGCACCTGGGTCTGGCGATCTTCGAAGCCGCGCTGGTTGGCGGTGCGCTCAGTGAAGAAAAGATAGGCATAGGCCTGGCGCGCGACCTGCATCCACGCATCCAGGCGCGGTTGGAAATCGGCATCCAGCTCGGTGATCGCGCTCTTGGCGCGGCCGGATGCCGAGTACTCACGCTTCGGCGCCGGCAGGGTCATCGCATACTGCAGCCACAACTCGGCCAGGCTGGAGCGTTTGTCCTCCTCGCGCACCACGATGCTGCTTTCCATCGCCTCGATGCAGGGCAGGCCCGGTTTGGCGCATACGCCTTCATCGAGGCCGGCCACCCGCAAGGTCTCCGTGGTCGCCGCGCTGAGCTTGCCGGAAGTGAGGATGTCACCGCGCTTGAGCGCGATGTACTGGCCGGGCGTGACCGAGGCCACCTGCACCGACGGCCCGAACTGGCGCAACGTGGCGCAGCCGCCCAGGGTGAGCAGCACAGTGATGATGAGGGTCGTGCGGCCGATGAAGCCCAAGCCCGTGGTTGCCATACGATCCTCCTGCGCGGTGGCGCCACTCTAGCGGTCGGCATGTCAAAGCGGAAGATACCGGGCGGTCGGTTTGCGGGGCTCAGGCGCTGCCATCCAAGCGATTCAGCCGGTTCCGTGTGACACTGGGGTGAATGCAGCGATGCAGGGACTGCGATGAGGTGGCTTGAGACCCGGATCCCGCCGCCGCTGGTGATGCTGCTGTGCGCGGGGATCGGCTGGCTTGGGAGCCGACTGTGGCCGGAGGCGGTGTTGCCACTGCCGATGCGGGCGCTGATGTCAGGCGGGGTGATGGGGATCGGTGTGGCGCTGAACCTGCTGCCGAAGCTTGCGTTCCAGCGGGCGCGCACCATGGTCAATCCGCTGCGCCCTTCGGCATCAAGCGCGCTGGTCACGCGCGGCATGTACCGTTACACGCGCAATCCGATGTATCTGGGCCAGGCAACGATCCTCACTGGCGCAATGTGGTACCTGCAGAACACGATCGCGTTGCTGGCTGTGCCGTTGTTCGTGCTCTACATCACCTGGTTGCAGATCATGCCGGAAGAGCGGGCGTTGCTGGCCCGCTTCCCCGACGTGTATCCGATGTTCCGCCAACGTGTGCGGCGTTGGCTGTAGCGGGCATCACCCGTTATCGAGAGATCTGGCACTTGACGGCAGCGGAATAGCCTTCGTAGTCGTCGCCTGCGATCACGTGCAGGGTGTGGCGCTTGTCGATGGCCTTCACGTATGAAGGCTCTTCCGTGTTGGCGTGCTCGTTGACCGTGGTTACTGACCATGCCTTGGCCAGACGCTTGGAATCAACGCCGTTCAAGTAGACGAAGAGGCTCTTCTCGCCCTCGGCCACGTTCACATCGGCACTGGTGACGGTACCGCCGAACAGGGCGACCGGCTTGTCCTCCGGCTCGAAGGTGCCACCCGGTTTCCTGGCCAGGCCAGCGGCCTGCAGTGCATCGATGGCGTCGGCTTCGCTGAAGTCCGAGCCGGCCTTGCAGGCCAGCAGGACTTCCAGCGTGGCGGTGCCTGGGGGCGCGATGGCCGGTGCCGCGGCGTGCGTGGCTGGGGTTGCGGCGAGTGTGACGAGGAACAGGGTGAGAGCGACGGGAGCTTTCATGGCAGATCCTTTAATGTGTCGCGGGATAGCCGGTGGCGGGGCGAACAGATCCCGGCCACCGGCCACATTCGGCGTGATGGGTCAGTCGAACCAGACCAGCGGCATGTCGGCATTGAGCGACATGTGGCGGAAATCTCCTAGCACCTGGGCCACGGCCTGCACGGTGTGGCAGCCCGTTCCCAGCGCGGACGATCCCGCGCTCAGGTAGCTGGCGGAGATGGTACGGGTGCTGACCGAGTCCGGTCTGGAGCCCAACTGCTGGGTGCCGAGGCTGCCCACCTGCTGGCCATCGATCTTCAGGAACAGGAACACGCTTCCGCCACCGTCGTTCGGGTCACCCTGCACGCGGGACTTTGTCGAGAAAAGCACCACGCCGTTGTGCCCCTGCGGAATGCAGACCTGGCCCTCGCCAATGACCACCTGCGAGCCCGCTGACGGACAGCCCGGCGCGAAGCCATTGGTCCCGACGCAGACGTAGGCGAAGCGGCGGTAGGGGCCTGCGGCGGCGTAGTTGAATCCAGGATTCAACCCCTTTCCGACCACGCCAAAGCCGTTGGACAGCGTCACCAGTCGGGAGTTGGCGCCGAACTTGTACTTTACGTTGTTGGTGTTGGCGTCCTGCGGCTGGTAGTACGGCGATTCGGACGCGACGAAGCTGACAGTGCTGTAAGCCGGCGGATTGACGAACAGGCCTTGCGAATAGAAGGGAGCCTGCGTTTCTGCGCCACTGAAGATGTCATTGATCGACCAGGTCATCGATTCGATGCCGGGCTCCTGCTCGTTCAGGAAAATTCCCATCATGCCATCGCCGTAGTTGCCCCATGCGAACGCGCGGCCGGAAGCCATGGCCACGATGGGGCCACCGGGATTGCCGGCCTGGGCAGTCATCAGCAGCTTGCGGTCCTTGGCCTGCAACGCCATTCCTTCAGGGCTGCCGACGGTATTGAAGTCCAGCTGCGCGGTGTCACTCGGAAGGCTGCTGTTGGTTACCGAGCCTGCAGATGTGATGAGCACGGAAAGGTTGCTGGCGGAGCCGAAATTGACGGCCGAACCGATGGCCTGTCCGGCCAGGCTGACCGTATGGTGTCCGGCGGGCAGGTACTTGGCACCGATGACATTGAAGGAGTGCTGTTGGGCCGATGTCGACTGCCGCCAGTCGATGTAGCTGTCGTTGGAGACCACCTCACCGTTGATGGTGATGTAGGCGTTGGCGGCAGAGCGGCCGCCAGGGAAGTACCTTCCATCCGACTGCACGTATACCCATCCAGGGGCGTTCAGATCGATGGTGCTCGAAAGCAGGGTTGCCGTGCCGGGTTGTACGCGCTGGTCAGCGGCCAGCTGCAGATAGCGGGAGCCTGGCGTGGCAGCGGAAGCCTGCCCCAGTGCCAACGCCACGGCCAAGCCCACAAACAGTGTGATGCGCTTCATCTGATGTCCTTTCAGGTTTCGGGTCACGTCGTGTGACGCAGGGACTCTACTGGATCCGGATCTCAGCTTCTGTGACTGGCTCCCGATGCGGGTGGCATCGGGGAATGTCGGGACAGCAGAGGAAGCGCCATCCTCGGAAAACAAAAAAGCCGGAACTCCATTGACGGGAGATCCGGCTTCTTGCGGCCTCGACAGGCCATACAGATGGTGGGGTGTGCTCTACAGAAAATGGAGCGCAAGTGGCTGATTTGCGTAGAACTTTGAAGGGCAGGATTCCGTTGTTACCGCCAAAGTTACCGCCAACGAATGCCGACTAGGCTCGCCTGGCGATGACCTCGGCCACCCATCGGTCAACCTCGGTGGACACCCAGCGGGTTGTCCGCTCCGACAGCTTGACCGGCTTTGGGAACGTGCCTGCGCGGGTACGTTCCCATACGGTGCTCTCGCCTAGTCCGACGATCTGGCAGACCTCGGCAATGGGCAAGAAGCGAACGGGAGTGGCAGCGTTGGTGTTTTGGTCGTGCATGGCTTCTCCAAACGACAAAGCCCGCGCAGCGGGGCGACCGCTGGCGGGCTGTGGTGGTGGTTGATGGTGGAGGTGGCGCGCGCTTCTCCCGCGCCTTGGCGGTACGGAGGGGCAGGCTTGCAAGCACCGTGGGGTGGGGTGGCTGCTGGCCTCAGCGTGCCGCTAATAGGCGGAGGGGCCGCCGGGGGGGGATAGCGAGGTTCCGAGTAGTTAGATACCGTCTCGAAAATTTGCGGCAAACGTTTCGACTCGACCCACGGGCGGTCTAGCCCTACGGACCGCTCTCGTCTGCATCGGTCCCGTCCGGTCGGTCCGGTAGCTCCCGGAGTGCCGCATCGGCAATGTTGCGTACACCGGTCATGTTGTTGAACCACCAGATTCGCCAGAGGTCCCGCGCCTGCCGTTCGGTGACGTGTTGGTCAGGGTCGAGGAGTGCCCCAGCGATCCGACCGCTCCCGTAGACCTTGTTCAGGAGGTCGATGGACGGGATGCCCATGACGCCGTTCTCTAGGCCGGTCGAGCGGTTACCGCTGAACACGGGGGCGTTGCCCAGCGTGTCGGCCCATACCATATCCGTCACGGCCGGTACGATGTTCGACCAACTGGATTGCGCAACGGCGTTCCGGGCAAAGTTCTCAGGGGTGAGCTGCTTCTTCCTCTGCTCCTCGTTGCCGATGGTGTTGATGTACGTCCGCGCTGCCCATCCCATGCCAGCAGCGGCGGCGGACAGGGTGACCATCGCGTAGGTGCGCCAGTCGTCGTAGTGGTGGACCGAGTTCAGGAAGTGGCGGGTGTAGCTGTTGACCATGAAGCTGCGGAACTGCGTGACGATGCGGCCGGTGGTGGAGTGCATCAGCTCGATGCTGTCCGAGGCGTCACCTTCGAGAACCTGGTGTCGCGTCACGCGGAACAGGAATGCCGCCATGCGCTCGCGCGTCTGGAACGGCAGCTTGTCCGGGTCGATCTGCTCGATCTGCCGCTTGCCTTTGAGGTAGCCGAACACGTCGGCCTGGGCCTTCTCGTCGAGGCCCCAGGTGCGCAGGCGGGCCACTTCGGCGTCCGACAGCTTCTTGGCGTTCGCCATGTCCAGCAGCCGCAGCAGCGTGGCGCGACCGGCAATGCGTTGGAGCATCGTGTTGATCGGGGCCATGCCGGATGCGACCGAGGTGACGTGCGTCGCCATGTTCATCGCGTTGTCGATCTTCTCGCCGTGCTTGACGTTGAACGTCTGCGGCACGAGCGCGTCCTCGTCCAGGCGCAGGAACGGCGGGTTGCGCAGCCAGTCGGTGCCGGGTGCGAACAGTCGCTCCATCACGCGCGCCTCCTGCGAGGACAGCTTGCCGTCAGCACCGCGCTTTAGGAAGGACTTCACGGCAAACCCAGACCGGACAAAGTTGCGGACGCCGCCATGAGCTACAGCCGGGCCTAGCTCTGCAAAGAGCGAGAATCCCACCTGGTTCATTACGCGGGCGAAGTTGTAGTTGCGCAGGAACCTGGCATATCTAGCTCCACTGCTGGCAGGGTCAAGCTCCGTGCTGCGGCCGAAGGTGGACTTGATGCCGATGTCGATGATTCGCTCGATGCCCTTCACGTCGTCCCCGGACTTGCGGGCATCCACGGTGAGCTTCGACACGAAGCGGTCCAGCTGTGCGCGGTTCTTGATGCCAGCCTTCGACGACAGCGCCGACCAGCCAGTGATCTCACGCATGTAGCGGGTCATCACCGAGTCCACGTCGTTGTCGAACAGGTCCGCCATCGAGACCTGCACGTCCTCGCCAGCCTCGTTGCGGATGGTGGTGGAGTAGGTCTCGTCGAGGTCGATGCGCTTCTTGGCGCGGTCGAGCTTGCCCGACTCGTAGGTCTTGCGCTCCAGCTTGGACAGCAGCTCTTGCGACCGCACGGGCGAGACGCCCGCCTCGGTCAGCATGTTGCCGATCTCCTCGACCGAATCGCTGTCCAGCGGGCGGACCAGCAGGTCCATGCCGTCGCCCTCGAAGTTCGCTTGGGCGCGCTTGAGATAGGAGCGTGCAACCGCACCGAGCAGCTCGTCGTCGATCTCGCCACCTTGGTCGGCAGCGGCGTCCCAGGCACGTCGCATGGCAGGCTTGATGAGCTGCTCGATCACGTCGTCCTGGTGAAGCTGCATTTCGCCGAACAGGCGCTTGAAGCCCTTGCCGCTCCAATAGCGCGGTAGGTAGTTGCCGTTCTGCGCCAGCTCCGCAAAGCCTTCAAGACCACTCTCCTTCGCCAGTCGCAGCGCGTCTTGCATAGCCTTGGCAACGGCCGCTGCGGCGGTCCTCGCTTCATAAGACACGTCCGGCGCGCCGCGCACGGCACGGCCGACCTCCTCGTTGAACTTGGCGCGCTCGGAGAAGTTCCACCAATGCGTGCCCGTCCGTTGCTTGTAGGCGCCCCACGCGGCGTTCACTCCGCTCCGCCATTCCGTCTCCATGACGGCCAGGTGGCGCTTGGCGAACTCGCTGGTGGACTCCGGGACCGCGACGGAGCGATCGGTGTACCCGACACCATCGCGGAACAGCAGACGGCCCGCCTCGCGCACCAGCGGCGACTTGGCGCTACCCATGCGGGCGGCAAGGTCGCGGCGGATGGCGGCGAAGTGGGGCGTGATGTGCGCGTTGACCAGCGCCTTGTCGGTGAACTCCTGCTCGAATGCGCTCTCGTTTCGCAGCGGGAGGACGCCGGGCGTGGGGTCGTTGGCGACGGTGCCAGCCACGCGGGCGGCGGACAGCGAGTCGTCACCAGCCAGCCGCTTCACCACGTCAGGGTTTACCTCGCCGTCGTAGAACGCGCCTCGACGAGCGCCCAGGGCACCAGCGAAGGCGAAGGACAGCGCGGCGCTCTGCACGCCATCCGCGAGCGTCTGCTCGGGGTCGTAGGTGGAGGTTGCGGCCGACATCAGCGCGGAGGTGCCCGCAGCCTGTAGACCGGAGCGCACCGCGTTGGCGAGGCGTCCGGCCTTGGCTGCGTACCCCAGGCCGCCCGTGGCGAGATCGAGGCCGGTTGCCACCGGGTCGGTGAAGCCGAGGGCGATCTGTCCGCCCAGGCCGAACTGCGCCAGGTCGTCGTCCGCCATCTGATTCATAAAGGCCACGGATTCCAGATAGGAGAGGTGCTCGTCGGACGTGGCCCGGCCCAACAGCTCCCACTGCTCCGGGCGCAGGCCCATCGACTCCCAGCGCTTGCGCGCGTCTGCGGGAATGCGATAGCCCTGCTGCGGCTCGTAGCCCAGCTCGGTGATGAAGCGGTCGATGAAGCCGATGCCGCCCTTTGCCTGGGCAGCGCCCCATCCGTCCCACACGGTCGTCTGATCCTTCCGGCGCTGCGCGGCCTCTCGCTGCTCCTTGCGCTCGCGCACGGCTTGCACGATGGGCTGCTGGGTTGCGGGCCTGACGGTGTTCTCGTCGGCACCTGGGAGGTTCTCAAACAAGTTCAGCTCCTTCAAAAAAGATTCGAGCACGGCAAAGCCGCCGAGACCTGCCGGTCGCGGCGCATTGACGTAAAGGGGTTGAGAGGGGCGACTATCGCTGCTCGACGTGTGGCAGCAGCGACAGGGTCGTGAGGGACACGCTCAGAGAGACGGCACGCAACTGCGGGCGTGCATGGGTGTAGGCCGTAGAAGCCGCATGGAGCGCGCTAGTTGCGCCAGAAGCCTCGTACAAGGGGGTGTCCGGTACAACCCTAGCGGCGGGGATGCGGTCGGGCTTCCATCGCGTTCTGGCGGCTTTTGGATTCACCGCCGCAGTGGCACCAAAGGAGGACAGACGAACACCCCAGGAGTGCATAGGAGGACTGCAGTTCTACTTGGTGGTGAATACCAATGAATAGAACTCTACAGTCCCACTACAGTAATACTTAGGTCTTAACTATGATACCACGCGTGTCAAGAGACTAAGGGACGGTCCATGCTGGTCGAAATCCTCCAGGTCATCCAGCTACTTACTGCGGCTGCAACCTTCCTGCTACTGCTCTACGGGATTGACTCCTGGCGTCGGGAACATCTTGGTCGTCGGCGGATGGATATGGCCGAGGAAGCGCTCGCGCTGTTCTACGAGGCAAAAGACCACATTGAAAGCATCCGATTTTCCGGCAGCCTTGGGTATGAGTACGAAGGAGTGACCCAAGCGGAGGGCGAGAGCGACGACAGTTTCGCCGCGAGAAAGCAGGCGTCCATTGTCTACACACGCTATGAGAGTCGAAAGGAGACCTTCGTAAAGCTGTACGCGATGCGCTACAGGTTTATGGCGGCGTTCGGCCCGGAGAGCGGCAAGCCCTTTGATGAGATGTCCCGCATCTCCAACGAGATCAAGTCCGCCGCTTGGTCCTTAGCTCGTATGTGGTCGCAAAAGACCTTCGTCAACGAGCAGGCGTACAGGCAGCACGAGGCCATTCTGCTACGTCACGAAGCGGTCTTTTGGGATAGTCAAGACGAGGACGACCCGATCAATCCGCAGGTGAAACAGGTCATCGCTGACATCGAGGGCATCTGTCGGCCTATCATTGAGTCGCAAAGCACGCTCTACGGCTTGCTTAACTGGCGCGCGTTCGGGCGCAAATAGGGTCGCCATCAAGATTGAGAGATGGCGGCCTTGCTTGGGAGCGCTCGGTATCCTGTCGGGCATTGGCGAGGTGCAGTGCTAATGCCTCAGCAGCAGTGCGTTTATCCGCCCATGGTGCGACCAGTTGGAGATTCTCCGGCAGCAGGTTGAGGGAATTGCCATCCACATAGCACACGCGGTAGCCGCTCGGTCGGCCCAGCAGAAGGCGTGCCAGCGGGGTGTGTGAACCGCTCCCGGGGATGGTCGCTACGACGTAGCGGTGTCCCTGGCCGTCGCTGCTCATGTAGACGCTTCCGGTAAGGCCGTAGCGGCGCTTGGCGTTGTCCCATACGACCGCCTCGGTGACTGTTGGAGTGTCGCTGCCGTGGACCTGCAACTGGACCAGGTGGCGGCCGTCATGATCCGTGAAGTAGTACGGGGGTGGTGTCTGCTTCTTCATAGTCTGCTTCTTCTGTCCCTGACGAAAGCGCACGGCAAAGCCGCCGAGGCCCGAAGGCCCAGCACTCGCAGGGTCAATTGGTGGTGGTGAGGAGGTCGGAGAGGGCGGGGCTGAGCGTATTGTGGGGATCAGCGTCGCTCGCCGTTCTCCCGATGATGACTACTAAATCCAGGGCCGCCTATGGAGGGCTGGGGCGGACCGTTGCGGTCCGTACCCCGATGATGACCATTAAACCCGTGACTCAGTCACGTACTGCGCCGTACAGGGCAACCACCTAAGGGGGAATGCCACAGCCGGAGGCGATGCGAGTTAGCGGCGTGGCATTGGGTAGTGGATCAGCTTCACCTTAGCGACCGGTGGCGTTGTGTATTTCACCGAAGCACCGTCCCCGGTATAGCTCACTCGGGCTCCTATGACCTTAAATCGGCCGGACGGCCATTCCGTGAGGAGACTACCGGTCAATCCAGAATCCAGCCGCGTCTCCGAGCTGTCGGTGTCAATGAGGCGATACTCGTAAAATGACTCGCCGAAGCTGTAGGCGGGTAGCCGGGCCGAAGCACTCACAGCCTTCTGAAAGTTGGGGCACGAAGTGTCTGCCTTTGGGGACACTGTGCGCGACAGGCATGAGAGAAAATGGGTCAACGCCTTGTCCGTCTCGACAATCATGTGTATCGCAATCCAAGCCAGGCTGGGCAAGGAATAGACCGGCTGGACGGCATGCACAACGGGATGTGGACCTATTGCTCCATCTTCGGTAATCCCCTCCAGAAAGAAACCATGAAGTGAGATTGGGTGGTAGGGAAATGAGATTTCGGCAGTGTAGAGACGAGCGCGCGCGTGCTCGTGCTTGGCCTTGTTCGCCATGAGGTTTAGCAAGTTGGCTGACCCCTTAATCGTGCTCCGGAAAAACTTGGCCCGCTCATCCCGCGCAGCCTCTTCCTTGGTAGCAAAGTAGTTGCTGACGATTGTCTTTAGGTCGTCGTCATATTCCGCAGCTGCGTAGGTCAATGCTTCCAATGCGTCTGAGGTGGCAGCCCAGGTATCGTTGCCAGAGCCAGGCTTAGAGAGCCCCTCGTAGTCAAGCCTTAGCATTGCTTCAACCATTGTGGCGTAGCGACTGATGCGCTCACAGAGGCGTGAAGTCGCATGATTGTAGAGACCGCGCGGGTGTCGCCCACCCCGGCTAGCGTGATGGCTAAGGGAGTCCGCGGTCGCGTCGATAGCCGCGCCGGAACTCAGCGCGCAAAGAGCGGTCGGTGAGAGACTAATGCGCAAGAGAGTGCTCGCTGTTCGATTTGCATATATTCAAGCAGATGAAGGGCTGCTGGTGCGGTTCCCCTTCTCATTTGCGGGGCGCAGGACGGTCTTGCAGTGCGTGTACCTACGGAGCGGAGGGCCGTTGTGCAGGTCCGTGGACGAGGAAGTCGCGCCAGAGGTCGAGATACCGTTGTGGTAGAAGGCCACCGAGTTGTCCCGCAGGCCGACCACGAGGATCGTGTACTTGCCTTCGGTCAGCTCGTCGAATCCCTCAGACAGCTCGCGCAAGGCTCGCTGGATGTGGGAAGTTGTGCCCGCGCCGAACAACACCAAGTCGCGGCCCGTCTCAGGCTACCGCACCCCGTCCGACGAAAACCGTCGGGGGGGTGTGGGGAGGGTTGCCCTGCGTTGTTTGCCCAGAGTGGCTACCGATCCTCTCGGCTAAGACGCTAGTCGCGCCCGTCGGGCGCTTCCCGGCTGCCGCCTTGCTTCCTGCCTGCGTTGATAAAAAACGCCGCCAGTGCCCCTAGGCCCCATAGGGCCGACAGCGGCAGCGCCCAACTATGCCCGCGACCGTATGCCCACAGCCCGAGAAGCGGGTTGATGGGGGTCACTCCTGCCACGAGAAAGGCAACTAGTAGATTTGCCCTCATGGCTCATGCCGCCAGCAGATTCGCCGTAGGGTACCAACCATGCGCGCAGTGGCGGTTTCCATGTGTCTCCTTACAGGCCGGACTTGGTGACCATAGCCGTCGCCCACACCAGCGCAAAGGCCACCGCGATGGGATACCAGCGGGTGCGCACCATCAGTTGCTCGTGGAAGTGAAGGATTCGACGAAAAGGCTTCGGGGGCGGCATGGGTATCCCTGGCTGCTTCACTCGTTGGCAATTCGTCCCGCTTACGCAGTTGATCCCGCAAGTGGGATTAAGTTCTTTCGTGTCAGTAAGTTAAGTCTAGCGGAGGGGGTTGCTACAAGCCATCCCTGTGGTGCCATCCTCCCATCGGGGGCCAGCGAAAAAGACAGATAGAGCCGCCCGTAGACATAAACGTTAGGAGCCGACATCGTGGATATTCTGTATAGCGTGGACTTTCGCCTTCCTTTTACTCCTTGGACTTTGGCGCTCCTCCCGCCTGGGCCGGGGGAGGGTGGCTTCTGGATAGCCAGGCGGTCCGACCGCTGCACAGTCGTCGGCCTTGGTCGTGTACTGCTCTACATCGAACGTCGCGGCAGGACGCCGCTTCTGCGCTACTGCGGGTAGTGGTTCACCGGGGCCGGACAGCTCGGGGTTCGCCACTGGCTGCCTGGGCTGTCGGTTCTGCTACAGCTTCGCGCGTTGGCGGTCCGCCGCGACTGCCGACGCCGTCCGCCAACCGGCTTGGCCGGCCATTGGTGCGGATAGGTCACGCAGCGCGGCCCTCGGGATAGGGCTTCTAAGCGGCCTTCGGCTTGAACGGGACGACTACATTTCCCGTGTCAGCGCGCAGGGCGTCCAGATAGTCCGCCCACGCCTGCATCATCTTTCGGCGCTCGGGAAGGTGGCTTGTCCGATTGTAGGCGCGCCCATTCGGATCGCGGATGGCGTGGGCCAGCTGATGCTCGATCAAGTCCGGCCGCCACCCCAGCACTTCGTCCAACAGCGTGCGCGCAGTGGCACGGAAGCCGTGGGCCGTCATGGTTTCCTTGTCGAAACCCATGCGGCGCAGCGCGGCGGTGAGCGCGTTATCGCTCAACGGTCGCTTGGGCGAACGGCCACCGGGGAACACGTATTGGCGATGGCCCGTCAGCGGTTGCAGGTCGCGAAGGATCGCTACAGCCTGCGAGGACAGCGGAACGAGGTGCGGCTCGCGCATCTTCATCTTGTGCGCGGGGATGTTCCACTCGCCTGCATCCAAGTCGATCTCCGACCACTCGGCATGGCGTAGTTCGCCTGGACGGACGAAAACCAGCGGCGCTAGTCGAAGGGCGGCACGGGTGCTCGCATCGCCAGCATAGGCGTCGATGGCCCGTAGCAGTCCGCCGAGTTCGCGTGGATTAGTGATGGCGGCATGGTGCCGTTCCATAGGAGGTGCCAGGGCACCCCTCAGGTCGGCCACCGGATTCCGGTCGGCCCGTCCCGTGGCGACCGCGTACCGCATGACCTGGCCGCAGTTTTGCATGATCCGGTGAGCTGACTCGATGGCTCCGCGTTCTTCAATGCGGCGGGCTACGCGCAGAAAATCGGGGGCCGCCAATTCCGCAACCGGACGCCCGCCAATCCACGGGAATACGTCGTTGTCCATCCAGGCGACGACCTTGCAGCGGTAGGATTCCACCCATTTCTGCTTGCCCAACCATTCGCGGGTCACCACCTCGAAGCTGTTGGCGGCCTTTTCCACTCCGGCGACCTTGGCGGCCTTCCGGTGTTCGCCTGGGTCGATGCCTGATGCCAGGAGCCGACGAGCCTCAGCTTGGCGGCCGCGTGCGTCGGCCAAGGAGACTTCGGGGTAGGTGCCCAAGCTGAGCGTGTTGCGCTTCCCGGTCACGGGTCGGCGGTAGTCCCACCGCCACCAACGCGAACCATCCGGGTTGAGCTGTACGTACAAGCCGCCGCCGTCCCGGAGCTTGGTCGGCTTGGGGCCGGGCTTGGCCTTGCGGATGGCGGTATCGGTGAGAGGGGCGACGGTACGCGGCATGGCGGTAACTGATTTGGCGGTAGGCGTGTTACCGCCATTCTTACCGCCACCGGCAGCCGCATTTCAAGGGACCAACCTGGACCGCACGGGACACAAAAAAGGCCGGGAGCCTTGTGTTGCAAGGGATTCCCGGCCTTTCATGGTCCTTCTCGGACCTTCATATGGTGGAGGTGGGCGGAATTGAACCGCCGTCCGAAGGCACTCCATCCCCAGCACTACATGCTTAGCTCACCGTTGGATCTCGTCCCCGAACAGCACGGCGTGCAAAGCGCATCCGGGAACCAGCCTGTTGTGTTCTAGTGCCGGACTGACAGGCAGCCACCCAGCGCGATTCCATGATAGTGACTCTACACCGCGAGCATGGACACAAGCGGTTTCGAGGCTTAGGCCTTAAGCGGCCAGAGCGTAGTTGTCGTCGTTGGCAACTAGAGTTTTGCAGCTGGATTTACGAGGAAAGCTACCCCCTCGGCATGCGCCAGGCGACTTCACAACCCCCGTCGAAACCAATGCACCCCCGGTTTCTACAGTGCTGCAAGGTACAGGGCCGATCCCGCGTTGCCACGGTCAGGGCCTGCCCAACGGTTGCAATGCTACGGCAAAACAGCTGAACAGTCACCTTTGCAATCCACAACACGTTGTAGAGCCACCGTCATAGCGGATTGGTAACGTCATTGGCACGAATTTGCGACACACTGGCGACGACCATCCGAGCCAGGACAGACACGGAGACTGTGGGTGACCGATGCAAGCCAACAACGCAGCCTGCGACAGCTGATCGGGCCGGTCGGTGCCGACTATCAGCGGCGCGCGTTGCCGCCCGGCTGGGTCTGGGCCGTGCTGGCGGTGCTGCTGGCGGCCACCTGGGTGACGGAGTTGCCGGCCACGGCCGCGGCGGCACTGGTCGCCAGCGCGGTGGTGGTGCACTGGTCGCAGCGCGGTCGCATCCATTGGCTCGGCTGGCGCCTACCGGGCCTGGCCGTACTGGCGGCCCTGCTGTGGGGGCCGGAAGTGCTGTCGCAGTGGTTCGAGCACGGGCTGGCCGTGGTCCTGATGTCGCTGGCCAGTCTCAGTATTGGCGTGCACGTGTGGCAGTCGCGGCAGTTGGCGCGCCAGCTGCAGGGCGCCGCCGATGCGCTGGATGATGCCCAGTTGCTGTCGTTGCTGCCCGATGATGCCGCGCAGCTGGCCCAGCAGTGGCGGGAAGGCGATGACCGCTACGCGCCGGAACTGGCGGTGGTGATGCACCTGGCGGTGATGCACGCGGCGCTGGCGCCGCGCATGCGCGGGCAGGGCATGCTGGCGGGGTGACCCGCCTTTTGTAGCGTCGAGCCATGCTCGACTGCTTTTCTTACCGAAGCCGAGCATGGCTCGGCTCTACAGAAGACCAAGACAGCCGAGCATGGCTCGGCTTTACAGGGTGATGCGCAGCGGCGTTACGCGTCGCGGTTGCCGCGACGCATCACGCGCTGCTTCTCGATCGCCCAGTCGCGGTCCTTGGCGGCATCGCGCTTGTCGTGGGTCTGCTTGCCCTTGGCCAGCGCGACTTCGAGCTTGATCTTGTTCTTGCTCCAGTACATCGCGGTGGGCACGATGGTGTAGCCATCGCGCTCGACCTTGCCGACCAGCTTGTCGATCTCGCTCCGGTGCAGCAGCAGCTTGCGCTCGCGCCGGTCGTTGGCCACCACGTGGGTGGAGGCCTGGATCAACGGGGTGATCTGGGCGCCGATCAGGAAGATCTCGCCGTGCTTCACGTAGGCGTAGGCATCGATGATGTTGCCGCGGCCAGCGCGGATCGACTTCACCTCCCAGCCCTGCAGTGCCAGGCCGGCCTCGAAGCGTTCTTCGATGTGGTACTCGTGGCGGGCACGCTTGTTCAACGCGATGGTCTTGTTGGCCGTCGCGCTCTTTGCTTTATCCTTGCCGCTGTTCTTGCTCATTTCCGTATTGTCTCCGATTCGGGCCCGCCCGGTCGATTGCCGAAACGTCCTGTATTCATGCCTACTATCCGCCGCAGCGCCCTGGTCGAACATTCGTCCGCGCGCATGTTCGACCTGGTCAACGATGTCCAGGCCTATCCGCGCCGCTTCCGCTGGTGCTCGGCTGCCCAGATCCTGGAGCAGGGCGAGGACCGGCTGGTGGCGCGCCTGGACCTGGGCCTGGGTTCGTTCAGCACCTGGTTCCAGACCGAAAACACCCTGCAGCGCCCGCACAGCATCGACATGCAGCTGCGCGATGGCCCGTTCAAGCAGTTGCACGGCCGCTGGGAATTCCATGCGCTGGCCGAGGACGCCTGCAAGGTCACCCTGACCCTGGAATTCGAGCCCAGCTCGCGCCTGCTGGGGCCGGCCCTGGCGATCGGCTTCCAGGGTCTGGCCGATCGGATGGTCAATGATTTCGTCCGCGTCGCCGACGAGGCCTGAGCGATGATCGAGGTCGAGGTGGTGCTGGCCTGGCCGCAGCAGGTGCTGTCGCGCCGGCTGCAGCTGGACGAGGGCGCGACCGTGGCCGATGCCATTGCCGCCGCCGCGCTGGAAGGCAGTGACCGATGCCCGGCCGTGGCCGTGCATGGCGTACTGGCGCGCCCGCAGCAGGTGTTGCTGGAGGGTGACCGCATTGAGCTGCTACGCCCGTTGCTGGCCGACCCCAAGGACAACCGCCGGCGACGCGCGCTCGGCGGTTGATGCCCGCAACCCGTCCGTGGGGACGGGCAGGGCCTCAGCGGCCCTTCTTCTTCTTGTCCTTCGGCAGGTTGCGGCCGAATTGGCGCACGGTCTGCTGGGCCAGGGCCTTGTCGTTGCCCGGGAAGTAATCGCCTTCCCAACGGGTCACGGTGTCATTCTCGAAGAACACCACGAAGTTCTTCACTTCAGTACGTCCCAGGCGGTTCACCCGCTGGCTGGAGGTGTAGTCCCAGCGCTGGGCGTGGAACGGATCGGGAATGGACGGGGTGCCCAGCAGCGCGGTGACCTGCTGCTTGCTCTGCCCGACCTGCAGCTTGGCCACGGCATCTTCCCGGATCAGGTTGCCCTGATAGATGGGTTGCTTGTAGATGATGCCGCACCCGGTGGTGGACAGGGCGACGGCGGCGACCAACAGGAGATTGCGCATCGGGACTGGCGGTTGGGGAAATCAAACCGATGATACACTCCCGGCGTGCCACCGCGACCCAATCCGAGGCAGCTGGCGCTAAATCGCCAATGAACGGAGACCTATGGAAACCCACGACCTGCGTAAAGTCGGCCTGAAGGTGACCCATCCGCGGATGCGGATCCTGGCGCTGCTCGAGCAGCGCAATGCCCAGCACCACATGACCGCCGAAGACATCTACCGCCAGCTGCTGGAGCATGGCGACGAGATCGGCCTGGCGACGGTGTACAGGGTGCTGACCCAGTTCGAGGCCGCCGGCCTCGTGCTCAAGCACAATTTCGAGGGCGGCCAGGCGGTCTACGAGCTTGACCGTGGCGGCCACCACGACCACATGGTCGACGTGGACAGCGGCAAGATCATCGAGTTCGAGAGCCATGAGATCGAGGAGCTGCAGCGCAAGATCGCAGCCGACCACGGCTACGAACTGGAAGAGCACTCGCTGGTGCTGTACGTGCGCAAGAAGCGCAAGTAAGCCGATCCGGCCAGCCAGATGCGACGAAACCCCGGGCCTGCCCGGGGTTTTTCGTTGCTGGGGTCAGGGCCTGTTCCCTTCAGGAAAGGGCTCTGAGCCCGGGCGCCCCGCGGAGTCGGATCCCTTTGCACGAGCAAAGGGCTCTGACCCCTTGCGACCCAGCAGGATCTTCAGATCCACCGCCTCGGCCATCGCCCGGTTCCCCGCATCACCCGGATGCAGGTGGTCGCCGGAGTCGTAGGCAGCGGCCATCCGTGATGGATCGGCCGGATCGCGCAGGGCCGCGTCCAGGTCGATCACCGCGTCGAACGGCCCGTCGGTGCGCAGCCAGGCATTGAGCTGGCGGCGCAGGGCGTCCTTGTCCGGGTGGTAGTAGTCGTCCAGCGGCGTGCCGGGCAGGGCGCCGGCGAACGGCATCAGGGTGGCGCCGAGGATGCGTAGACCCCGCCGATGGGCCTGTTCGGCCAGGGCGCGGTAGCCTGCCTGCAGCTCGGCAAGCGTGGGCCGCGCCTGCTTGCGGGCGAAGGCGGTGCCGGGCCAGCTGATGTCGTTGATGCCGATCAGCACGATCACGCTGGACACGCCAGGCTGATCCAGTGCATCGCGTTGGAAGCGGGCGAGCGCGGATTCCCCCATGCCGTCGCGCAAGAGGCGGCCACCGGAGATGCCGGCATTGACCACGGCGATGCCCCGCGGTGCCAAACGCGCGGCCAGATGGTCGGTCCAGCGCTGGTCCTGGTCGAGGCTGGCGGTGGCGCCGTCGGTGATCGAATCGCCGATCACCACCACGCTGCGTGCGCTGGTCGGCGCCTCGACCTCGATGCCGGCCAGGAACAGGCGGGCCGTGGTGCTGCTGGCCCCGCTCAGTGCCTGGGCCTGGCTCTGGTCGCCAGGCGCAATCCAACTGGTCTGCCTGCCCTCCCAATGGAACGTCTGTACCGGCATCGGCCCCGGCACGAAGACGCTGACCTGCAGCGCCTGCCGGTCAGCCGTGGCCAGTGGCAGCGGATCGCTCAGCCGTTCCTGCCCGGGGCCGATCAGTACCCCGGGCTGGCCTTCGAAACTGAGCGGCTGCGGGGTGTCCCCCGCCCGGGCGGCCACGCTCGCCGCCCCGATCCGCAGTGGTTGAGTGCCGTAGGCATTGCTCAGCCGCACTCGCAGCCGGGGCCCGCCCAGGCTGATACGTGCCGTCTGGCGGAAGGTCTGGTCCTGCAGAGCGGCTGGGACCAGGGTCGGAAACAGGAATTCCGCGCCCCAGACCGGTTGCGGGCTGGCCTGCCAGCTGGCGACCCAGTGTGGCGCAGGGGCGTCGCTGGCGGCGCTGGCGGCACTGGACAGGCCGATCAATGCGGTTGTGACGAACTGGCTGAAACGATTCATCGGGCAATCCCGGGTGGAGGGAAGGCCATGGTGATTCCGTGCTCATCTGTGAACTAGACTGCGCATGGACAATCATCTATGAACTGGATTCATTGCCATGGCGCGCTCCGACATCAACCGATCCGGCGAACTGGAAGTGTTCGTGCGGGTGATCGAGACCGGGGGCTTTTCCGCAGCCGCCCGAACGTTGGAGATGACCCCGTCGGCGGTCAGCAAGCTGGTGGCGAGGCTGGAACAACGGCTGGGGACGCGCCTGCTGCAGCGTTCCACCCGCCAGCTGCAGCTGACTCCCGAGGGCTGCGCGTTCTACGAGCGCGGCCTGCGCGTGCTGGCCGACCTGGACGAGGCCGAGCGCTGCGCCAGTGCTCACGCCGAGCCGCGTGGACGCCTGCGGGTCAATTCCAACGTGCCGTTCGGCCAGCATTTCCTGTTGCCGTTGCTGCCGGCGTTCCTGCAGCGCAATCCGCAGGTAGGCGTGGACCTGACCCTCAACGACGAGGTGATCGACCTGCTGGAGCAGCGCACCGACGTGGCGGTGCGGGCCGGTCCGCTGAAGAGCTCGAGCCTGGTGGCGCGGCGGCTGGGCGCGACGCGGATGATGATCGTGGCTGCGCCCGCCTACGCGCAGCGGCATGGACTGCCGCGCAACGCCGAGGAGATGCAGTCGCACAACCGGCTGGATATCGGCCATGCGCGCGCGATGCAAGGCTGGCCGTTGCTGCAGGACGGGCGCGAACGCATGCTGCTGCCCAGTGGCAACGCGCGCGCCAGCAACGGCGATGCGCTGCGCCAGCTGGTGCTGGGTGGGTTGGGCATGGCGCGGCTGGCAGCATTCCAGGTGCAGCAGGATATTGCCGCCGGGCGCCTGCTGCCGGTGCTGGAAGAGGCCAACCCCGGTGACCTGGAAGAGGTGCACGCGGTGTTCCTGGGGCAGGGCGGCTACCTGCCGCTGCGGGTGCGCGCGTTTCTTGATTTCCTGGTGGAGAACGTCGACCTGACGCAGCCACGGGGGTAGTGCCGGCCGCTGGCCGGCAACCTCACGATCTTCGCCCACCCGTGTTGGGTTGCTGGCCAGCGGCCGGCACTACCGCGCGGAAGCCGGGCCTATGCCCGGCTCGGGCGGCGTTACACCTGCAGCAGCTTGCGCGCGGCGGCGCGCGCTTCCTTGCTCACTTCCACGCCGCCGAGCATGCGCGCCAGCTCTTCCTCGCGCGCCTTGCTGTCCAGCTTTTCCACGGCGCTCTGGGTCATGCCTTCCACCGGGGCCTTGCTGACCCGGTAATGGGCATGGCCCTTGGAGGCAACCTGCGGCAGGTGGGTCACGCACAGCACCTGGCGCTTCTCGCCGAGCGCGCGCAGCTTCTGGCCGACGATGTCGGCTACCGCGCCGCCGATGCCGGAGTCGACTTCGTCGAACACCATGGTCGGTACGGCATCCAGGTCCAGCGCGGCCACTTCGATGGCCAGCGAGATGCGTGACAGTTCGCCGCCGGAGGCCACCTTGCGCAGGGCGCGCGGCGGCTGGCCGGCATTGGCTGCGACCAGGAATTCCACGCGCTCGGCACCCTGCGGGTCGGGCTTGCCGGCGTCCTGCGGTTCCAGCTCGATCAGGAACTGGCCGCCGCCCATGCCCAGCTCGGCGATGATGCCAGTGGTGGTGGCCGACAGCTCGGCAGCAGCGCTGCGACGGCTGGCGGTCAGCACTTCGGCCTGTGCGCGCCAGGCGGCGGCGGCCTTGTCGATCTCGCCGGCCAGGCGCTGCAGGCGTTCGTCGGCGCCGCGCAGCTGTTCCACTTCGGCGTGCATGCGCTCGCGCTGCGCACCCAGCTCGTCCATCGGCACGCGGTGCTTGCGGGCCAGGTCGTGCAGACGGCCGAGGCGGCGCTCGTTCTCCTCGAACTGTTCGGGGTCGGCGTCGAGGTCGTCATGCACCCGATCCAGCAGCGACAGGGCTTCGTGCAGCTGGATCGAAGCGTTCTCGATCAGGCCATCCACCTCGCCCAGGCGCGGGTCGTGCTCGATCAGGCGCGACAGCTCGTGGCGCACCTGCTGCAGCAGGTCCAGCGCGGAGCTGCCGTCGTCGCCGTTGAGCTGGTTGCTGGCGGCCTGGCAGGCGCTCAGCAGGGCGCTGGCATGGGCCTGGCGGCGGTGGCTGGCGCCGAGTGCGGCAATCGACTCCGGCTCCAGGTCTTCACGGTCCAGCTCGCGCAGCTGGTGCTCCAGGAAGCCGATCCGGTCACTGACGTCGCCCTGTTGCGACAGCGCCAGCGATTCATCGACCAATGCCTGCCAGGCCGCGGCGGCGCGTCGCACCTGGCGGCGTTCGTTCTCGTTGCGCGCATAGGCGTCGAGCAGGGCCAGCTGCGACGGGCGCGTCAGCAGGGCCTGCTGTTCGTGCTGTCCGTGGATCTCCACCAGCAGCGAGGCCAGGTCGCCCAGCTGCGCCAGGGTCACCGGGCGGCCGTTGATCCAGGCCCGCGAACCGCCATCGGCGCGGATGACCCGGCGCAGCTGGCACTGCTCCTCGTCGTCCAGCTCGTTGTCGGCCAGCCACTGGCGTGCAGCCTGCAGCTGCTCCAGCGCAAACTCGGCCGAAAGCTCGGCGCGCGCGGCGCCGTGGCGGACCACGCCGCTGTCGGCGCGCAGGCCGGACAGGAAGCCCAGCGCGTCGACCATCAGTGACTTGCCGGCGCCGGTCTCGCCTGAAACCACGGTCATGCCTGGCCCGAACTCCAGTTCGGTGGCGCGGACGACGGCGAAATCCTTGATCGAAAGATGTCTGAGCATGGGTAAGGGGGGTATCAGCAGCCGCGCAACGCTAGCACGCGGGCGAGGGAGGTCCAATGACTTGCCAAGGTGATGCGCCGCCATTATCTAGTGTCCGTGTCTCACAGGTTGATTCCATGCACGGTTCTCCCGACCAGCTTGCCCCGCGTGCGCGCCATCTGCTGCGCACGCTGATCGCGCGTTACATCCAGGACGGCGAGCCGGTCGGCTCGCAGACGCTGGCGCGCGTGGCCGGGCTGGAGGTCAGTCCGGCCACCATCCGCAACATCCTGGGTGACCTGGAAGACCTGGGGCTGCTGGCCTCGCCGCACACCTCCGCCGGGCGCGTCCCGACCGCACATGGCTACCGGGTCTTCGTCGACAGCCTGCTGCAGATGCAGCCGCCGGGCGAGGGCGAACTGGCCCGGCTGCGCCAGGAACTGGCTGGCGGCGGCAGCACCCAGGCCCTGCTCGGCAGTGCCTCGGAGCTGTTGTCGGCGATGAGCCACTTCGTCGGCGTGGTCAGCGCGCCGCGACGCGAGCAGTTCGCCTTCCGCCAGATCGACTTCGTGGCGCTGGACGGGCGCCGGGTGCTGGCGATCCTGGTGTTTGCCGACAACGAGGTGCAGAACCGCGTCATCGAGACCCGCCAGGAGTTCGCACCGGGCCAGCTGGAGCAGGTCGCGAACTACCTCAATGCCCATTTCGCCGGCCTGCCGATGGCCGAGATCCGCACCCGCCTGCTGCTGGAACTGCGCGATGCCCGTTCCGAGCTGGAACAGCTGCTGGCGCACAGCATCGAGCTGGCCGAGCAGGCCCTGCAGCCGGCGGCCGACGACATGCTGGTGGCCGGCCAGACCCGCTTGATGGGGGTGCAGGACCTGTCCGACCTGGAGCGCCTGCGCGAGCTGTTCGAGCTGTTCTCCAGCAAGCGCGAGATCCTGCAGCTGCTGGAGCGGACCATCCAGGCGCCCGGCGTGCGCATCTTCATCGGCGAGGAGACCGGGATGATGCCGCTGCAGGGCGTCTCGCTGGTCACCGCCCCTTACACGGCCAATGGCCAGGTGCTGGGCGTGCTGGGGGTGATCGGCCCCAAGCGGATGGCGTACGACCGCGTGATCCCGCTGGTCCAGGCTACCGCCGATGTACTGGGCGCGGCGTTTTCGCCAGCCGGCCGCCCGCCGGGAACATCCGACGCTTGAAACGCAGCATCCCGCCCACACTAGGGTGGGTGGAGGCGGAGATTGACCGCCAGGGACCCAGACATGAACCACGAACAGCCAGATATCGAATCCCAGCAGAGTGCCGCCGATGCGGCCGCCACCGCCGGCGTCAACGACGAAGTCGAGCGCCTGCGCGCCGAAATCGAACAGGTCAAGGCCGATGCCCTGCGTGAGCGCGCCGACCTGGAGAACCAGCGCAAGCGCGTTGCCCGTGACATCGAACAGGCCCGCAAGTTCGCCAACGAGAAGCTGCTGGGCGATCTGCTCCCCGTGTTCGACAGCCTGGATGCCGGCCTGAAGGCCGCCGGCGACGACCCGCACCCGCTGCGCGAAGGCCTGGAGCTGACCTACAAGCAGCTGCTGAAGGTGGCCGCCGACAACGGACTGGTCCTGCTGGACCCGATCGGCCAGCCGTTCAACCCGGAACACCACCAGGCCATCAGCCAGGTGCCGACGCCGGGCGCCGCCCCGGGTAGCGTGGTGACCGTGTTCCAGAAGGGCTACCTGCTCAACGAGCGCCTGCTGCGGCCGGCGCTGGTGGTGGTGGCCGCCGATTGATGGACCAGGCCGGGCTTTGCCCGGTCCCGGTTGTGCAAGGCCATGCCTGGCAAGGTTTTCCAGGCGCTGAACACAGCGTTCGGGAGACGGCTTGAATGTTCCACGAGCCTCCCCCACATCGTATTCATCCACCGGCCGAACGGCCGGACTGACACCAACAAGCATCCTCAGGAGTCTCCCCCATGGGCAAGATCATTGGTATCGACCTCGGCACCACCAACTCGTGCGTGGCGATCATGGACGGCGGCAAGGCCCGCGTCATCGAGAATTCGGAAGGCGATCGCACCACCCCGTCGATCGTCGCCTACACCAAGGACGGCGAAGTCCTGGTCGGTGCCTCGGCCAAGCGCCAGGCCGTGACCAACCCGAAGAACACCTTCTACGCGGTGAAGCGCCTGATCGGCCGCAAGTTCACCGACGCCGAAGTGCAGAAGGACATCGCGCACGTCCCGTACAGCATCCTGGCCCATGACAATGGCGACGCCTGGGTGGCCACCAGCGACGGCAAGAAGATGGCCCCGCAGGAAATCTCGGCCAAGGTGCTGGAAAAGATGAAGAAGACCGCCGAGGACTTCCTCGGTGAGAAGGTCACCGAAGCGGTCATCACCGTGCCGGCCTACTTCAACGACAGCCAGCGCCAGGCAACCAAGGACGCCGGCCGCATCGCCGGCCTGGACGTCAAGCGCATCATCAACGAGCCGACCGCGGCCGCGCTGGCCTATGGCCTGGACAAGGGCGACAACAAGGATCGCAAGATCGTGGTGTACGACCTGGGCGGCGGCACCTTCGACGTCTCGGTGATCGAGATCGCCAACGTCGACGGTGAAAAGCAGTTCGAAGTGCTGGCCACCAACGGCGACACCTTCCTGGGTGGCGAAGACTTCGACAACCGCGTCATCGAGTACCTGGTTGAAGAGTTCAACAAGGACCAGGGCATCGACCTGCGCAAGGATCCGCTGGCCCTGCAGCGCCTGAAGGATGCTGCCGAGCGCGCCAAGATCGAGCTGTCCAGCGCCCAGCAGACCGAAGTGAACCTGCCGTACGTCACCGCTGACGCGTCGGGTCCGAAGCACCTGAACATCAAGCTGACCCGCGCCAAGCTGGAAGCCCTGGTGGACGACCTGATCAAGAAGTCGATCGAGCCGTGCCGCGTCGCCCTGAACGATGCCGGCCTGCGTTCGAGCGACATCAGCGAAGTGATCCTGGTCGGCGGCCAGACCCGCATGCCGAAGGTGCAGCAGGCGGTGACCGAGTTCTTCGGCAAGGAACCGCGCAAGGACGTCAACCCGGACGAAGCCGTGGCACTGGGTGCTGCGATCCAGGGCGGCGTGCTGGGCGGCGACGTCAAGGACGTGCTGCTGCTGGACGTGACCCCGCTGTCGCTGGGCATCGAGACCATGGGCGGCGTGTTCACCAAGATCATCGAGAAGAACACCACCATCCCGACCAAGGCCTCGCAGGTGTTCTCCACCGCCGAGGACAACCAGTCGGCCGTGACCGTGCACGTGCTGCAGGGTGAGCGCGAACAGGCCCGCTTCAACAAGTCGCTGGCCAAGTTCGACCTGTCCGGCATCGAGCCGGCCCCGCGTGGCCTGCCGCAGGTGGAAGTGTCCTTCGACATCGACGCCAACGGCATCCTGCACGTGTCGGCCAAGGACAAGAAGACCAACAAGGAACAGAAGGTCGAGATCAAGGCCGGTTCGGGCCTGTCCGAGGAAGAGATCGCGCGCATGGTCGCCGACGCGGAAGCCAACCGCGAAGAAGACAAGAAGTTCCAGGAACTGGTGCAGGCCCGCAACCAGGCCGACGCCCTGATCCACGGTACCCGCAGCGCCATCACCGAGCACGGCAGCAAGGTCGGCGGCGATGTCATCGGCAAGGTCGAGGCGGCCCTGGCCGACCTGGAAACCGCGATGAAGGGTGACGACAAGGCACAGATCGAAGCCAAGTCGAAGGCACTGGAAGAAGCTGGCCAGTCGCTGTTCGCCGCTGCTTCGGCCGACCAGGGCGGTGCCCCGGGTGCCGACGCCGGCAATGCCGGCAAGGCGCAGGACGACGTGGTCGACGCCGAGTTCACCGAAGTCAAGGACGACAAGAAGTCCTGATCCGGACCGACACGGGACGCTGGCCACCAGCGTCCCGTTGTCGCATCAGGGTCCTGACCGCCCACCGGCGTGTCGGGGCGCCCGACGCAAGAGCGGACCTGGTTCCGCTCTTCCGCTTTGACGAATCCCGACTTTCCGGAACCAGATCCACGATATGAGCAAGCGCGATTATTACGAAGTGCTGGGCGTTGCCCGCACCGCCACCGACGACGAGCTGAAGAAGGCGTACCGTCGCTGCGCGATGAAGTTCCACCCGGACCGCAACCCGGGTGATGCGGCGGCCGAAGCCTCCTTCAAGGAGTGCAAGGAAGCCTACGAAGTGCTGTCCGACGGCAACAAGCGCCGCATGTACGACAGCCATGGCCACGCGGCGTTCGAGCACGGCATGGGCGGCGGCGGGCCGGGCGGCCCGGACATGAACGATATCTTCGGCGATATCTTCGGCAACATCTTTGGCGGCGGTGGCGGTGGTCCGCGCCAGGCGCGTCGCGGCGCCGACATCGGCTACGTGATGGAGCTGGACCTGGAAGAAGCCGTGCGCGGCGTCGAGCGCCGCATCGAGATTCCGACCCTGGCCGAGTGCGGCGACTGCGATGGCAGTGGCTCGGAAGACGGCAAGGTCGAAACCTGCAATGTGTGCCATGGCCGCGGCCAGGTGCGCATCCAGCGCGGCATCTTCGCCATGCAGCAGGCGTGCCACAACTGCGGCGGCCGTGGCCAGATCATCGCCAAGCCCTGCAAGACCTGCCACGGCAACGGCCGTGTCGAGGAAGACAAGGTGCTGTCGGTGAAGGTGCCGGCCGGCGTCGATACCGGCGACCGCATCCGCCTGCAGGGCGAGGGCGAAGCCGGTCCGGCCGGTACGCCACCGGGCGACCTGTACGTGGAAGTGCGCGTGCGCGAGCATGCGATCTTCCAGCGCGATGGCGACGACCTGCACTGCGAAGTGCCGATCCGCATCTCGCAGGCGGCACTGGGTGACACCGTGCGCGTGGCCACCCTCGGCGGCGAAGCGGAGATCCGCATTCCGGCCGAGACCCAGACCGGCAAGCTGTTCCGCCTGCGCGGCAAGGGCGTGCGTTCGGTGCGCAGCCGCAGCGAGGGCGACCTGTACTGCCGCGTGGTGGTGGAGACTCCGGTCAACCTCACCCCTGAGCAGCGCAAGCTGCTGGAACAGTTCGAAGCCACCTTCGTCGGCGAGGAGGCGCGCAAGCATTCGCCGAAGTCGGCCACCTTCATGGATGGCGTGAAGGGCTTCTGGGACCGGATGACGTCCTGAGTTTTTCAACCGAAGCGTTGAGCGGTAGCGCCGGGCCATGCCCGGCGTTTTCGTTTGCGATCAGCGGAAAAACGCCGCCGGCGTCTGCCCCAGCTGGCGCTTGAACATGCTGGTGAACGCGCTGGGGCTGTCGTAGCCCATCGCCAGCGCGACATCGATGACCTTGTCGCCGACCGCCAGCCGCTCCAATGCGGCCAGCAGTCGCGCCTGCTGTCGCCACTGGCCGAAGGTCATGCCCAGTTCGCTGGCGAAATGACGCTGGATGGTTTTCACGTCCACTTCCAGCGCCTGTGCCCAGTCCTGCAGCGTCGCGTCATCGCCGGGGTGCTTCTGGATGTGCTGGCAGATCCGCTGCAGGCGCGGGTCGGTTGGTGAGGGCAGGTGCAGCGGCAGCGCGTCCATGCGGTGCAGCTCGTCCAGCAGCAGGCGGACCACGCGGCCGTCGCGGCTGTCGTCCACATGCGCGGTCTCGATCAGGCTGGCGGCCAGCAGCAGCTCGCGCAGCAGCGGCGCCACCTGTACCGCGAACGCCTCGTCCGGCAGCTGCGGCGCGAAGTCCGGCTCCACGTACAGGCTGCGCATGTGTACTTCGGCGATGCAGTCCACCGCATGGGCCATGCCGGCCGGGACCCAGATCGCGCGGGTTGAAGGCACTACCCAGCGGCCGCCGTCTGCACGCACCACCATCAGTCCGGACATGGCGAACACCAGCTGGTGACGGCGGTGCCGGTGGGGCGCGATGTGGGTCCCGGGCTTGTAATGGCGGGCGCGGCAGGTCACTGGGCGGTGCACCGGAACCTCGTTCCACGGCGCACTCTCGCGGACCTGGCAGGGGATGTCCTTTTTGCGATAGGCCATGACCCGAACGCGGCAGAAGGGAGGGGAGGGCAACCGTAGCATGCGTGGCTCGCCCCCAACCTGACTGCGTCCATGTCCGCCTTGGCTTCTCCCGCAACGACCTCACGTCCGGTGGCTCCCGGTGTGCTGGCAGCTATTTCCACCTCGCATGTCGTCAACGACATGATGCAGTCGCTGATCCTGGCCATCTATCCAGTGATCAAGGGCGGCTTCAACCTGAGCTTCACCCAGATCGGCCTGATCACGCTGACCTACCAGCTGACCGCTTCGATCTTCCAGCCACTGGTTGGCGCCGCCACCGACCGTCGCCCGGCGCCGTACTCGCTGCCGATCGGCATGGCCTCGACCCTGTGCGGCATGCTGCTGCTCGGCTTCGCGCCGAACTATGCGGTGGTGCTGATGGCTGCGGCGATGGTCGGCATTGGTTCGGCCATTTTCCATCCGGAAGCATCGCGCATTGCGCGGCTGGCCTCGGGTGGCCGCCATGGCTTCGCGCAGTCGGTGTTCCAGGTGGGCGGCAATTTCGGTACCGCGCTCGGTCCACTGATTGCTGCAGCCGTGATCGTGCCGCATGGCCAGCATGCCGCGTCGTGGTTTGCCGGCGCCGCGCTGATCGGCATTGCACTGCTGACCTATGTCGGCCGCTGGTACGCGCTGCACCTGGGCACCCCGCGCCCGGCCAGCACCGCCTCGATGGCGCCGCGCCATCCCCCGCGCACCGTGGCCAAGGTGCTGGCGATCCTGCTGGTGCTGATCTTCAGCAAATACTTCTACATGGCCAGCATCGGCAGCTACTTCACCTTCTACCTGATCCACCATTTCGGCATTCCGGTGGCACAGGCGCAGCTGCATCTGTTCGCATTCCTGGTGGCGTCCGCCGCCGGCGGCTTCCTCGGTGGCCCGCTGGGCGATCGCATCGGCCGCAAGCCGATCATCTGGACCTCGATCCTGGGCGTTGCACCGTTCGCACTGATGCTGCCGCATGCCGATCTGTTCTGGACCACGGTGCTGGCGGTGCTGATCGGTTTCGTGTTGTCGTCGGCGTTCTCGGCCATCGTGGTCTATGCCCAGGAGATGATGCCGCACCGCATCGGCATGGTGTCCGGCCTGTTCTTCGGCTTTGCGTTCGGCATGGGTGGACTGGGTGCTTCCGTGCTCGGCCTGCTGGCGGACAAGACCAGCATCGAGTATGTCTACCAGTTGACTGCGTTCCTGCCGCTGCTCGGCATCGTGGCGGCGTGGCTGCCGCCGTCGCGCCCTGCTGTTCACTGAGGGGTTTTCGGTTTGCAGGGCTTGCAGCCCTGCACCCGCAGAGGCAACGTCAACAGCAGAAGCGGGCTATCCGTGGGTGGGCGGGGTGGGTCCGGCTGCAGGGGACGCCGTAAACCCATCCCTGGGGGCTTGGCCGCGGCATCCATGCGGCGGACACCCCTGCAACCGGACCCACCCCGCCTTCGACAGTTTTCCGTGATCTGACGGAACGGCTTACTGCTCTGGTAGGTGTCGACCTTGGTCGACACGGTAGATCCACGCCATGCGTGGATGACTCATTCGATATCTGACAGATGTGTCGACCAAGGTCGACACCTACCAACAGCGCGGAACAACAGCCGCAGTTACCAACAGCCGCGTGAACCTGTCGAAGGCGGGGCGGTGTCGGAGTGCGGGGTGTCAGCGGCATGGATGCCGCTGCCAAGCCTACAAGGACGTACTTGCGGCGTCCCCGCACTCCGACACCGCCCCGCCACCCCACGAAATGCCGCTTTGGCTTCGGCTTCGGCCGTTGCAGTTGCCGTTGCATTGAGCAGGTGCAGGGCTGCAAGCCCTGCCGAAAACCCCCTTGGGCGTAGAATGCGGCCATGAGCGAATCCCTTGATAACCACCTGGTCCACGGCCGCCGCCAGCGGCCCGACGGCCCGTCGCCGATCGATGTCATCTCGGTCCAGTCGCAACTTGTCTACGGCCACGCCGGCAACAGCGCCGCCGTGCCGCCGATGCGCGCTCTCGGCGTGCGCGTAGCCGAAATTCCGACCGTGTTGCTCAGCAACGCGCCGTTCTACGACACCACGCGCGGTCGCGTGCTGCCCGCCGACTGGTTCGCCGACCTGCTGCTGGGCACCCACGAGCGCGGCCTGCCGCAGCGGGCGAAGATGCTGGTGTCCGGCTACTTCGGCAGCACCTCCAACGGCGCCGCCTTCGCCGACTGGCTGGACGACATCCTGCCGGCCTGCCCGCAGCTGCGTTACTGCCTGGATCCGGTGATTGGTGATACCCATACCGGCCCCTACGTGGAACCGGGCCTGGAAGCGATCTTCGCCGAGCGCCTGCTGCCGCATGCCTGGCTGGTGACCCCGAACGCCTTTGAACTCAATCGCCTCACCGGCATGCCGGCGCTCGCCGAGGCCGATGCCATCGCCGCCGCACGCACGCTGCTGGATCGTGGCCCGCACTGGGTAATCGCGCACAGCGTGGGCGGCACCCCGGGTGAACTGGTGACCCTGGCTGTCGGCCGCGAGGAGACCTGGCGCTGGACCTCGCCCCTGCTGCCGGTGGACGTGGCTGGTACGGGTGATGTGCTGATGTCGCTGGTGGTGTCGTTCCTGCTGCGCGGCGAATCGATGCAGCAGGCGATCTCGCGTGCGATTGCCGGCACCCACGCGGCCCTGGAGGCGACCCTGGACAACGGCTTCGAAGAATTCGACGTGATCGCTGCAGCGCCTGCCGCGCTGGCCGAGGGGACGCGCTTCCGCGCCGAACGCGTGGCATGAGCGGCCTGCTCGAACGCACGCCGTGCACGGTCGGCATCGTCGGAAGTGCTGGCGCCTACGGGCGCTGGCTGACCCGCTTCTTCCAGCAGCACATGCAGCTGCGGGTAATCGGCCATGATCCGGCTGATCCGGGCTCGCATACGCCGGAACAGCTGCTCGCGCAGGCCGATGTGCTGGTGTTCTCGGCACCGATCCGGCATACGCCGGCGTTGATCGCCGAGTACGTGCGGCAGTCGGCCGGCCGCGAGCAGGACCGGCTGTGGCTGGACGTGACCTCGGTGAAGGAGGCACCGGTGCAGGTGATGCTGGCCTCGCAGGCCGAGGTGGTCGGGCTGCACCCGATGACCGCGCCACCGAAAGCGCCGACCCTGAAGGGTCGGGTGATGGTGGTCTGCGAAGCGCGGCTGCGGCACTGGCAGCCATGGGTCGATTCGCTGTGCACGGCGCTGCAGGCTGAGTGCGTGCGGGCCACGCCACAGCATCACGACCAGATGATGGCGCTGGTACAGGCGATGGTGCATGCCACCCACCTGGCCCAGGCCGGCGTGCTGCGCCAGTACCAGCCGCAGCTGGGCGACCTGGCCGCGATGATGCCATACCGGTCGGCATCGTTCGAACTGGATACGGCGATCATCTCGCGCATCCTGTCGCTGAACCCCGCGATCTACGAGGACATCCAGTTCGGCAACCCGTACGTGGCGCCGATGCTGGAGCGCTTGGTCGGCCAGCTGCAGGCCCTGCAGGCCCAGGTCGGACAGGGCGACGACACTGCACGCAGTGCATTCCGTGAGCAGCTGCTGTCGGCCAACCGCAGTGCCTTCGGCGAGCAGGCACTGGCCGCGGGCAACTACACCTTCGAACGCGTGGGCTATCTGCTGGCTGACCTGACCGAGCGCAATGCGTTGTCGGTGCACCTGCCGGAAGACCGGCCGGGCTCACTGCGTGAACTGCTGAACGTGTTCGAGCAGCACCGCATCAGCCTGGCCTCGATCCATTCCTCGCGCACGCCTGGCGGCGAAGTGCACTTCCGCATCGGGTTCGTGGCCGGCAGCGATCCGGGCGCGATCAGTCGCGCGGCCGCCGAAGTGGACGCCAGCGGCATCGGGCGGGTGCTGGGCTGAGCACATTCATCCACAGGCGGTGTGGATGGTTTCTGAGCAAAGGTGTGGATAACCTCGCTCAGCCCTTGGTAGTAAAGGCTGTCAAGATGGTTGGTCAAAAATTGATCACGCTTTTTTGTAGGGTCGAGCCATGCTCGACCGCCTTTGGCAAAAAGCGTGTCGACCAAGGTCGACACGCACCAGAGCGGAGCCGTACGAAATCCGGTGGCGCCGGGCCATGCCCGGCGAACCTCAGATCGTCAGCCTCAGCTCACCGCCACTGGTGGTGAACTCGCGGCCGTCGCGTACCAGCGGCCGTCCATCATCCAGTTCGTAGCGTGGCGTGGCTTCGGAATGGTGCCCGCTGCCATTCGCCTCGGGCTTGAACTCGATGATGATGTGGCTTTCGCCGTTGCTGTCGATGGCGGGGAACTGACGGAACGACATCGTGCACCTCCTTCAGCGGATGCTGCTGTTGCGCGGCCAGCTTGGCCGCGCCGATGTTAGGCGGACGTCATCAATCGATGAACTGCAGGCGTGCAAGTTCAGCGTACAGTCCGCCTTCGGCCAGCAGTTGCGCGTGCGTGCCCTCGGCGACGATGCGGCCCTGGTCCATCACCACGATGCGGTCGGCCTTGAGCACGGTGGCCAGACGGTGGGCAATGACCAGCGTGGTGCGGCCCGCCATCAGGCGTTCCAGCGCTTGCTGCACGCTGTGCTCGCTCTGCGCGTCCAACGCGCTGGTGGCCTCATCGAGCAGCAGGATCGGCGCATCCTTCAGCAGTGCGCGGGCAATCGCCACACGCTGCTGCTGGCCACCGGACAGGCGGGCGCCGCGCTCGCCCAGCTCACTGTCATAGCCCTGCGGCAACGCGCGCAGGAATCCGTCCGCCTCGGCGGCGCGTGCGGCATCTTCCACCTCGCTGTCGCTGGCCTGCAGGCGGCCATAGCGGATGTTGTCGCGCGCGCTGGCGGCAAACAGCGTCGGCTGCTGCGGAACCAGCGCCAGCTGTCCGCGCAGCTCGGCCGGGTCGACCTGGCGCACGTCGATGCCATCCACGCAGATGCGGCCACTGGCCGGATCGTGGAAGCGCAGCAGCATCGACAGCACCGTGCTCTTGCCTGCGCCGGACGGGCCAACCAGGGCCACGGTCTCGCCCGGGCGCACGTGCAGGTTGAAATGGTCCAGCGCCGCCTGGTCTGGCCGCTGCGGGTAATGGAACACCACGTCGTCGAACCGGATCTCGCCACGCAGCGGCTGCGGAAGCACGTGCGGCTGCGCCGGCGCGCGGATCTCGATGTCTTCCTGGAGCAGTTCGCCGATGCGGCCCATGCCGCCGGCCGCGCGCTGCAGTTCGTTCCAGACTTCGGCCAGGGCACCGACCGAACCACCACCGATCAGCGCGTACAGCACGAACTGGCCAAGGGTGCCTGCGCTGAGGCGGCCATCGATGACATCGTGCGCGCCCAGCCACAGCACGCCGACGATGGCGCCGAACACCAGCAGGATGGCGCTGGCGGTGACCAGCGACTGCGCACCGATGCGGCGGCGGGCGGCCTTGATGGCATCGCCCAGTGCATGGTCGAAGCGGCCGCGCTCGTAGGGTTCGCGTGCATGCGCCTGCACCGTCCTTACGGCGCCCAGGGTCTCGCTGGCCAGGCTGTTCGCATCGGCGATGCGGTCCTGGCTGCTGCGCGCGACGGTGCGCAGCTTGCGCGCACCGATGATGATCGGCAGTACCGCAAGCGGAATGCCCAGCAGCGACCACGCCGCCAGCCGCGGGCTGGTGACGAACAGCATCGCCAGGCTGCCGACCACCGTGACGCTGCTACGCAATGCCACCGACATGGTCGAGCCGACCACGCTGCGCAGCAGCTCACTGTCGGCGGTCAGGCGCGAGACCAGCTCACCGCTGCGGCTGCGGTCATGGAAGCCGGCACCGAGCTGGATGAGGTGTGCGTAGAGGCGGCTGCGCAGGTCAGCCACGACCTTTTCGCCCAGCAGCGACACGAAGTAGAAGCGCGCGGCGGTGGCCAGGGCCAGCACCACGGCAACCAGCATCAGCAGGGCGAAGGCACAGTTGATCTGGCCGCCGCTGCTGAAGCCGTGGTCGATCATCTGCTTGACCGCCGGCGGCAGGCTCAGCGTGGCCGCCGAAGACACCGCGAGGGCCATCAGCCAGGCGGTGAACAGGCCACTGTGGCGGCGCACGAACGGCCATAGCGTGCGCAGGCTGCCAAGGCGGCGCAGCGGCGGGGGCGAGGCGGGGGCGCCGTCCTTGTCAGTCATCCTGGTGGTCGTCTTCTATGCGGATACGGTCACGAGTGGCGTCGCGCAGGCGGATTTTCAATGCGTCGACCTGATCGGCCGGCAATTCGACCCGCAGGCACACCCCGTTCGCGTCGAACTGTTCATCGCGCTTTTCCGCGCCGAACCCCGGAAGGGCCGCATGCAGGGTGCCCAGGTCTTCGAAGCCGGCCTGCAGCTGCAGCCGTGCCATGGCGACCAGCGCCAGCCGCGGCGCGGTGCGCAGGCATTCTGCGGCGGCGCCACCGTACGCCCGGACCAGGCCGCCGGCGCCGAGCTTGATGCCACCGAACCAGCGCGTCACCACCACCATCACCCGGTCGAAGCCCTGCCCGTCGATCGCGGCCAGGATCGGCCGCCCGGCGGTGCCTGCCGGCTCGCCATCATCGCTGGAGCGGTAGTCCTGGCCATGCCGGTAGGCCCAGCAGTTGTGTGTGGCGTCGGCCACGGCAACCTGTTGCAGGAACGCCAGCGCTGCGGGGGCGCCGTCGATCGGCGCGGCATGGGCGATGAAGCGGCTGTGTTTGACTTCCAGCGTGTGGCTGACGGGCTGGGCGAGGGTATCGAGCATTCCCGCCATTCTACGGTGTTGCCGGGTACCCCCGCCCGTTTCAGTCGTCCAGCAGCGGGCGCAGGTCACGCGGCAGGCGCGCTTCCGGATATTGCTGGATGTAGCGCTCCAGGCTGGCGCGGGCGAGGTCGCGCTGGTCCTGGTCACGGCGCTCGCGGATTTTCTGCAGCCACTGCCGGCGTGGCAGGCGCGCGTCGGCGTCCACCTCGGCCTGCACGGTATCCGCGCTCAGGCCCGCATCGCTGCCGCGGCGCATGATGCCCGGAGCCGAACGGCTGGGAGCCTCACGCTTCATCGAGGTGATCTCCACCCGATCCAGCGCCTCCGCCCGCTCGACCTCGGCGGCATTGGCTGCTGGTGCCGGTGCAGGTGCCGCGGCCGTGCGTGCTTTCAGTGCCCCGGACGCTGCCGGCGCGAATGCCGGTGCAGGTGCCGGTGCCGAGTAGGCGGCGGGTGCCGGTGGCGCAGGCGGCGCTGCTGCCGGTGCTGCCGTCGGCGCTGGCGGGAGGGCCGCAAAGGCGGTATCGGCGGGCGCATCCGCAGCCATCGATCGTGCAGCCTGGGCCGGCGCTTCAGCGGTTTCGGCCGGCGCCGGCTCGGGCGCGCGTGCGATGGACGGTGCCGGGGCAGCGGCAACAGGGGCGGCCTCGGGTGCTGCGGGCGCAGCGCTTGGTTGGGCGCCCGCCACAGCGCTGTCGGCTGCACTGTGGTCAGCGGCCTGATCGGCAGCCGCAACGTCTTCTGCCGCTGCCGGTGCCGCAGCAACAGCGGCCTCACCGGCCGGAACCGGCGGCGGTTCCGGACGCAGCTGCCAGGCGATGCCGATGGCAAACACCATCGAGGCGGCGATGCCGAACACCGCCGGCCAACGCGGGCGTGTGCGCTGCGTGCGCGGCGCCTCGGGAGAGGCGACCGCATCGGCGGCCGGCGCGTCCACGGCAGCGCGTGCCGCGGCCAGGATGGCGGCGTCCAGTGCGGCGGGCGGAGCCTGCTCGGCGCGACGGCCGAGCAGCCGGGCCAGCTCGCGTTCTTCCGGCGTCAGCGGTTCGTCTCGGTTCATGCGTTCAATCCCGCACGCAGCTTGTCCATCGCATAGCGCAGCCGCGATTTCACGGTTTCCCGGCCTACGCCGGTGATCTGGCCGATCTCCTCCAGGCTCAGTTCCTGATCCAGCCGCAGTTGCAGCACTTCGCGCTGCTCAGGCGGCAGTTGTTCCATCGCCAGCTGGATGCGGCGACGTTGTTCGAATTCGGAAAGCTCGCCTTCCGGGGTCTGCCCATCCTCGATCGCGGCCAGGCGCAGATCGGCATCGGCCGGGGCAGCCGGGCGGTGGCGGGCGGCGCGCCAATGGTCGTTCAGGCGGTTGTGGGCAATGCGGAACAGCCAGGTGCTGAAGGCCGCGTCCGGTTGCCACCCGGCACGGGCGCTGATCACCCGCTGCCAGACGTCCTGGAACATCTCCTCGGCCAGCGCGGTGTCGCGCAGTTGCCGCAGCAGGAAGCCGAACAGGCGCTTGCGGTGGCGCCCATACAGGCTTTCGAACGCGCGCAGGTCGCCACCGGCCCAGGCCAGCATCAAGGCTTCATCGGTTGGCAGTGCGCTGGCTTCCACGGCGTACAGGGTAAGGCCTGCAGGCGGTGGCGCATAGCCGGTGGCAGGGGCGGGCAGGGCGAGGTTCATGGCATGGAAGCAGCTACGGACAGCACGAAAAACGTACGGGCGCACGATTCGGGGTTTACGGGCTTCCATTGCCCCCCGGGTGGCGCGCTATGCTCGGCGGCTCAGGGGAGGCGACGCACAGACGGCGCCAAGAGATTGTCATTTGTCCACGCATGCTGAATCGGCGGAAGAGCCACTACACGAGGCCGTGTTGAGCACGGCGCTGGTGCGCGCGTTGCATGCGCTTTTGCCGGAAACGGCCGTGGTCCGCGTTGGCTGGGACGACCCGCAGCTGGGGAGTGGCCGAGGGGGCTGGCCCTTGCTTGCGATTGACAGCGCTGCGTCCGTGGAGCCCGCCGCCGGCGATGGCCAGCACGGCTGGGAGTATGACGGTGCGCGGCTGCTGCTGTCGGTTGCGGGCGCGGTGCCTTCACCCGCGTGGTGGGGGCTGGCCCGGCAGGCGATGGAGCTGGCGCTGCAGCGCGGCCGCCAGGCCGGCCAGATCAAGGCACTGGAAGAGGCCGAACGGCTGCAGCAGGCCCTGTTCCAGATTGCAGATCTGGCCGGTGCCGACCTGGAAATGCCCGAGATGCTGCGCCACGTGCATGGTGTGCTGGGCACGCTGATGTATGCCGAGAACTGCTACATCGTGGAATACGACGATGTGCGCGACCAGATCCGCTTCCTGTACTTCGCCGATCAGGTCGATGACTTCGTCGCCGATCCCACGCAGAGCCATGACGCCAGCGAGATGCCGCGCAGCCTGACCGTGGCGCTGTTGCGCCATGGCAAGCCGCTCAGTGGTCCCTCGCGCAGACTGCTGGCGCAGGTGATGGAACAGGAGCACGACCCGCAGCGTGGGCCCGAAAGCCTGGACTGGCTGGGCGTGCCGATGCTGCGCGACGGCCGCGTCTGCGGCGCCATCGTGGTTCAGAGCTATGAACAGGCAGCCCGCTATGGCGAGGCCGAGCGCGCATTGCTGGGCTTCGTTGCGCAGCACGTACAGACCGCGATGGACCGGCGCCAGGCGCAGGTGCGGCTGGAGCAGCAGGTGGCGCGGCGCACCCAGGAACTGCAGCGCGCCAACCGCAGCCTGCAGGATGAGGTGGCAGAGCGTCGCCGTGCCGAACAGTTGCAGACCGCGCTGTACAACATCGCCGAGATGGCGATGTCGGCCGACAGCCTGGACCAGTTCTATGGACAGGTGCATGGGGTGGTCGGGCGCCTGCTCGACGCACGCAATTTCTACATCGCCCTGGTCAACCCGGCCGGCAACGGCCTGGACTTCGTGTATTCGGTGGACGAGCACAATGCCAGCCGCGCGCCACGGCCGTTCAGCCGGGGCCTGACCGAATACGTGGTGCGCAACCGGCGCCCGCTGCTGGCGTCACGCGCGCAGATCGATGCGCTGCTGGCCAGTGGTGAAGTGCGCGAGTCCGGCGCGCGCTCGCATTGCTGGCTGGGCGTGCCGTTGCTGCGCGACGATGAGGTGGTGGGTGCGATCGTGGTGCAGAGCTACAGCGAGAACAGCACGTTCAGCGTGCACGATCAGCGGCTGCTGACCTTCGTTGCGCAGAACATCGGAACCGGGCTTGCGCGCCAGCGCGACCAGCAGCGGCTGCGTTCGGCACATGCCGAGCTGGAAAAGCGCGTTGAGGAACGCACCCGCGAACTGGCCGAGGTCAACGAAAAGCTGCTTGGGCAGATCGGTGAGCGCCTGCGTGCCGAGCAGCGCCTGACCCACCAGGCCATGCACGATGCGCTGACCGGCCTGCCCAACCGCCTGCACCTGCTGGATCGCCTGCAGGATTCACTGGCGCTGGCCAAGCGTGAGGGCGGACCGGTGTTCGCCGTGCTGTTCCTCGATCTGGACCGCTTCAAGCTGGTCAACGACAGCATCGGCCATGCCGCCGGCGACCGCATGCTGGTGGAAGTGGCCAAGCGCATCGTGTCGATGGCGGGTAACGAAGATGTGGTGGCCCGGCTCGGCGGTGATGAGTTTGCTGTTCTGCTGCAGTGCCCGCAGGGCCTGGCGCAGGCACTGGATTTCGGCCAGCGGCTGCTGCTGGCGTTGCAGGAATCGATGTGGATCGCCGGGCGCGAACTGTTTCCGTCCGGCAGCCTGGGCATTGCCCTGTGGAATCCGCGCTACCGCACCGGAGAAGAGCTGCTGCGCGATGCGGATGCGGCCATGTACCGGGCCAAGGCGCAGGGCCATGACCGCTGTGCGATCTTCGACGAGGACATGCGCGAAGAAGCCATGCGCAGCCTGGACCTGGAAGCCGATCTGCGCCGTGCGATCAACAACCGCGATTTCGTACCGTTCTACCAGCCGATCGTGCGCTTGTCCGACGGCGAAGTGGTCGGTCACGAGGCGCTGCTGCGCTGGCAGCATGAGCGCCGTGGCCTGCTGCTGCCCGGCGCGTTCCTGGAGCTGGGTGAAGAGAGCGGCCTGATCGAACAGGTGGACTGGCTGATCTACGAGCAGGTCATCGCGGGGCTGGCACGGGGAGGCGAAGGCTACGTCTCGGTGAACGTATCGCCCCGGCATTTCCGCTCGGCAGAGTTCAGTGATCGCCTGTTCGGCCTGCTCGACAGCTGTGGTGCCGATCCGCGCCGGCTGCGCCTGGAAATCACCGAGGTGGCGTTGCTGGACGACGGCCCGCACACGCTGCGTATCCTGCAGGGCCTGCGCGAGCGCGGCATCCAGGTGCAGCTGGACGATTTCGGTACCGGGTTCTCCGCGCTGTCCTACCTCCACCGTTTCCCGATCAGCACGCTGAAGATCGACCAGAGCTTCATCGCCGGCCTGCACGGTCCGGAAGTGCAGAGTACGCGGGCGCTGGTGGAAGGCGTGCTGTCGCTGGCGCGCACGCTGGGCATTGAGACCATCGGCGAAGGCATCGAGACCGACGCGCAGCGGCAGACCCTGCGTGAACTGGGCTGCGACTACGGCCAGGGCTATCTGCTGGGGCGGCCCGCGCCCTGGGCGCACGCGGCGGCCTGAGCCACCGCGTGCAGCTGGATCATCGCAGGGCGGCGCGGCGCTTCTCGTCGATCCACTTCGAGGCCTGGGCCGGCTGGTAGTTCTTCATCCACTGCAGCATCTCTTCGATGTCCGAGCCGTACCACAGGTCCTGGCGCTGGTCCGGATGCAGGAAGCGTTCTTCCACCATGCGATCGATCATGCCGATCAGCGGGGCGTAGAAGCCGTCCACATCGAGGAAAGCGCATGGCTTGTTGCCGATGCCCAGCTGGCGCCAGGTCAGCATCTCGAAGATCTCTTCCATGGTGCCGAAGCCGCCGGGCAGGGCGACGAAACCGTCGGCAAGATCGAACATGCGCGACTTGCGCTCATGCATCGAACCGACGATCTCCAGTTCGGTCAGGCCACGGTGGGCCACTTCCCAGTCGGCCAGCTGGCGCGGGATCACGCCGGTCACCTCGCCGCCAGCGGCGAGCACGGCATTGGCCACGGTTCCCATCAGGCCGACGTTGCCGCCGCCATACACCAGGCGCAGGCCGTCGCGGGCGATGCGGTCACCCAGGGCAATGGCGCGCTCGGTGTAGGCCGGTTTGCTGCCAGCGTTGGAACCACAGTACACACAGATCGATTTCATGGATCTTCCTGTCTCTTGGCCGGAAACGAAAACGCCCCGTCGCCAACCGCAGGGCGGTCGGGGACGGGGTGTCCTTGGATTATGAGCCCTTCTGTAGAGCCGAGCCATGCTCGGCTGCTCTTCGTTCAGATCGCGGCAAAGGCCGAGTCGAGCACGGCTCGACTCTACAAACGCCAAGCAGGCCTACGCGGCAGCGGCCTGCTCGCGGCGCGGGCCTTCACGCAGGGCGCGGCCGACCATGCCCACCAGCAGGTCCAGCTCCTCGCTGTCCATGCCGAAGTGCGGGGTGAAGCGCAGCGAGTTCTCGCCGCCGTGGATCACGTTGATGCCGTGCTGGCGCAGCCATTCCTCGGTCGAGTTGGCGCCGTAGCACTTGAACTGCGGGGCCAGCTCGCAGGAGAACAGCAGACCGGTGCCCTGCACCTTGGTGATCAGCCCGCCCAGCTCGTTCTTCAGCTGTTCCAGCTTGCGCACGGCCTCGGCACCGCGTTCGGCGATGTTGGCGCGCACCTGCGGGGTCAGCTGGGCCAGGGTGGCGCAGGCCACGTCCAGCGCACGCGGGTTGCTGGTCATGGTATTGCCATAGATGCCCTTGCGGTACAGCTGCGCGGCATGCTCGGTCACCGCCAGCACCGACAGCGGGTACTGCGCGGCGTTGAGGGCCTTGGAATAGGTCTCCATGTCCGGCGGGTCGAGGCCTTCGAAGCCCGGGTAATCGACCACCGACAGCACGCCATGCGCGCGCAGGCCGGCCTGGATCGAGTCGAGCAGCAGCAGGCTGCCGTGGGCACGGGTCAGTTCGCGGGCAACGGCATAGAACGACGGCGGCACCGAACGCCCCGGGTCGCCTTCGCCCATCACCGGTTCCAGGAACACCGCCTCGATGAACCACTGGTTGCGTGCGGCGTCCTCGAACACCTTGCGCAGGCCGGCTTCGTCGTACGGCGCCACGGTGATCACCGAGTCCTCACCGCGGTAGCTGGCCAGGTGCTGCATGTAGCTCTTGCGGCTGGAATCGGAATACAGGGCAGGGCGGTCGGTACGGCCATGGAAGCTGCCCTTGACCACCACGCGCTTGATCGCAGCGCCAGCGTGGCGCGCACCCGGGTCGGTCTGCAGCTTGGCGTTGACATCGGCGATGCGGGCGGCCAGGCCGACCGCTTCGGAACCGGAATTCAGGCACATGAAACGGGCGAACGGGCAGCCGCCACGGCGGTGGCCGATCTCGGCGCGCAGGGCGGTGATGAAGCGCTGCTGCGACAGGCTGGGGGTCATGATGTTGGCCATCACCTGCGGGCGGGCCATCGCCTCCAGCACGGCGTCCGGGGTATGCCCGAAGCCGAGCATGCCGTAGCCGCCGGCGTCATACAGCACGGCGCCCTTCAGGGTGACCACCCAAGGACCGCGCGCGGCCAGCGCCACGTACGGCGTCACCGCGTCATCGGCGTAGAAATTGACGAAGCCGTCCTGCATCGCGTCGATCTGCGCCTGTTCGTCCTGCGCCAGCAGCGGCCCCAGGTCGGCCTGCACGCGCGCGAATTCCTCGGCGGCGGCGTCCACTGCCGCGATCAGCTGCGGGTGGCGGGCGGACAGGGCGGTCAGGGTGGCATCGTCCAGACCGGTGGTGAGACGGGTGCCGGGCTGGCTGCGCAGGGGGGCGAGGCGTTCGATGAAGCTCATTGCAGATCTCCTGAAACAATGGGTCGCACGGGTCTTCAAAAGCAAAACGCGCGTCATCACGCGCGCTTGGGGCAGGCTCGTGCAGCGGACTTCCGGCTCGATGCTAGCACTTGTTTTTTTGCGCGATAACCCCGCAGAAACCTGCTGCATAGCAGCATTTTGCGCGACGTTCGCCGCGAAGCGCGCCGGCTCGCAGACGCTGGACGTACAATGCGCGCCATTGTCGACCTGTTGCCGCCCACTGCCTTGAAGAAGTCCGATTTCCATTACGACCTGCCGGCCGATCTGATCGCGCAGGCCCCCCTGGCCGAACGCTCCGCAAGCCGCCTGCTGCTGGTGCCGCCGGCGCCCGATGCCTTCACCGATCTGCAGGTGCGCGACCTGCCGTCGCTGCTGCAGCCGGGTGACCTGCTGGTGTTCAACGACACCCGGGTGATCCCGGCGCGCCTGTTCGGGCAGAAGGCCAGTGGTGGCCGCGTGGAGATCCTGATCGAGCGCCTGCTCGGTGGCCAGCAGGCCCGGGCGCAGGTCGGTGCCAGCAAGTCGCCGAAGGCCGGCAGCCGCATCGCCCTGGATGCCGGCGGTGAAGCCGAGGTGCTGGGCCGTGACGGCGAGTTCTACGTGCTGCAGTTCCATGTGCCGGAGTCGCTGGAGCAGTGGCTGCTGCATGCCGGCCGCCTGCCGCTGCCGCCCTACATCCAGCGCGAACCGGGCGTGGACGACCGCGAGCGCTACCAGACCGTGTTCGCGCGCGAAGTGGGCGCGGTGGCCGCGCCCACCGCCGGCCTGCATTTCGACGAACCGCTGCTGGCCGCACTGAAGGACAAGGGTGTGGAGTTCGGGCACGTCACCCTGCACGTGGGCGCGGGCACCTTCCAGCCGGTGCGTGCCGATGACCTGAAGGACCACGTGATGCACCGCGAGTGGCTGAACGTCGGCGCCGAACTGGTACAGCAGGTACGGCGCACGCGCGCGGCCGGCGGCCGAGTGATCGGCGTGGGCACCACCGTGGTACGCGCGCTGGAAAGCGCGATGCGCGATGGCGAACTGCTGCCGTTCGCCGGCGAGACGCAGATCTTCATCACCCCCGGTTACCGCATCCGCAGTGTCGACGCGTTGGTGACCAACTTCCATCTGCCGGAAAGCACGCTGCTGATGATGATTTCCGCGTTTGCCGGCAAGGAGCGCGTATTGGAGGCCTACCAGCACGCGATCGAGCAGCGCTACCGCTTCTTCAGCTACGGCGATGCGATGCTGCTGTTCCCGCAGGCGGGGTAGGGCAGCCTGGGAGGGCAGGCCCCCTGTGGGTGCGCACCTTGGTGCGCACGCCTTCTTGGGAGACAATAGGCGACTATTTGCCTGAACGACCGCTCCATGTCCCGACTGCAGTTCCAGCTCCAGACCCGCGACGGCCGTGCCCGCCGTGGCCGCCTGACCTTCCCGCGTGGCACGGTGGAAACGCCGGCCTTCATGCCGGTGGGGACCTATGGCTCGGTCAAGGGCATCCTGCCGGACCAGGTGCGTGCGCTGGGCGCCGAGATCATCCTCGGCAATACCTTCCACCTGTACCTGCGCCCGGGCCTGGACATCATTGCCGACCACGGCGGCCTGCACGGCTTCTGCCGCTGGGATGGCCCGATCCTGACCGACTCCGGTGGCTTCCAGGTGTTCTCGCTGGCCCACCGCCGCAAGATCACCGAGCAGGGCGTGACCTTTGCCTCGCCCACCGACGGCGCCCGTGTGTTCCTGGGCCCGGAAGAGAGCATGAAGATCCAGAAGGTGCTCGATTCGGACGTGGTGATGATCTTCGACGAGTGCACCCCGTACCCGGCCACCGAGGATGTGGCGCGCCGGTCGATGGAGCTGAGCCTGCGCTGGGCCCAGCGCAGCCGCAACGCGCATGACGAGCTGGGCAATGACGCGGCCCTATTCGGCATCGTCCAGGGCGGCGTGCACACCGACCTGCGCAGCCGCTCGGCCGAGGCCCTGCAGGCGATCGGCTTCGACGGCTACGCCATCGGCGGCCTGGCCGTGGGCGAGCCGGAGCACGAGCGCAATGCCATGCTCGACCACCTGGATCCGGAGCTGCCGGGCGACCGCCCGCGTTACCTGATGGGCGTGGGCCGGCCGGAGGACCTGGTCGAGGGCGTGGCACGCGGCGTGGACATGTTCGACTGCGTGATGCCGACCCGTAATGCGCGCAACGGCCACTATTTCACCTCGTTCGGCACCGTTCGCATCCGCAATTCCCAGTACGCGCGGGACATGGACCCGATCGAGCCGGGCTGCGGCTGCGTGGCCTGCACCGGCGGTTACACCCGGTCCTACCTGCGCCACCTGGACCGCTGCAACGAGATGCTGGCGCCGATGCTGGGCACCCTGCACAACCTGTTCTATTACGAAAAGCTCATGGCCGACATCCGTGCCGCGATCGAGGCGGGAACCTTCCTGGCCTTCCGCGAGTCCTTCTACGCGGCACGCGGAGCGGTGGCCCCGCCGCTGTAACCCCGACGCCCCCTGCCGAACGGCCCAAGGACGAACGCCCGGGGCCGTGGCATACTTCAAGGCTGACCCAGATCCGCGGTCGACACCCCCGCCCCTAAGGGACGGGAGCGCCGCCCAACCAAAGGACCAACGATGAACCTGCTTGCTTTCCTGATTCCCGCCGCCCACGCCCAGGCCGCCGGCGGCCAACCGCAGGGCATGGGCCTGACCACGCTGCTGTTCCCGATCATCCTGATCGCCATCATGTACTTCCTGATGATCCGCCCGCAGATGAAGCGGCAGAAGGAGCACAAGGCCATGCTGGAGAAGATCAAGCGCGGCGATGAAGTGCTGACCAACGGCGGCATCGCCGGCAAGGTCACCGATATCGGCGACCACTTCATCACCGTCGAAGTGGCCGACAACGTGCGCATCCGCGTGCAGAAGGGTGCTGTCGGCAGCGTGCTGCCGACCGGCACCCTGGATTCGGCCAAGTAAGCCACTCCCTTTCCGAAGCACAACCGCGGCGCCGGGGATGGCGCCGCGCGGGACCCAAGCAATGCTCGAATTTCCACGCTGGAAGTACGTCGTCATCCTGATCGTACTGGCGCTCAGCGCGCTGTATGCGCTGCCCAACATCTACCAGAAGGACCCGGCCATCCAGATCACCGCCAACCGTGGCGGGCAGATCGACGATGCGCTGCGCGACCGTGTGCTGGCCGATCTGAAAAAGGCCGGCATCGCCACCATTGGTGCCGACAAGGAAGGGGAAAGCCTGATCGTCCGCCTGTCGGACCTGAAGTCGCAGTCCGCTGCCAGCGACGTCCTGCGTGACACCGTCGGCGAGAAGTACACCGTGGCGCTGAACCTGGCTTCGACCGTGCCGGACTGGCTGGCCAACCTCGGCGGTCGCCCGATGGTGCTGGGCCTGGACCTGCAGGGCGGCGTGCATTTCGTGCTGCAGGTCGACCAGAAGGCTGCCCTCGACAAGCGCCTGGATGCCTATACCGAAGACGTGCGCAGCACCCTGCGTGACGCGCGCATCGCCTACCAGTCGGTGGAACGCCGCGCCGATAACAGCATCGTGGCCAACCTGAGCCCATCCGCCGGCGATGACGCCGCGCAGCGCGCCCGCGCCGCGCTTGTCAAGGCGCAGCCGACCCTCGGCTATGACGTCAGCGGCAACCGCATCACGGTCACCGTGCCGGAGACCGAGATCACGCAGATCGCCAACGGCGCCATCGAGCAGAACATCAACACCCTGCGCAACCGCGTGAACCAGCTCGGCGTGGCCGAGCCGATCATCCAGCGCCAGGGTGCCGACCGTGTGGTCGTGCAGCTGCCGGGCGTGCAGGACACCGCCGAAGCCAAGCGCATGATCGGTGCCACCGCCACCCTGGAGTACCGTGCGGTGGTTGAAGGCAATGCGCAGGACGCCATCAACTCCGGCCGCATTCCGCCGGAAGCGAAGGTCTACCAGCAGCGTGACGGCCGCGGCCCGATCCTGCTGAACAAGCGCGTGATCGTCACCGGCGACCAGATGGTCGGTGCGCAGGCGGTGACCGATTCGAACAGCGGCTCGCCGGCGGTCAGCGTGACGCTGAACAACGTCGGTGGCCAGCGCATGTTCGACTTCACCAGCGCCAACGTGAACAAGCCGATGGCGGTGGTCTACACCGAGCGCGTGCCGACCGTAACCGTCGTCGACGGGCAGGAAGTGCGTGGCTTCAAGGTCAACGAGGAAGTGATCTCGGTGGCCAACATCAACGGCGTGTTCGGCAAGAACTTCCAGACCACCGGCCTGCAGAAGAAGGAAGCCGAAGACCTGGCCAAGCTGCTGAAGTCGGGTTCGCTGGCTGCGCCGATGGACTTCGTCGAGGAGCGCGTGGTCGGCCCGAGCCTCGGCGCCGAGAACGTCAAGAACGGCATGCGCGCGGTGGTGTTCGCGTTCCTGTTCACCCTGGTGTTCTTCAGCGTGTACTACCGCATGTTCGGTGTGATCACCTCGGCAGCGATGCTGTTCAACCTGCTGATCGTAGTGGCGGTGATGTCGCTGTTCGGTGCCACCATGACCCTGCCGGGCTTTGCCGGCCTGGCGTTGTCGGTTGGCCTGTCGGTGGACGCCAACGTGCTGATCAACGAGCGTATCCGTGAAGAGCTGCGAGCCGGTGTGCCGGGCAAGACGGCGATCGTGACCGGTTACGAGCGTGCCTCGGGCACCATCCTCGACGCCAACCTGACCGGCCTGATCGTCGGCGTGGCGCTGTTTGCATTCGGTACCGGTCCGCTGAAGGGCTTCGCGCTGACCATGATCATCGGTATTTTCGCCTCCATGTTCACCGCGATCACCGTGTCGCGTGCGCTGGCGACGCTGATCTACGGCCGTCGCAAGAAGCTCCAGAACGTGGCCATCTGACGGGACGACACGCACAATGAAACTGTTTCCGCTGCACATCCTCCCGAACGACACCAAGATCGACTTCATGCGCTGGCGCCATGTCGCCATGGCAGTCACCATCGTGGTGTTCCTGGCCTCGGTCGCCATCATCGGCATCAAGGGCTTCAACTACGCGCTGGACTTCACCGGCGGCACCCTGATCGAAGCCCGCTTCGACAAGGCGGTGGATGTTGAGCAGGTCCGCACCAAGCTCGAGCAGAACGGCTTCGAAGGCGCGCAGGTGCAGAGCGTGGGTGGCAACACCGATCTGCTCATCCGCCTGGCGCCGCACGGCGAGCATGCGCCGGGCACCGGTGATGCCGCTGCCGAGGACAAGGCCACTGCCGCTGCCGTGGTGAAGGCACTGTCCACGGCTGACAACCAGGCCACCGTGCTGCGCAACGAGTTCGTCGGCCCGCAGATCGGCAAGGACCTGGCGATGAATGGCCTGTACGCCACCATCTTCATGCTGGCCGGCTTCCTGATCTACATCGCGGTGCGCTTCGAATGGAAGTTCGCGGTCACCGCCAGCATCGTGGCGATGTTCGACCTGATCGTGACGGTGGCTTACGTGTCCCTGCTGGGCCGTGAGTTCGACCTGACCGTGCTGGCCGGCCTGCTCTCGGTGATGGGCTTTGCGATCAACGACATCATCGTGGTCTTCGACCGCGTCCGCGAGAACTTCCGCAGCCTGCGCGTGGACTCGATGGAAGTGCTGAACCGCTCGATCAACCAGACGCTGTCGCGTACGGTGATCACCGCGGTGATGTTCTTCCTGTCCGCGCTGGCCCTGTACCTGTACGGTGGCAGCTCGATGGAAGGCCTGGCCGAGACGCACATGATCGGTGCGGTGATCGTGGTGCTGTCCTCGATCCTGGTGGCGGTGCCGATGCTGACGATCGGTTTCCTGCGCGTCAGCAAGCAGGACCTGCTGCCGAAGGCGAAGGACGTCGAGGCCCTGGCCCGTCGCCCGTAAGCGTCCCGCTGCACGCAACACGCAGAGAACCCCGCGCAAGCGGGGTTTTTTGTTGGCAGGGCTTGCAGCCCTGCACCTGCAGAGGCAACAGCAACAGCAACAGCAACAGCGGCATTCCGTGGATTGGTGGGGCGGTGTCGGAGTGCGGGGGCGCCGCAAGTACGTCCCTGTAGGCTTGGCAGCCGCTTGCTCGTGCGCGCAGTCCTGCGCGCACGGCAAGACCGGGGTTGGGCGTCCTGCCCAACCCGCCCGAGGCATGCCTCGGGCCCATGCGGCTGACACCCCGCACTCCGACACCGCCCCGCCTCTGACAGATCCCCACGGCTGTGGGTAGGTGTCGACCTTGGTCGACACATTTGTCAGATATCGAAACAATTCTAGGGTCAGATCCGTTTTCCTTCGAAAAACGGATCTGACCCCAAGAGCTGTTCCGACAGATCGCGGAAGACTGTCAAAGGCGGGGTGGGTCCGGTTGCGGGGGTGTCCGCGGCATGGATGCCGCGGCCAAGCCCCCATGGACGGGTTAACGGCGTCCCCCGCAACCGGACCCACCCCGACATCCCTCAGTAGCCCGGCTTTTGACGTTGCTGTTGAGGTTGCCGGCCAGCGGCCGGCACTACCGCAGGTGCAGGGTGCAACCCTGCAGAACAAACCCCACCCTACGCCAGCGTCGGTTGTGCATTCGGCCCCCGCACACTACGATCCTGCGGTTCGCGCGCACAGGCGCGCGCCCATATTCCTGCTGAGCGCCCCGTGCGCCGCATCTGCCAACCCGAGGTATCCATGGTCATCAAACCGCGCGTCCGCGGCTTCATCTGCGTCACCACCCACCCGACCGGCTGCGAAGCCGCGGTCAAGCAGCAGATCGACTACATCCGCGCGCGTCCGCCGATCCAGAACGGCCCCAAGCGCGTGCTGGTGATCGGTGCCTCCACCGGCTACGGCCTGGCTGCGCGCATCACCGCTGCCTTCGGCAGCGGCGCCGCGACCCTGGGCATCTTCTTCGAGCGCCCGGGTACCGAATCCAAGCCGGGCACCGCGGGCTGGTACAACTCGGCCGCGTTCCACAAGTACGCCGACGAAGCCGGCCTGTACGCCAAGAGCATCAACGGCGATGCCTTCTCCGATGAAGTGAAGGCGAAGACCATCGAAATGATCAAGGCCGATCTCGGCCAGGTCGACCAGGTCGTCTACAGCCTGGCGGCGCCGCGTCGCAAGCACCCCAAGACCGGTGAAGTCATCAGCTCCACGCTGAAGCCGATCGGCGAGCCGATCACCCTGCGCGGCCTGGATACCGACAAGGAAGTAATCACGGAAACCACCCTGCAGCCGGCTACCCCGGAAGAGATCGCTGGCACCGTCGCGGTGATGGGTGGCGAAGACTGGCAGATGTGGATCGACGCGCTGGCCGACGCCGGCGTGCTGGCCAACGGCTGCACCACCACGGCCTTCACCTACGTGGGCGAAGAGATCACCCAGGCAATCTACTGGAACGGCTCGATCGGTGCGGCCAAGAAGGACCTGGACACCAAGGTGCTGGGCCTGCGCGAAAAGCTGGCGAAAATCGGCGGCGACGCGCGCGTGTCGGTGCTGAAGGCCGTGGTCACCCAGGCCAGCTCGGCCATTCCGACCATGCCGCTCTACCTGTCGCTGCTGTTCAAGGTGATGAAGGAAAAGGGCACCCACGAAGGCTGCATCGAGCAGCTGGACGTGCTGTACGACATCCTCTACGGCGGCAAGGCCGACGGCGTGGCGATCGATCGCCTGCGCCACGATCTGGTCGATGGCGATGGCCATACCGTCGCGCTGGTCGACGAGGAAGGCCGCCTGCGTGCCGACTACAAGGAAATGGCGGCAGACGTGCAGGGCAAGGTGGTCGCGCTGTGGCCGCAGGTCACCAATGAGAACCTGTACGAGATCAGCGACCTGGCCGGCTACAAGGCCGACTTCCTGCGCCTGTTCGGTTTTGGCGTGGAGGGTGTCGACTACGAGGCCGACGTCAATCCGGACGTGAAGATCGACAATCTGGTCGACATGACCTGATCAATGAAAAGGCCGGCGAAAGCCGGCCTTCTCTTTTGGTGGGGCCGGCCGCTGGCCGGCAACCCTGGGGACCAAGGACGCCGGCCAGCGGCCGGCACTACCGCGGTCACCCGAACTCGAACCCCATCTCCGGCAGCGCCGGGCCGACGAAGTCGCCCTGCACGTAATCCACGCCGGCACTGAACAGCAGGGTCATCGAATTGGCGTCGCTGACGAACTCGGCGATGGTGCGGATGCCGGCCTCCTGCGCGCGTGCGGTGATCTGGCTGATGCGGTCGATGTTCTCGCGGGTGGCCGCCAGATCGCTGGTGAAACCGCGGTCCAGCTTGAGGAACTGCGGCTGGAAGTGGGCGAGCAGCTGGAACGAGTCCAATCCCGAACCGAACTGCTCCAGGCCGATGCGGCAGCCCAGTGGCGCCACTTCGGCAAGGAACTGTTGCGCACTGCGCAGGTGGGTGAACACCTTCGCTTCCGGCGCATGCAGCCACAGCCGTTCGCCGGGCACGCCCTGCGCCTGCAGCTCGCGCCGCAGGGTGGCGATCATCTCGGGGTCGTCGAACGATTCCGGCGTCACCTTCACCAGTACCTGGGTGGCGTGGCCCTGGCGTGCGCGCTGACCCAGTACGGCGATGGCCTGCGAAACCACCCAGCGGTTGATCTCCGCCAGCAGGCCGTACTCCTCGGCGATGCCCAGGAAGGCGGTCGGGCTCAGCAGTTCGCCGTTGTGCTCCAGGCGCAGGTAGGCCTCGTACAGCTCCAGCGGCTCGCCCTGCAGGTTCAGCACCGGTTGGTAGTGCAGCTGGAAGCCGTCGCCGGCCAGTGCTTCACGGATACGGGTGACCCAGCGCAGCACGCGTTCTTCCTCGACGCGGTCGGCCGCAGCCGGGTCGAAGATGCGGCAGGTATTGCCCAGTTCGGCGGCGGCATGCGTGCACTCGCTGGCGCGTGCGAGCACCTGGCCGATGCTTGCGATCTTCTCGCCCACCTGTACGCCACCGATGCTGACCGTCACCGTGGCCGAGCGCGCGCCGATGCTGAACACATGCGCTGCATACGCTTCGCGGATGCGCTCGGCCAGTGCCACGGTCTGCGCGTAGGGCCCGGCCTGCAGCACTGCGAAATTATGTTCGCCGAAGCGGGCCAGCTGCGCGTCCTCGCCAACGACCTCGGCCAGCAGGCCGGCAAGGGCGCCGATCAGCGCGTCGGCCGAGGCCAGGCCGATGTCCGGCAGCAGGCGCGCGTAGTGGTCCGGCTCGATCAGCAGCAGGCCGAACTGGCCTTCGCTGCGGCCGGCCTGTGCCACCGCGCTTTCCAGCTGCAGCATGAAGGTCGGGCGGTTGAGCAGGCCCGTGACCTGATCGCGCTGGCGCAGGTCCTCGACCTCGCGGGCCAGCTCCGGATCGAACTCCATGCGGCGGCGAAGCACCACCTGCAGGCAGGATTCGCCTTCGTAGGTGGCGGCGGTGAATTCCATGGTTGCCGCGAACGTACTGCCATCCTCGTGGCGGGCATCGAGCTGGTACTGCGGCGGCGGCGCCTCGCCACGGCTCAGGCCCTTCAGCAGCTGCTTGAAGCCTTCCACATGCTGCGCGGCGACCATGTCCAGCAGCGAGATGCCTTCGATGTCGTCGAACTGCTCGTAGCCGAACATTTCCAGGTAGGCATCGTTGGCGCGGATGTGCATGCCTTCGTGCACGTAGGCGATGGGATCGCGCGAAGAGGCGATCAGCGCATCGCAGCGGCGCTCGGTCTCGCGCATCTGCGCCTCGATGCGGCGCAGGCCGCGACGGGCCTGCAGGTCCACCCATTGGTCGCGGACCACGGCCAACAGATGCTCGGAGCGCTGGCGCAGGGCGAGGGCACGGATGCCGTGGCTGCTGGCCTGCACCAGCTCGTCCTCGTCGATGCGATCGGCCAGCAGCACCAGCGGAATGTCCTTGCCGCTGGCGGCGATGTGCTGGGCCACCAACGGCAGCGGGATGCCCTGCGAGGGGGACGCCAGCACCAGGTCGATGGCCTGGCTGGACAGCACCTGGGACAGCTCGGCCGCATCCTGCGGACGCCAAGGGCGCACCGCGATGCCGCTGTTGCGCAGCGTGCTGACGATGGCTTCGGCATTCTCGCCGCTGTCATCGACGATCAGCAGGCGGATGGTGATGTCGTTCGCGTTCTGCATGCACTGCTCCCCAATCTGCGAATCTAGATACACGATGCGCGGCGAACCGTCCATGCGCGCGCCCCTTGCACGCATCGAACGGCGATCTGGTTCACACCACGCCACCGGCCGCGTGGCCGCTGGCCCAGGCCCACTGGAAGTTGTAGCCGCCCAGCCAGCCGGTCACATCCAGCACCTCGCCGACGAAATGCAGGCCGGGCACGCGCTTGGATTCCATTGTCGAGGACGACACGTCGGCGGTATCCACGCCGCCCAGGGTGACTTCGGCGGTGCGATAGCCCTCGGTGCCGCTGGCCACCAGCGGGAACGCGCCCAGCAGCTGCGCGGCCTGGCGCAGCACCGGCTCGTCCAGCTGGCGCACGGGCCGGTCAGGCAGCCAGTGCTCGCACAGGCGCTGCGCCAGCCGCTTCGGCAGTACCTCGGCCAGCACCGTGCGCAGCTCGGCGGCCGGGCGCTCGCGCTTCATCTGGCGCAGCCACTCGCCGGCATCCTGGCCGGGCAGCAGGTCCAGCTCCAGCGCATCGCCGGGTTGCCAGAACGAGGAGATCTGCAGGATCGCCGGGCCGCTCACGCCGCGATGGGTCAGCAGCATGAAGTTCTGGAAGCTCTTTCCGTTGCAGCGCGCCTCGATCGGCAGGGCGACACCACTCAGATCAGCCAGCCGTTCCTGGTGCTTGCCGCTGAGTGTCAGCGGCACCAGCCCGGCGCGGGTCGGCAGCACCTGATGGCCGAACTGGCGGGCAATCTCGTAGCCAAAGCCGGTGGCGCCCATGCTCGGAATCGACAGGCCGCCGGTGGCAACCACCAGCGAGGCGCAGTGGAACAGGCCCTGCGTGGTGTGCACGCGGAACCCGTCGCTGCCGTGCTCGATGCGCTGCACGCTGCATTCGGTGCGGATCTGGGCGCCGGCCGCCTGGCATTCGTCCACCAGCATCTTCACGATCTGCTTGGACGAGATGTCGCAGAACAGCTGGCCCAGCTCCTTTTCGTGATAGGCGATGCCGTGCTTGCTGACCAGCTCGATGAAGTGCCAGGGCGTGTAGCGCGCCAGCGCCGATTTGCAGAAGTGCGGGTTGGCCGACAGGAAGTTGGCCGGGGTGGTGCCGGTGTTGGTGAAGTTGCAGCGGCCACCGCCGGACATCAGGATCTTCTTGCCGACCTTGTTGGCATGGTCGATCACCTGCACCTGGCGGCCGCGCTGGCCAGCCGTGATCGCGGTCATCAGCCCGGCCGCGCCAGCGCCGATGACCACCACGTCGCAACGGGCCGTGCTCATGCCTTGGCGCGCTTGCGCCAGTTCGGGACCACGTCGAGTTGCATCTGATCGTTGAGCAGCTGCACTTCACCGTCCTGGATCAGCACGCTCCAGCGCATCGCGCGCTGGACCTGCTGGCCCCAGCGTTCGACGAACTCACCGTCCAGATCAATCACCGACAGGTTGTCGAAGCGCGCCAGGCCCTTGCCCTGCTTGCCCCACCAGATGTCCGAGGCGTTGCCGCCGTAATTGATCACCTGCACCTGGCGGCTGCGGTTGCTGGCCTTGCGGATGCGCGATTCGTCGGGATGACCCAGGTCGATCCACTGCAGGATGTCGCCGGTGTAGTCGTGTTCCCACAGGTCCGGCTCATCGTCGGTGCTCAGGCCACGTCCGAACTCCAGGCGGTCTCCCGCATTGAGGGCGAAGGCGAGCAGGCGCACCATCAATCGTTCGTCGGTCTCGGACGGGTGCTGGGCCAGGGTCAGGTTATGGGTCGCGTAGTAACCGCGATCCATGTCGCTGATCTGAAGTTCGGCCTTGCGGATGGTGGCGGTAAGGGCCATGGGGGATCCGTGGACTAAAGAGGATAATGATAGAGGTTTGCTCCTGGGGTGTCCGTTGCCGGGCTGTCTGCGCAGTGTCAACGGTGGCACTCTTGGCGCTCTTTCCCGTGGCCGGAATGGACGCCATGACCCTGCCCAGCCACCTGCAGCTGCCCCCCGGCCACTGGCCCAGCCTGCTCGAAGGCCTGTGCGCACGTTTCCCGCGCATCGACCGTGCGCAGTGGCAGGACCGCTTCGCGCGTGGCCGCGTGCAGGACGTGCAGGGCAGGGCGCTGGCACCGGACATGCCTTGGCAGGTAGGGCTGGAGATCCAGTACTTCCGCGAGGTGGCCGACGAACCGGTGATTCCCTTCGCCGAGACCATCCTGCACCTGGATGCGCACCTGCTGGTGGCCGACAAGCCGCACTTCCTGCCGGTAACGCCGGCCGGTGGGTATGTGCGCGAGACCCTGCTGTCGCGCCTGGTCGCACGCACCGGCAACACCGAACTGGCGCCGTTGCACCGCCTGGACCGGCTGACCGCCGGCCTGGTGCTGTTCTCGACCCAGGCAGCCACGCGTGATGCCTACCAGCGGCTGTTCCGCGAGCGCCGCATCGAGAAGACCTATGAGGCGCTGGCACCGGCACTGCCCGGGCTGGCGTTTCCGTTGCAGCGGGACAGCCGTCTGGTGCCGGGGGAGCCGTTCTTCCGCATGGCCGAAGTGCCGGGCGAGCCCAATGCGCGCAGCCTGATCGAGCCGGTCGAGGCCGAAGGGCCGATCTGGCGCTACCGGCTGAAGCCGGAAACCGGTCGCAAGCACCAGCTGCGCGTGCACATGGCCGCGCTGGGGGCGCCGATCGAGGGCGATGACCTTTACCCGCAGCTACAGTTGTGGCCGGGGGGCAGCGCCGAGCCACCGCTGCAGCTGCTGGCACAGGCGCTGGCCTTCGATGACCCACTCACCGGGGAGCTGCGGCGGTTCAGCAGCCAACGGCGCCTGCGCCGAATGGACCAGGGCGGGTAGCGCGGGTCAGCGGGCCGGGCGCCGGGCCAGCCAGCGGTCCAGCTCGGCGGCGAACAGCTGCCGGTCGCGCGGTCCCAGCGGGGGCGGTCCTCCGGTCTGCACCCCGGCGCCGCGCAGCTCCTCCATGAAATTGCGCATCGACAGGCGCTCGGCCATGTTGTTCGGCGTGTACAGCTGGCCGCGCGGGTTCAGCGCCACGGCCTTCTTCTCCAGCACCAGTGCGGCCAGCGGGATGTCCTGGGTGACTACCAGATCGCCGGCAGCCACCCGTTCGACGATGGCACTGTCGGCCACGTCCAGGCCCTGCGGCACTTGGATCGAGCGCAGCCAGCGCGATGGCGGGGTGCGGATCCACTGGTTGGCGACCAGGGTCAGCTCGATCCCGACCCGTTCAGCCGCCCGGAACAGGATGTCGCGAATGACGGTGGGACAGGCATCCGCGTCCACCCAGATGCGGGGGAGAGCGGGTTCAGCTTGGGTTTCAGCTTCAGTCATTTACCCAGTGTAGGGTAGGAAAAACCTGAATGGGGACTCGGGTTTAAACCTGATCGGCTGCCAGCCCTTGCCACGCCTAGTGGGCGGGGTCTGCCCATGAACGTCCGGGCTATCGCTTTTTGCAGAAAACACGCGTATCGTTCGTCCCACTGTGTTTGCTAGGGTCACCGTGAATCGTGGCCTGGTGCAGTTGATCTCACGATCCGCTCATCGATCCGCTTTACCAACGCCTGCAACTCAGTCTCGGCCCCGATACCCGGTGGCTGCGATTTTTTCAACATGTGTTTCAGGAGTTAGTCAAATGTCTGATCGTCAGACCGGCACCGTCAAGTGGTTCAACGACGCCAAGGGCTTCGGCTTCATCACCCCGGAAAGCGGCCCGGACCTGTTTGTGCACTTCCGTGCCATCCAGGGCACCGGCTTCAAGACCCTGCAGGAAGGCCAGAAGGTTACCTTCATCGCCGTCCAGGGTCAGAAGGGTATGCAGGCTGACCAGGTGCAGGCGGTCTAATCCGTCTGCTACCGTTTGGTAGCCAGAACGCCGGAAGCGAAAGCTTCCGGCGTTTTTTGTTGCCTGCTGTTCTGTAGCGTCGAGCCATGCTCGGCTCTCAAAGGCAGTCGAGCATGGCTCGACTCTACATGGGGCATGCAGCCATCACGGTACGATGTGGGCTTCCCCAAGGATCGTCCCCATGCGCATCGTCCACCATCTGGAAAACTCCCGTTCCCTGCGCGTGCTGTGGATGCTGGAGGAGCTGGGGCTGGACTACGAGCTGCGCCGCTATCCGCGCGATCCTAAGACGCTGCTGGCACCGCCGGAGCTTCGCAACGTGCATCCGCTCGGCAAGTCGCCGGTGCTGCAGGATGGCGAACTGGTGCTGGCCGAGTCCGGTGCCATCCTCGACTACCTCGCGGATCGCTATGACACCCAACGCCAGCTGTCGCCGTCACCGATACCGGCCGACGGGGCCGAACGCATCGCTTATCGCTACTGGCTGCACTACGCCGAAGGCTCGGCGATGCCGCCGCTGCTGCTGACCCTGGTGATGGGCCGCATCCGCAACGCGCCGATGCCGTTCTTCGCGCGCCCGATCGCGCGCAGCATCGCCGACAAGGCCGAGCGTGGCTTCATCGGTCCGCAGCGGCGCCTGCACCTGGACTGGATGGAGCGCCGCCTGGCCGAAAGCCCGTGGTTCGCGGGTGAGCGGTTCAGCGCAGCCGACATCCAGATGAGCTTCCCGATCCAGGCCGCGGCCGCACGGGGTGGTGGCCTCGACGACAAGCCGGCGCTCCGTGGCTTCCTCAAGCGCATCAGCGAGCGGCCGGCGTACCAGCGCGCCGAAGCCCATGGCGGGCATCTGCAGGCGCTCAGCGGCAATTGAGGCGGGCGGCGGCCGCCCCCATCTTCAACCCCATGGATACCGACAGCCCCCGTTTCGACAACCGCCTGCTGCATGCCCTGCCGGGTGATCCCGAATCCGGCCCGCGCCGCCGCGAAGTACTGGGCGCCGCCTGGTCGCCGGTGATGCCGACGCCGGTGGCAGCCCCCACGCTGCTGGCCTGGTCGCCGGAGGTTGCCACGATGCTCGGCTTCGACACCACCGAGGTCGAGAGCGAAGGCTTCGCGCGTGTGTTCGGCGGCAACGCGCTGTACGCCGGCATGCAGCCGTGGGCAGCCAATTACGGAGGCCATCAGTTCGGCCACTGGGCCGGCCAGCTCGGCGATGGCCGCGCGATCTCGCTGGGCGAACTGGTCGCACCCGATGGCCGTCATTGGGAGCTGCAGCTGAAGGGGGCGGGCCCCACGCCGTATTCGCGTGGCGCCGATGGTCGCGCAGTGCTGCGCTCATCGATCCGCGAATTCCTGTGCAGCGAAGCGATGCATCACCTGGGCGTGCCGACCACGCGCGCGCTGTCGCTGGTCGGCACCGGCGAAGACGTGGTGCGCGACATGTTCTATGACGGCCACCCGCGTGCCGAGCCCGGCGCGATCGTTTGCCGGGTATCGCCCTCGTTCCTGCGCTTCGGTTCGTTCGAACTGCCGGCCTCGCGCGGTGAAACCGCCCTGCTGCAGCAGCTGGTGGATGCCTGCATCGAGCGTGATTTCCCCGAACTGGAAGGGCAGGGCGAGGCGCTGTATGGCGACTGGTTCGCGCAGATCGCGGTGCGCACCGCCGAGATGATCGCGCACTGGATGCGCGTCGGCTTCGTGCATGGCGTGATGAACACCGACAACCTGTCCGTGCTCGGGCTGACGTTGGACTACGGCCCCTATGGCTGGGTCGAGGACTTCGATCCGGACTGGACGCCGAACACCACCGACGCGCAGGGCCGCCGTTATCGTTTCGGAACCCAGCCGCAGGTGGCGTACTGGAACCTGAGCCGGTTGGCGCAAGCGCTGTCGCCGTTGTTTGCCGATGTGGCGCCGCTGCAGGCCGGTCTGGCGGCTTACCAGTCCACCTTCGTGGCCTGCACCCGACGCGATGCAGCAGCCAAGCTGGGCCTGGCCGCCGCCGACGATGACGACCTGGGGCTCTACCAGCGCTGGCAGCAGCTGATGCAGGACGGCGGCATGGATATGACCCTGGCCTGGCGTGCACTGATGCGGGTTGATCCAGCGGCGCCAGACGTGGGCGTGCTGGATGCGGTGTACTACGACGAGTCGCGCCAGCAGGCGGTGCAGGCGCCGTTGCAGCAGTGGCTGCAGGACTACGCGGCGCGGTTGCAGGCCGATCCACTTTCGGCCAGTGAGCGCGCGGCGAAGATGGTCGCGGCCAATCCGCTGTACGTGCTGCGCAACTGGCTGGCGCAGGAGGCCATCGATCGCGCCGAACAGGGCGACCTCGGCGGTGTTCATGCGCTACAGGATGTGCTGCGCGATCCGTATACCGAGCGCGCCGGCCTGGAGCACTATGCCGGCAAGCGGCCGGCGTGGGCCGACAACCGCGCCGGCTGCTCGATGCTGTCCTGCAGTTCCTGAGGGTGGGCGGCAGGGCTGCGCCCTGCACCTGCAGAGGCCACCGCGCAAGCAACGGCCAAAGCCAAAGCGGCTCTGGATTGCTGATGGTCTGGCGGGGCGGTGTGGGGCTGCAGGACACGCCGTAAACCCGTCCATGGGGGCTCGATGGCGCCATCCATGGCGCCAACGGTCCTGCAGCCCCACACCGCCCCACCTCCGGCAGATTCCCGCGGCTGTGGGTAGGTGTCGACCTTGGTCGACACGGTAGATCCACGCCATGCGTGGATGCTCTTCGTTCAATCTTCGAAATAATAGATTTCGATGAAGATTCATCCACGCATGGCGTGGATCTACAGAAAGCAATGCCCGCCATCCCACAGGAAACCCGCTGTTGCCTTTGCTGTTGCCGTTGAGGTTGCCGGCCAGCGGCCGGCACTACCGCAGGTGCCGGGCGCAGCCCGGCCGAACACCCCCAACAGGCAGCCGGCGCCCGGAACAGGTACCCTATGCCGCCATCAGATAGCCAACGTGACATGACCGACGCCCTCGTCGCTCCGCAGTGGGCCTCCCGCCTGCGCGACATCGCCGACTTCCCCAAGCCCGGCATCCTCTTCAAGGACATCATGCCGCTGCTCGCCCATGGCGAGGACTTCCGCGGTGCCATCACCGCGATGGCCGACCGTTGGCGCGACCAGAAGCTGGACGCGGTGATCGGTATCGAATCGCGTGGCTTCATCCTCGGTGCCGCGATGGCGCTGGAGCTGGGCGTGGGCTTCGTGCCGGTGCGCAAGCCGGGCAAGCTGCCGGGCCAGGTGCTGCGCGAGGAATACACGCTGGAATACCGCAGTGACTGCATCGAAGTGCACGCCGACGCGCTGCCGGCCGGGGCCCGCGTGGCGATCATCGACGACGTGCTGGCCACTGGCGGCACGCTGGTCGCTGCGCTGTCGCTGGTGCGCCGCCTGGGCGTTGATGTGGTCGGTGCAGGCGTACTGGTCGAACTGTACGGCCTGGGTGGTCGCGCCCGCTGGGAATCGGATCTGCCGCTGCACACCGAACTGGTGTTCTGATCGAAGGGCAGGTGCCAACCAAGGTTGGCACCTACCAGAGCGAATGGCCGGGAACCGGTAGTTGCCAACCTTGGTTGGCAGCGCTTTTCGCGATTGACGCCACGGATGGGCCAACCAAGGTTGGCCACTACCAGGTCAGATCATTGCCAACCGTGGTTGGCAACGCTGCTTCAATCACATCATCCGCACGCGGAAACGACGGCCCTTGATCTTGCCGGCTTCCAGCTTGGCCACGGCCTTGTTGGCCTGCTCACGGGCGATCGCCACGTAGGAGCGGGTTGGGAAGATCGCGATCTTGCCGATGAACTTGCTCGACAGGCCGGCATCACCGGTCAGCGCACCGAGGATGTCGCCCGGGCGCAGCTTGTCGGTCTTGCCACCGTCGATCCGCAGCGTGCGCATCGCGGCCTGCGGCAGTTCGGCCGGGCGCGAGGTTGCCAGCGGCGTCTTCTGCCAGTCCAGCGGCTGCCCCATCTGCGCTTCGATGGCTTCGGCGCGGGTCTTTTCGCGGCCGGCCACCAGGCTGATCGCCAGGCCGCTGGCACCGGCACGGCCGGTACGGCCCACGCGGTGCTGGTAGCTCTCCACGTCGGTCGGCAGCTCGTAGTTGATCACCGCCGCCAGCTCTTCCACATCGAGGCCACGTGCGGCTACATCGCTGGCCACCAGCACGTTGCAGCTGCGGTTGGCCAGCAGCAGCAGCACTTCCTCGCGGTCGCGCTGCTCCATGTCGCCGTGCAAGGCCAGTGCCGAGAAGCCGAACTGCTGTAGCGAGTTGGCCACTTCGTCCACGTCCTTGCGGGTGTTGCAGAACACCACCGCCGATTCCGGCGTGTACTTCAGCAACAGGCCGGCCAGCGCCTTCTGGCGATGCGCCGGTTCCACCTCGCAGAACAGGTGGCGGATGGCTGGTGTCTGGTCGGCGCCTTCCACGGTCACTTCCACCGCATCGCGCAGCAGGTCACGCGCCATGGCGCGGATGCTGTCGGGGAAGGTGGCCGAGAACAGCAGGCCCTGGCGGTCCTTGTGGGTGCGGCCGGCGATCTCGCGGATCGGCTCCTCGAAGCCCATGTCGAGCATGCGGTCGGCCTCGTCCAGCACCAGCGTGCGCACCGCGCCAAGATTCAGCGCGCGCTTGCGTGCCAGCTCCTGCACGCGGCCGGGCGTGCCGACCACCACGTGCGGGTCATGGCCTTCCAGCGAGGCCAGCTGCGGGCCCAGCGGCACGCCGCCGACCAGCAGCAACAGCTTCAGGTTGGGGATGCCGGTGGCCAGCTTGCGGATCTGCTTGCCGACCTGGTCGGCCAGTTCGCGGGTCGGGCACAGCACCAGCGCCTGCACGCGGATCAGGCTGGGGTCGATGGACTGCAGCAGGCCCAGGCCGAAGGCGGCGGTCTTGCCGCTGCCGGTGGGTGCCTGTGCGATTACATCGCGGCCATCCAGGATGGCCGGCAGGCTCTGCGCCTGCACGGGGGTGAGGGTGGTATAGCCGAGGGCATCCAGGCCGGGCTGCAGGGCCGGGCTCAGCGGCAGGGTCGAGAAGTCAGTCATGGCGCATTGTACCCGTCCGCGCGGCAGGTCCCGTCTAATGGGGCGGGGTGTCGGATCCCTTTCCGCAGGAAAGGGCTCTGACCCCCAAATGGAGCCGCCATCCACTGGTGGGTGCCGACCGTTGGTCGGCACTGCCCTCAGCCCAGCACCGCCAGCACGCCCTGATGAATCGCCAGGCCACCGAACAACAGCCAGGCAAACAGGATCGACGCCAGCAGCAGCGGCTTCAGGCCGGCCTGGCGCAGCGCCGAGACGTGGGTGGTCAGGCCCAGCGCGGCCATCGCCATCGCCAGCAGCACCGTGTCCAGCTGCACCAGCCGGGCCTGCAGGCCAGCCGGCAGCAGATGCAGCGAGTTGAAACCGGCCACGGCCACGAAACCGAACGCGAACCACGGCACCACGATGCGCGCCTTGCTGCCATCGGCGCTGGCCTTGCCGCCACGGGCCAGCCACAGTGACAGCGCGATCAGGAACGGCGCCAGCAGCATCACCCGCACCATCTTGGTGATCACCGCCGTGTCAGCTGCCGCTTCGTTGACCGCACGGCCGGCCGCCACCACCTGTGCCACTTCGTGCACCGTCGCACCGGTGAACAGGCCGTACTGCCGCGCGTCCATTGGCAGCCAGCCGTGCGACTGCACAAGCGCATACAGCACCGGGTACAGGAACATCGCCAGCGTGCCGAACACCACCACCGTCGAGACCGCGACGGTGACATGCGCAGCGCGGCCACGCACCACCGGCTCGGCGGCCATCACCGCTGCCGCACCGCAGATCGCGCTGCCAGCGCCGATCAGCATGGCTGCCTCGCGCTCCATCTTGAACACGCGCACGCCCAGCCAGCAAGCCAGGCCGAAGGTGCTGGCAACCACCAGCACGTCCATCAGCACGCCAGTGACGCCGACATGGCCGATGTCCTGGAAGGTCAGGCGCAGCCCGTACAGCACGATGCCGGCGCGCAGCAGCCAGTGCTTGGAGAAGCCGACACCGGCCGCGCTGCCCGGTGCCAGCCGCGGGTAGAAGGTGTTGCCAACCACGATGCCGGCGACGATCGCCACGGTCAGCGCGCTCAAGCCATGTGCCTGCAGCCACGGAAGCTCGGCCAGAAACAGCGACGCCGCCGCGATCAGGCCTACCAGCACGAGACCGGGCAGACGCGGCTGCCAGCGTTGGCGCAAGGCGGGCAGGGACCAGGGGGAGAGGGCAGGGGCATTCATGGCAGGGGCAAGGCTGGAGTGATGGGGCAAGCGTGCGCGTCTGTCGCTGACCTGTAAAACGAATAATATTGGTGAAACCTACCCATCAAGAAGGTAAGTGCCATGCGCCTGACCTTGCGCCAGCTGCAGGTCTTCGTCGCCATAGCCGACCATGGCAGCACCACCGCTGCCGGCCAGGCCATTGCGCTCTCGCAGTCGGCCAGCAGCGCCGCCCTGCAGGAGCTGGAGGCGCACTTCGGCACCCCGCTGTTCGACCGCATCGGCCGCCGTCTGGCGCTGAACGGGCATGGCCGCGCACTGCTGGAGCCGGCGCGCACCTTGCTGGTCAACGCCGCCGACCTGGAGCGTCAGCTGGCCGCCGGCGGCGACCCATCGCAGGGGGCACCGCTGCGGCTGGTGCTGGCCGCCAGTACCACCATCGGCAATTACCTGCTGCCGCCACGCATCGCCGAACTGCTGCGGCAGGCGCCGCAGGCCGAGGTCGACCTGCGCATCGACAACAGTGCCGGCGTGGTCGCTGCCGTGCAGCGCCTGGACGTGGACGCCGGCCTGATCGAAGGCCCGTGCCACGAGCGCGGCCTGCAGGTGACCGCCTGGCAGCAGGACCCGCTGGTGATCGTGGCTGCCGCCGATGCCCCCGCCAGCTGGTCGCTGGACGAACTGCGCCGCGCACGCTGGCTGCTGCGCGAGCCAGGCTCCGGCACCCGCGAAGCCGTCGAACAGGCGCTGCTGCCGCACCTGCGTGGCTTCGCCCAGACCCTGCAGCTGGGCAATACCGAAGCAATCAAGCAGGCCGCCATCGCCGGCCTCGGCCTGGCCTGTCTTTCGCGTCACGCGCTGGAAGAGCCATTGGCCCTGGGCCGCCTGCGCGTGCTCGAAACCCCGCTGCCGGCCCTGCAGCGCACGCTGTGGCTGGTACGGCATCCCGGCAAGCAGTGGCTGCCGGGGTTGCAGGCGCTGCTGGGGGACGTGGAGTAGCAGGGATCGGTCTTGCACTGCGCGAATTCCACGAAGGGGTCAGAGCCCGTTGCGCAGCAATGGGATGCGACCCCGACAGATCGACAGGCCTTGCAGCGCTCATCCACGCATGGCCTGGATCTGCTGTGTCGACCAAGGTCGACACCCACCAGCGCAGAATGCCGTTCCGACAGATCGCAGGAAACTGTCAGAGGCGGGGCGGTGTGGGTCTGCAGGACCGTTGGCGCCATGGATGGCGCCATCGAGCCCCCAAGGGTGAGGGCGCTTTGCTTGCGAAGCACTGCTTCGCAAGTGCCCGAACGCACAGCCGCCAGCGGCTGGGCCGGACCCCGGAGGGGGGTTTACGGCGTGTCCTGCAGACCCACACCGCTCCGCCATCCCACAGGAAACCAGCTTTTGACGTTGCCGTTGAAGTTGCCGGCCAGCGGCCGGCACTACCGCGGGTGCCGGGTGCAACGCGGCCGACGCCCCCAACCCGTACAATATCCGGATGCCTCTGATTACTCTGCAGAACGTCGACTTCAGCGTCGGCGGCCCGTTGTTGCTGGAAAAGGCCGAACTGTCGATCGAGCCGGGCGAACGCATCGCCCTGATCGGCCGCAACGGCGCCGGCAAATCCACCCTGCTCAAGCTGCTGTCCGGCGACCACAAGCCCGATGACGGCGAAGTCCGCGTGCAGCAGGGCGTGCGCGTCACCCGCCTGGAGCAGGAAGTGCCGCACGGCGCGGCCGGCTCGGTGTTCGACGTCGTCGCCGACGGCCTTGGCGAGCTGGGCCAGTGGCTGGCCGAATTCCACCACCTCAGCCATGCCGAAGTCTTCGATGGCGAAGCCCTCGGCAACGTGCAGGCCAAGATCGATGCCGCCAACGGCTGGGGCCTGGACCAGCGCGTCAGCGAAACCCTGACCAAGCTCGACCTGGATGGCGAGGCCGAGTTCGGCCGCCTGTCCGGCGGCATGAAGCGCCGCGTGCTGCTCGCCCGCGCGCTGGTGTCCAGCCCGGACGTGCTGCTGCTGGACGAACCGACCAACCACCTGGACATCGAAGCCATCGACTGGCTCGAAGCGTTCCTGAAGGGCTGGAGCGGCAGCGTGGTGTTCGTCACCCATGACCGTCGCTTCCTGCGTGCCCTGGCCACTCGCATCGTCGAGATCGACCGCGGCCAGGTCACCAGCTGGCCAGGCGACTGGGCCAACTACGAGCGCCGCCGCGAGGAACGCCTCAATGCGCAGGCGCAGGAAAACGCCCGCTTCGACAAGCTGCTGGCGCAGGAAGAAGTCTGGATCCGGCAGGGCATCAAGGCCCGTCGCACCCGCGACGAAGGCCGCGTGCGCCGCCTGAAGGCGATGCGCGTGGAGCGTTCGCAGCGTCGCGACCTCAGCGGCAACGTCAAGATGGAAGCCGCACAGGGCGTCAGTTCCGGCAAGAAGGTCATCGATGTCAAGGACATTTCGTTCGCCTTCGGCGAGCGCACCATGGTCCGCGATTTCACCACCACCATCATGCGCGGCGACCGCATCGGCCTGATCGGTCCCAACGGCAGCGGCAAGACCACGCTGCTCAAGCTGCTGCTGGGCGAACTGCAGCCGGCCAAGGGCGAAGTCAACGCCGGCACCAACCTGCAGATCGCGTATTTCGACCAGTACCGCGCTGTGCTGCGCGAAGACTGGAGCGCGATCGAGAACGTCGCCGAAGGCCGCGATTTCCTCGAGTTCAACGGCAAGCGCAAGCATGTGCATGCCTACCTGCAGGACTTCATGTTCACCCCGGAGCGCGCGCGTGCGCCGATTACCCGCCTGTCCGGTGGCGAGCGCAACCGCCTGCTGCTGGCCAAGCTGTTCGCGCAGCCGTCCAACCTGCTGGTGATGGACGAACCGACCAACGACCTGGACGTGGAAACGCTGGAGCTGCTGGAAGAGCTGCTGGGCGAATACACCGGCACCCTGCTGCTGGTCAGCCACGACCGTGACTTCATCGACAACGTGGTCACCTCCACGCTGGTGATGGAAGGCGATGGCGTGATCGGCGAGTACGTGGGCGGTTACAGCGACTGGCAGCGTTATGCGGCCAGCATCGCAGCGCCTGCCGCGGCCCCTGCGGCCAAGCCGGCGGCCGCTGCGCCGGCCACCCCGGCTACCGCAGCTCCGGCCGCACCCAAGCGCAAGCTGGCCTACAAGGAAGCGCGCGAACTGGAGCAGCTGCCGAAGACCATCGAGAAGCTGGAAGGCGATGTCGAAGGCCTGACCTCGGCGATGAACGACCCGTCGTTCTATACCCGCAGCAGCGCCGAAGTGACCGCGCACACCCAGCAGCTGGCCAAGGTGCAGGCCGAGCTGGATGCCGCTTACGCGCGCTGGGAAGAGCTGGAAGGCTGAGTATCGGTCGGCGCCAGAAGTGCGCCGATTGATCGAGTCGAGAATCAGTAGATCCACGCGATGCGTGGATGGTGGCATCAGTGCGGACCAAGGTCCGCACCCACCGAAGCCGGTTACACCTCCGTACGGACCAACGGTCCGCACCCACCAATCAACGATCCGCACCCACCGGGGGCCTGCGGTCATTTGACCCCGTGCAGATCCCGCAGTTGGCTCGGCCGGCTGCCGAAATACGCCGCCAGATCGGCGATGTCCTGATCGCTCAGGTCCTTCGCCTGCGGCGTCATCAGCATGTGCTGGCGGTCACCGGCGCGGTAGGCCTGCAGCGCATGCGCCAGGTAGTCACCGTACTGCCCACCCAGCTTCGGATAGGTCGGATCGATCGGCGCATTGCCATCGGCCCCGTGGCAGTCGATGCAGCTCTGGTTGGTGGCCTTGCCCTTCACCTTGGCGCGGGCTTCACCGGCGGCCTCGCGACCTGCAGGCAGGCCAGCCGAAGAAGAAGAGCCGTGTTCGCCACTGGCATGGCCCGGATCGGCGGCGGATTTCTCGCTGTTTTCCACCTGCGACTGTGAACAGGCCGCCAGCAGCAGGGCAACGGACAGGGCGATGGCGTGACGCAGCGGATGCGCGGCTTTCGACATGGGCGGGCCTTACTTGACGGTGGACAGGTAAACAGAGAGATCGGCGATCTCCTGTTCGCTGAAACTCATCGACTGCGCCTGCATCGTCGGATGCCGGCGCTTGCCCTGGCGGTACTCGGTCAGGGCCTGGGCCAGGTACTGCTGGGTCTGGCCGCCGATCTTCGGCACCCGGTAGCTGGGGTAGGCGTTCTTGTAGCCGGTGATCCCGTGGCACCCCTGGCAGGTGTAGGCCAGCACGCGGCCATTGTCGAAGTTGCCGGTGGGCGCGGCAGGCGCCGGCGCGGCGGCAGGAGCCGGGGCCGGAGCGGGTGTGGCAGGAGCAGGAGCGGGCTGTGCGGCGGCCCCAAGGGGCAGGAGGACGGCCAGAGCGAGACAAGCGGCGAGCGGCTGCGGGCGCATGGTGTCGTTTCCGGGGATTCGGGTCTGGTCGTTCCGGCGTGGGGTACGGAACGCCCCGAGTATAGCCCCAGGTTTCATCTAGCTGAAATGGGGTCGGGCCGACCAGCGGCGTGAAGACACCATGACCTTTGGGATATGGTGTTGCCGTGAAGTGGTGCATTACTTTGCTACCACACCTGTCCACGCATCCTTCAGGGACCTGACGATGTCGCACCCAACCTTCCTGTCCGGCCGTCGCAGCGGAATCTGCGCTGCCGCACTGCTGATCTCCACCTCCCTGCTGCTGGGCGGTTGCGCCGCAGGGCCCAATTCCGAAGCCAAGGCCGCCGAGACCAAGGAGGAGAAGAAGGTCGATGCGGTCCCGGTCGAAGTGGCCGTGGCCAGCCATCGCGCGGTCGCGGCCAGTTACACAGGCACCGCCGCGCTGGAACCACGGGCCGAGTCGCAGGTGGTGGCCAAGACCTCCGGTGTGGCGCTGGCGGTGCTGGTCGAGGAAGGCCAGCGGGTCACCGCCGGCCAGCCGCTGGTGCGCCTGGACCCGGACCGCGCACGCCTGGCCGTAGCGCAGAGCGAAGCGCAGATGCGCAAGCTGGAAAACAACTACCAGCGTGCACAGAAACTGGTTGGCCAGCAGATGGTCAGTGCTGCCGATGTCGACCAGCTGCGCTTTGATCTGGAAAACTTCCGTGCGCAGTACCGTCTGGCGACGCTGGAGCTGTCCTACACCACCGTCGTGGCGCCGATTTCCGGTGTGATCGCATCGCGCTCGATCAAGACCGGCAACTTCGTGCAGATCAACACGCCGATCTTCCGCATCGTCGACAACTCGCGCCTGGAAGCCACCCTCAACGTGCCCGAACGCGAGCTGGCCACGCTGCGTGCCGGCCAGCCGGTGACGTTGGCCGCCGATGCGCTGCCGGGCCAGAGCTTCACCGGCACCGTCGATCGCATCGCGCCGGTGGTGGATTCGGGCAGCGGCACGTTTCGCGTGGTCAGCGCCTTCGATGGCGCCGCGCACGCGCTGCAGCCCGGCATGTTCGGGCGCATCCGCATCGATTACGACCAGCGTGCCGATGCGCTCGTGGTGCCGCGCCTGGCGCTGCTCGACGACGGTGAGCCGGCGGTGTTCCGGGTGCGCGAAGGCAAGGTCGCACGCGTTCCGGTCAAGCTGGGTTACGCCGAGGGCCCGTGGGTGGAGATCCGTGATGGCCTGGCGGCCGGTGATCAGGTGGTCACCGCCGGCAAGGTCGCGCTGCGCGACGGTACCGCGGTGCAGGTGATCGCCGATCCGAAGGCGAAGGCGAAGACGGTCGCAGCGGCCGCCAAGCCGGCAGACAAGGCCGGGAGCAAGCAATGACCGCCCCGGGCCACGACCACGGTGCCTCGCCGGCGAGCGATGGCGCCGCCGCCGGCATGCGCGGCGGCCTGGTGGAATTCGCCACCCGCCGCCGCGTGACCATCGCCATGTGCACGGTCACCCTGCTGCTGTTCGGCCTGATCGCGCTGGGCAACCTCAAGGTCAACCTGCTGCCCGACCTGAGCTACCCGACGCTGACCGTGCGCACCGAGTACACCGGTTCGGCGCCGACCGAAATCGAAACCCTGATCACCCAGCCGGTCGAAGAGGCCGTCGGCGTGGTCAAGAACCTGCGCAAGCTGAAGTCGGTCTCGCGCACCGGCCAGAGCGACGTGGTGCTGGAGTTCGCCTGGGGCACCAACATGGACCAGGCCAGCCTGGAGGTTCGTGACAAGATGGAAGCGCTGAACCTGCCACTGGAGGCCAAGGCCCCGGTGCTGCTGCGCTTCAATCCGTCCACCGAGCCGATCATGCGCCTGGTGCTGTCGAACAAGGTGGCGCCGACCAGCGATGCCGATGCGGTCCGCGAGCTGACCGGCCTGCGCCGCTATGCCGATGAAGACCTGAAGAAGAAGCTGGAGCCGGTTGCCGGCGTGGCAGCGGTCAAGGTCGGTGGCGGTCTGGAAGATGAGATCCAGGTCGACATCGACCAGCAGAAGCTGGCACAGCTGAACCTGCCGATCGACACCGTCATCAAGCGCCTGAAGGACGAGAACATCAACATCTCCGGCGGTCGTCTGGAGGAGGGGTCGCAGCGCTTCCTGGTGCGCACCGTCAACCAGTTCGCCGACCTGGAGGAGATCCGCAACCTGCTGGTCACCACCCAGGGTTCGAACGGAAGTGCAGCCGACTCGGCATTGCAGCAGATGTTCAACATCGCCGCGTCGACCGGTTCGGCCGCGGCCATCGCAGCGGCCTCGGCGGCGCAGAGCGCATCGTCCGGTGCTGGCTCCAGCGTGGTCGCCAATGGCGTGCCGGTACGCCTGAAGGACGTGGCCACCGTTCGCCAGGGTTACAAGGAGCGCGAAGCGGTGATCCGCCTGGGCGGCAAGGAATCGGTTGAACTGGCCATCTACAAGGAAGGCGACGCCAACACCGTGTCCACCGCCGAAGCGCTGCGCAAGCGCCTAGAGCAGATCAAGGGCACGTTCCCGTCCGACGTCGAGATGACCACCATCGAGGACCAGTCGCGCTTCATCGAGCACGCCATCGCCGACGTCAAGAAGGATGCGGTGATCGGTGGCCTGCTGGCGATCCTGATCATCTTCCTGTTCCTGCGTGATGGCTGGAGCACGTTCGTGATCAGCCTGTCCTTGCCGGTCTCGATCATCGCCACGTTCTTCTTCATGGGCCAGCTCGGCCTCAGCTTGAACGTGATGTCGCTGGGCGGCCTGGCATTGGCCACCGGCCTGGTGGTGGACGACTCGATCGTGGTGCTGGAGAGCATTGCCAAGGCCCGCGAGCGTGGCCTGGGCATCCTGCAGGCAGCGATCGTCGGTACCCGCGAAGTGAGCATGGCGGTGGTCGCCTCGACCCTGACCACCATCGCGGTGTTCCTGCCGCTGGTGTTCGTCGATGGCATCGCCGGCCAGCTGTTCCGCGACCAGGCATTGACCGTGGCGATCGCCATCGCGATCTCGCTGCTGGTATCGATGACGCTGATTCCGATGCTGAGCTCGCTGAAGGGCCGGCCGCCGCTGGCATTCCCGGAAGAGGCGCCGAACGAACCGTGGCAGCCGCAGAACCGCTGGCAGAAGCCGGTGGCACTGGGCCGTCGTGGTGCCGTCGCAACCGCGCGCTGGAGCTTCTATGCGCTGGCCTGGCTGGTCGTACGTGCGTGGCGGGGCGTCGTGGCAGTGGTCGGCCCGGTGATGCGCAAGGCCAGCGACCTGGCAATGAAGCCCTACGCCGGTGCCGAGCGCGGCTATCTGCGCCTGTTGCCGAGCGCGCTGGCCCATCCGGGCAAGGTGCTCGGCGTGGCCACGATCATCTTCGTGGCGACCATGGCGCTGGTGCCGATGCTCGGTGCCGACCTGATCCCGCAGCTGGCGCAGGACCGTTTCGAGATGACGGTGAAGCTGCCGGCCGGCACACCGCTCAAGCAGACCGATGCGCTGGTGCGTGAGCTGCAGCTGGCCCACGGCAACGGCGAGGGCGTGGCCTCGCTGTACGGTGTCAGTGGCAGCGGCACCCGCCTGGATGCCAGCCCGACCGAGAGCGGCGAGAACATCGGCAAGCTGACCGTGGTGATGGAAGGCGGTGGCAATGCACGCACCGAAGCCGAGATCACCGAGCGCCTGCGCGACAGCATGGGCCAGCATCCGGGGGCACAGGTCGACTTCGCGCGGCCGGCGTTGTTCAGCTTCTCCACGCCGCTGGAAATCGAGCTGCGCGGGCAGGACATGGCGACGTTGGAAGTGGCTGGCCAGCGCCTGGCGGCGATGCTGCGTGGCAATGCGCACTACGCCGACGTGAAGTCCACGGTGGAAGAGGGCTTCCCGGAAATCCAGATCCGCTTCGACCAGGAACGTGCCGGTGCGCTGGGCCTGACCACCCGCCAGATCGCCGACGTGGTGGTGAAGAAGGTGCGCGGCGACGTGGCTACCCGCTACAGCTTCCGCGACCGCAAGATCGACGTGCTGGTGCGTGCCCAGGAAGGCGACCGCGCCAGCGTGGAGAGCATCCGCCGGTTGATCGTCAATCCGGGCAGCACCCGGCCGGTCACGCTGGATGCGGTGGCCGACGTGGTTGCCACCACCGGCCCCAGCGAGATCCATCGCGCCGACCAGACCCGCGTTGCGGTGGTTTCGGCCAACCTGCGCGACATCGACCTCGGCGCGGCCATGCGCGAAGTGCAGCAGATGGTGGCCGAACAACCGCTGGGCGCGGGTGTCGGCCTGCACATCGGTGGCCAGGGCGAGGAGCTGGCGCAGGCGGCGAAGTCGCTGATCTTCGCCTTCGGCCTGGCGATCTTCCTGGTCTACCTGGTGATGGCCTCGCAGTTCGAATCGCTGCTGCATCCGTTCGTGATCCTGTTCACCATCCCGCTGGCGCTGGTCGGCGCGATCCTGGCACTGATGCTGACCGGCAAGCCCATCTCGGTGGTGGTGTTCATCGGCCTGATCCTGCTGGTCGGCCTGGTCACCAAGAACGCGATCATCCTGATCGACAAGGTCAACCAGCTGCGCGAGGCCGGCGTGGCCAAGCACGAGGCCCTGGTGGAAGGTGCACGCTCGCGCCTGCGGCCGATCATCATGACCACGCTGTGCACGCTGTTCGGCTTCCTGCCGCTGGCGGTGGCGATGGGCGAGGGCGCCGAAGTGCGCGCGCCGATGGCGATCACCGTGATCGGTGGCCTGCTGGTGTCGACCCTGCTGACCCTGCTGGTGATCCCGGTGGTCTACGACCTGATGGACCGCCGTGGTGATGCCTATTACCGCGAGCGTGGCCGCAAGCACGCCGGCGAGATCGAGCCGGGCGCAGCAGGCAGCGCGGCGGGTGCGGAGGAGCCGGCATGAGTGTTGCCGAGTTCTCCATCCGCCGCCCGGTCACCACCATCATGTGCTTCGTGTCACTGGTGGTGATCGGCCTGATCGCCTCGTTCCGGTTGCCGCTGGAAGCGTTGCCGGACATTTCCGCGCCCTTCCTGTTCGTGCAGATTCCGTACACCGGTTCAACCCCGGAGGAAGTGGAGCGGACCATCATCCGCCCGGTGGAGGAATCGCTGGCGACGATGACCGGCATCAAGCGCATGCGCTCGTCGGCCACCTCCGAGGCGGCGCTGATCTTCATCGAGTTCAGCGACTGGGACCGCGACATCGCCATCGCCGCCTCCGACGCACGCGAACGCATCGACGCGATCCGCAGCGATCTGCCGGACGACCTGCAGCGCTACAACGTGTTCAAGTGGTCCAGCAGCGACCAGCCGGTGCTGAAGGTGCGCCTGGCCAGCACCACCGACCTGACCACCGCTTACGACATGCTCGACCGCGAGTTCAAGCGGCGCATCGAGCGTATCCCCGGCGTGGCCCGCGTCGACATTACCGGCGCGCCGCCGAACGAGGTGGAGATCGCCATTGATCCGAACCGGCTCAACGCGCATGGGCTGAGCATCAATGAGCTGAGTGACCGCCTGCGCACGCTGAACTTCTCGATCTCGGCCGGGCAGATCGACGACAACGGCCGGCGCGTGCGCGTGCAGCCGGTGGGCGAGATCACCGACCTGCAGGAAATGCGCGACCTGGTGATCAACGCCAAGGGCCTGCGCCTGGGCGACATCGCCGACGTGCGCCTGAAGCCGGCGCGGATGAACTACGGGCGCCGCCTGGACGGCAACCCGGCGGTCGGGCTGGACATCTTCAAGGAGCGCAGTGCCAACCTGGTGGAGGTGTCGCGCGCGGCGCTGGCCGAGGTTGAAGCGATCCGTGCCGAAGCGTCGATGCGCGACGTGCAGATCAAGGTGATCGACAACCAGGGCAAGGCGGTGACCTCCTCGCTGCTGGAACTGGCCGAGGCCGGTGCGGTCGGCCTGATCCTGTCGATCACGGTGCTGTTCTTCTTCCTGCGCCATTGGCCGTCCACGCTGATGGTGACCCTGGCCATTCCGATCTGCTTCACCATCACCCTGGGCTTCATGTACTTCGTCGGGGTGACGCTGAACATCCTGACCATGATGGGCCTGCTGTTGGCGGTGGGCATGCTGGTCGACAACGCCGTGGTGGTGGTGGAGAGCATCTACCAGGAGCGCGAGCGCATGCCGGGACAGCCGCGCCTGGCCTCGATCATCGGCACCCGCAACGTGGCCATCGCGCTCAGCGCTGGCACCTTGTGCCACTGCATCGTGTTCGTGCCGAACCTGTTCGGCGAGACCAACAACATCAGCATCTTCATGGCGCAGATCGCGATCACCATCTCGGTCTCGCTGCTGGCCTCGTGGCTGGTCGCGGTCAGCCTGATCCCGATGCTGTCCGCGCGGATGGCCACGCCCAAGCTGGTGCACTCGCAGACCGGCCTGATCGCGCGGCTGCAGCGCCGCTACGCCAGGCTGCTGGACTGGTCGCTGCACCATCGTGGCTGGAGCCTGCTCGGCATCGTGCTGGTGGTGCTGGTCAGCCTGGTGCCGATGAAGCTGACCAAGGTCGACATGTTCGGCGGCGATGGCGGCAAGGACATCTTCATCGGCTACATGTGGAAGGGCGCCTACACCTACCGGCAGATGTCCGAGGAAGTGGCGCGCGTGGAGAACTGGATCGACGCCAACCGCGAGCGCCTGCACGTCAAGCAGGTGTACTCCTGGTACAGCGAGCAGGAAGGCAGCTCGACCGTGGTCACCCTGGACGAGAAGTACGCCAAGGACATCAAGGCGCTGCAGGAAGAGCTGCGCAAGGGCCTGCCGAAGTCGGCCCGCACCGACTACTTCGTTGGCAACCAGGGCGGTGATGGCGGCGGTGGCGGCAACCAGGGAGTGCAGGTGCAGCTGGTGGGCGACTCCAGTTCGATGCTGCAGGAGATCGGCCAGGAAGTGGTGCCGCTGCTGGCCCAGCGTGCCGAGCTGCGCGACGTGCGCATCGACAACGGCGAGAAGGGCGGCGAGCTGAAGGTGCGCGTCGACCGCGAGCGTGCCGCCGCATTCGGCTTCAATGCCGAGCAGGTCGCCAGCTTCGTCGGCCTGGCCCTGCGCGGTGCGCCGATGCGCGAGTTCCGCCGCGGCGACAATGAAGTACCGGTATGGGTGCGCTTCGCTGGCGCCGAGCAGAGCAGCCCGGAAGACCTGGCCGGCTTCAGCGTGCGCACCGGCGACGGCCGCAGCGTGCCACTGCTGAGCCTGGTCACCGTTGACGTCGGTTCATCGGCAACCCAGATCGGTCGCACCAACCGCCAGACCACGCTGACCATCAAGGCCAACCTGGCCGAGAAGGTCACCGCGCCCGATGGCCGCAAGGCGATGGAATCGGTGCTCAAGCCGATGAACTTCCCGGCCGGCTATGGCTTCACCTTCGATGGAGGCGACTACGGCAACGACGACGAAGCGATGCAGCAGATGGTGTTCAACCTGCTGATCGCGCTGGTGATGATCTACGTGGTGATGGCGGCGGTGTTCGAGTCGCTGCTGTTCCCGGCGGCGATCATGAGCGGCGTGCTGTTCTCGATCTTCGGTGTGTTCTGGCTGTTCTGGATCACCGGTACCTCGTTCGGGATCATGTCCTTCATCGGCATCCTGGTGCTGATGGGCGTGGTGGTGAACAACGGCATCGTGATGATCGAGCACATCAACAACCTGCGGCGCGGCGGCATGGGACGCACGCAGGCGCTGGTGGAGGGTTCACGCGAGCGCCTGCGCCCGATCATGATGACGATGGGCACGGCGATCCTGGCGATGGTGCCGATCTCGCTGACCAATACGCAGATGTTCGGAAATGGCCCGGAGTACGCGCCGATGGCGCGCGCGATTGCCGGCGGCCTGGCGTTCTCGACCGTGGTCAGCCTGCTGTTCCTGCCGACCATCTATGCGGTGCTGGATGACCTGCGCAATGCCGTGACGCGGTTGATCCGCCGCGCGCGTGGAGCGGAAATGGTAGAGCCGGGCGCTGCCCGGCTGTAATGCACATCAATGTGTTGTGGTGTGGGGGAGGCCGGTCGTAGTGGGGCGGCCTCCCCCTTTTTTTGCCGGGCATCGCGTGCCAACCAAGGTTGGCACCTACCAGAGCGCAGTCGAGCATGGCTCGACGCTACACAAAACAATCAACCGGCGACCTTGCCCCACACCTTGAACGTGGTCAGCCACAGGCCGAGCATGCTGCCGATGTTGGTCAGCATGAATGTCAGCACCACGCGCGTGACCCGATTGCGGTACCAGCCCTTCAGGCTCTGCGCGTCGTCGCGCAGCTTCAGGAAGTCCTCGTACGCCGGCTTGCGCAGGCGCGCTTCCACCAGCGCCGAGAACGCGCCGGTCGGGATGCTCAGGCGGAACGGCTTGAACGGGGCCACCGCGATCGCGGTGAGGATGCTCAGCGGGTGACCGCCTGCCAGCAGGCAGCCCAGGCCCGCCAGGCCGCCGGTATACATCGCCCAGGTCGCCAGCAGTTCGGTGCCCACGCCCAGACCACCGCGGTAGAAGCCCACGCCGATGCCGGTCGCCACGATGGCCAGGATGCCCAGCGTGAACCACGGAATGTTGCGCTTCTTCGGCACCGCCTCCAGCTCGGCGCGCAGCGGTGCCGGTGCCTCGGTGTCGGTTTCCAGGTAACGCGCCAGGCCTGCCAGGTGACCCGCACCGACAACCGCCAGCACTTCACGCTGCTGCGGGTTGTGTTCCTCGCGCAGGCGCGTAGCCATGTAGCGGTCGCGCTCGCCGATGATGGTCTCGTACAGTGCCGGGCTCTCGCTGGCGAACTCGCCGAAGCTCGATTCCAGCATGTCGCCCTGCTTGAGCTTCTCGATCTCGTTCTCGCCCACCTCCTCGGACGAGAACAGGCCGGCGCCGAGACCGGCAACCAGCTTCAGCTTGCCGAAGAAACCCAGCCGCTGCGAGGCGCGGCGGAAGGTCAGGCCGACCTCGCGGTCAATCAGGTGCACCGGCAGGTCGCGTTCGCGCGCCAGTTCCACCGCGCGCTTCAGTTCCGCGCCCGGCTCGATGTCGAGCTGTTCGGCCAGGCGGCGCTGGTAGGCGGACAGGGCCAGGTTGGCGGCGAACAGGGCGACGCGGCCCTTGCGGATCACCTCGACCAGGTCGAGCTTGGCCAGCGTGTCCGGGTCGCTCAGCGCCTGCAGGCGCTGCGGGTCCAGTTCAACGGCCACCGCGTCGAAGCGACCGCTGTCGATGGCTTTCTCCACCGCCTCGACGCTGGCGCGTGAGACATGGGCGGTGCCCAGCAGGGTGTAGCGCACGCCGTCGCGTTCAACAACGCGTACCGGCTGGCCGGCGAACAGGTCGTCGCCGGTCTCGGGAAGGGTTTCGGTCATGGGTTCATTCATTGGAAGGTGCAGTGTCGGCGCCATCGCCGAGCGCGCGCTGCATCTGCACGGTATCCAGCCAGCGGCCATGCTTGCGGCCGAGGCCACGGAACACGCCGACCAGCTCGAAGCCGAAGCGTTCGTGCAGCTTGATTGAAGCGGTATTGGTCGGTTCGCCGATGACCGCCACCATCTGCCGGTAGCCACGCGCCACGCAGGCGTCGATCAACGCCTGCAGCAGGCCGGTGCCGACACCCTGGCCCTGGAAACGGGCATCGACGTAGACCGAGTTCTCCACGGTCCACTGGTAGGCAACGCGGGTGCGGTAGGTGTTGGCGTAGGCATAGCCGGCCACCTGGCCGTCAATCTCGGCGACCAGGTAGGGGAAGCCGCGGTCGATGATGTCGCGCATGCGGCGCAGCATCTCGGACGCGTCCGGGATGTCGTACTCGTAAGTGTTGACGAAGTCGGTCACTTCCACCGCGTAGATCGCGGTGATCGCGGCGATGTCGGCCGGGCCGGCATCACGGATGAGGACGGCCATGCGCGGGCTCCGGCTCAGTCGATGTAGCGCTTGAGCAGGTCGCCGTAGGCATCGATGCGGCGGTCGCGCAGGAACGGCCAGATGCGGCGCACATGCTCGCTGCGCTGCAGGTCGACATCGCACAACAGAACCGTGGCATCGGTGCCGGCTTCGGCCAGGAACTCGCCCTGCGGGCCCAGCACGTGGCTGTTGCCCCAGAACTGGATGCCGGAGGCGCCCAGCGGCGAGGCCTCGTGGCCGACGCGGTTGCAGCTCAGTACCGGCAGGCCGTTGGCCACGGCGTGGCCGCGGTGGCTCAGCACCCAGGCGTCGCGCTGGCGGGTCTTCTCGTCCTGCACGTCGTCCGGGTCCCAGCCGATCGCGGTCGGGTAGAGCAGCAGTTCGGCACCGGCCAGCGCCATCAGGCGCGCCGCTTCCGGGTACCACTGGTCCCAGCACACCAGCACGCCAAGGCGACCCACCGAGGTATCGATCGGCTTGAAGCCGATGTCGCCCGGGGTGAAGTAGAACTTCTCGTAGAAGCCCGGATCGTCCGGAATATGCATCTTGCGGTACTTGCCGAGCAGCGTACCGTCCTTCTCGAACACCACGGCGGTGTTGTGGTACAGGCCGGCAGCGCGGCGTTCGAACAGCGAGCCGACCAGCACCACGCCGTGCTTCTTCGCCAGCGCGCCCAGGCGCTCGGTGCTGGGGCCCGGAATCGGCTCGGCCAGGTCGAATTCGTCCACCGATTCGTGCTGGCAGAAGTACGGACCGTTATGCAGTTCCTGCAGCAGCACCAGCTTGGCACCCTGCGCAGCCGCCTCGGCCACGCGTGCTTCGATCACCGCCAGGTTGGCGGCGGCATCACCGTGGTTGCGCTCCTGGATCAGGGCGACGGTAAGGGGGCTGCGCGAGTTCATGCGGGGCGTTCCTGCGGGGGAAAACCAGCATGTTAGCGCGGATGGACGGCGACGGCGTGTCGCGCGCTGAATGGGTGCGCTCGGTAGTGCCGGCCGCTGGCCGGCAATCCCGTGGATCCATCAGGCGGTGCAGGGTTGCCGGCCAGCGGCCGGCACTACCGTCAGACCTTCAACAGCCCTTCCGGCAGCTGCATGGTGATGCAGTGCAGGCTGCCGTTCTGCCAGATCAGCGAGCGGCAGGGCACCTGCACGATCTCGCGGCCCGGGTGCGCCTGGGCCAGCACATCGCGGGCCAGGTCGTCGGCCGGGTCGCCATAGGCCGGCATCAGCACCGCACCATTGACGATCAGGTAGTTGGCGTACGACGCAGCCAGGCGGCGGCCTTCGTCGATCACCGGCTGTGCCCACGGCAGCGGGAACAGGCGGTACGGCTGCCCATCCTTGGTGCGCAGTGCGGCCAGCTCGTTGCCCATCGCCTGCAGTTCGGCGTAGTGCGAGTCGCTCTCGTCGCCACAGGCCTGGTAGACGATGCTGTCGGCCGAGGCGAAGCGGGCGAGGGTGTCGATGTGCGCGTCGGTGTCGTCGCCTTCCAGGTAGCCGTGGTCCAGCCACAGCACGCGGTCCTGCTGCAGCCAGTCGGCCAGGTCGGCGCTCAGGCTGGCGCGGTCGCGGTCCGGATGGCGCTCGTGCAGGCACTTCCAGGTGGTCAGCAGGGTGCCTTCGCCATCGGTCTCGATGCCGCCGCCTTCCAGCGCGAACGGGATGCTGCGCACCGGCGCGTCGTTGAACACGCCGGCCTGGTCCAGCACGCCCACCAGCTGGTCATCCAGGGTGGCGTCGAACTTGCCGCCCCAACCGGTGAAGCGGAAATCCAGCAGCTGGAAACCGCCGTCGGCACGGCGCAGGGTGATCGGGCCGGAGTCGCGCAGCCAGGTATCGTCGTAGGCGGCCGTGGTGAAGTGGACCTTGTCCATGTCGATGCGGTTGGAGCGCAGCCGCATTTCGGCATAGGTCTCCACATCGTCGTCGGCCACGCAGATCAGCACCGGCTGGAAGCGGGTGATGGCCGCGACCAGGGCGATGTAGGTCTCTTCCACCTGGCCCAGGCGGTCGGCCCAGTCGGTGTCGGCGGTGGGCCAGGCAATCAGGACGCCGCTCTGGGCTTCCCACTCGGCAGGAAAACGAAGGGTCTGGTTCATGGTCTCGCTACACAGGCCCGCCCACGGCGGGTAAAGGGATCAACGGATCGGTGGTTTCGGGCCGATTTCGTTCGGGTCCGCCTGGTTGGCCACCACGTCGATCACCTTCTGCTTCTCGAAGTAGACGGTGAACTGCGGGTACACCCAGCGGTTGATGGTCGGCCATTGCCGCTTCTGCCCGCCACGCGGCTGCAGCTGTTCGCTCGGCGCGCCGAACTGCGCCTGTACCTGCTGCATGCTCTGGCCGCGCACGGGCAGGGCACCGGCCGGCTTCTCGCGGGCGCGGTCGACAAGCAGGGTATCGGCCAGCGCCGGCGTGGCGGCGGCCAGGGTGGCCATCACGGCCAGGGCGGACAGGTAACGCTTCATCTCGATCTACTCCCCAGTGGTCAAGAAAGGCGATTACAGCAAAATCAGCAGGAAAAAGCCGCATAAACAAAAAACCGCCCGAAGGCGGTTTCTTGCATCGGGTCGGCCCCGCGTAGGGCCAGCCGCAGCCGTGAAGGCTGTTGGGCTTAGCGCTGACGCGCCTTGAAACGCGGGTTCGACTTGCAGATGACGAAGATCTTGCCGCGACGACGGACGACCTTGCAGTCGCGGTGACGGGCCTTCGCCGACTTCAGGGAGGACAGGACTTTCATGGCATACCTCGGCGTAAACAGTAGTTGTTCGGGTGGAGCGTGGCCGCGATATGCGAAAGACAATCGGCAGTTGACGCTCGTTCAAGCCCGCCATTCTACCGGGCTTTTCCTCGTGGTTTCAAGTGGTTGCACAAAAGATCCCGCTGGGGGCGTCTGGCAGGGGCTAGAATGGCCCCTTCACACGCTCTGGGAACCCCATGAATCCACTCGCTCCCGTCCTGACCATCGACGGCCCTTCCGGGGCCGGCAAGGGTACCATCAGCCGCATCATCGCGCGCCGGATGGGCTGGCATTACCTGGATTCGGGTGCGCTGTACCGCGCGGTGGGCGTGGCCGCGAGCTGGGCCGACATCGACACCTCCGACGCCTCGGCGCTGGTGCGCTGCACCTTCGATACCCATGTTCAGTTTGTTGAACAGGGCGAGTCGATGCGGGTCATGGTCAACGGCACCGATGCCACCGACGAACTGCGCCTGGAGACCACTGGCGCCCTGGCTTCTGCCATCGCCGCCATTCCCGAGGTGCGCGCCGCGCTGAAGGAGCGCCAGCGCGCATTCAGGGAGCTGCCCGGCCTGGTCGCCGATGGCCGCGACATGGGCACGGTGATCTTCAAGGACGCCCCCTACAAGGTCTTCCTGACCGCCAGTGCCGAGGAGCGCGCCGAGCGCCGGCATAAGCAGTTGAAAGACAAGGGGGTTTCTGTTAACTTTGATGACCTCCTGCGCGAGATCATGGCCCGCGACGCCCGTGATGCCCAGCGTACCGTGGCGCCCCTGAAGCCGGCAGACGATGCTGTCCTCATCGACACCACAGGCATCGGCATCGATGATGTCGTTGCCCGAGTGATGGATCTGCTTCCAGTTCCGGCTGCCTGATCCGTTCGCGCGGGAGCACTGCCAGCTGCATCGGTGGTGGTCGCGCAAAGCAGTGCTGTACCAGCTCCGTCGCGCAATGATGCGTGGCGGTTTTCCTACTACACACGACCTGCGTTTCCGGGGTCGACCAACAGGCGGGCGGTCGCCATTCCCCTGAAGGGGACGCCACCGACCCATGTGTCCAACAGAGTAAATCTAATGACCGAATCATTTGCCGAACTGTTTGAAGCCAGCCAGGCCAACCTGGCCAAGCTGAAGCCGGGCGCCATCGTCAGCGGTACCGTTGTTGAAGTCCGCGGCGACGTCGTGGTGATCAACGCTGGCCTGAAGTCCGAAGGCATCGTGCCGATCGAACAGTTCCGTAACGACGCTGGCGAAATCGACGTCGCCGAAGGCGACATCGTCAAGGTCGCCCTCGACTCGATCGAGAACGGCTTCGGCGAAACCGTCCTGTCGCGCGAGAAGGCCAAGCGCGCGATGGTGTGGGACGAGCTGGAAGAAGCGTTGGAAAAGAACGAAACCATCACCGGCCGCATCAGCGGCAAGGTCAAGGGTGGTTTCACCGTGGACATCAAGGATGTCCGCGCCTTCCTGCCGGGTTCCCTGGTCGATGTGCGCCCGGTGCGCGATCCGGCCTACCTGGAAGGCAAGGAACTCGAGTTCAAGCTCATCAAGCTGGACCGCAAGCGTAACAACGTCGTGGTCTCGCGCCGCGCTGTCGTCGAAAGCGAGCACTCGGAAGAGCGCGAGCAGCTGATGGACAAGCTGCAGGAAGGCGCGATCCTGAAGGGTGTCGTCAAGAACCTGACCGATTACGGCGCGTTCGTGGACCTGGGCGGCATCGACGGCCTGCTGCACATCACCGACATGGCGTGGAAGCGCGTGCGTCACCCGTCGGAAGTCGTGAACGTCGGCGACGAGCTGGACGTCCGCGTGCTGAAGTTCGACCGCGAGCGCAACCGCGTTTCGCTGGGCCTGAAGCAGCTGGGCGAGGATCCGTGGGACAACATCGGCCGTCGTTACCCGGCCAACAGCCGCGTCTTCGGCAAGGTCTCCAACGTCACCGATTACGGTGCGTTCGTTGAGATCGAGCCGGGCGTCGAAGGCCTGGTGCACGTCTCCGAGATGGATTGGACCAACAAGAACGTCAACCCGTCCAAGGTTGTGCAGGTTGGTGACGAAGTCGAAGTGATGGTGCTGGACGTCGATGAAGAGCGTCGCCGTATCTCGCTGGGCATGAAGCAGGTTGCCGCCAATCCGTGGGAAACCTTCGCTGCCACCCACAAGAAGGGTGACAAGGTGTCGGGCCAGATCAAGTCGATCACCGACTTCGGCATCTTCATCGGCCTGGACGGCGGCATCGACGGCCTGGTCCACCTGTCCGACATCAGCTGGAACACCACCGGCGAAGACGTCGTTCGCAACTTCAAGAAGGGCGATACCCTGGACGCCGTCGTCCTGGCTGTCGATCCGGAGCGCGAGCGCATCTCCCTGGGCGTGAAGCAGCTGGAGCAGGATCCGTTCGGCCAGTACATGGCTGCCAATCCGAAGGGCTCCAAGGTCGAAGGCGTGGTGAAGGAAGTCGACGCCAAGGGCGCGATCATCGAGCTGGCTGACGGCATCGAGGGTTACGTTTCGGCTCGCGACATCGCCAACGAGCGCGTTGACGACGCCACCCAGCACCTGAAGGTCGGCGACAAGATCGAAGCCAAGTTCGTGGGCATGGACCGCAAGGGCCGCACCCTGCAGCTGTCGATCAAGGCCAAGGACGACGCGGAAATGCGCGAAGTGCTGGAGGAATACCAGTCCTCTTCGGCTTCCAGCGGCACCACCCAGCTGGGCGCGCTGCTGCGTGCACAGCTGAACGGCAACAAGTCCGAGTAATCGGCCTTACGCTGTTTGTTGTTTCCTGGACGGCCCGGGCTTCTGCCCGGGCCGTTTCAGGCTGAGATGCCCCTTATGTGAGCCGGTGATGACCAAATCCGAACTGATCGAAATCCTTGCGCGCCGCCAGGCGCACCTGAAGGCCGATGATGTCGATCTGGCGGTGAAGTCGTTGCTGGAGATGATGGGCGGATCGCTGTCCGCCGGGGATCGCATCGAAATCCGTGGTTTTGGCAGCTTCTCGCTGCACTATCGTCCGCCGCGCCTGGGTCGCAACCCGAAGACCGGCGAATCGGTTGCCCTGCCGGGCAAGCACGTCCCCCATTTCAAGCCGGGCAAGGAACTGCGCGAGCGGGTCAGCAGTGTGCTGCCGCTGGACGCCGATCCGGCCTGAGCCCCCGTCGCGCCACCGCGTGCGAATCCAGCCGCGGGTCGGATAAGCTACGGACTCCTGCCACTGGAGCTGTCGCATGAAGGTCTTTCGTCTGCTGGTCCTGCTGGCGGTCCTGATCCTTGGGCTGATCATTGGTGCGGTCAACATGACCGCGATGTCGATCAACCTGCTTTTCACTCAATTGCACACCTCGGTGGGCGTGGCGCTGATCGCTGCACTGCTGGTGGGTGTCGTGGTCGGTGCCGGCCTGGTACTGGTGAGCGTGGTCATTCCGCTCTACAGCCAGCTGCGCCGTGCCAACAAGTCCGTGGCGGCAACGCCGGCCGCGGGTGTTTCCCCCCAATCTTTTGATGGACGCTGATCGAAGATGGATTTCGTCACCGAGTGGCTGTGGTTTTTCCTGTTCGTTCCGCTGGCCGCACTGGCCGGGTGGGTGATCGGCCGGCGTGGTGGCCAGCGCCACGGTGACAACCAGGTCAGCCGCCTGTCCAGCACCTACTTCCGTGGCCTGAACTACCTGCTCAACGAGCAGCCGGACAAGGCCATCGAACTGTTCCTGCACATCGCCGAGCTGGACAAGGAAACCTTCGAGACCCAGGTCGCGCTGGGCCACCTGTTCCGCCGCCGCGGTGAAGTCGACCGCGCCATCCGCCTGCACCAGGGGCTGGTCAACCGCCACGACCTGAGCGACGCGCAGCGCGTGCAGGCCCTGCTGGCGCTGGGCGAGGACTATATGAAGTCCGGCCTGCTGGACCGTGCAGAGACGGTGTTCACCGAGCTGGCGCAGCTGGACCAGCGCGCCCCGCAGGCGCTCAAGCACCTGATCGGCATCTACCAGGCCGAGCGCGACTGGGAAAAGGCGATCGACAACGCCACCCGCTTCGAAGACGTCACCGGCGAGCCGATGGGCAAGCTGATCGGGCAGTTCGAGTGCGAACTGGCCGAGCGCTTCCGCGGCGCCGGCAAGCTGGAAGAGGCGAGGGCAGCGATCACACGCGCCTACCAGGCCGATGCGATGTCGGTGCGTGCCGGCATCATTGAAGGTCGCCTGGAAACCGATGCCGGCAATCCGGAAGCGGCCGTGCGCGCCTTCGAGCGCGCTGCGCGCAACGATCCGGAGTACCTGCCGGAGCTGCTGCCGGCGTTGATGGAAAACTACCGCAAGGTAGGCGATCTGGCAGGCGCACGTGCGTTCCTGTCGGAAATGACCGAGCACTACCGTGGCATCGCCCCGGTGCTGGCCCTGACCCGGCTGATGGAAGAGCAGGAGGGCGTGGCTCCGGCCCGAGCCTACCTTGGCCGCCAGCTCAAGGATCGTCCGTCGGTGCGTGGCGAATCGGCGCTGATCGACCTGACCCTGGCCGAGGGCGCCGATTCCACGGCGACCCTGCATGACCTCAAGCACATCACCGACCAGCTGCTGGTGCGCAATCCCGCTTACCGCTGCACCCGTTGCGGGTTCGGTGCACGCACCCACCACTGGCAGTGCCCGAGCTGCAAGGAATGGGGCACGGTCAAGCCACTGCTGAACTACGCGGTGCTCTGATCCATGCCGTGGCTCGTGATGGGCGCGCTGCTGGGGCTGGCCCTGCTGAGTGCGGGGTTGACCTGGGCGGCACGGGGTTATGCCCTGCGCCAGCAACTGCTGGATCACCCCGGCGAGCGTCGCAGCCATAGCGTGGCAACGCCGCGCGGTGGTGGCATCGCCATCGTCATCAGCCTGCTGGTCACCGCCGGTGCAGCGATGTGGGTCTGGCCTGAATCGACACCGAGCCTGCTGGTGGCCAGCCTGGGCCTGGTGCTGGTGGCGGGCATCGGCTGGTGGGACGACCACCGGCCGTTGCCGGCCATGCGCCGCCTGCTGGTGCACTTCATTGCCGCCGCGCTGCTGGCCGCCCTGGTCAAGGTGCATGGTGGAAGCTGGTTGCTGGCCGGGCTGGTGCTGGTATTCACCGCCTCGTTGATCAACATCTGGAACTTCATGGATGGCATCAACGGTATTGCCGCCAGCCAGGCCATTGTTGTTGCGCTGGGCCTGGCGCCGGTGCTGCCCTGGCCGTATTCGCTGGCCGCGGTGGCGCTGGGCCTGGCCTGCCTGGGCTTCCTGCCGTTCAATTTCCCGCGGGCCCGGATCTTCATGGGTGATGTCGGAAGTGGCGCGCTGGGCTATGCAGTCGCCGTCGTCCTGGCGATCGCTGCGGTGCGTACCGATATCAACTGGATCCTGCTGCTGGTGCCGGCTTCGGCGTTCCTCGTGGACGCGGGCTTCACACTGGCGGCGCGCATCATCTCCGGACAACGCTGGATGGAACCCCATACCCAGCACGTCTACCAGCGGGCGGTGCAGGCAGGAGCCAGCCACGCCCAGGTGACAGGGATGTACTTTGCTCTGGGCCTGTTCAGTATTACAGTGCTTAATGTCTGCTCCAATTTGCAGCCGAGGTGGGAGGCTGTCCTGGCGGTCGCGTGGTTTCTCGCGCTGAGCGTCCTCTGGATCCTCCTGCGCAATGGATTGCGTCACCGACAAGGAAATACCTGACTTATGGCTTCACCCTGGCGGGACAGAATCCTCGGCCTGATGCCGCGTTCGGCCATCGTCTGCCACGACCTGTTCATGGTCTGGGCATGCTGGCAGCTGCTCCACGCCGGGCGGTACTCGATCCTCCCCAACGCGCCCTCGCTTCCGCTCTGGAATGTCGACACCACCCTGGTGCTGCTGCTGCAGGGCCTGGTGTTCTGGCGCGTGGGCCTGTATCGCGGGCTGTGGCGTTTCGCCAGCGTCAGCGACCTGCTGAACATCTTCAAGGCCAGCTTCATCGGCCTGGTCGGCATCGTGCTGGTGCTGATGTGGAAGCGTTTCGACGGCGTGCCGATGTCGGTGCTGGTGATCTATCCGTTCGCGCTGTCGGCGCTGCTCGGCGCGCCGCGCCTGCTCTACCGGGCCTGGAAGGATTACCAGGCACTGCAGTCGGATTCGAGCGCGCGCCGCGTGCTGATCCTCGGTGCGGGGCAAGCCGCCGAGACGCTGGTCCGCGATCTGCGCCGCTCCGGCAACTTCGAACCGGTCGGCCTGCTGGACGACGCACCGCACCTGCGCGGCGCCAAGCTGCAGGGCCTGCCGATCCTGGGCAGCCTCGATGATGCCCCGGCGGTGGTCCGCGAGACTGCAGCCAAGTTGCTGGTGATCGCCATGCCCTCGCTGGATGCCGCAGGCATGCAGCGGGTGGTCGCCATCTGCGAAAGCACCGGCGTGCCGTTCCGCACCGTGCCCAAGCTGAGCGACATCCTGCAGGGGCAGTCGCTGCCCGGCCAACTGAAGGAGGTGGCGATCGAGGATCTGCTCGGCCGCAAGCCGATCACCCCGGACTGGAACCTGATCCGTGGCTGGTTGGGCGGTCGCACCGTGATGGTGACCGGTGCCGGTGGCTCGATCGGCTCGGAGCTGTGCCGCCAGTGCGCGCGCCACGGTGCCGGCCGCATCATCCTGCTGGAGATCAGCGAACTGCTGCTGCTGACCATCGAGGGTGAGCTGCGTCGCAGCTTCCCCGATATCGAGATCGAAGCGGTGCTGGGCGACTGTGGCGATCCTGCGGTGATCCGCCATGCGCTGTCGCTGCATCCGGTCGACACCGCGTTCCATGCCGCAGCGTACAAGCATGTGCCGGTGCTGGAACGGCAGCTGCGCGAAGCCGTGCGCAACAACATCCTGGCGACCGAGAACGTGGCCCGCGCCTGCCTGGAAGCGCGCGTCGAGCATTTCGTGTTCATCTCCACCGACAAGGCGGTCGATCCGGTCAACGCGCTGGGTGCCAGCAAGCGCTATGCCGAGATGATCTGCCAGAGCCTGGACCAGAAGTCCACGCACACCCGTTTCGTTACCGTGCGCTTCGGCAACGTGCTGGCCTCGGCCGGCAGCGTGGTGCCGCTGTTCCGCGAGCAGATCCTGCGCGGTGGCCCGGTCACGGTCACCGATCCGGAAGTCACCCGCTACTTCATGACCATCCCCGAGGCCTGCCAGTTGATCCTGCAGGCCGCGGCCTCGGCCTCGCACGGTGCGATCTACACGCTCGACATGGGCGAGCCGGTGCCGATCCGGCTGCTGGCCGAGCAGATGATCCGTCTGGCGGGCAAGCAGCCGTACAAGGATGTGCAGATCATCTATACCGGCCTGCGTCCGGGCGAGAAGCTGCACGAGACGCTGTTCTATTCGGACGAGGACTACCGCGCAACCGCGCATCCGAAGGTCCTCGAGGCCGGCGTGCGCATGTTCTCGCGCGATCTGGTGCTGGGCAACGTCCCGCGCCTGCGCGAGGCGGTGTGCAGCTACGACACCGAAACCATCAAGGAAGTCCTGTTCGCGACGATGCCCGAGTTCTCGCCAATCGAACAGGATGCTTACATTTCATCCGCTAAAGTCGTGCCCTTTCCCGCACGCGAGGCCAACAGGCACCAATGAGCAAGCGAATTCGCAAGGCAGTTTTCCCCGTAGCGGGTTTGGGGACGCGTTTTTTGCCAGCAACCAAGACCGTGCCGAAGGAGATGCTGCCGATCATTGACCGGCCGCTGATCCAGTACGCAGTGGATGAAGCAATCGAGGCCGGCTGTGACACGCTGGTGTTCATCACCAACCGCTACAAGCACGCGGTCGCCGACTACTTCGACAAGGCCTACGAGCTGGAGCAGAAGCTCGAGCGCGCCGGCAAGCAGGAGCAGCTGGAGCTGATCCGTCACGTGCTGCCCAATGGGGTGCGCGCGATCTTCGTGACCCAGGCCGAGGCGCTGGGCCTGGGCCATGCGGTGCTGTGTGCCAAGGCCGTGATCGGTGACGAGCCGTTCGCGGTGCTGCTGCCGGACGACCTGATCTGGAACCGCGGCGACAGTGCGCTGAAGCAGATGGCCGATCTCAACGAAGCCAGTGGCGCCAGCGTCATTGCCGTTGAAGATGTGCCGCACGACAAGACCGCCAGTTACGGCATCGTCGCGACCGAGGCCTTCGATGGCCGCAAGGGCCGTATTTCGCAGATCGTGGAGAAGCCGAAGCCGGAGGACGCGCCGAGCGACCTGGCCGTGGTCGGCCGCTACGTGCTGAGCCCGAAGATCTTCGAGCTGCTGGAGCAGACCGGCAGCGGTGCCGGCGGCGAGATCCAGCTGACCGATGCGATCGCGCAGCTGCTGAAGACCGAAGAGGTGGATGCCTACCGTTTCGAGGGCACTCGTTTCGACTGCGGTACGCACCTGGGGCTGGTGGAAGCGACGATCCGCTTCGCGCTGGACAACCCGAAGCTCGCAGGGCCGGCGCGGGAGAAGCTGACGGCGATGTTGGCGGAGTAAGGGTTTTATCAAGCGCTCCGTTCGCGGCGCCTTGATTGATACTTGGTGGGCGGTACGGGTGGGCCTTTGCAGGACACGCCGTAAACCCATCCATGGGGGCTCGATGGCGCCTTGCTCGTGTGCGCTGTCCTGCGCACACGGCAAGACCGGGGTTGGGCGTCCTGCCCAACCCGCCCGAGGCATGCCTCGGGCCCATGGCGCCAACGGTCCTGCAAAGGCCCACCCGTCCCGCCTGCCAGGTTTCCTGCGGGCGCGGACGGGAAGGGCGGAATCAAGGGCGGGAGCACAATCAAAAAAGGCAGCCTATGGCTGCCTTTTTTGTTTTCCAGAGCAGGGCCAAAAGCATCCACGCATGGCGTGGATCTACTGCTCTTGCCTTTGCTCGTCCCTCCGCCGCGGGGAGGCTGGGAGGGCCGGGTTGGCAGGGCTGCCTGGGACCGTTGGCGCCATGGATGGCGCCATCGAGCCCCCAAGGACGGGTTCACGGCGTGTCCCGGGCAGCCCTGCCAACCCGGCCCACGCCATGAAGCCAAACGAGGCAACGCTTTTGACCCTTACAGCGCCTCGAAAATACCCGCTGCGCCCATGCCGGTGCCGATGCACATCGTCACCATGCCGTACTTCTGCTGGCGACGACGCAGGCCGTGCAGCAGGGTGGCGGTACGGATCGCGCCGGTCGCACCCAGCGGGTGGCCCAGGGCAATCGCGCCACCCAGCGGGTTGACCTTGCTCGGGTCCAGGCCGCAATCGCGGATCACCGCCAGCGACTGCGCGGCGAACGCTTCGTTCAGTTCAATCCAATCCAGCTGGTCCTGGGTCAGGCCGGCCTGCTTCAGTGCCTTCGGGATCGCGGCGATCGGGCCGATGCCCATCACTTCCGGGCGCACGCCGGCCACCGAGAAACTGACGAAACGGGCCAGCGGGGTCAGGCCGTAGTCCTTGATCGCCTGTTCCGAGGCCAGCAGCACGGCACCGGCGCCGTCGCTCATCTGCGACGAGTTACCGGCGGTGACGGTGCCGCCGAACTGGCCGTTGCGGAACACCGGGCGCAGCTTGGCCAGGCCTTCAGCCGAGGAATCCGGGCGCGGGCCTTCGTCGGTGTCGGCGATCTTGTTGCGGGTGATGATGCGCTGGCCGTCGGCCAGGTCCGGCAGGTGCGAGACGATCTCGTACGGGCTGATCTCGTCCTTGAACTCGCCGTTCTGGATCGCGGCCATGGCCTTCTGGTGCGAGGCGAGGGCGAAGGCGTCCTGGTCTTCGCGCGAGACCTTCCACTCTTCGGCCACCTTCTCGGCAGTGATGCCCATGCCGTAGGCGATGGCCACGTGGTCGTTGTCGAACACGCTCGGCGCCATGGCGATCTTGTTGCCCATCATCGGCACCATCGACATCGACTCGGTGCCACCAGCCAGCATCAGGTCGGCGTTGCCCAGGCGGATCGCGTCGGCGGCCTGCGCCACGGCCTGCAGGCCGGAGGAGCAGAAGCGGTTCACGGTCTGCGCGGCGATGGTGTTCGGCAGGCCGGCCAGCAGCACGCCGATGCGTGCCACGTTCATGCCCTGCTCGGCTTCCGGCATGGCGCAGCCGATGATGGCGTCATCGATGCGGTTGACGTCCACGCCCGGGGCCTGCGCGACGACGCTGCGCAGCACGTGCGCAAGCATGTCGTCGGGGCGGGTGTTGCGGAACATGCCCTTGGGCGCCTTGCCGACCGGAGTGCGGGTGGCGGCGACGATGTAGGCGTCCTGGATTTGCTTGGTCATTGCAGTGATCTCTTGAATAGGGGGTGGAAGAGGTTGCCGGCCAGCGGCCGGCACTACCGATGTCTTCCGTCAGTTCCGCAGCGGCTTGCCGGTCTTCAGCATGTGCGCGATGCGGGCCTGGGTCTTTTCCTGCTGGGCCAGTTCGACGAAGTGCTTGCGCTCCAGGGTCAGCAGCCACTCTTCGTCCACCAGGGTGCCGCGGTCGACCTTGCCGCCGCACAGCACGGTGGCGATGCGCTCGGCGATCTCGTAGTCGTACGGGCTGATGAAGCGACCTTCCAGCATGTTGACCAGCATCATCTTGAAGGTGGCGATGCCCACGTCACCGGCCACCTGGATGCGGCGTGCCGGCAGCGGCGGACGGTAGCCCGCTTCGGCCAGTGCACGGGCTTCGGCCTTGGCGATGTGCAGGGCCTCGTAGCTGTTGAACACCACCTTGTCGGTACTGCGCAGCAGGCCCAGTTCCTTGGCGTTGACCGCCGAGTTGGACACCTTGGCCATCGCCACGGTCTCGAAGGTCTTCTTCAGTTCGGCGAACACGTCGCCACCCGGGCCCGCGGCCTGAGAGGCACGCACGGCCAGTTCCTTCAGGCCACCACCGGCCGGCAGCAGGCCGACGCCGGCCTCGACCAGGCCGATGTAGCTTTCCAGGAAGGCCACGGTCTTGGCGCTGTGCATCTGGAACTCGCAGCCACCACCCAGCGCCAGGCCACGCACGGCGGCAACCACCGGCACCAGCGAGTACTTGATGCGCTGGCTGGTGCGCTGGAAGTTGGCAACCATTTCTTCGAACTGGTCGACCTTGCCGGCCTGCAGCAGGCCCAGTGCACCGGCCAGATCGGCACCGGCAGAGAAGGGCTCCTTCTGCTGCCAGATCACCAGGCCCTGGAAGTCCTTCTCGGCGCGGCTGACGCATTCCTGCAGGCCGTCCAGCACCTGGTCGGACACGGTGTTCATCTTGGTCTTGAAGCTGACCACGGCGATGCCATCACCGTCGTGCCACATGCGCAGGCCGTCGTTCTCGAACACGGTCTCGCCCGGCGCGAACTTCTCGCCCAGCAGCGGATCGGGGAAGCGCTGGCGCTGGTACACCGGCAGCGACGAGCGCGGCAGCTTGGCGTTGCGCGACGGGCTGTAGCTGCCTTCGGCGGCATGCACGCCGTCGCGGCCATCGAACACCCAGTCCGGCAGCGGGGCGTTGCTCATGCTCTTGCCGGCCACGATGTCATCGGCGATCCACTGTGCCACCTGCTTCCAGCCGGCGGCCTGCCAGGTTTCGAACGGGCCCAGCGACCAGCCGTAGCCCCAGCGGATGGCCAGGTCCACGTCGCGCGCGGTCTCGGCGATGTCGGCCAGGTGGTAGGCGCTGTAGTGGAACAGGTCGCGGAAGGTCGCCCACAGGAACTGCGCCTGCGGGTGCTGGCTTTCGCGCAGCTTGGCGAACTTCTCGGCCGGGTTCTTGATCTTCAGGATCTCGACCACTTCCGGCGCGGCAGCGCGATCGGCCGGGCGGTAGTCCTGCTTCTCCAGGTCCAGCACCACGATGTCCTTGCCGACCTTGCGGAAGATGCCGGCGCCGGTCTTCTGACCCAGTGCGCCCTTGGAGATCAGCGCGTCCAGCCACTTCGGCGACTTGAAGAACTCATGCCACGGATCATTCGGCAGGGTGTCGCCCATGGTCTTGATGACGTGCGCCATGGTGTCCAGGCCGACCACGTCGGAGGTGCGATAGGTCGCCGACTTCGGGCGACCGACCAGCGGGCCGGTCAGGCCGTCCACTTCATCGAAGCCCAGGCCGAACTGCTGGGTGTGGTGGATGGTGGACAGGATCGAGAACACGCCGATGCGGTTGCCGATGAAGTTCGGGGTGTCCTTGGCGTACACCACGCCCTTGCCCAGGGTGGTGACCAGGAAGGCTTCCAGGCCTTCCAGCACGGCGGCGTCGGTGGTGGTGGCCGGGATCAGCTCGGCCAGGTGCATGTAGCGCGGCGGGTTGAAGAAGTGCACGCCGCAGAAGCGGTGACGCAGCTGCTCGGGCAGCACGTCGGCCAGCTTGTTGATGCCCAGGCCCGAGGTGTTGGAGGCCAGCACCGCGTGGTCGGCCACGAACGGCGCGATCTTCTTGTACAGGTCCTGCTTCCAGTCCATGCGCTCGGCAATGGCCTCGATGATCAGGTCGCAGTCCTTCAGCTGCTCCAGGCCCGACTCATAGTTGGCCGGGGTGATGGCTTCGGCCAGCGACTTGCTGGCCAGCGGCGCCGGGCTCAGCTTGCCCAGGTTGGCGATCGCCTTCAGCACGATGCCGTCGGCCGGACCTTCCTTGGCAGGCAGGTCGAACAGCACGGTGTCGACGCCAGCGTTGGTGAGGTGGGCGGCGATCTGGGCACCCATGACGCCGGCACCCAGCACGGCGGCGCGGCGGACTAGCAGGGAATTGGACATGGTGTAGGGCCTTTGTTGGTCAGCAGTTACTGGGTGGAATCAAAGGGAAGCGGGCAGGGCGCTGGCGCGTGCGGCGGCGCGGAACCCGGCTTCGGCGAAATGGATCAGTTCGTGGGCGGCATGGGCACGATGCGCCGCTTCGGTGACACCGGCGGGACGCTTGATCAGCCCGAAGTCGGCCATGGCATAGGTGAGCGAGCCGGCCAGGAAGTCCAGGCGCCAGTACAGCTCTTCCTTGCTCAGGCCGGGCACGCACTCGCCGATGGCCTTGCCGAACGCACGCAGCACGTGGCCGTAGTGGTCGGACAGGAACTTGCGCAGGTTGTCGTTCTTCTCGGCATAGGCGCGGGCGATCACGCGCACGAAGGCGCCGCCGTTCTGGCGGTCCTGGGCCAGCGCCAGGGCAGGCTCGACGAAGGCGGCCAGCACCGGGCGCAGTTCGCCCGGGTGCTCCGTGCGGGCGCGTTCCAGCTGCGACAGGCGGGCGCCGGTCATCTCGTCCATGCGGCGGCGGAAGACCTCGTTGACCAGGTTTTCCTTGGAGCCGAAGTGGTAGTTGACCGCGGCGATGTTGACGTCGGCCTGGCTGGTCACCTGGCGCAGCGAGGTGCCGGCGAAGCCGTGCTGGGCGAACAGCTCCTCGGCGGCACCGAGGATCCGGTCCTTGGTCGAGAAGTGGGCGGGCTTGGCCATCGGTGGTCGGACCTTAATCAAACGATTGTTTGATACTAGGACCAGACGGTACCGTATGGCATTTTGCAGTGCAGCAAAATCGGCCGACCCGGTCAGATTTCACTCAGGTCGGTGAATGGGGTAGTGCCGGCCGCTGGCCGGCAGCCCCGAGGTTGAATGGCGCCCTATGCCGGCCAGCGGCCGGCACTACCATGCCGCCGCTTTATCTTTTACAATTCGCCTACGTTTATCAGGCTAAGCCCGCGTCCCGACGCGGGTTTTTTTCATGTTACCCTTCGGGCCATCAGCGGCCCGATTCCATTGGAGACATCCCATGGCGCTGGAGCGCACCCTTTCGATCATCAAGCCGGACGCCGTTGCCAAGAACGTCATCGGCGAAATCTACGCCCGCTTCGAGAAGGCCGGCCTGAAGGTCGTGGCCGCCAAGTACAAGCAGCTGTCGCGCCGTGAAGCCGAAGGCTTCTACGCCGTGCACCGCGAGCGTCCGTTCTTCAACGCGCTGGTCGAGTTCATGATCTCCGGCCCGGTGATGATCCAGGCCCTGGAAGGCGAGAACGCCGTCCTGGCCCACCGCGACCTGCTGGGCGCCACCAACCCGAAGGAAGCCGCGCCGGGCACCATCCGCGCCGACTTCGCCGAATCCATCGATGCCAACGCCGCCCACGGCTCGGACTCGGTCGAGAATGCCGCGATTGAAATCGCCTACTTCTTCGCCGCCACCGAAGTCGTTTCGCGCTGAGAGTAATGCCGTGAACGAGGTCGTACAGTCCCCCGCCATCCAGCCGCTGCCGAAGTCGGCACCCACGGCTGGCAAGCAGAACCTGCTCGACCTCGATCGCGCGGGCCTGGAGAAGTTCTTCGTCGAGGTTCTCGGCGAAAAGAAGTTCCGTGCCCATCAGGTGATGAAGTGGATCCACCATCGCTACGTCACCGACTTCGATGAAATGACCGACCTCGGCAAGGTCCTGCGCGCCAAGCTGCAGGCCCATGCCGAGGTGCTGGTTCCCAACATCGTGTTCGACAAGCCCTCCGCCGACGGCACCCACAAGTGGTTGCTGGCGATGGGCGTGGATGGCAAGAACGCCATCGAGACCGTGTACATCCCGGACAAGACCCGCGGCACGCTGTGCGTGTCCTCGCAGGTCGGTTGCGGCCTGAACTGCACGTTCTGCTCCACTGCTACCCAGGGCTTCAACCGCAACCTGACCACCGCCGAGATCATCGGCCAGGTGTGGGTTGCTGCGCGCCACCTGGGCAACGTGCCGCACCAGATGCGCCGCCTCACCAACGTGGTGATGATGGGCATGGGCGAGCCGCTGATGAATTTCGACAACGTCGTGCGCGCCATGAGCGTGATGCGCGACGACCTGGGCTACGGCCTGGCCAACAAGCGCGTGACCCTGTCGACCTCCGGCCTGGTGCCGCAGATCGACCGCCTGTCTGCCGAAAGCGACGTGTCGCTGGCGGTGTCGCTGCATGCGCCGAACGACGCGCTGCGCGAGACCCTGGTGCCGCTCAACAAGAAGTACCCGATCGCCGAGCTGATGGCCTCGTGCGCACGCTACCTGCGCGCCAACAAGCGCCGCGAATCGGTCACCTTCGAATACACCTTGATGAAGGGCATCAACGACAAGCCCGAGCATGCCCGCGAGCTGGCCCGCCTGATGCGCCAGTTCGACAACGCGGTGCAGGCCAAGGATTCGGGCAAGGTCAACCTGATCCCCTTCAACCCGTTCCCGGGTACCCGCTACGAGCGTTCGGAAGAGGCGCACATCCGCGCCTTCCAGAAGATCCTGCTCGACAGCAACGTGCTGACCATGGTCCGGCGTACCCGTGGCGACGACATCGACGCCGCCTGTGGCCAGCTCAAGGGCCAGGTGATGGACCGCACCCGCCGCCAGGCGGAGTTCAACAAGACGCTGCAGGCGGGGAAGGGGAGCGATGCCGCGGCCTGACCGCCTCTGGCTGGTTCTGCTCGCAGGCACGCTGGCTCTCGCGGTCGGCGGCTGCAAATCCCATCCAAAAGCCAAGCTGGGCCCCAGTGAGGCGCCGGTCTACTCCGTCCGTGACCCGGACGTGGTACGGCAGCAGGTGCGCTGGCAGGAGTTGCTGTCCCTGGCTGGCCGCGACATCCAGGCCGGTAATCTCGATGCTGCCGAGCGCAAGGCGCGCGAAGCCCAGAAGCTGATGCCCGCGTCCCCCGACGCTCTGGTGCTGCTTGCCGGCATCGACGAGCGTCGCGGTCGCAGCCAGCAGGCTGGCGAGAACTTCCGCAAGGCCGCGGAACTGGCGCCGCAACGCGGCGACGTGCTCAACAACTATGGTGCCTGGCTTTGCCAGCAGGGCCAGGCGGCCGAATCGCTGATCTGGTTCGATCGTGCCCAGCGGGCGCCGGGCAATCCCGCCGTCGCCGAAGCGCAGTCCAATGCCGGCAGCTGTGCGCTGGATGCAGGCCAGTTCGAGCGTGCCGAGCGCGACCTGCGCGCGGCGCTGTCGGCGCTGCCGGGAAACCCGGTCGCGCTGGAGGCCATGGCCCAGCTCAGCTTCCGCCAGGGCCGCTACATGGAGGCCCGGGCCTTCGCCGAACGTAGGATTGCGGCTGCACCCGCAACGCGTTCCGTGTTACAACTTGCGTCTCAAATCGAAGCGCGGCTGGGTGATCGGGCGGCATCTGACCGCTATCTTCAGCGCATTCGACAGGAATTTCCGCAGGAAGCGGGCTCCTAACTCCAGGGTTGATGCACTGTGATTGATGACCAGACTGTGAGCGCTCTCGAGACTGCGGCCGGCTGCGGCACCCGCCTGCGCCAGGCCCGTGAAGCGGCCGGACTGACCCTTGAGGATGTCGGCTCGCGCCTGCGCATGCCGGTCCAGGTGGTCAGGTCGCTGGAGGAAGAGCAGTGGCAGAAGCTGGGCGCGCCCGTCTTCGTGCGCGGCCAGTTGCGCAGCTATGCGCGCCTGCTCGACGTCGATGTGAGCCAACTGCTGGAGCAGGCCCAGGTGGGTCCTGTCGTGCCGCCCACCCTGGTCAGCCATACCCATACCCCGCGTGCACGCCGCATTGCCGAGAATCTCGGCCGGCGCGTGCTGTACGTCGGCATCACCGCCGTGCTGGCCGTGCCGGTGTGGTTCGCCACCCGCGGCCATTTCGATGGCAGCGCCACGCCGTCGCCGAACACGGCCTCGCTGGACGCGATCCCGGCCGCTGTGCCGGTAGCTCCGTCCGCTGCGGGTGTCGAGCCGGCAGCCCCGGCTGAAGTCGCGAGTGCCCCGGCCAGCAAGCCGGCCGCAACCCCGTATGTCGCTTCGCTGTCCCCGGTGCCGCGTTCGGCACCCGCTGCGCCCGCAGCCGCCAATACGCTGGAGATGCAGTTCAGCGGCGACAGCTGGGTCGATATCGGTGGTCCGGACGGCGCCACGGTCGAAAAGGCGCTGATCAAGTCCGGCGAGAGCCGCAGCTTCACGCCGGGCCAGGTGACCCGGGTGACCCTGGGCAACGCCTCGGCGGTCCAGGTTCAGCAGAACGGCGCTATCGTCGATCTGACCCCCTACCAGCGAGCCAACGTGGCACGCTTTCAGGTATCCTCTGAAGGCTCCGTAGTCCCGGTTTCGCACTGAGGCGCGGTTTCACCACCTTCGATTAAACCCAATGGTCCCTCCCGATGGGCGGGGCGAGAGTACGCATGGCGATCGACGATCTGCTCGACGAGCACGAACAAAGTGAACGCGTCCGCAGCTGGCTGCGGAAGAATGGCGCCAGCATCCTCGGTGGCGTAGCCATCGCGATCGGTGCCATTGCCGGCTGGCAGTGGTACCAGAAGGATCAGGGCGGCAAGCTGGCCTCGGCCAACGTGGAATACCAGAAGGCCCTGGTCGGTCTTCAGCAGAACAAGCTCGACGACGCTGCCAAGGCAGTGAAGGCGCTCGAAGCGGGCCCGTCCAGCATCTATGGCGACCTCGCGGCGCTGCAGCTGGCCAAGGCCCAGGTCGACGCCGGCAAGAACGAAGAAGCGCTGGCCACCCTGCGCGCCGTGAAGGTCGAAAGCGACCTGCAGCGCGTGGTCGACCAGCGTGTGGCCCGCCTGCTGGTGGCCACCGGCAAGAGCGACGAGGCGATCAAGCTGCTGGGCAGCGCTACTGACAGCAGCAGCCTGGAAATCCATGGCGATGCGCTGATGGCGCAGGGCAAGCGCGATGACGCCCGCGCACAGTACGAGAAGGCGCTGAAGTCGCTGGACGTGGCAGCGCCGCAGCGGCGCCTGCTGGAAACCAAGGTTATGGATGCCGGCGGCACGGTCGCCGCCCCTGCGGAGTCGGTTTGATGAGTCAGAAGGTCATGATCACCCGCGTCGCCACCGTGCTCCTGATGGGCATGGCCCTGACCGGCTGCAGCACCATGAAGGGCTGGTTCGCCGGCAAGGACGCGGCAGCGAAGAAGGCCCAGGAGCCGGCTGAGCTGGTCAAGTTCGAGCCGAGCGTCAAGGTCAACAAGGCCTGGTCGGTCAACCTCGGCAAGGGCGAGCGCCGCATCGGCGTGCGCCAGGGCCCGGCCGTTGCCAATGGCCACGTGTTCGCTGCGGCGATCACCGGCGGCGTGCACGCCATCGACCTGCAGACCGGCAAGAAGGTCTGGACCTGGGAGCCGCAGAAGGAAAAGAAGAAGCCGAAGCTGCGCCTGTCCGGCGGCCCGGGTGTCGGTGAGAACCTGGTCGTGATCGGCACGCTCGATGGCCAGGTCATCGCCCTGGACATCAATGACGGCAGCGAGAAGTGGCGCGCCCGTGTTCCGGGTGAGGTCATTGCCGCGCCGGCCGTGGCCCAGGGCCTGGTGTTCGTGCGCAGCAACGACGGCCGCGTCACCGCGTTCGATGCCGGCAACGGCACGCAGAAGTGGTTCAACCCGAGCGAACTGCCGGCGCTGACCGTGCGCGGCAACGCGCCGGTGGTCACCGGTCCGGGCGTGTTGTTCATCGGCAAGGACGAAGGCGCGGTTGCCGCGCTGGCCATGCAGGATGGGCGTACCCTGTGGGAACAGAACCTTGGCAACGGCGAAGGCCGTACCGAGCTGGACCGCATGGCCGATGTCGACGGTGCCCCGGTGCTGGAGGGCAACACCCTCTTCGTGAGCAGCTTCAAGAACCAGACCATGGCCATCGAAGGCCCGACCGGTCGCCCGCTGTGGGCGCGCGACCATGGCGGTGCAGGTGGCGTGGCAGTGTCGTCGGGCAATGTGTTCGTCACCGACAACAAGGGTGGCGTGTTCGGCCTGGACAAGGCGACCGGCGCTGCCATGTGGTCGCAGACCGAGCTGGCGCGTCGTTCGCTGACCGGCCCGGCGCTGCACGGTGATTACGTGGTCGTCGGCGACTACAAGGGATACGTGCACTGGTTGAAGACCTCCGATGGTGCGATGGCGGCACGGGCGAAGAGCGGCGGTGACGCCCTGCTGGCCCAGCCGGTCGTCGTCGACGGGGTGCTGCTGGTGCAGAACGTGGATGGCAAGCTGACCGCCTTCCGGTTGGCAAACTAAAAAATTGGAGTAATCGCGATGCTGCCTCTGGTCGCCCTGGTTGGACGGCCGAATGTCGGCAAGTCGACTATTTTCAATGCGCTTACGCGCACCCGTGACGCGCTGGTCCACGACCAGCCCGGCGTCACCCGCGACCGCAACTACGGTGTCTGCCGCCTCGACGAGGACAATCATTTCCTCGTCGTGGATACCGGCGGTATCGCCGGGGAACACGAAGGCCTGGCCGGCGCCACCACGCGCCAGGCCCGTGCGGCCGCGGCCGAAGCCGATCTGATCCTGTTCGTCGTCGATGCCCGCGAGGGCACCTCGGCGCTGGACGACGAGATCCTGGCCTGGCTGCGCAAACTGTCGCGCCCGACGCTGCTGCTGATCAACAAGATCGACGGCACCGACGAGGACAGCGTGCGTTCCGAGTTCGCCCGTTATGGCTTCGGCGAGATGCTGACCGTCTCGGCCGCGCATCGCCAGGGCCTGGACGACCTGCTGGACGAAGTGATCCAGCGCCTGCCGGAAGAAGGCAGCGGCGAAGAGCTGGACAACGACCCGAACCGCATCCGCATCGCCTTCGTCGGCCGCCCGAACGTGGGCAAGTCGACCCTGGTCAACCGCATCCTCGGCGAGGAGCGCATGATCGCCTCCGACGTGCCGGGCACCACCCGCGACTCGATCGCAGTGGACCTGGAGCGCGACGGTCGCGAGTACCGCCTGATCGATACCGCAGGACTGCGCCGTCGCTCGCGCGTGGACGAGGTCGTCGAGAAGTTCTCGGTGGTCAAGACCATGCAGTCGATCGAGCAGTGCCAGGTGGCCGTGCTGATGCTCGACGCCACCGAAGGCGTGACCGACCAGGACGCCACCGTGCTCGGTGCCGTGCTCGACGCCGGCCGCGCGCTGGTGATCGCCATCAACAAGTGGGATGGCCTGACCGAGTACCAGCGCGAGCAGGCGGAAACCATGCTGTCGCTGAAGCTGGGCTTCGTGCCGTGGGCCGAATCGGTGCGCATCTCGGCCAAGCACGGCTCGGGCCTGCGTGAGCTGTTCCGTGCGGTGCACCGCGCGCACGAATCGGCGAACAAGACCTTCACCACCAGCGAAGTGAACAAGGCCTTGGAAGTGGCCTACGAGACCAACCCGCCGCCGACCATCCGCGGCCACGTCTCCAAGCTGCGCTACGTGCACCCGGCCGGTTCCAACCCGCCGACCTTCATCGTGCACGGCACCCGCCTGAAGGAGCTGCAGGAGTCGTACAAGCGCTACCTGGAGAACTTCTTCCGCAAGCGCTTCAAGCTGATCGGCACGCCAGTGAGCTTCATCTTCCGCGAGGGTACCAACCCGTACGAGGGCAAGAAGAACGTCCTCACCGAGCGGCAGATCAAGTCCAAGCGGCGCTTGATGAAGCACGTCAAGGGCAAGTGATTCAGAGAAAGGCGGCCCCAGGGCCGCCTTTCTTGTCTGTGGTAGTGCCGGCCGCTGGCCGGCAACCTCGCGTCGTCCGGTGCGTTCATGGCCATGCCGGCCAGCGGCCGGCACTACCCCATGTTTGCAGGTATCGGTCAAGGCGGCCTGCCGCCACGTGCGTGATAATGCGGCCATGAGCATCCAAGAGTTTTCCCCCGCACAGGCACGCGAGCGCCTGGCCCATGGCGCGGTGCTGATCGATGTGCGCGAGGCGCACGAACGGGCCGGCGGCATGGCCGAGGGCGCGCGTGGCGTGGCCAAGGGCGAGCTGCAGGCCGACCCGGCCGCGCATCTGCCGCAGCGCGACCAGGAGATCCTGCTGATCTGCCAGAGCGGCAAGCGCTCGGCCGATGCCGCGCAGTTCCTGCTGGAGGCCGGCTACACAAACGTCGCTTCCGTGACGGGCGGCACCGTGGCCTGGCGCGAGCAGTCGCTACCGCTGGTGCAGCCGCTGGCCAGCGCCGCCGACCGCGACTTCTACGACCGTTATTCGCGGCACCTGCTGTTGCCACAGGTAGGCGAGGCCGGCCAGCGCCGGTTGCAGCAGTCGCGCGTGCTGGTGCTGGGCGCGGGCGGGCTGGGTGCCCCGGCCGGCTTCTACCTGGCCGCCGCGGGGGTGGGGCGCCTGCGCTTCGCCGACCACGACCGCGTGGAGCGCAGCAACCTGCATCGGCAGATCGTGCATACCGAAGCCAGCGTCGGACAGTTCAAGGTTGATTCGGCGCGCGAGCGGTTGCTGGCGCTGAACCCGTCGATCGAGGTCGAGGCCGTGCCCGAGCGGGTCACCTCCGAGAACGTGGATGCGCTGCTGGAGGGCGTGGACGTGGTGCTGGATGGGTCGGACAACTTCCCGCTGCGCTACCTGCTCAACGACGCCTGCATCAAGCACGCCAAGCCGCTGGTGTATGCCGCCATCGAGCGCTTCGACGGCCAGGTCAGCGTGTTTGATGCCGGTCGCCAGCGTGGCGTGGCACCGTGCTATCGCTGCCTGTTCCCGGAGCCGCCGCCGCCGGAGTTCGCGCCGAATTGTTCCGAGGCGGGCGTGCTGGGGGTGCTGCCTGGGTTGGCGGGCGTGCTGCAGGCCACCGAGGTGCTGAAGCTGCTGCTGGGCATCGGCGAGCCGCTGGTCGGCCGCCTGCTGCGCTTCGACGCGCTGGGCATGCGCTTCCGCGAGACCGGCATCCGGCCGGACCCGCACTGCCCGGTGTGCGCGCCGGACGTGCCATTCCCGGGGTATATCGATTACGCCGCGTTCTGCCGGGGTGGGTGAATCCGGCCGGGCGTCATCCACGCAGGGCGTGGATCTACAGCGACGTGCAATGGTTTCGGGATGATGCTGGGGCGGGTACCCACCATCGTTCCACCTCCAAGACAATCCGGCGCAACATGCGTGCTATTGCCGTCATCGGCATTGCTCTATTGTTGAACCCGATTCTGGATCTTGGGGAACACACCGCATGGCGGTAGAAGCAGCGACCAGCGAGCTGGTCAAGGTCGTGGCCCTGTTGGGCGCGGCGGTGGTGATGGTGCCTTTGTTCCGCCGGGCCGGCCTGGGCTCGGTGCTGGGCTACTTCGCTGCCGGCCTGGCGATCGGACCGTTCGGGCTGGGCTGGTTCTCCGACCCGCAGGCGATCCTGCATACCGCCGAACTCGGCGTGGTGATGTTCCTGTTCGTGATCGGCCTGGAAATGCGGCCCTCGCACCTGTGGAGCCTGCGCAAGGAGATCTTCGGGCTGGGCACGCTGCAGATCGTCACCTGTGCGCTGGTGCTGACCAGCATCGCCAAGCTGTTCGGCCTGCCGTGGCAGGTGGCCTTCATCGGTGCCACCGGCTTCGTGCTCACCTCCACCGCAGTGGTGATGCAGCTGCTGGCCGAGCGCGGTGACATCGCGCTGCCGTCGGGGCAGAAGATCGTCTCCATCCTGTTGTTCGAAGACCTGCTGATCGTGCCGTTGCTGGCGCTGGTAGCCTGGATGGGCCCCAGTGCGGGCAGTGCCGACGGCGAGGGTTCGCGCTGGTTGTCGGTGGCGATCGGTGTGGGTGCCATCGTCGGCCTGGTGCTGGTCGGCCGCTTCCTGCTCAACCCGTTGTTCCGCGTGCTGGCCGAGTCGAAGGCGCGCGAGGTGATGACCGCCGCCGCGCTGCTGGTGGTGCTGGGTGCGGCGCTGCTGATGCAGTTGTCCGGCCTGTCGATGGCGATGGGCGCGTTCCTGGCCGGCGTGCTGCTGAGCGAGTCGACCTTCCGCCATCAGATCGAAGCGGACATCGAACCGTTCCGCGGCATCCTGCTCGGCCTGTTCTTCCTCAGCGTGGGCATGGCGCTGGACCTGGGCGTGGTGGCCGGCAACTGGCAGCTGATCCTTGGCCTGGTGCTGGCGTTGATGGCGGCCAAGGCGCTGTGCATCTACGTGGTCGCGCGCATCATGGGCAGCGACCACGCGCAGGCGCTGGACCGCGGCGTGCTGATGGCGCAGGGCGGCGAGTTCGCCTTCGTGCTGTTCTCCGCCGCCGCATCGGCCGGCGTGATCAACCTGGAGATCAATGCCAACTTCACCGCCGTGGTGGTGCTGTCGATGGCGCTGACCCCGCTGGTGGTGCTGCTCTACAAGCGCATCGCACCGAAGCCGACGGTGAACATGGACGGCGTGGACGAGGCCGACGGCCTGTCCGGCAGCGTGCTGCTGATCGGTTTCGGCCGCTTCGGCCAGGTCGCCAGCCAGTCGCTGCTGGCGCGCGACGTGGACGTGACCATCATCGACAACGATGTGGAGATGATCCAGAGCGCCGCGCGGTTCGGTTTCAAGATCTACTACGGTGATGGCACGCGTCTGGACGTGCTGCATGCCTCGGGTGCCGCCACTGCGCGCGCGATTGCGGTGTGCGTGGACAAGGCCGAGGCGGCTGATCGCATTGTTGAGCTGGTGTCGCATGAGTTCCCGCAGGCCAAGCTGATGGTGCGCTCGTTCGACCGTGAGCATTCGCTGCGGTTGATCCATGCCGGTGTTGATTTCCAGATCCGCGAGACGTTTGAATCGGCGGTGCTGTTCGGCCAGGCCGCACTGGTGGAACTGGGTGCGGACGAGGACGATGCGGTGGAAATTGCCGAGCAGATCCGTCGCCGCGATGCCGAGCGCTTCGAGCTGGAGATTGCCGGTGGTGGTCTGAATGCCGGCGCCAAGATGGTGTTCGGCAACTCCGGCCAGGGCGTGCCGACGCCGACGCCGTTCACCGCGCCGAAGCGGGCAAGCAAGACGTTGAACCCGCAGGACGTGCCGGAGGAGGAAGAATAAAGCCCGGTCGTGCCGGCCGCTGGCCGGCAGATGCGGAAACGTTCCGCCGTCATGGGGGTGCCGGCCAGCGGCCGGCACTACCCGTGTGGGGAATTGCCGGAGCCGGTGGTTGGTAGTGCCGGCCGCTGGCCGGCGGATACGGAAACGTTCCGACGTCATGGGGTTGCCGGCCAGCGGCCGGCACTACCGGTGCGCGGAGTCGGCGCACGGCGGTGGGCGAGGGGGCCTGAATCGGGGACAATAGCGTCCCCGCCGCCCCACGCCTGCCCCGATGAACGATTCCGTCCCCCAGCATCCTGCCCGCATCCTTGATGGCCGCCGCATCGCCGAGGATCTGCTCGACAGCCTGAAGGTGCGCGTCGACGCTCGCGTGGCCGCCGGTGGCAGCCGTCCGGGCCTGGCTGTGGTGCTGGTCGGTGGCGACCCGGCCTCGACGGTGTACGTGCGCAACAAGCGCCGTGCCGCCGAGAAGGTCGGCATCGAAGCGCACGACTACGATCTGCCGGCCGGTACCACCGAAGCCGAGCTGCTCGACCTGATCGACCAGCTCAACGCCGATCCGAAGATCAACGGCATCCTGATCCAGCTGCCGCTGCCGGGCATCCCCGACGCGCGCCGGCTGATCCAGCGCATCGACCCGCGCAAGGACGTGGACGGCTTCCACCCGGAAAACGTCGGCCACCTGGCCCTGCGCGAGTTCGGCCTGCGCCCGTGCACCCCGCGCGGCATCACCACGCTGCTGGGCCACACCGACCAGCCGGTGCGTGGCCGCAACGCTACCATCGTCGGCGTCAGCAACCACGTCGGCCGCCCGATGGGCCTGGAGCTGCTGATTGCCGGCTGCACCGTGACCAGCTGCCACAAGTTCACCCCCAAGGACGTGCTGGAACAGGCCGTGCGCAACGCCGACATCCTGGTGGTGGCGGTGGGCCGCCCGGGCATCGTGCCGGGCGAGTGGGTGAAGCCGGGCGCGGTGGTGATCGACGTGGGTATCAATCGGCTGGATGACGGCCGCCTGGTGGGCGACGTTGGGTTTGAGGCGGCCGCCCAGCGGGCGAGCTGGATCACCCCGGTGCCGGGCGGCGTGGGCCCGATGACCGTGGCCACGTTGATGCAGAACACCCTGGAAGCCGCGGAAGCGCTGAGCTGACCTTTGGGGCGGGTGCCGACTGTTGGCCTGCTCCTGGTAGGTGCCAACCTTGGTTGGCACACATCCATCGGGGCCATCGGCCCATCTGGGGTGCCGGTGCCGGACGCATCGTGCCAACCAAGGTTGGCACCTACCCAAGGCAATCCAAGGTGGCTTGGGCCCCCCGGCATGACCCGCTCCTGGTGGGTGCCAACCTTGGTTGGCACAAACAGGCAGAGGCCTTGGCCCCATCTGGGGTCCTGGTGCCGGATGGATAGTGCCAACCAAGGTTGGCACCCACCCAAGCCGCCCTGAACCAATCACCGCCCGCGCGACACTGCGTCGCATCTACCCCCTGCCACGCGGCGCGAAAACAGGGTAAAATGTCGCGCTTCCCCACATCTCGGGTATGCCGATGCTGCGCATCCAGGCTGAAGCACTCACTTACGACGACGTCTCGCTCGTCCCCGCCCACTCGACCATCCTGCCCAAGGACGTCAACCTCGAAACGCGGTTGACCCGAGACCTGAAGCTGAAGCTTCCGATCCTGTCCGCCGCGATGGACACCGTCACCGAAGCCCGCCTGGCCATCGCCATGGCCCAGCTCGGCGGCATGGGCATCATCCACAAGAATCTCAGCCTGGAACAGCAGGCCGCGGAAGTGGCCAAGGTCAAGAAGTTCGAGGCCGGTGTCATCCGCGACCCGATCACCGTCGGCCCGGAAACCACCATCCGCGACGTGCTGGCCCTGACCCAGGCGCACAACATCTCCGGCGTGCCGGTGGTGGGCAGCGACGGCCAGCTGGCCGGCATCGTGACCCACCGCGACATGCGCTTCGAGACCGAGCTGGACGATCCGGTCCGCCACATCATGACCAAGAAGGATCGCCTGATCACGGTCAAGGAAGGCGCCGCCAGCGACGAAGTGCTGCAGCTGCTGCACCGCAACCGCATCGAAAAGGTGCTGGTGGTCAACGATTCGTTCGAACTGCGTGGCCTGATCACCGTCAAGGACATCCAGAAGAACACCGACTTCCCGAACGCTGCCAAGGATCTGTCGACCCGCCTGCTGGTCGGCGCTGCCGTCGGCGTGGGTGGCGATACCGATCGCCGCGTGGAAGCGCTGGTCGCCGCCGGCGTGGACGTGATCGTGGTCGATACCGCGCACGGCCACTCGCAGGGCGTGCTGGACCGCGTCAGCTGGGTCAAGAAGAACTTCCCGAACGTGCAGGTCATCGGTGGCAACATCTGCACCGGCGAAGCCGCACTGGCGCTGCTGGACAGCGGCGCGGACGCCGTCAAGGTCGGCATCGGCCCGGGCTCGATCTGCACGACCCGCGTCGTTGCCGGCGTCGGCGTGCCGCAGGTCACCGCCATTGACCTGGTGGCCGAAGCCTTGCAGGACCGCATCCCGCTGATCGCCGATGGCGGCATCCGCTACTCGGGCGACATCGGCAAGGCGCTGGCCGCCGGTGCCTCGACCATCATGGTCGGCGGCCTGCTGGCCGGTACCGAGGAATCGCCGGGCGAGACCGAGCTGTACCAGGGCCGTTCGTACAAGAGCTACCGCGGCATGGGTTCGCTGGCTGCCATGGAGAAGGGGTCGAAGGACCGCTACTTCCAGGACGCCGCCACCGCCGACAAGCTGGTGCCGGAAGGCATCGAAGGCCGCGTGCCGTATCGCGGCCCGGTGGGCGGCATCATCCACCAGCTGATGGGCGGCCTGCGCGCCACCATGGGCTACGTGGGCTGCGCCACCATCGAAGACATGCGCAGCAAGCCCAAGTTCGTGAAGATCAGCGGCGCCGGCCAGCGTGAGAGCCACGTCCACGACGTGACCATCACCAAAGAGCCGCCGAACTACCGCGCCTGATGCGCTTGCGAACTGCTCTTGCGATTACGGGCAGCCTGCTGATGGCAGGCTGTTCGTTGTCCGAACCGCCGCCGCGCTCCGGGTCTCCGGGCGCGGCGGTTTCGCAATTGCAGGACGTGCAGAAGTGCCAGAATTCATTCTCCCTGCCGGAAGGCTGGCACATGGAGGCTGCCGGCGAGCACCGCTGGCTGCTGAAAGGCACCGGCGAGCGCCCGCTGCAGGTCACGCTGCAATGCATTACCGAGCTGCTGCACGGGCCGGATGATCCGGTGCTGACGCCAGTACTGGGCGCGCTGGAGCCCGCACGGATGAGCGTGCAATGGGCGTTCTGGGGCGCTGCAGATTCGGGCTTCTCGATGGCCGCACTGCAACGTCGCCTCGTACCTGGCACCGAAGTGCAGGAAATCGCCGAGCTGCCGCGCGCTGACCGCGCCAACCCCAACGCACCGCACGGCCTGCTGATGCTGCGCTGGGATGAGGAAGACCCCTCACATATTCAACAACGCGAGGCGTTCATCGCCACGCTGACGCAGAGCCTCGAAGCGCCGGGCGCTGCGAAAAACACCACTGGAACGGCACCATGACCAATATCCATAACGACAAGATCCTCATCCTCGATTTCGGCGCGCAGTACACGCAGCTGATCGCCCGCCGCATCCGCGAACTGGGCGTCTACTGCGAAATCTGGGCCTGGGACCACAACCCGGCCGAGATCGCCGCGTTTGGCGCCAAGGGCATCATCCTGTCCGGTGGCCCGGAATCGACCACGCTGCCGGGTGCGCCGACCGCGCCGCGGGAAGTGTTCGACAGCGGCCTGCCGATCTTCGGCATCTGCTACGGCATGCAGACCCTGGCCGCGCAGCTGGGCGGTGCTACCGAAGCCGCTGACCAGCGCGAGTTCGGCCACGCCGAAGTGAACGTGATCAACCCCGATGCACTGTTCAAGGGCCTGAGCGACCATGGCGGCGAGCCGAAGCTGAATGTCTGGATGAGCCACGGCGACCACGTCTCCGTTGCACCGCCGGGCTTCACCATCACCGCCACCACCGACCGCATTCCGGTGGCCGCCATGGCCAACGAAGAAAAGCGCTGGTACGGCGTGCAGTTCCACCCGGAAGTGACCCACACCCTGCAGGGCCAGGCGCTGCTGCGCCGCTTCGTGGTGGACGTGTGCGGCTGCCAGACCCTGTGGACCGCCGCCAACATCATCGAAGACCAGATCGCCCGCGTGCGCGAACAGGTGGGCGATGACGAAGTGATCCTGGGCCTGTCCGGCGGCGTCGATTCGTCCGTGGTGGCCGCACTGCTGCACAAGGCGATCGGCGAGAAGCTGACCTGTGTGTTCGTGGATACCGGCCTGCTGCGCTGGCAGGAAGGCGACCAGGTGATGGCGATGTTCGCCGAGCACATGGGCGTGAAGGTGGTGCGCGTGAATGCCGCCGACCGTTACTTCGCCGCGCTGGAAGGCGTGAGCGACCCGGAAGCCAAGCGCAAGATCATCGGCAACCTGTTCGTTGAGATCTTCGACGAAGAGTCGAACAAGCTGAAGAACGCCAAGTGGCTGGCGCAGGGCACCATCTACCCGGACGTGATCGAGTCGGCCGGCAGCAAGACCGGCAAGGCGCACGTGATCAAGAGCCACCACAACGTGGGCGGCCTGCCGGAGCACATGAAGCTGGGCCTGGTGGAGCCGCTGCGCGAGCTGTTCAAGGATGAGGTGCGCCGCTTGGGCGTCGAGCTGGGCCTGCCGCGCACCATGGTCTACCGCCATCCGTTCCCGGGCCCGGGCCTGGGCGTGCGTATCCTGGGCGAAGTGAAGCGCGAGTACGCCGAGCTGCTGGCCAAGGCCGATGCCATCTTCATCGATGAGCTGCGCAAGGCGGACCTGTACGACAAGACCAGCCAGGCGTTTGCCGTGTTCCTGCCGGTGAAGTCGGTGGGCGTGGTGGGCGATGCGCGGGCTTATGAGTGGGTGATTGCGCTGCGTGCGGTGGAGACGATTGATTTCATGACCGCGCATTGGGCGCATCTGCCGTATGAGTTCCTGGGGACGGTGAGCAACCGGATTATCAATGAGTTGCGGGGGGTGTCGAGGGTGGTTTATGACATCTCGGGGAAGCCGCCGGCGACCATTGAGTGGGAATGAGTTGAAAGAACGAGGGCGCCGAGAGGCGCCCTTTTTTGTTCGCCGCGAGCGCTGATGAGGTGCTTTGCGCCATTCATGGCGATTTACATCCAAAGCGGCTTTCCGGCACTTTGGGGGTCAATTCGAGGTAGCTTGTCCAAGATCTTCTGTGGTCGTAAGATCAAAACGGTCAACACCTAATTTCTCAGGCATACACAAGGGATTGCTATGCAAATGCGAGAGGCGGAAAAACTTCGGAAAAGTTGGGGGAATAAGCCCTGCAATCACCCTCGAGTAGAGCAGGAGTATCACTTGGGGTCAAATACGGGTGAGTTCGTATGCACAACCTGTGGAGAATCCAAAGAGCGGCGTGATTGGAATATTAGGGCAGAAGAAAAAGGGTGAGCGCTCGTTGACATCCGAGATTCAGGTGAAGCAGCCACTGTAGCTGTTCGCATTGGGCCAATTCATATTCTATGGATGAGCCGTTGAGCTCTCAAAATTCTGGAGTCTTGGAATGAGTTCATGGCAACGACAGCTTCAAGATGTCGGATTTGCGAAGACCCAAATTTCTAGGAAATTCGAATTTACTGAAGTCGAGCAGACTTTAGGAAATATTGACAAAATTTATGGCGTTGAGCCAATTCAAGAGCTCGTGCCAAGGGTTGGTGTGGGTATGGGTCCCAGCTATAGCCATAATTTCGGATTAGGGGTATTTCCATTTCATACCGATATGGCTCACTGGAGCATCCCTCCGCGCTACTTTGCGCTTATTTGTATCGTGGGATCCCACGACGTGAAGACAAATATAGTGCACAGAGATAGTCTGATTAGCCCCCAGGAACGGGACTTCTTTAGGAAGGCAATTTTGCGATCTCGGAGGCCGCTTGATGGTCGTCAGATTCCGCTAAGAATGGTGGATGGTGATATATTCCGTTGGGATACACTATTCCTTCAGCCCGTAAATTCGATAGCAGTCCGTGCTGTGCGAATGATTAACGATCGGATTCGGGATGTGAGTATTAGTAGCGTTGCCCTAGATGAGCCTGGCCAAGTACTGGTGGTGGACAATTGGCGAACCCTGCACGGCAGGTCGGAAGTGTCGTCGAGTTCTCGTGGAAGAGTTCTGAAGAGGGTCTACTTGGAGTGAGGGAGGACAGATGGCAGTTAGGGTCGATCACGAGTGGTCAAAGAGCTCCTACTTAGCCAAGTCTGACTTGTATTCGGAGGCTATGCAGGCTAATTCTACCGATTGGCAGTATGGGCTTTGGTCAACTTTTCTCATGGAAATGTTGATAAGAGCGTCAATTTCGCATGTGTCGCCTGCGCTTGTGGCAGACGGCTCCGACTGGAATAATATTCTTTATGCACTTGGGCATGCTCCAAAGAAGGCTAAATTCGTTCCTCGAACCGCCCCGATTACAGAATTGATTGGGCGCGCTGAAGAATTGGTCCCTGCGTTTACGCGCGAGCATGTCAACTTTTGCTTGGCGCATTTCTCAAAGAGAAACTCGGAGCTTCATTCTGGAAACCTGAACTTTGAAAGCTCTAGCTCGTCGTCCTGGCGGCCGCACTTCTTTGCTGTCTGCGATGTGCTCTTGAGTCATTGTGGGTCTTCCTTGGAAAATCTTTTCGGAGATGCTGGGGCAAAAGAGGCGAGGGAAGATATATCAGCACTTAATGACGGCGCCGCGAAGAGCGTCCTTGGTGCTATCAATGCCCATAAGGTTGTTTGGGATTCGAAGTCAGACGAGGACAGGAAGACGGCTCTGGACCAGGCTGCGGCTGCGTCTTTGCGCCACTATGGTCATCGAGTTAATTGTCCCTCCTGTACCGCCACTGCGCTCGTGCAGGGGCGCGCAATGGGCGTAGCCAAAACATCAACTGCGGAAGATGGTGTTATTGAACGTCAAGCAATGCGGCCAGAGGAGTTCTTCTGCGTTGCATGCGGATTGAAGATTTCAGGATACTCAAAGCTTCTTGCTTGCGGATTAGGTGATAGTTATGTTTCGACTAGTCATTATGATGCGATAGAGTACTTTGGCATTGATGTTGATAGGCTTGCGCGAAATATGTGGGAAGATGACAATAATGAGTACTAATTGTAAAGGTGCTAGCGTCGGTGTTCTTGGTCCAGTCAGGCGGCGACTTCTGACTCTTGAGCGGCGTAGCCAGGCAGGCGCGAAGCAATGAGCCGAAAATTTGATCTCGATGCGCGTGCAGAGAGGATGCGGCGGAAGGAAGAGCCGTTTCGTCTCCACGGGAAGCTGCGATCAGTCCACTTTCTGCGAGGCGTTATGTCACGCGCAAGCATGAGCCTTCCGGCGTTCTACTATTTTCTTGGCACCGCGCAGGCTGCTGAAGATATGGATGCCTCGGGCGACTTGCCCTTTCGCGTATCGCAGTCGTACCTAGAGTTCTCAACGCTGAACTCGCTGTCCCTGAACTGCCGGAAAGTCTTTGATCATGCCACCAAGCCAGACCTTACTGGAGGTAATTTCGGCCGCTTGCCCGACGGAGTGCTCGAAGAGCATGCGCACTACTGGTCCGAGCGAGGAAGCAATACTTTCGAAGATGCTCATCGCGCCCTCGTCTTTTTAAGGGAATTCTTTCGTGAATACGCGCGGACAGATACTGACCTACTCAAGGCTCCCGGTCGACTCCACAAGCGGATCGGCCTTCTAAAGCAACACGCCGATCGCGCGGCAGCGCATCTTTCTTTACAGGAGTACGAGCTCGAACTTCTCGATGTGATGCATGTGGTAGCTGCGCTTGTGATCGTGGGGGAGGTGATTCGAAGCTTCGATGCGCCCTCAATGGGTAGCGAATACTTCAATGATACCGACGCGGCATCCCTGGCGGCAGCGTCGCGTACTTTTCCATCTATGCGCGATTTTCGCCTGCTCGGACATGTGAAGGTAGACCAGCAGGCGCGCGCCTACTGGAGGATGTACCAGTACGAGAGTATCCCGCGCTTCTTCGATCAGCTCGAGTTCGCGTTGGGGTAGCGCTGGCCAAATGCCGGAGGATGGCCTTAGGACATCGCCACGGTAAAAGACTGCAGCTCATTCGGTCTCGTTTGCATGCATCGTCCTTTCCGGAGGATGATCGAACGGGCTTGCTGGGGCTCGCCGCTCTCGACCGTGATCGCTCATTGATGTAGGAATTTGCTCCGATGCTCTTCAGCCGGGTGGAGCTGCTATGTTCGCGTCTGTCAGGAGGCGCGTGTTAATCAATGTGACGCCCAATCAAATCTGCTGTACGTCGCTCCGGTCAGGCAGGTCACTCCGGCCTTACCTCATGACAAGCCCACTCAACCAACCCCCGGCAAGCTAGAAACAACCCATCAACAACCCCCTCATCCAAATGCCGCTCCGGCTCCGCTGCCACCCGGCAGCGGTCTGCGGCATGCAACAGCTCCAGCACCGTCAGCGCGCCCACCATCGCGCGCTCGCTCCTGGCCAGGCTCACGCGGCGGCCGGGTGATACATCGGTTTCTGGCCAAGGGTGTCCATCAGCCCCTTCGCAGCCGCGCATGCGCTTGAGGATGCCGAGCAGGGAGTTCAGGTCGGGCAGGGGAGTGTCGTCGTTGATGGGCTCAACAACGGTGTACGAGGAAAAGGTATCGGCTTCGTTCATGGCGTCGGCTTCCGTGGCTGTGCTTAACAGCGCCACCGTGAGGAGGTGGCGGACGATGCGTGGCTGCAAACCGGGACGAAGCAACGAATGACCGGTGGGTCCGAAGACCCCCACGCACCGCCCGCCAGATAGGCCGACGGATTGCCCGCCGGCACCGGTTAAGGACGGTGCCGACGGGCAAGCGTAAACAACAGTCGTTGCTCATCGCGGGTTTGCAGACCCGGAGCCACCCGTTGTCGGTGGCACGTCATGTTGGTTACGCCGCCGCTTCGAATGCCAATAGAAATTCGCGAAGGAATCTCTGAATCCGAGAGCGAAGAACTATTGTGGCACGCGCCATGCGTGCAGCACGCGACACCGCCAGACGCATTCGCGCGGCTGCTCTGTTGATTGCGATTCTGAATGACGCAATCGCCCGCGCCACAAGCGAATAGCGCGACGGCCTTCTTTGCAACAGTTCTTAGTTCGCCTCAGCAGGCAATGGCGCACAACCAGGCGCAGGCCCCGAGAATCGGTTCAAACACGACACCGCCAGCGAGCATCGCAGCCTCAACTAGCGGCGTCCTCAACCACCGCAGTATTCCCCACCAGCAACTCAATCATCGCCCTTGCCGCCGCCGACTGCCGTCGATGCGGCGCATAGATCACCGAGAACGGCCGCGACCGCCCACGCAGCTGCGGCAGCACTTCCACCAGCTGCCCGCGCCGCAATCGCTCGCGCACGATGAATTCATAGCTCTGGCAGATGCCGATGCCCTGTTCGGCCAGCGACACCACGCCCAGCACATCGTCGGAGGTCTCGATGGACGAACGCGGCACCCAATCCACATCCCGCCCGCCATCCCGAAACACCCACGGCGCCAACCGCCCGGTGCGCGGCATCACGAACGGCAGGCACAGATGCTGCTGCAGATCGTCCAGCGTCTGCGGCGTACCCCGGCGCTGCAGGTAGTCCGGCGAAGCCGCCAGCACCAAAGGCGCATCTTCCAGCTTCCGCCCCACCAGCCCGCTGTCCGGCAGCTGTCCCAGGCGGATGGCCAGGTCGAAGCCTTCGGCCACCAGGTCCACGTTGCGGTTGGTGATGTTCAGTTCCACCTGCACCTGCGGGTACTGCTGCGCAAAGCGCGCCAGCACGGGCGGCAGTCGGTAGTGGCCATAGGTGGTGGGCACGCTCAGGCGCACGCGGCCGGCCAGCGCACCGTCCTGGGCCAGGACGTCGCGCTCGGCGTCGTCCAGCAGGCCGAAGGCGGTGCGCACCTGTTCCAGGTAGAGCCGCCCGGCGTCGGTCAGGCCCACGCGGCGGGTGGTCCGCTGCAGCAGCTGCCGGCCCAGCCGCGCTTCCAGGCGGGTGACCGCACGGCTCAGCACCGAGGGCGTGGTGGACAGCGCCACCGCGCCGGCCGTGAACGAGCCGTGCTCGACCACCGCCAGGAACACCTCCACATCGCCCAGGTAGTCGAACTTGCGGCTCATTTTGCTCTCCGGGGAACAGATGTTTTGCGATGGGGCCAATTTATCGCCGCTGGGGCGATGAATAAAGTGGCCGCCATTCCCTGATAGGAGCTATCCCATGAACTTGAAGACCCGGCTGGCCGCAGCGCTGGCCCTGACCCTGGCCGCCACCAGCGCGCATGCCGCCAACGTGCTGGTGGTGCTGTCCGACGAAAACCACCTGGACCTGAAGGACGGCAAGGTGCTGTCCACCGGCTTCTATCTCAACGAGCTGATGCAGCCGGTCAAGCTGCTGCTGGACGCGGGCCACGAGGTGACCTTCGCCACGCCGCAGGGGCGGGCGCCGACGGTGGATGCGTCCTCGGTAACGGCCGCTTACTTCGGCAACGATGCCGCACAGCTGACGCTGCACAAGGACCTGCTGGAGAAGCTGGCGCTGACCTCGCCAACGGCCTCGCCGGTGGTCAGCCTGTCGCGCATCGAGCAGCAGGGGTATGCGCGTTTCGATGCGGTCTACATTCCCGGTGGCCACGCGCCAATGCAGGACCTGCTGAAGAGCCCGGCGCTGGGCCGGTTGCTGGCCGACTTCCACCAGCGCAACAAGACCACCGCGCTGGTCTGCCACGGGCCGATCGCGCTGCTGTCCACGTTGCCGGATGCGGGTGGTTTCGTGGCAAAGCTGGAGGCGGGCGCGATGCCGGCCACGCCGAAGTGGATCTACAGCGGCTACCAGATGACGGTGATCAGCAACCAGGAAGAAGCGCAGGCCAAGCCGCTGCTGGGCGGCGGTGAGATGAAGTTCTACCCGCAGACCGCGCTGCAGCGGGCGGGTGCGACGTTCAGCAGCAACACCACGCCGTGGACCGGGCATGTGGTGGTGGACCGCGAGCTGATTACCGGGCAGAACCCGGCTTCGGCGCTGGAGGTGGGGCAGCGGTTGGTGGAGCGGTTGAAGTAGGGCGGGCTCTGCATCGCATGCGGTGCCGTGGCACCATGGCGGACCGGCCTCGTCCTTATGAGCGAGGCCGGTTTTCCAGGGAAGCTCTAGAACACGCCATGCGAACGTCTTTTTTCATTCTCTCCGCCCTGTGCCTTGGCTTGCTGTCCGGCTGTGCCAGTGGCCCGGAGGAACACGCCTCAAGCCGCGAGATCACCAGTGCGTTCGTGGCCGAAGACGGCCAGCTGTATCTGCTGCCGCGCTATGACGAGCCGATGCGCTTCAATGCCGCGCCGTTCCGCGAGTACCGCGCGCTGATGGACAGCCCGCTGCGCGAGGCGGTGGCCTGCGCGCAGATGTACTTCCATGAGGACTGGCGCGACCCGGCCAACAAGGCCAAGGTGCACGGCAGCTATGCGCTGCTGCTGCGGCCGGAGCAGGTGACGGCGGAACAGGCCGCGCAGTTCAAGCTGGAGCGGATTGAGGTTACCCCGCGTGAGGCCAAGGCCGTGGAGGAGCGGGCGCGCTACTACCTGCCGATGGACCGGACCCGTTACGCGCTGGCGTTTGACCGCGCCTGCAATCTTTCCAAGAAGGGCGGCAGCTATTACAGCGCGCTGTTCGAGGGCGACGGCGAGCGGGTGAAGTTGCCGGATGCTACGGCGCTGGCGGAGAAGGGGAGGCTGGCACAGCCGATCAATGCACGGGCGCAGCGGATCCTGCCGGAGAGGGAGGACAAGCCGGGTGTGGGTTCGGCGGCGGGCAAGGTGCTCGGCGCGGCGCTGATCCCTGTGGCGGTTCCGGTGTTTGTGTTGAGCCTGCCGTTCCTGGGGCCGGATCATTGGAAGTGATGGGGCGCTGAGGGAGAGCATCCACGCATGGCGTGGATCTACTTGGGCATCGCCTGAACGTTCATCCTGGAGATCTGTGTGCCCAGCACGCTGGAAACTGTTTTGAAGACCGTAGGTTTCATTGTCCTCGCGGCACTTCCGTTGGTGATCCTCTGGTTCACCCTTCGGCGAATGGCAGCAACTGCTCGCTCGTCCGTGAAGTCTGGGCTGCGTTTGCATGCCCCGCGCCGGATTTCCGGCACGTCCATGACCTTGGTGATGGTGGATGGCAAAGAGGATCGCGAGCACTACTTCTTTGATGCGGCGTCCTTTTACCTGCGGCGAGGGCCGGTGCCCACGGCGGTTCCGCTTTCGCAGATCACCTCAGTCACACGAACGTCCGACAAGATCTACGGGCGCTATGTCTGGCAGGTGTGCTTCAGCAAAGCATCGGGCAGAAAGTGCGTGACGTTCACCAGCAACCTGACGCTGTTCAACCGCGATTTCCTGCTGTTCCTGGAGGCGGTGCGGAAGGCCAATCCGCTGGCGTCCGTTGATCGGGCGGGCATCCGCTTCTAGCTGTGGGCCGACTTGAGGGTGTCAGTTAAAGCGGCGAGCCGGTGACGCTACACTGGCCGCCTGTGCCCGACGGAAGCTCGCTCATGTTCTCTGGAAAGGTTGCAGTGGTCACCGGCTCCACCAGCGGTATCGGTCTTGGCATCGCCACCGCGCTGGCACGGCAAGGCGCGGACATCGTGCTGAATGGCTTCGGCGATGCGGCGGAAATCGAGCGCATCCGTTCCCAATTGGAAGCCGAGTTCGGCGTGCGCGTGGCGCATGACGGTGCCGACCTGTCCCGTGGTGAGGCGGTGCGCGGAATGATCGAAAACGCCGTCGCGACGATGGGGCGCATCGATATCCTGGTGAACAACGCGGGCATCCAGCACACCGCGTCGATCGAGGAATTCCCGGTCGAGAAATGGGACGCGATCCTGGCGCTGAACCTGTCGGCGGTGTTCCATGCCACGGCGGCGTCGTTGCCGCACATGAAGCAGCAGGGCGCCGGCCGCATCATCAACATCGCGTCGGTGCACGGGTTGGTGGGCTCGGTGAACAAGTCGGCCTATGTGGCGGCCAAGCATGGCGTGGTGGGCTTCACCAAGGTGACCGCGCTGGAGAATGCGGGCACCGGCATCACCGCCAATGCCATCTGCCCGGGCTGGGTGCGAACGGCGCTGGTCGAGCAGCAGATCACCGCGTTGGCGGAGAAGGAAGGCACGGATCAGGAGTCCGCCGCTCGCGCGCTGCTGGCTGAGAAGCAGCCCTCGTTGCAGTTCGTGACGCCCGAGCAGCTGGGCGAGATGGTGGTGTTCGTGGCCTCGGACGCGGCAGCGCAGATCACCGGCACGGCACTGCCCGTGGATGGGGGCTGGACGGCGCGCTAGCTGGCTGGCTGCGCCTTACGCTGCACCATCGGCAGCGCCACCAGCGTTACCAGAATGGTGAACAACACCAGCGACGAGCCGACCGTGCCGAAGCCCAGCCCGCCCTTTTTCAGCGGCTTGGTGAGCAGGTCGCCGAAGGTGGCGCCGAACGGGCGGGTGAGCACGAAGGCGATCCAGAACAGGATGACCCGGTTGATGCCCTTGATGCGGCTGGCCAGTGCGGTGAGCGCGATGAGGCTGCCGATCAGCAGTGCGCCGCCGGTGAAGCCCAGCCCGGAATCGTCGGCGAGGAAGTCGCCCAGCGCGGTGCCCAGCGTGTTGGAGAACAGCACAGCGGTCCAGTAGAAGCCTTCGGCGCGGCGCGATGCGATGTTGCTGACCGAGATCGACTTCTCCGACATGCGCCAGGCCAGCAACACCAGCGCCAGGCAACCGGCCAGCAGGCTGGCGCCGGTGGCGTAGCCCAGGCCGAGCGTGCGGTCGAGCAGGTCGGAGATAGTGGTTCCAGCGGTGCTGGTCGCCAGCACCACCGACCAGAACAGCACCGGGTGGAAGCGCCGTGCCGACAACTGCAGGGAAAGCAGGCCGGCGAAGACCGTCAGCAGGATGGCCGAGCTGGCCACGTAACCCAGGTTGAGGGTCATCGACAGCAGGTCGCCGGCGGTCTCGCCGAGGGTGGTGGCGGCGATCTTCATCACCCAGAAACCGAGGGTGACCGCCGCCACCTTGCTGTGCAGGGAATCTGCGTCTGAAGCACGCATGGAACGTCGCCAGGGGAGCCTGCCGGTGATGCTGTGGCGGGCGCCGTCGGAGCGCGGTCGGAACCGGGTTTGGCGAGGGCGAGCGTGGGGGCGGCGTTCAGCCGGTGCTGGCGGGGGCCGGCAGGCGTGCCAGCAGGGCGTCCCAGTCGGCCACGAAGCAGCCGTTGTGCCCACGGTTGCACTCGGTGATCCACGCGTCCAGCGACTCGCTCTGTGCGCGGTAGCCGCTGACATCGCCCAGGACGGCGAAGTGCAGGCGGTAGTTCACCAGCATCTGCAGCCATTGCCCGGCCATGCCGGAGCGCAGCTCGAAGAAGTCTGCCGATAGGCGCTGCACCGGCACGGCGATCCACTCGGCCTGGTGCCCAAGGGCATCGCCGACCAGGTCGCGCAGGGCGTTGCCATCCAGAAGCGGGCCTGTATCGGCGCTGCGCAGGACGCGGGTGCTGCCGATCTGTTCGACATGTGTGTGCATCGTGCGCTCTGAGGTTCGTATCGTCCGCCCAGTATGGCCATGGGAGAGGCCAACAGTAAGCAGATGCAGCATGAATCTCGCGAACGAACGCGCTAGGCTGCGCCGGGCGCCCGCACGAGGCGGGTTCACGATACCGGGAAAGGGCATGGCAGGGTGGAAAGGACGTTCGTTGTTGATGGCGGTGCTGGTGTGTTCGGGTCTGCCGGCCGCGGCCGCCGAGCTGTGCACGGCCAGCGCCTACGGTGACGGGCAGGGCAACATCGTGGTGCTCGGCGCACCCGCTGCGGCACCGGCCACGGGCCAGCGCTATCTGATGCTGGACGGGCGACGTGGCGCCACCGGTGATGCCAACGCGCCGGTGAGCTGCAGCGGCGATGTGGTCAGCTTCAGGACGCCTGCGGGAGCCACGCAGCGCTGGCAGCGACTGCCGACCCGCGATACCGATGCAACGTTCATCAGTGCCGGAACAAAACTGGTCGGGCAGCTGATCGAACCAGCTGGTCCGGCCGACTCCAAACGGCCGTTGGTGGTGCTGGTGCACGGCTCGGAACGCACGATGGCGGTGGCGGCCATCTACCAGCGCATGCTGGTGGCCCAAGGCATTTCGGTGTTCGCCTACCAGAAGCGTGGCACCGGCGATTCGGAAGGCGAGTACACCCAGAACTTCGAGCTGCTGGCTGACGATGCAGCGGCGGCGCTTGCCAAGGCACGTGAGCTGGCGGCGGGGCGATTCGGTCAGGCCGGCTACTTCGGTGGCAGCCAGGGCGGGTGGATCGCGCCGCTGGCGGCGACGCGCTCGCAGGCGGATTTCGTGGCGATCGGTTTCGGCCTGGTGGTGTCGCCGATCGAGGAGGACCGCGAGCAGCTGTTCGACGAGGCACGCCGCATGCAGCTGGATGCAACGGCGATGAAGCAGGTCGGCCAGCTTTCAGACGCGACCGCGCAGTTGATGCGCACGCATTTCAACGAAGGGTTCGAGGCACTGGCCAGGGTGCGTGCGCAGATCGGTGCCGCGCCGTGGGCGAAGACGATCAACGGCGAATACAGCGGCGATATGCTGCGCATGAGTGACGCTGACCTGCGCCGGATCGGTCGCGCGCGATTCGACAACCTGGAGCTGATCTGGGACTACGACGCCGAGGCCGCGCTGCGCCGCCTGAAGGTGCCGTTGCTGTGGGTGCTGGCCGAGCAGGACCGCGCCGCGCCGATTGCCGCCACGCGTTCGATCCTGTCGCGACTGCGCGCGTCGGGGCAACCGATCGACACCTACCTGTTCCCGGATACCGACCACGGCATGGTCGAGTTCCGCACCGATGCCGAGGGCAACCGGGTGTCGACGCGGATCACCGACGGCTACCTGCGCCTGCTGGCAGATTGGATCAAGCAGGATGTGCATGGCAGTTATGGACGTTCGCGCAGATTGAGCGATTGACCGGATGGGGAGCGCTGGCGGCGGATGGCGCGCCGCCGCCGATTGCGGCACGACTCAGTTCGGCTTCGCAAATACGTCCAATCCCTTGCCGGTTTCCAGCAGCGACTTCAGGCTCGACAGCACGATCGGCCAGCCCTGGCGGATGCCGGTATCCATGCCGCTGCCCGGTTCCAGCTCCTCATGGGTAACCGTCAGCCGCACCATGTCCTGGTAGGGCACGATGTCGAAGGTGACGCGGCTGTAGGCATCCGGGTTGTCGGCCTGCGAGGCGGCGGCCCAGGTGATGACCAGGCGCGAGGGCGGGGTGCTCTCCACCACTTCACCGACCAGCTCGACCGAGCGCGTTTCGTTGGCACGCACGTGCTGCCAGCGCGAGCCGGGCTTCCAGTCCGAGACGTTCTCGTGGCCCCAGTAGCGGCTGGCGATCTCGGGGCGTGTGATGGCCTCGAACACCTTCTGTGGCGTGGACGCGATGTAGATCACGTGGATGAAGCGGGTTGACTCTGCAGACATCGTCATTCTCCTTCCAGTTCGCGTTTCAGGTCATGCAGCAGGCTCAGGCGCTGCTGCTCGAACTTGCGTACCCAGCGTTCGTAGACTTCATGCAGCGGCACCGGGTTGATGAAGTGCAGCTTCTCGCGGCCACGGCGCACAGTGCTGATCAGGTTGGCGTCTTCCAGCAGGCCCAGGTGCTGGGTGACCGATTGCCGGGCCATGTCCAGGTGCTCGCACAGCTGGCCCAGGGTCTGGCCGTTGTCTTCGCAGAGCAGATCCAGCAGCGTCCGGCGCGTGGGATCGGCCAGCGCCTTGAATACCTTGTCTGCATTCATGCGGGACGTCTTCAGTTCCAGTTGTCGATCCTGACGTCGTGGGGGTTGGGTTGGCCGTTGCCGGTTTCCAGCAGTGCCTTCAGGCTCATCAGGAACACCGCCCACTTGGTGCTGCAGTGGGAGGTGAACTCGACGCGCTCTTTCCAGCCTTCATGGGTGAACAGGACGATGCAGTAGTCGCCTTCCTGTTTCAGCGCGAAACGCGCATGCGTGCCGATCCATTCGGCAGGGCCGGCCAGGAACTTCCAGAGCACCAGCTCGCTGGGAATGAGCTGTTCCAGCTGCATTTCCATGGCACCGATTTCCTGGCCGTTATTGGTGAAACGGGCCTTGACCGAGCCGCCGGCTTCGCGGTCGCCATGGGTGTCTTCAGCCCACCAGGCGGCGACGCCTTCGGGGGTGGCCAGCGCCTGGTACACCTGGCTTGCGGGGGCCTTGATGCCGACCCTGTGTGCGATATCCACCATTGCAGGTTCCTCGCATGGGCAGGCAGGTGCCGCCCTTGGGATGGACTATATGCAGGTAAATGCCTGCATGTCAAATCCGGCCCAGGGACTTCCGACCCTGGTAGTGCTGGCCGCTGGCCGACATCCTCGTGACAGCTGATTGACGCGTTGACAGGAGTACGTGCATGACTGAAACAGGAGAGGACACCTTGACCATCCGCCGCGCCAGTGCGGCAGATGCCCCTGCGGTGCTGGCGCTGTTCGATGAGGTGATTGAATGGTTCGTGTCCATTGGCAATCTGCAGCAATGGGGCAGCGAGCTGTGGTCCACGGTGCCGCGCCGGGTCACCCAGGTGACCGATGCGTGCGCGCTGCCTGGCGCATGGGTGGCCCAGAACGAGCAGGGTGAGGTGCGTGCGTTCCTGGCGCTGGGCGAGTCGATGCCCTATGTGCCGGCGCCCGATGGGCCGGAGCTGTACGTGCGGGTATTGGTGGCCTCGCGTGATGCGCGCGTGCGCGGCATTGGCCGTCGCCTGATGGCGTTTGCCGATGAGCAGGCGCGCGCTGCCGGCCTCGACCATCTGCGCGTGGACTGCTATGGCGGAGGCAGCGGTGATCTGGTGCGCTTCTACGAGTCCTGCGGCTACACGCGAATTGCGCCGTTCAACGTGGACGGCTGGCCAGGCATGCTGCTGGGCCGCCAGCTCTGACGCCGCTGCGTCATTCGGTCGCAGCATGCATGCAGGAATCGGTACATCGGTTCGGCGCTAGAGTGGGGTCACCCCCTCCAGGAAGGAGCAGCGCATGTACTACAGCAGTGGCAACTACGAAGCCTTCGCGCGCCCGCGCAAGCCAGCCGGTGTCGATGGCAAGCGCGCCTGGTTTGTGGGGTCGGGGCTGGCCTCGCTGGCCGGCGCCGCGTTCCTGGTGCGCGATGGGCGCATGGCCGGTGAACGCATCACCATTCTTGAACAGCAGCAGATTCCTGGCGGTGCGCTGGATGGCCTGAAGGTGCCGGAAAAGGGTTTCGTGATCCGTGGTGGCCGCGAGATGGAAGATCATTTCGAGTGCCTGTGGGACCTGTTCCGCTCGATACCGTCGCTGGAGATCGAAGATGCCAGCGTGCTGGACGAGTTCTACTGGTTGAACAAGGACGACCCGAACTATTCGCTGCAGCGCGCCACCATCAATCGCGGCGAGGATGCACACACCGATGGCCTGTTCACGCTGACCGAGCAGGCACAGAGGGACATCGTCGCGCTGTTCCTGGCCACCCGTCAGGAGATGGAGAACAAGCGCATCAACGAAGTACTGGGCCGTGATTTCCTGGACAGCAACTTCTGGCTGTACTGGCGAACTATGTTCGCGTTCGAAGATTGGCATTCGGCGCTGGAGATGAAGCTGTACCTGCATCGCTTCATCCACCATATCGGCGGCCTGCCGGATTTCTCGGCGCTGAAGTTCACGAAGTACAACCAGTACGAATCGCTGGTGCTGCCGCTGGTGAAGTGGTTGCAGGACCAGGGCGTGGTGTTCCAGTACGGTACCGAGGTGACCGACGTCGACTTTGATCTGCAGCCGGACCGCAAGCAGGCCACGCGCATCCATTGGATGCATGACGGTGTAGCCGGTGGCGTGGATCTCTGCGCGGATGATCTGCTGTTCATGACCATCGGTTCGCTGACCGAGAACTCGGATAATGGCGACCACCACACTGCGGCACGCCTGAACGAAGGCCCGGCGCCTGCCTGGGACCTGTGGCGCCGCATTGCCGCGAAGGATGACGCGTTCGGGCATCCGGATGTGTTCGGCGCGCACATTCCAGAAACCAAGTGGGAATCGGCAACGGTGACCACGCTGGATGCGCGCATTCCGGCCTACATCCAGAAGATCGCCAAGCGCGATCCCTTCAGCGGCAAAGTGGTGACCGGCGGCATCGTCAGCGTGCGCGACTCGCGCTGGCTGATGAGCTGGACGGTGAATCGCCAGCCACATTTCAAGAACCAGCCCAAGGACCAGATCGTGGTCTGGGTGTATTCGTTGTTCGTGGATACGCCCGGCGACTACGTGAAGAAGCCGATGCAGGACTGCACCGGCGAGGAGATCACCCGCGAGTGGCTGTACCACCTGGGCGTGCCGGTGGAGGAGATCGACGAGCTGGCGGCGACCGGCGCGAAGACAGTGCCGGTGATGATGCCGTACATCACGGCGTTCTTCATGCCACGCCAGGCAGGTGACCGCCCGGACGTGGTGCCGGAAGGTGCGGTGAACTTCGCTTTCATCGGCCAGTTCGCCGAATCGAAGCAGCGCGACTGCATCTTCACCACCGAGTACTCGGTGCGCACGCCGATGGAGGCGGTGTACACCTTGCTGGGGATCGAGCGTGGCGTGCCGGAGGTGTTCAATTCCACGTATGACGTGCGCTCGCTGCTGGCCGCGACCGGGCGCCTGCGTGATGGCAAGGAACTGGACATTCCCGGGCCAGCGTTCCTGCGCAACCTGCTGATGAACAAGCTGGACAAGACCCAGATCGGTGGTCTGCTGCGCGAGTTCAAGCTGGTGCAGGAGAACTGAGCGGGGCGTGGGTAGCGCCGGGCCATGCCCGGCGAGCCCGGCAGCGGGTAGTTGACAGCGTTTCAACCTACTAGTAGGTTGGCGACATGAAAGAGTCGCTCTCGCCCAAGGCCCAGGAGATCCTGACCCATGCCCGTTCGCTGCTGGAGGCCGGTGGCTACAACGGTTTCAGCTACGCCGACGTGTCCGCGCGGGTGAACATCAGCAAGGCCAGCATCCATCACCACTTCCCCAGCAAGGCGGACCTGGTGCGCACGGTGGTTGAACTGTACCGGGCCGAGGCGCGCGAAGGCCTGGCGCTGCTGGACCGGCAGCTGGACGACCCGCTGCAGGAGCTCAACGCCTATGTGGAGTACTGGTCCAGCTGCATTGCAGGGGGGACGTCGTCGTTCTGCATCTGCGCGATGCTGGCAGCGGAGGCGCCGATGATCCCTGCGGAGATTGCCGATGAAGTGCGCGGGCATTTCGAGGATCTGAGCGGGTGGCTGACGGTGACGCTGGAGAAGGGCGCGGCGCTGGGCCAGTTGCGCCTGCAGGGTTCCCCCGCGGACGAGGCCAGGGCGTTCATGTCCTCGGTGCACGGCGCGATGCTGGCCGCGCGCGGTTTTGGTGACGCGGCGACCTTCGCGGCACTGGCACAGTTGGCGATCGCGCGGGTGAGTGCGGCGCTCTGAGAGATGTGTGGTGGGCCTGCGGCGACGCGGGCCTTCTTTTTGAGTCCAATGCCTACCTACTAGTAGGTTCATTCTATCCCTGGAGATGTCCCATGTCCCACCCTCTGTCCACGCTTGGCGTGATCCATACCGCTGTCAGCCTGATCCCGGTGTTGAGTGGCCTGTATGCCTTCATTCGCCATCGCGCAATCGATCCCGCCACGCGCGCGGGCAAGCTGTACCTGGTGGGGCTGGTGCTGTCGGTGGCCACCTCGTTCACCGTGTCCAGCACGGGCGGGATCAACCCCGGCCACGCATTCGGGGTGATCGTGCTGCTGGTGGCATTCGGCGGCGTGCTGGCCGCGCGGCTGCGCTGGCTGGGGCGCGCAGCACCTTATGCATCGACGTTTGCGCTGTCTTTCAGCTTCCTGCTGTCGTTGGTGCCCGGCGTCAACGAAACGCTGACCCGCGTGCCGGCAGCGCATCCGATTGCTGCCGCGCCGATGGCCCCGGTGGTGCTGCACACGCTGCTGGGATTGGCTGCGGTGTTTGTGCTGGGCTTTGCCGCGCAGTGCTGGCGCATGCGGTCTCAACCGGTTCGCAGGCGCCCTTGAGCAGAGGCACCTCAGTCCCGCACGGCCATTTCAGCCAGCAACGACTGCGGTTCGATCAGCGCAGCCGAACGTGTGGCATCCACCCGAACATGCCGGCTGCAGAAGTTGAACACCCGACCCTCGGCAGGCGCGGATACGTCTGGCGTTGCGTCCGGCGTCTCGATCTCCAGCACTTGATCCACCGCCAGCGCCAGGGTTGCGCTACCGGCGTTGATCAAGAGCACGGCAGGGCTGCCGCCACCGAATGCCGGTTGACCGCTGAGCCTGCGCAGGTCGGCTACCGGCAACGGCTGCGCCCGTACCTCCAGGGTCCGCCGGCCCTGATGATCTGCGGGGCCGAAGGTCTCGGGGCCGCGTATTTCCACGGCAGCCTGGACGTCGATCGCGAACAGGGCCGTGCCTGCACGCAGGACGACGACCTCGAACAACTCGGCGGGCGAGGCACGTGTTTGCGTTGAAGGTTGAGCGGGTACAGGCATGCTGTGGATCTGGCAGGAACGATGGGTAACGCGGGTTGAATGATGACGTGTGCAGGGAGCACGCGGCCGCGTGTGACTACGCGCGCAAGGCGGCGGTTCAGCTGGATCCGACGGAGGCATGGTGTGCACTGAGCGGGCCGATGCGCGGAAAGTGCGGACGCAGCAGGCCGACGAGCTGATCCATGCCTGGAACGGAATGGCCGAATTCGTCCCATCGCGCATTGACCAGCCCGGACACGACGATCTGCCCGGTCTCGATGCGGGTCATCGCCCAATAGGGAACAGCACGCGTGCTGATCGCCATGTCCAGTACCGGCACGATGGCAGCATGCGATCGGCTGTCATGGATGCGGCGCTTGACCGCCTCCAGCCCGTCGGGAGGGCCTTCGACGTACTGGAAAAACCGGTGCCCATCGACGAGCAATGCACCGGTCACGTCCATCCGGCGATTGAACGCGGCGGATCGGGAAACGATCTGGCGGAGGGTTTCATCGGAAAGCCCAGCCGACATGTGGCTGGAGTAAGCAAATGCGTGGAGCATGGAAGGGGCTTCGTGTGACGCACATCACTATACGTGGGTCTCCACCGTCCGCCGTGAGCCTTTTCTCACGTGGAGCTTGAGAGCGCTGAGCTGGATCAGCAGCCCACCAGCCGATCCGCGCCAATTCCGCCGCGATGCTGGCTGCGGTATTCGGTGGGACTAGCGTCCACCTGGCCGCGGAAGTGCCGGCGGAACGACTCCTGCGAACCAAAGCCCGCCTGTTCCGCGATCCACTGCAGCGGCCGGTCGGTGGTTTCTAGCAGCTCACGGGCGTAGGCCACGCGCTCGCGGATCAGCCAGTCGATGGGCGACAGGCCGGTGGCCTCCAGGAACTGCCGCTGCAGCGTGCGCTGGCTGAGCGCGGCCTGATCGGCGAGGCTGCCCAGCGAGTGCGGCTCGCGCAGGTTGCGGCGCATCCATTCCATCAGCTTTGCCAGGCGCGTGGGCTCGCCATGGGGAATGGCGCGGCTGACACGCTGGCTGCGTTCGGCATCACGCCACGGCGCCAGTACCAGCCGTTCGGCCACCAGATTGGCCACGCGCGCACCGTAATCCTTGCGCACCATATGCAGCATCATGTCCATGCCGGTGGCCGAGCCGGCCGAGGTGATGACGTTGCCGGTATCGACGTACAGCACGTCTTCGCGCACATCGATGCGCGGAAAGTCGCGTGCCAGCGCTTCGGTGAGGCGCCAGTGGGTGGTGGCCGGGCGGCCATCGAGCAGCCCGGCCCACGCCAGCACGAAGGCACCGGAGCAGATCGAAGCGATGCGCGCGCCACGGCCGTGGGCACGGATGAGTGCATCAAGCAGCGCCTGTGGCGGGCGCTCGCTGGGCTCGCGCCAACCGGGAATGACGATGATGTCGGCGTCATCAACTGTGCTGAGGTCGTAGGGAAGCTGCACCTGCGTTCCGCCAAGCATGCGCAGCGCACCGGGTTCACCCGCGCACAGCTGGGTGCGGTACCAGGCCACGCCGAGTTCCGGCCGCACCGGCGCGAACAGGCCAACCGCACAGCCGAACTCGAACAGGCCTTGGCCGTGGCAGGCAACGATGGCGACGAGCGGTGCGCTGGGATCGGTGGGTGGGCTGGGCATGGCTTGATGCTACGGGTGCAGATGCGGGGCGCTGCGTGGTGCGAGGGCATGAAGTGATGCCTGTGGAGCATGTACACAGGGGCATTCGCCTGGCTTGGGGCGCCCGACGGGGTAGAGTCGACTGTTAGTTGTGTAAACCCACCACGTTGTTCAGCGGGATTCTGGAAATAGGCGGTTGGCTGCCGATCCCCATGTGGGGTCGGTGCCAGTTGTAGTAATGCAGCCATTCAGGCAGCACGGCATCACGTTGC